>NZ_JBLYZH010000020.1:0-147456 GCF_048551595.1 Rhizobium sp. CRRU65 | reverse complement strand
TGTCATCACCCGCCCCCGCTCCGCCCTTTCAACCCGGCCCAGCCGGCCGGATCGGGGGCTGACCGACGGTGCTAGTGTCGCGTTTCTAACTGGCTGGCGAAGTCGCAGCGCTATTCAGCTTTGACAAGTTGTGTAGCCGCAAAGTTAAAGTGTCCTGTTTCTGCAAAGTTGGAATGTCACTCTCCCCTTGTTTGATGACCTGGGAGATTGCGGATGGGACTGATTGCGATGAGCGAGCGTGATCTGCAGCGGATCGAGATTCTATCGAAAGTGATCGCCGGCCGGATGACGATGGCGTCGGCGGCACATGTGCTTGATCTGAGTACGCGCCAGGTGCGTCGTCTGCTGGAGCGGATCAACACGGGTGGTGCGGCGTCGATCCGGCACAAGGCGATCGGCCGACCGTCGAACAACCGGATCAGCGACGGTGTTCGGGATTACGCCGTGACGTTGGTTCGCGAACGCTATGCAGACTTCGGACCAACCTTGGCGGCCGAGAAGCTTGCCGAGCGCGATGGGTTGCGGGTGTCGCGTGAGACGTTGCGCAGCTGGATGGTGGATGCGGGCCTGTGGCTCTCGCGCAAGCAGCGGCGGACGTTTCATCAGCCGCGCTTGCGGCGTGAAGCCTATGGCGAGTTGGTGCAGATTGACGGGTCCGAGCATCGCTGGTTCGAGGACCGCGGTGATCCATGCTCGCTGCTGGTGTTCGTCGACGATGCGACGGGCAAGCTGATGCAGTTGCGGTTCGTGCGCTCGGAAAGCGCCTTCAGCTATTTCGAGGCGCTGGCGCTTTACCTCAAGCGTCACGGCGCGCCTGTGGCTTTCTACTCCGACAAGCATTCGGTGTTCCGGGTGGCGAAGAAGGAGGCCAAGGGTGGCCAGGGCATGACCCAGTTCGGGCGGGCGCTTTGTGAGCTAAACATCGAGATTCTTTGCGCAAATTCGAGCCAGGCGAAGGGTCGTGTCGAGCGGATGAACCGGACGTTGCAGGATCGACTGGTCAAGGAACTGCGGCTGGCGGGGATTTCCGGCATGGACGACGGCAACGCTTTCCTGTCCGGTTTCATGGAGGACTACAATGCCCGGTTTGCGATTGTCCCTGCCCGGTCCGATAATCTGCACCGGCCGATGAATCTGGCGCCGGATCGGCTCAGCGAGATTCTGTGCAAGCGCGAGCAGCGCTATGTCGGATCGCAGTTGACGTTTTCGTTTGAGCGCCAGCGGATCATGCTGGAGGAGAGCGAGGTGACGCGCGGTTTGGCGGGTCGCTATGTCGAGACCTACGCCTATGCCGATGGCCGGCTGGACGTGCGCTGGAAAGGTCATTCCCTGCCCTACAAGACGTTCGACAAGGACCAGCGGGTGACGCATGCGGCGATCACCGAGAACAAGCGGCTCGGCGATGTCCTGGCCTATATCAAGGAGCGTCAGGAGCAACCGCCGGCGCCCAAGGTCAGGACCAACAGCGAGAAGAATGGCTACACGCCGCGGGGCCGCAAGCCGGGTCGGAAGACGGATTTCATGAACGATCCCGCCGTCATTGCCCGACGGCGACAAGCACTCTCTGACCTCGATGCGGCGGAATGACTGGCTGCTCCAACTGTCAAAGCTAAAGCCGATGGGGAGCATCTCACCCGCCCCTCCCTTCCCTTGCAACCGGGTCCAGCCGGTCCGGTCGGGGGCTTGCCTCAGCGCAAGTGGACATGCCGAGTGACGCATTTGCAAATGGCTGAAGACGCGCCCAAAGTGACACTTCTACTTTGCACACAAACGGACATTCCAACTTCCCCGCCACAATATGTGTAGCCGGGTGGGTTCAAGGATGAAGTGCGACTTGCAATAGATAACAACGGTTTATCCCTGCAAGGAACGAGACATGAAGCGCACCTACTCCCAGATCGATATGGATGAACGCCGCAAGATCACTCGCTGACGGGTGGCCGGATGCTGCCCTCCTGAAACGGATTGTCTCAACGGGGCAAGATCACGACACGCATGGCCCCATCCACTGACCTAGTCCTGATTGGCAACCACTGGCAAACTGCCTTCGTTCGAAAGACGGGTTTCGGTCTGCCGGGCAGCAAAGACAAGGCGGCGCTTTGCACGGATCGCGTGCCATTGTTGGTCGATCAGGACGCCGATGAGGATGACGCCACCCATGACAGCGAAATTCAACGACGAGGGTATACCCAGTAGATTCACGAGATTCTGCAACTCCTGGAGCAGGACCGTGCCCAGCACGACGCCGACGATCGACCCCTCGCCGCCGCGGAGCGAAAAGCCGCCGAGTACGGCAGCCGCAATCGCGTAGAGTTCGTAGAACTGGCCATGGCTCGCCGGCGAGATCGAGCGTGTGTACATGGCGAAATAAATCGCCGAAAGCGCCGTCAGCAGCCCGCAAATGACATAGGCCGACATGATCATGCGGCCGGTACGGATACCGGAATAACGGGCCGCCTCCTCGTTCTTCCCGATCGCGTATAGATAACGTCCGAAGACAGAGCGATGCAGCATGATCCACATGACCACGGCAATGATGACGAGTGCGATGAAGGTGTTGGGAACGCCGTAAAACCGTCCGGCGGTCAGGAATTCGAGGTCAGGGAAATTTTGGCCGAAAGCAAAGCCCGCCGTTCCGTCGGCCGTATAGAAGCGCGCTGCCCCACGATAGATCAGGAGGCCGCAGAGGGTGACGACGAAGGGCTGCAGGTTGAGCCGGGTGATCAGCCAGCCGTGGACGGCGCCTATGACCGCGCCGAGCGCGAGAATGAACGGCAGCGCCAGCATCCATGACATATCCTGGACCGCGATGAAATCGACGAACAGCACACCGAGAAGTGCTACGAGCGAGCCCACGGAAAGCTCGATACCGCCTGTAATGATGACAAAGGCTTGACCGATCGACAGGATGCCGAACAGGCCGATCAAGTTGGCGGTGTTGGCCAGGTTGATCGGCAGCAGGAAGCGCGGATTGATGATGGCGACGACAATGCCGACGACGACGATCAAAAGCAGCAGTCCGAGATCTTTTTTGACCATTCGAGATTCATCCCCGATACTTATTTATATGGGCCGCAGCCGCTATTTTACCCTTTTGCCGACAGCAAGCAAAAGGACGCTTTCCTGGCTGATTTCGTCCTCTTCCAATATGTCTGCGATCTGGCCCTCGTGCATGACGGCGATGCGGTCGGAAACCCCGATCACCTCTTCCATGTCGCTTGATATCATCAGGATCGCCACTCCGGCATCGGCAAGCGCTCGCATCAGGCCGTAGATCTCGTTCTTCGCGCCGATATCGATGCCGCGTGTCGGCTCGTCGAAGATCATCACCTTCGGGTTCATCGACAACCATTTGGCAAGCACCACCTTCTGCTGGTTGCCGCCGGACAGAGTGCCGGTTCGCGTCGAAACGGAGGGCGCCTTGATACCAAGGCGAACGCGCTGCTTTTCGGCGGCCGCCCTCTCCCGCTCGGCAGAAAGCATGAAGCGGCTGGAGAGCTTGGGGAGATCGGCAAGAGTTATGTTCTGGGCGATCGGGAAATCAAGAAGTATGCCGTTGCGCTTGCGATCCTCCGGTACCAGGAAAATGCCACGAGCGACGGCGTCCCGGGCAGAGCTGACCGCAATTTGCCGCCCGTCCTGCAGAATGGCTCCGCCGTAGCTCCGGTCGATGCCGAAGAGTACTTTTGCAAGCTCGGTGCGGCCCGACCCAACGAGCCCTGCAAGCCCCATGATTTCTCCATACCGGATTTCCAGATCAACGGGACGGGCGGGATAGGCCTCGGTGCGCACGCCGCTTGCCTTCAGCGCAACCGAGCCGGGCGAGCGCTGCGGTTTTGCGGTCCGGGCCGCAAGCACCCGGCCGATCATCAGCTTGACCATCTGGTCGTGGCCGATGTCTTTCTTGGCGAGCGTGCCCACAAGCGTGCCGTCGCGCAGGACTACGACCCGGTCTGCCACCCGCTCAACCTCGTGAAGGCGATGCGAGATGAAAATTACACTGATGCCATCGGCTTTCAGCGATTTGATGATGCTCAGGAGCCGCTCGGTTTCGGCCAGCGGCAGGCTGGACGTGGGTTCGTCGAAGATGACGAGCCTGGCGTTGATGGACAGCGCCTTGGCGATCTCCACCATCTGCTGCTCGGCAAGGGAAAGCGATGCCACGGGCGTGTCGGCGGAAAAATGCGCCCCTACCCGCTTCAAGAGCGGCTTCACCATGTCTCGCAGTCGATCGCGATCGACGAGCTTGAAAGGTCCCGCCTTCAGCGGTTCGCGGCCCAGGAAGATATTGGCAGCAACGTCGAGATTCTCAAAGAGATTGAGTTCTTGGTGCACGAAGGCGATGCCGGATGCGATGCTCGATTCCACGGTGAGGAAACGAAGCTCTGTGCCGTCGAGTAGGATCGTGCCTCGGTCTGGTGCGATCACGCCGCCAAGAATCTTCATCAGCGTCGATTTTCCAGCTCCGTTCTCGCCGACGAGGCCGATGACCTCTCCTGGCATGATGTCGATCGACAGGCCCTCAAGCGCAACGACGCCCGGATAGGTCTTGCCAACGCCGGAAAGCGAAAGGAACGGCGTTGCAAGCGGGTCCGGTGACGGGATGTCGGAGCTGTGGTTCATCGCCTGTCCATGGCAACTAATGCTGTGTCGGCATGACACGTCTGTCGCGGCAGCGGCAAGTGCCGCCGCCGCGAAGGAGAGTTATTTTCCAGACATAGCCTTCAGGCTGGCGGCATACTTGTCAACGTCATCCTTGCCGATGATCACCGTCGGGATGATGATCAAGCCGTTGCTGGGAACGCCTGATTTGTCGCCCTTGAGGTAGGCCGCCATCAGCTTCATACCCTGATAGGCCCATTCGAACGGCTGCTGCACGACGGTCGCTGCGATCGTGCCTTCCTTGACGCCGCCGAGCGTGATCGGATCGTCATCAAAGCCGACGACGGTGATCTGGCCGAGTTTGCCGGCGTCACGCAGCGCCTCATAGATGCGCGGCGTATTGTAGGAGTAGAAGCCGACCATGCAGGTGACGTCGGGGCTGGCCACCAGCGCGTCCTCGACATTCTTCTTTGCGCGCGTCTGGTCGATATCGTCGCCGCGGACATCTGTCAGCTCGATCTTCGTGCCCTTCAGGCCGTCCTTCATGCCCTGGATACGTTCTTTGGCATTATCGGCGCCCAGCAGGCCGACGAAGCCGATGCATTTGCCGCCGTCAGGCATCGCTTTCTTGGCGATTTCGGCCGCCTGCATGCCGGCGTCGATATTCGACGAGCCGATATAGGCGACGCGGTTGGTCTGCGGCGCGTCACTATCGGTCGTGAAGAGAGCAGTCTGCGAGCCGATCTTGTTCAAGCCGTCCGTCTGGGTCTTGGGATCGACCGCGGAGACCATGACCCCCTTGACGCCGGCACTGACCAAGTCTTCCATAAGGCGTTGCTGAACGGCGACAGATGCCTGCTCAGGGTACTTCAGCTCCATCTGGTAGTCTGGCATCTCGCCCTGCGCCTTCTTCACGCCCGCCTCTGCGGCTTTCCAGAAGTCGGATGCGCCGTTGACGACGAATGCAAGTGTCGGTTTATCGGCAGCATGCGATACGGCAATCGGCGCCGCGCTCAGCATCAACCCGGCGAAAAACAAGGCTGCATTGCGTTTCAGCTGTTTCATAATACACCTCCCGAGGGGCCGCAGTTGCACGGGCCCGTTTCCGATTTACGGCCGGCCGGATGCGCCCCCTCCCAGGGCCGTCGCAAAGCGACGAGTGGCATAGGTTCCGATCGCTCCCTGACGGTATACAAGAATTTTAATTAGTAAATAGTATTATCAATGCAGATCCAAACATTTCATCGCCCAGTGGTCAGGGCTGCAATTTCGTACTGGAAGCTGCCAATAACCGGTGGTGTTGAAGCAATTCATGCAATTGCCAACGCTTTCAGATAGATGCTAATATTATTATCAGAAAACGACAATCAATCACCCTACCCCCATTATCTGAAGCAGAGACAGTTTCCACGAATGCGAAAACCCAAGACCCAAAAGAGGAATAAGCCTGTGCGCGTGACGATGATGGACATCGCCGCGGCGGCTGGCTGCTCGCAGGCGGCCGTCTCCTTCGTCCTCAACGACACGCCCGGCACCCGTATCTCCCAGCAGACGCGCGATCGCGTATGGGAGGCGGCGCATGCGCTCGGCTACATGGAGAAGACCTATGCGACGAAGGCCTCTTATTCGGGACTGGACAACATCATCGGTTTCGCCGTCGATCAACTCGCCACCAGCCCGGAAGCGATCGTTGCGATCGAAGGCGCGCGGCAAGCCTCCTGGAACGCCGGCAATGTCCTTTTGGTAGCCCAGACGCTCAGTGATCCGGTCATGGAGCCGAAGGCCATCGAGGCTTTGACGAGCGGAGGCATATCGGCGCTCATTTATATGACAATCTATACCCGCCAGGTAGAGCTTCCCTCCTATGTCTGCGAGCTCAACATTCCGACGGTCCTGCTGAACTGTTATACGGCGGACCATGCCTTTCCCGCCGTGGTGCCGAGCGAGATCGCCGGAGGCCAGAGCTCCACCCGGCATCTGATCATGCACGGGCACCATCGCATCGCGACGATCACCGGCGAAACCTGGATGCAGGCTGCGCAGGACCGGCTGACGGGATATCGCCGCGCGCTCGCGACCGCCGATATACCCTTCGATCCGGAGTTGGTTATTGAGGGCGACTGGTCGGCCGGTGCCGGCTATGCCGCCACGATGAAACTGCTTGCTCTGAAAGAGCCGCCCACCGCGATCTTCTGCCAGAACGACCGGACTGCCATCGGGTGCTACGAAGCGCTCAAGGATGCAGGGCTTCGCATTCCCCAGGACATGTCGGTGGTGGGTTATGACGACGAAGAAATTTCACGACATCTCGTACCGCCGCTGACGACTTCGGTCCTTCCGCATCTTGCCATGGGGCAATGGGCGATCGAACATCTCAACCCGGAAAGTACGCCCGGCAAGCGCTATCCCATTGCGAAGCTCGAATGCTCGCTCGTTAAGCGTCATTCCGTCGCCGCGCCGCGGGCCGAGGCGCGGCAGATCCTCGATGGCGCACATACCTCTTCATAGAACTTGGGTTCGCGCCGGGACCGACGCCAACGGCTAGCTCGGAAACCCTGACCGGGGCGCACTGGAAGACGTGGTCGAAATCGCTTAGTGGCGATCGTACGGGCAGAGTTTGCCTTGTCGATAGGTTGCGAACGGGTTGCCCGCTGCCCTTGCCTCGTCACTGATCAACCAACCGATCCAGTATTCTCAACCACAGATACAATCTACGCAGAGACGCCGTTGACGACGTGTAGATTTGGAGCTAGCTCTATCGCCCATGAAAATCGCAATGGTTCTCGTAGTGGTGATATCGCGCATGGGCAGGACGGCCTGATCGTCCGGCAATAGCCACCCATGCGCGGAAAACAGGTCCCTGACGGGGCCTTTTTTTATGCCCCGTCGCACCATCACCCCACTCACGACGGAACTCAGATATGACCGGCGAGACAGCCAACTCTTCTCTAAACAACCCCTCTGATCGTCGCATGAACGGCGGCGAGATCGTTCTGCAAGCGCTGCGCGACAACGGTGTCGAACACATTTTCGGCTATCCAGGCGCCGCGGTGCTGCCGATCTATGACGAAATCTTCCAACAGGAGGACATCAAACATTTCCTGGTGCGCCATGAGCAAGGCGCCGGACACGCAGCCGAAGGCTATGCCCGCTCGACGGGAAAAGTCGGCGTCATGCTGGTGACATCAGGACCAGGCGTTACAAATGCGGTCACGGCGCTACAGGATGCCCTTATGGACTCCGTTCCCCTCGTCTGCCTCGCGGGCCAGGTGCCGACAAGTCTGATCGGCACGGACGCCTTTCAGGAATGCGATACGGTCGGCATCACCCGCCCCTGCACAAAGCACAATTTCCTGGTCCAACACATCGACGATCTGGCCAAAACGATCCATCTGGCTTTCCGGATCGCGGCGGCCGGTCGGCCCGGCCCTGTTCTCGTCGACATGCCAAAGGACGTGCTGTTTGCCAGCGGCATCTACGTCTCACCTGACAAGGTAGGTCCGCTGCCGAGCTACCAGCCGGCAATGCAAGGCGATCAGAACGCGATCCGGTCGGCTGTCGCATTGATGGCCGAAGCCCGACGCCCCATCATCTATATCGGCGGCGGCATCATCAACGCCGGACCGGAGGCATCGCGATTGTTGCGCGAGTTCGTCGACCTAACCGGCTTTCCCGTAACGTCCACCATCATGGGGCTTGGAGCCTACCCCGCCACCGGGCCAAACTGGCTGCGGGTCGCCGGACAGGACGGATCGAATGAAGCCAATATGGCAATTGCCGACTGCGACCTGATGATCGCCATCGGCGCGCGGTTTGACGACCTTGCGATCTCGCGCGTGCATGAGTTTTCGCCTCACTCGAAGAAGATCCAGATCGATATCGATGCCTCGTCGATCAACAAACGCGTTCTTGTCGACATCGGCATTCAGGGCGACGCCGCGCATGTGCTGGCGGACATGATCCATGCCTGGCGGTCGCTTTCCACCGTCCCCGACCAGAAGCGGTTGCGGGCGTGGTGGTTGCAGATCGATCATTGGCGAGCCCACCAGTCGTTTTCCTACGAGCGGCTGGACCACGCAATCATGCCGCAACATGCCCTGGAGCGTCTGCATGCGCTGACAAAGCCGCACGACCCCATCATCGCCACGGAGATCGGTCAGCAGATGTGGGTGGCGCAGTTCTTCGGCTTCGACAAACCCAATCGCTGGATTACGTCAGGTGGATTGGGGGCGATGGGCTTCGGTCTTCCTGCCGCGCTGGGCGCGCAGCTCGCAAATCCTGGGCGCCTTGTCATCGACATTGCCGGCGACGCTTCGGTGCAAACGACGATGAAAGAGCTGTCGACGGCGATACAGCATCAAGCGCCGATCAAGATCTTCATCTTGAGCGATGAGCATCCGGGCATGGCGCGAGAATGGGGTCAAGTGCCGGATGGCAGTGGTCGATCGCGCTCCTATTCGGCCTCACTGCCCGATTTCACCAAGCTCGCGGAAGCCTATGGCGCCGTCGGCCTTCGTTGCGAGAGCCCTACCGAACTCGACGCCAGGATCGAAGAGATGATCGACACGGACCGGCCGGTGCTCCTTCACTGCCGGGTCGCGAGGCTCGCCGGCACCGATCGGCAGTAGCGGCCGGTTCGAACACGCCAAAAGCAAGCCGTGCGATGCTGCAGCCCGCAGATCACCGTTCTCAAGCTACCGAAGCTGTCGCCAGATCCGCCACTTGTTTAGTACTTGCGGGCCTGGGGCAGCAGGTTCATGCTTGTCCCCTGTCTGAGGCCTGCTGGTTGCGGCTGAAATAGCCGTACATCGGGGTTTCGTGAGATGCGTCCGATGGAGTGCAGCGGCTGCGGGTTCGATATTCAGAGCGGTTTTGCTTTCTGTCCGCGATGCGGCGCAAGGCAACCGATCACCTGCGCCGCCTGCGGCAATGCTTGTCAGCCCGATTTTGCCTTCTGCCCCAGCTGTGGCGCGTCGATTTCGGGCAACGTCCAACCCGCATCGAAGCCGAAGATCGAGGCGCTACCTCAATCAGAGGGCGATGCCGACCGGCGGCCGGTGACCGTGCTCTTTGCCGATCTCTGCGGCTTCACGACTCTGAGCGAGCAGATCGACCCTGAAGTCATGCGGGTACTGCAGAACGAATTGTTCGAAGAGATGACCCAGGCGGTCGAGGCTTATGGCGGCTTCGTCGACAAGTTCGTCGGCGATGCGCTGCTGGCGCTGTTCGGCGCGCCGGTCGCTCATGAGGACGATCCGGTCCGGGCGCTCGGGGCCGCACTCGATATGATCGGTCGGGCCACTGAGGTCGGCGAGCGCTGGCACGCCCGCGCCGGCGTGCCGCTCCGCCTGCATATCGGTATCAATAGCGGTCCCGTCGTCACCGGCGGCTTCGGCGCGGTCAGTACAAAATCCTATTCGGTGACCGGCGACACGGTGAACACCGCTCAACGCCTGCAATCCATGGCCGGCGAAAACGATATCCTCGTCGGGCCGCTGACCTATCGCCTCACCCGCCATGCCTTTGCCTTCGACAGTCTTGGCGCGCAGACCTTGCGGGGTAAAAGCGGCAACGTCCTTGTCCACCGGCTGACAGGGCTGTCGGAAGCGCCGCATACGGCGCGCGGGCTCGAAAGTCTCGGCCTTCAGGCACCGATGATCGGACGGGATACGGAAATGTCGCGGTTGCTGACATGCCTCGACCTTGCCTGCGGCGGTGCGGCGCAGCTTGTCCGGCTGATCGGCGAAGCCGGCATCGGCAAGTCTCGGCTGGTCAACGAATTCGTCGCAATCGCCGGCAATGCCGCTCGTTTCCAGGGCCTCGCCATCCGCAAAGCGACCTGCTCTCCGCTCGGCGAACAATCCTATGGCACGCTCGGCGCGGTCGTGCGTAGCGCCTACGGCATCGGCGAGCGGGACGATCTCGACAGGGCGCGGCAACTGCTGGCAACGGGGTTCCGCGCGCTCGATCTGACGCAGGAGGAGGTCGAGGGACTTTTGCCGCTCTTTCTGCATGTCCTCGGTCTCGGCGATCCCGATGGCGCTTTGCGGTACATCGAGCCGGAGCAGTTGCGGCGGCAGATCTTCTATGGCGTCCGCACCGTCTTCGAGCGGCGGCTGGCGCAAGGTCCCCTGCTGCTTGTCATCGAGGATCTGCACTGGGCGGATGCCGCCTCACTGGAAGTGCTTCGCTTCATGATGGACCGGCTGGAGCGCAGCCGGTTGATGCTGCTGGCGGTCTACCGGCCGACATCGCAGACCGACCCACTGGACTCCAATCGTGTCAGCGTCACCGTGCAGCGTCTTGCACCACTGTTTGCGGCCGACGGGCAGAAGCTGCTTGCTGCGTTTTTCGGCGAGGATCAAGGCAAGTTGCCGGTCACGATGCGCAAGCGTATCCTCGACCGCGCCGGCGGCAATCCGCTTTTCATCGAAGAAATCCTTCGGGCGCTGATCGACATGGGCACGTTGCACAATGACGGCCAGCGCTGGCATGTCGCAGCGGAAGACACGGACGTCGATATCCCGGTGAACCTGCAAGCCCTGTTGCTTGCCCGCGTCGATCGTCTGCCGCAGGACATCAGACGGCTGGCGCAAGAGGCGGCGGTGGTCGGCCCGAAGTTCGATACCGCCCTGCTCCGCACCATCGCCACCGACCCAGCCGCCATCGATGCCGCATTGGATCATCTCTGCGATGCCAATATCATCGAGGAATTGCGCGGGCCCGACGCCGGCGGATCGCCGGGATATCGCTTCAGCCAGACACTGATGCACGACGTCATCTACCATAATCTCCTGCTGCAACGGCGCATGGAGCTTCATCAACGCATCGGCCGGGCTCTGGAACGTCAATATGGCGCAGCGCCCGATCGGCCCGAGCACCTGGCGCAGCTCGGCCATCACTTCAGCCTGACCCCCGAAAAGGCCAAAGGGGCCACCTATCTGATGGCGGCGGGTGATCTGGCGCGCAAGGCCTACGCCAATGACGATGCAATGCGCCTCTACCGTCAGGCCCTTGCGGCCTTCGCAAACGAGGCGGAGGTGACACCGGAACAACTGGCGCTCTTGGAGCGCCTTGCCGATCTCTGCGGCCCCGCCGGCCTGCGCGACGCCGCCTTGAACCATTATCAGCGGGCGCTTGCGATCCACCGCACCAAAGACGACCCTATTGCCGCAGCGAGGATATTGCGCAAGGTCGGCCGTTTGCATCTCGATGCAGGACGCCGCGATCAAGCGGAGACATATTTGGCCGAAGCCGAAGCGATAATCGCGACAATCGATGCGCCGGTCGAACGTGCACATGTCCTGCAGGAGCGTGGCCATCTGGCCTTCCGCATGGGGGATCAGGCCGCTGCCGCCGAGTGGGCGACGCAGGCACTTCAATGCCTGCAAACGCTGCCGATCGACGGGACGACCGAGGCCGGACGGGAGACAGCGCGAGCGATGGCGGAGGCGCTGAACACCAAGGGTGCGGCCTTTGCGCGGCTAGGACGTCGCCGCGAGGCCGTGCAGGAAGTGGAGCGCAGCCTCTCGGTCGCCGAAAAAGCCGATCTGCAAAGTGCTGCCTGTCGCGCCTATTCCAATCTCGGCGTTCTCTACACGATTGTTGATCCAGCCAACGCCATCAAGATCTGCCGGCGCGGATTGGAGCTTGCGACCCGTATCGGCGATCTCGGCTTCCAGGCGCGGCTTCTCGCCAACCTCGCAGTTGCCTGCTGCACCTTCACCGATCGCTGCGCCGCTGAGGGTGTACCGGCTGCGGAAAAGGCCGTCGAAATCGACCGGGCGCTCGATCAGCGCGACCATCTCTCCGTGCCGCTGATCGTGCTGGGCCAAATTCATCAATGCCACGGGCAGCCAAAGCTAGCTCGTAAGTATTACGAAGAAGCCCTTGAGGTTGCGAAGGAAATTGATGAACCGCAACTGCTCTTTCCGTGCTATGATGGATTGGCGACACTCAGCCTTGAGCATGACGACATGGACGAGGCGGAACGGTATTTCACGCTGGCACAGGATGTGTGCATCCGCCACAACCTCGATCCAGGCACGCTCGTCGTCCTGCCGTTTCTCGACTGACTTGTCCTCGTTGCAGTGATCGCCGGAGATCGATTAGGCAAATCGATTCAAGAAGATAAAGGGAGGAACGAAACATGCAGGAGAACCACGCCGCAAGACCATTGCAGCCGGGAGATCGCGCGCCGAACGTGGTGCTGGATGCGATCACCCGCCAGGGCAAGGTCGCCATCGATGATTTTCGCGGCCAGAAGCCGGTGCTCGTCGGGTTGTTCCGCGGATTGCATTGCCCCTTCTGTCGCCGGCAGATCGCCGCCATGGCTGAACTCACCGATGCCTTGCAGGAGAAAGGCATCGACAGCCTGACCATCGTCAACACGCCGATCGACCGCGCTCGCCTCTATTTCCGCTACCATCCGCTTCCCAATTTGCTGGCGGCCTCGGACCCGGAACGGGTATCGCACAGGGCCTTCGGCCTGCCGAATCTTCAGTTCACCGAAGATGAGAATGAGTGGCCGCGCAAAGTCAGCATGAACATGGTGATGTCGATGCGCATCGACATGCCGGGCGAGCTTCCAGCGCCTATGGACCCGATGGCGGCGTCGGAATTCCTCGACAAGGCGGACGGCTATGAAATCACCGAGGATGACAAGCAGATGATCGCCACCGGCCACGGCCAACTCGTCGGCGAATTCCTGCTCGATCGGGATGGCATCGTGCGCTGGTGTTTCACGGAAGTCGAGGAGGATGGTCGCCATATGTTCGGCGGTCCCGCCCCTCGGGAAGTGATGTCGGCAGCGTCGAACATGGCTGTTTGAAACGAATGATCTTTAAAGCGCGCCGCATCGAATCGGATTCATGCGACGCGCCTTCGATGAGACGAACGACACGTTCGGCGTCCGCACCGAGCCCTCTTACCTCAAGGAACAAATCTCGCATGGCGATGTTGTCATTACGACAAACATAGGATCATGGGAGGAACTCATGCGGAAATCTCTTCAGTGCGTACTGGTCGGCTTGGCTGCGGTAAGCGGCTTGACGATCTCGCCGACGATCGCGGCCGCGCAGGACTTGGAGTTGCGGGTCGGCCCCGGTGGCGTCGGCGTTTACGATCGGAATCGCGATCGTGACCGATATGACGGATATGATCGGCGCGGACCGCGCGGATGCGATCCGGATGATGCTCTCGACATCGCACGCAGCGAAGGACTTCGCAGGGCGCAGATCGTACGCATGTCTCCCCGCAGCATCGTTGTGCAGGGAATGACGCGCCGCGGACCGGAACGAATGACCTTCGCAAACCGGCGAGGCTGCCCGGAAATCTGACCGCGGCGTGGGCAATTGAGGTGGGCGGTCGAGCCTTCGAGATTGTCGAAGGAATGCGGCCCGCGCGGCCTTGTTTTCAAACCGGCGGAACCTTTGGCCGCTCTGGACATTGCTGCCCATGCAGCGCTCTGCCTTGGGTCGCGTGCACGTTGGAGCACCATAGGAGGATTCATCATGATGAGCGGTCAATTGAAGGCGCTTCTCGCCGTCCTTGCCGTTGCCGGCTACCAAAACAGAGACAAGATCGGAGAGCTTCTTCGGGGCATCCAGAACCCTCAGCAGGGTGGCGAGGGAAACCCGCAGCCCGGCGGGCTTGGTGGCCTTCTTGGTGGACTGGCCGGTTCGGGTGGTCTCGGCGGCCTTCTCGGCGGATTGACATCCGGCAGTATCGTCAGCGGCGGTCTCGGCGATCTGCTGAAGACGTTTCAGCAGAATGGTCACGGTGATACGGCGGAGTCTTGGGTAAAGCCCGGTCCGAATGCGGACATCGATGACGGCCAGCTCGCGGAAGCGCTGGGCTCAGATGTTCTGAACGAGATCGCTGCCAATACCGGCCTTTCGCATCAAGAGATTTTGGGGCGACTGAAGCGCGATCTTCCCAAAGCGGTCGACGACCTGACGCCAAACGGAAAACTCCCCACCGCCGAAGAGGATTTTTTGTCTTCCGCGAGCCAATTCACCACCTCCGCGCGGCCCGGCACCATCTAAGCCGGGGCCGTCTATGAGGCGCGGTAGCATCACTCCGGAAGACCGGCCTTGCGGTAGCCGTCAATGAAATGCTCAAGCGTCCGAGCGTCGCGGAATGGCTCGGTCGCAGCCCAGTGGCGGGTTGAAAAATGCGGGTTGGCGACGAGGAACAGTTCGGCCTCGGCGCGAGCCTCGTCGAGCCGGCCAAGTTGGGCAAGACTTGCCGCCAGGAAACGGCGTGAGCTCGTGCGATAGGTCTCGTCGCTGCGCAGCGTCTCAACAGCGGCTTCGTATTGGCCGGCGGCATAGTGCGCCTGCCCGAGCGTCAGATAGTACCAACTTGCCGGAAACGGGTTCAGCCGGAAGGCCTTGGCGATATGCTCAAGGCCCTCCCGGACCCGCCCGGCCAGGACAGCAATGTCGGATAGTGCTGCAAAGGTGTCGGCCTCGTTCGGATCGAGCTCGATCGCCTTGGCGAATTCCGCATCCGCTTCGGCAAAGCTGCGCTCATAGGCAAGCAAGTAAGCCAAAATCCAACGGCAGCCGGCATCATTGGGATCGATCGCGACCGCTTTGCGTGCCAGCTCCAAAGCAAGGCTGCGGGTGGGTTGCGTTGGTCCGCCGGAATGAACCTCTCCCATCCAGTGGTTCATGGCAAGCCAGCGATAGGCCTCGGCATAGTCGGGATCGAGGGAAATCGCGCGCGTCAGCATCAGATGCGCTTCCCGCGCCGCCTGCGGCGTATCATCCATCAGCCTGCGCGCCCGTACGCAGAGATCGTAAGCCTCTAAATTTTTGGGCCGATTGCGCGATGGCGGTGCGCGCAGCCGCCCGAGCAGCGCTTCGACGATCTTGCCGGTGACCTCGTCCTGAACGGCAAAGATATCGTCGAGGCTGCGATCGAAGCGTTCCGCCCATAGATGATCGCCACTTGCCGCATCGACCAGCTTGGCGTTGACGCGCACGTGCCCTGCTACGCGTCTTGCGCTTCCCTCCACCAGGTAGCGTACGCCGAGCTCCTCGGCGATCTCGCCTACGTCCCTCGCCTTTCCCTTGTAGGCGAAGGCCGAGTTGCGGGCGATGACGAACAGGCCCGGCATTCTGGACAAGTCGGTGATCAGGTCTTCCGTCAGCCCGTCGGCGAAGGATTCCTGCTCGGGATCGTTGCTGATATTGACAAATGGCAGCACTGCTATCGATGGTTTGTCAGGCAGCGGCAAAGCTTTTCGCTTCACGCCGCCAAGCTGGTTGATGGCGCCTATGAAGCGGTAGCCGATGCGCGGAACCGTGGAGATCCATTCACCGCCGTTCGCGGCCGGACCAAGCAGCTTGCGCAGCTGCGCAATCTGGACAGTCAGGTTGCCCTCCTCGACTGATATGCCCGGCCACGCCGCGTCCATCAACTCGGCCTTGCCCAAGATTTCGCCGGGTCGTCCGACAAGCGCTGCAAGCAGCTTGACCCCGCGGTGGCCGACGGCAACGGGATCATCGTTCCGAAGAAGCGTTCCCGCAGCCGGATCAAGCACGAATGGTCCAAAGGCAAAACGCGATCCCTGCATAAGGCGCATCCTAGAGTCATTAAAGCTTGGATGGAACTGTTCGCCCGCTTAGGCCGCGTGGCATCGAGGACGCGATCAGTGTAAATCGTGTTCCAATGGCCGATTGCGGTGACGACCAAATAATGACTGCCTGAAAATAGAGCGTCGAGGTGACTCCCATGGCTTTCTGGATGGCGGGTGCAGTTGGATTGACGATCGCCTATCTCCTCGGTTCCACACCCTCGGGCTATCTGGCGGGCAAACTGATCAGGGGCATCGATATCCGGGAGCATGGCTCTAAATCCACCGGGGCAACGAATGTATTGCGAACGCTCGGCAAATGGCCTGCATTTGTGGTGCTTCTGGTCGACATCTTGAAAGGTGTGGGAGCAGTCGTCTTTGCCCGCTGGTTTTACCCTTGGTTCTCGACAGTCTCATCGGGCACGCCACCGACAGCGCTTGACCTGCAAAGCCTAGAGCCTTGGGCTGTTTGCCTCGCAGGACTTGCCGTGTTGTTGGGGCATGGCCGTTCGGTCTGGCTCAACTTTACGGGAGGCAAGTCGGTTGCCACGGGGCTCGGCGTGTTGCTGGCGATGTCATGGCCCGTAGGTTTGGGCGCTGTGGCGGTTTTCGGCGTTACGTTGGCGGCCTTCCGGATTGTTTCCCTGAGTTCGATACTGGCAGCATTGACGGCCATCGCTCTCGTCTGCGGCTTGGAACAACCGCTGCCCTATCGTCTGCTGGTGATCGCAGGCGGCATTTACGTGATTGCACGCCATCGCACCAACATTCGGCGGCTACTGGCCGGGACGGAGCCTCGTCTGGGCAAGGTCGCCTAGAGCGGTTCAGCTTTTAATGGAAACGCAGGGCCGCTCTAGCTTTTTGTTTTTTCGCAATTCCGGACGGAAAACCGCTTCGCACTTTTCCTGGAATTGCTTTAGAAGCGAAAACGCACCGCACCATGCACTGGTTGCTGCCAGAGGAAGCAGGGTTTCAATCTTGCCGGACGATGGCGCCGACCGCATTGACCAGAAGGCGTGCGGCGGTCAGGGCCGACAGGCCGTCAATGTCGGCAGGAGGATAGAGCTCGACAAGGTCGAATCCTGCGATTCTGGCCCGCCTGCCGAGGCCCGCGATCAGGTCGATCACCTCAGTGTAGGTGAGGCCGCCGGGCGTACGCGCCACCACGCCCGGCATGATGCCGGGATCGAGGCTGTCGCAGTCGAGGGTGACGACGACCCGCGCTCCTTCTGGAATATGCCGGAGAGCTGCTTCGGCCCCCTCGGCATGAATCTCGCGGGCGGTCACGAAGCGGCTGCCGTAGGCCCGCGCCGCTTCGATGTCGGCGAGGCGTGCGCTGCCGACGCTGCGGAGGCCGACCTGGACCATGCCGGCGACATGCGGCATCTCGCTCGCCCGACGCATCGGGCTCGAATAGCCGTGGCGCTCGCCATGCACCTCGTCGCGCCAGTCGATATGGGCGTCGATCTGCAGGATCCAGACCGGCTCGTGGTCCGCAAAGCCAGCGAGGAAGGGAATGGTCACGGAACAATCGCCGCCGAGCAGGATCGGCACTGCGGGCATTGACAGGACCTCGCGCGTCCTCGCCTCGATCCGGGCTCGATTGCCGGCATTGTCATGAAGGATGGTTGGAACGTCGCCAGCGTCAACGCAGCAGACCGGATTGTGGTCAAACAGCGGACCGCCGAGATCGAAATCCCAGTGCTCGACGAGCGCGGCATCATCCTGGCTCGCAGCGCGGATGGCGCCGGCCGCCAAGACATAGCCGCTGCCGTCCTTGCCGGGATAGGTGCTGCCGTGAGCGGCTGCGAAGATCACCGCTCGGGGCAAGCGACCATCGGCGAGGCGATCGGGAAGGCCAAGAAAGGAAGGTGAGGCGGTCATTTACTGATGGTCCTGATGATGTCCGGCTGAAATTGCTGTGGTGAGGACTTTTGAGAATTCGATGCTGACCTGTTTAGTCTGTTTGGACGTTTTTGAGAACTTTTTGGGAAAGCTTAAGTACGACGCGCACCCTATCCTGCAGAATTCGTCCTCTTTCAGGTGAAAGGCCCCCGGCCCTTCAACCCTATGGAGGTTGCTGTGAACGATATTTCCTGCGTGGAGCCGGCGGACGTGTCGGATCGACACTTGCACGGCACGACATCGCCGCGAGTGGATCGGATCCCATGGGCCGCGATGGCGGGCATCATCGCGACCGTCACGGTGTTTGCCGTGGCGCAGGGGCTGACCTATCCGCTGCTCAGCTTCATCCTGGAACGGCAAGGGACGACATCGGGCCTGATCGGCTTGTCGGCGGCGATGACGCCGCTCGGTTTCATCCTATCGGCGCCCTTCATTCCTGCGCTTTCACGGCGCGTGGGTGGGGCGCGGTTGGCGATCCTGTGTTCGATCCTGGCCGCGCTCACTCTAATGACGATTGCCTGGGCGCAGGACGTCTGGGCCTGGATGCCGCTGCGCTTCCTGCTCGGCGTCTTCGCCAATCCGCTTTACGTGATCAGCGAAACCTGGCTGATCTCGATCACGCCGGCGCCACGCCGGGGCCGGATCATGGGTCTCTATTCATCGATCGTTTCGGGCGGCTTCGCCATCGGCCCGCTGTCGCTCTGGCTCACCGGCACGGAGGGTTGGCCGCCCTTCGCGATCGGCATTGCGGCCTTCCTCCTCTGCGGCCTGATCGTGCTTGCGGTCGTCCCACGCCTGCCCGACATGCCTGGTGAAGGCGAGGCAACAACGGTGGGCCGCTTCTTCGCGCTAGCACCACTGCTGTTGTTTGCCGTTTTTACCGCTGCCGCCTTCGAGCAGATCCTGCTTTCCCTCTTCGCGGTCTATGGCGCAGCACTCGGCAGCGCCGAGGAGCGCATCGCTTCGCTCATCACCTGTTTCATCGCCGGCAATGCCGTATTGCAGATTTTACTCGGGCGCTTGGCCGAACGGTTCGGCTCGACGCGGATGATGCTCTTCTGCGTCCTGGCCTGCCTCGCCAGCTGTCTGCTGCTGCCGTCGGCCTTCAATTCGTGGCTCATCTGGCCGCTGCTTTTCGTCTGGGGCGGGGTCTCGTTCGGGATCTACACCCTGTCGCTGATCCTGCTCGGCGAGCGTTTCACCGGCCAGGCCCTGATCGCCGGTAACGCCGCCTTCGCCTTGGTATGGGGCATCGGCGGCATCGTCGGATCGCCCGCGACAGGACTGGCGATGCAACTGATCGGACATCAGGGTCTGCCATTGTCCCTTGGCCTGCTCAGCTGTGGGCTGGCGGTGTTGCTGATGGCCAGGAGATGGCGGGGCTGATCGAGGCACTTGCTCGTGCCGCCCTGCCCCGGCTTCGCCTGCCGGCCCTTTGCTCAGAAGAATTGCCACTTTATGTATAACATGTTATATAACTTCCCATACAAATGGAGACCGGCATGGTCGAGGATGTGGTCCGAACGCTCGGGTTTCTATGTATGGGCAGCCGGCTGCGGCGCATCGGAGAAAGGCTGCAGGCCGATACGCAGCAGGTCATCGACGAGGCCGGGCTCAGCATTCAGGCGGGCCAATATCCGTTCCTTGCGGCGATCGACCGGGCCGGACCGCTGACGATCGGCGAGCTTGCGCAGGCGGTGGGCATCACCCAGCCCGGCGCAACGCGCACCACCGGCCAGCTTCTCGAACTCGGTTACGTCGACATGCAACCGGCACCGGACGATCAGCGTCGCAGACTGGTCTCGCTGACCGCCAAGGGACAGGACCTCGTCGATCATTCGAAGAAGGTGATCTGGCCACGCATCGCCGCCGCTGTTGCCGATCTCTGCGGCGATCTCGACGGACCGATCCTCGAACAGCTGGCCGCTATCGAGGACGGGCTTGCGGTGGCACCGCTTGCGCGCCGCAGCCCTGTCAAGGAGGAAACATGATGAAACATATTCTCGACCGACCGATCTGGAGCGCGCTGGAAACCGCACATGCCGATCTCGCAGAAGGCAATGAGAAGGCACGGCGGTACCCGCCGTCCATCGTCCCCTTTGCGGCGTCCGCCGACGATGCGCCGGAAAGCCTCGACGCCCTGGAGGAGCTGCCAGCGCCGGAGGAGAGCATGATCCTCGTCGAGGCGGGACCGATCGCCATTCCACCGGGCTTAGCCGTCGTCACAGAGGCATCGGTGGTCCAGATGGTTGCCGAGCGGCCTCATGAGCGAATTTCGGATCCTCGCATCCAGCCGCTGACGGAGTCCGATGCCGCCGACATGCTGGCGCTGGCGACACTGACCAAACCCGGGCCGTTCACCCTGCGAGCCCAGAGCCTCGGCAGCTTCTGGGGGATCAGAAGCGAGGGCCGCCTGGTGGCGATGGCCGGGCAGCGGATGCGGCAGACTGGCTTTGCCGAGCTTAGCGGGCTTTGCACCCATGCCGATTTTCAGGGGCGCGGCCTCGGCACCCTGCTCTTCCGTTTCGTCGCCGGCGAAATCGCATCCACCGGCGACACGGCCTATCTGCATGCCTATGCGGCGAATACCTCGGCCATTTCCCTCTACGAAACGCAGGGCTTCGCTCTTCGCTCGGAAATGAACATGCGCGTGGTCAGACGTCGTTCCTGAGCGTGCTCAACACCTATCGTACCACCACCGGCAGCACTTCGAATTTCCAGAATTTTTCCGGGCTCAAATAGGCCGCGGCAAACGCGCGGATATCCCCGGCGGTGACCTTGCCGTAGCCGCTGAGACTATCGCGTATCCGGTCTAAACGACGCGAATCCTCTTGGGCGTGGTGCAGGTATGCGATCCAATACTCGTTGCTCTGCTGCTGATGCTTCAATGTCTCGATGATGGGTCCCCGGGCGCGCGCGAGCTCGTCTTCGGAGACATCATGCGACCGCAGATCATTGGCGGTCTCGTCGACAAGTGCATAGAAGCGCGCAACCTTTGCCGGGTCGGTCTCGACGTAGAAATATGCGTAGCCGTAGCCGGGAACTTCCCTTGAAAGCTCAACATCGCCCTGCAGGGCATAACTTGCTCCTTCTGCAATGCGAAACTGGTCGATCAACCTGTTTTGGAAAATCTGGGTGGCAATATTGGCGGTGAAGGACCGCGGCAGATCGGAGAGCAAATCTCCGATGGAAGCCCCTACGGCGGCGGCGGCATTATCTGCCCTACCGCTATGGGTCTGCAAAACGGGCTTCTCGGTCGTCGCCGGAAAATGCACGTCGTCCCGATCGTTGCTTGACGCCGTCTCCGGGCGCGGCGGCAAAGCGCCAAAGGTTTCAGCCGTCAGGCGGATTGCGTCGTCCACTGTTACGTCGCCGACGATGGTGATGTCGATGGGGCCATTGGAAACCATGGGCCGGAACAGCGCCTCGAATTCGTCTGGCTTGGCGGCGGACAACTGCGCGCGGTCGGGGAAGGTCCAGCGCGGGTCGCCGGAATGCACGAGACCTGCGAAATCGCGGCTGAAAACGCCGCCGGGCGACGCGTTGTACTGATCGAGGCCGCTCAAATAGGCCTGCTGCACGCGCTTGAACGCCTCGGGGCGATAGGCTGGATCGGAGGTGTATGCGCTCATCAGCTGCAACTGCGTCGCAAGATCTTCAGTCCGTGTACGACCGTCGAACCTGAAGGAACTGTCGCCGACCGAGAAGTCGACGCCGACAATGTTGGCGGTCAGCGCTTTCTGTATATCCTGGTAATCCATGGCCTTTACGCCAGACAGCACGACGGCCGGAGATGCCCAGATCGCAGCGGAACGGTCGTGCGGCAGGTCCAGCCGACCGCGGCCGATATCTTCGCGTACCAGCACTTCGTTGGCACGCAGCCTGGTTGGCTTGACGGTAAGCCGAATGCCGTTGGAAAAGCGCACCATGGTCAAGCCGAGATCTTCAACCGCACGGCGTTCGACCACAGCGCCCGGTTCGCCGAAATGGGTGTAAGGCCAGGCGACGTCAGTTGCACCTGATGGTGCCGAGACGGCAATGGCATTTGAAGCGTCATAGACTTGCCGAACCGTGTCGGCTCCACCCTCAGGTGATTGGTCCGCCTGTAGCACGACCTGCGGACCGTTGCCGGAGAAAGCACGCTGCAAGGCCCGATTGACCTCGTCCGCCGTGACGCCGTTCGTCATCGTCTCGAACATAGAGAGGTCTTCGGCGGGCGAGGTGAAGACTTGATCGTCATCGACGCTGCGAGCCAGCATGGAAGCAAGGTCGGTCGTCATCCGCGTCGCGGCTCCGGCCGCAGCAGCTTGCAGGGCCGAGCGATATTCGCGAATTTCGCGATCGATCTCCGCCTGCGCAACGCCGAACTCCTGG
This sequence comes from Rhizobium sp. CRRU65, assembly GCF_048551595.1. Taxonomy (NCBI): domain Bacteria; kingdom Pseudomonadati; phylum Pseudomonadota; class Alphaproteobacteria; order Hyphomicrobiales; family Rhizobiaceae; genus Rhizobium; species Rhizobium sp. CRRU65. The sequence goes on along the minus strand of NZ_JBLYZH010000020.1, from coordinate 124,991 downwards.
ATCCGGCGCTGTTCCTGGTCAATGGCCGTGAGCGCCGCCTGCCATTTGTCCGGCTCGGAGTTCGCCGCGATCAGGACGACATGGGCGGAATCGAGGAGATCCTGGGAGCCGACGTCCGCACTGATGAAAGGGGCATCCGCCTTGCTGGCGATGGCGCTCACCCGACGTTTGAGCACCAGGAAACCGAGATCCTCAATAAGCCCAGCGCGGCGCTTGGCGAAGGTGTCAGGCGCGGCGTCATAGGGACGCGTCCAGGCGATCTGTATGCTGGTCATGCCGCCGGGAACGACGATGACCTCGGCGCTTTCGCCTTTCGTCTCCAGCGCGCCAAGATCCGCTTTTGTCGGCGCCGGACCCACGGCCTTCCAGTCGCCGAAGCGCTGCCGGATTTCGACTTCCATGGCGGCGGGGTCGATATCGCCCACCACTATCAGCGTTGCCCGATCGGGTCGGTAATTGGCCCCGTAATAATCACGGACGAGGTCCACGGGCGCATTGCTGATGATGTCGGCTTTACCTATCGGCGCGCGCATGGTCGCGCGCTGGCCGGCGAGCAGCGAATTCATGATTCCGAGTGACGCGCGATACTGCGGCGTGTCGCGCAGCCGCTCCTCCGACAGGATGACACCGCGTTCGCGATCGAAGGCGCCGGCATCGAGGGTCAGCTCGCTCGCCGTTTCTCGCATCAGCATCAGGCCCGTCGAAATTGTGTCTGCATCGACCTCGGGCAGATCGAGCGCATAGACGGTCTCGTCATAGGAGGTATGGGCATTGGTGTCCGGTCCAAAGGCCAAGCCCTTGCGCTGCAAGATACGGATCATCTCCCCTTCGGCGACATGTGTCGAACCCTTGAAGGCCATGTGCTCAAGAACATGCGCCAGGCCCTGCTGGTCGTCGTTTTCGTCGAGCGAACCGGAGCCAATGCGAAAGCGGATCGCTGCCTGTCCGGGCGGCGTGACATTGCGCATGATCGCAAACCGCATACCGTTGGCGAGCGTGCCAAAATGCACGTCGGACTCGGCTTGCATGTCGCTTTGCGTTTGTGGCCAGGGCACGGACGAGGTGTCCGCATAGGCTGGTAACGCGAAGTTTGCGACAAGGGAGACCGTCGCAAAAAACCACCACGCCGCGGAGCATTCCATTTTTTTGTGAGACATTCTTGTCCAGGTGATGAGAATGAAGAGGGGTAGATGGCCTCAACCTGACTATTCCACAGGTTGCATTCCTCAGCAACTTCCATGTTTATGAATAAATAAGAAGTCGATAACTCTGCCTCGAACACGATGATTTTAGGCCCGGTCGGCCTAAAATCTGAATCCTGTTCTCCATTAAAGAGTTAGAGCATGATGTCGTCCGAAAACCGCTCACACTTTTCGGCATCATGCTCTGGGTGTCAGACCATTGTCATCGAACCCGCCCAAGGGGATTGCGCCTCGGAGACGTTTTCGATGGCGACATCGGCGCATGGGTCGCGTTCAGGGCAGGATGGCGGCTAGGACGCAGGCCCGTGGTGGTTGGCGTGCTGATCCCGAACATCACCAATCCGGTCTTTGCCTCGTCGCTGCCAAGCATAAGGCTGCCCACGGGAACCGGGGCAGCCTTTGCCTGCATTTGGAATTGAGATTGCGTTGCAATCAGTGCCGTGGCGCGTTGGCGGGAATGTACGACACCGTTTCCGAGACAGGATCGCTTGCAGGAAAGCTGTCCTCGAGGCCTTCATCGAGTTCCTCTTCCAGCGTTTGCCTGTCACCGGTCGAACGCGCACTCGGCTGACCGATCAAGCCTTTGCTGCCTTCGTCGAAATTGCCGTTGCTCAAGGCATCGTAGCGGTTGATGCTGCCATCTGCTTCGCTGCCGGCAAAGGCGGTCAGCTGAACCATCATGACCTTGGCGTGGTCGACCGCCGTCGTATCGTCGAGTTCGCCATGGGAGTTGTCGATTTTGACAGAAATCGATTCTCCTCCCTCGCCCAGGAATTCGACGGTGAAGATGTCGCCGGCCTGTGTCACCCGAGTATCGATCAGCTGCATGGGAACCTCCTATGTTCATGCACCTCAACGGCGATCCAGGTCCGGAGTTCCACGGCAACGCCATTTCGAGGCAAGGCGACAGGCCCGGGACAATGGGCCAGCTCGGAACAAAAAGCGGCCATGCGAGTTCATTGGCAGTTCAATAGGTCGCATCCATGCCGAAATCGCCGCTGTCGCCTTCCGAGAAACGCTCGTTCTCTATTATTCCCGCAGACCAGAAACTCGCTTTGATATCGAGCTATTCAGAGGCGCTGCGTAAGCTCGCCAGATCGACTGAGGCGGTCGGACGAGCCGATATGCTGCCGAAACTGATCCAGGTGGCGGACGGACTGGACGGTATGGCAACCGCGATTGCCGAGACGGAGGCTGGAACCGAGGTGATGGCGCGCACGGCGCGGCTGATCCGGGCGACCGAGGGGATGCTGGCGTCGATGTCTTCGTCATCAATCGTCCACTAAATGTCACCTTTGCGAGACTGACGGATCGAATGCGGCGGCGCCCTTTGCTCTTAAGCTTTATGGTTAATTTATTAATAATTCGGGGTTTATAAGCGGAACCAGACGACCTTTCCAAATGTTGATGCTGCGCCTGGAGGAACCCCAATGATCCTGAAAATCCTTGCCCCCAAGATCGACGCCGATTGCCATGATACCGGCACCTATCCCGATGGGATCTTTGCCGAAAACCGCATCGATCTCGCCGCGAAGGGCGCCGGCGCACGCCGCATGAGCGCGACTACGGCAATGACAGGAAAGTCGAGAATCTGCCGCTCGGCTTTGTCTGACCGTTCCGGCCGTGGCACGCGTCACAGCCTGCGAAAGACCAGAACGCCTGATGCCGGCAGCACGGCATTCAACACTCCTTTCGTGGCTCTGATTCTTCCGCCGCCTTGCCCAGAACGCCTCGACGGTAGCACCACCCGCTTCGGGTCGCAGACGACCGAACAGCTTTGCAGGCCACGCTGTCGAAATCGGAAAGTCCGTCGTCGTCGCCGGTTTCAACGCTCCAGAATCCATCAACGGTCCTGCGCATCCCGATGGTTGCGAGCGCTATGGTGCCGTCATCGGCGACATAGCCGACGGCCGGATCGGCGAGCACGAGCAAGACATCCCGGGTGTTCGGCGCCCAGACCGAGAAGCGGATGCAGTCGACACCGTCGCGCCATTCAACGCGGTTCGCCCCCAGGCGGCCGATCCATGTCAGATATAGGTCTGCGGCGCTATCCCCCGCTGGAGATCGAAGGAGCGCTCGCGACGCGTCGAGGTCTCGTCGTCCAGTTCGGCGGCGATCGCCCACAGGTCTGAAATGCCGGGCCGATCGAGTTCGATTCCCCCAGCGAAAATGCGTGCCGATCTCGCCATCGGGAAAGGGCACGCGGGCGACAAAAACATCATAACCATCCTCGTCACGAGAACGCTGCATTGGGTGAGACGCCCAATCGTTCGAGGCTCGGCCTTGCTCGTCCCAACTGCCGCGGAGACGGACATTGTCGAACGCCATCGAGGGCAAGCCGCTGCGAAACCGGACCTGAACATTGACGGTCATCGGATCCTCCAGGCCATGTCGGATTTCGCCAGACTCTGCCTATGGGCCGTCCCACTCGCGCATGATCAGCCGGCCGAACGAAAAAATGCAAGCGCAGATTTCATAATAAATACAATCCGAAACGGGCCACATTCGGAACAATATATCATGGTTAACGAGGCCGCGCCGCACGACCCTCCTCGTGTAAATCGAATTGGCATCAGAAATGGGGATAAAGTCCCATCGCCGATTCCCTCGTAAACTGGGAGAAAAATCTATGGCTCAAGCCGTTAGAATAAACGATATTATTCGTTCCTTTGGAATTGATACGCATATCGACTACACGGATGGAAAATATTCCAACGTCGGAGAAGTTGTTAAAGCACTCAACTATCTTGGCCTTGATACAGTTCGCGATCACGCCCCCAACTCCGCTTCCGATCCCAACGGCCAAACGCATCTCGGCGATGCTGCCGAGGCCGGCGTGCAATTCGTCTTCAGCGCCCAGCGGGAAGTCGACCCCGCCACTGTCGCCCAGCGGCTGCATTCCTTCGTGCAGGCCCATCCAGGATCGGTCGTCGGTATCGAAGGTCCGAACGAAGTCAACAACTGGCCAGTCAGCTATCACGGCCTGAGCGGCCAGGCCGCAGCGGTCGCCTATCAGAAGGACCTGTCTGCCGACGTCAACGCCGATCCCTTGCTGAAAAATATCCCCGTTCTCGGCTTTACCGGATATACCGTGGCTTCCGCCTCCGACTACACGACGATCCACACCTATGCGAAGGATGGCGACCAGCCATATTCATGGCTCTCCCGAGAATCCGGCGTGCAGCGCGCTGCCGATCCGGGCAAGCCGCTGGCGATCACCGAGACCGGCTACCACACCTCGCTGACCGCCGACACCAATGGCGGCTGGGAAGGCGTCAGTGAAGCGACGCAGGCAAAGCTCCTGCTCAATACGCTGATGGACGGCGCCGCACTCGGATCAAAACAGACGTTCATCTACGAGCTGCTGGACGCCTATTCCGATCCGCAGGGCACCAATCAGGAAAAGCATTTCGGCCTTTTTCATCTCGACTATTCGGCCAAGCCGGCTGCGACGGCGATCCACAATCTGACCGAAATCCTTGCGGATGACGGCGCCGCGAAGGCAAGCTTCAGCGCGGGGACCCTCAATTATTCGATCGACGGCCTGCCGTCCTCGGCCCGGAGCCTGCTGACGGAAAAATCGGACGGAAGCTACCAGATCATCGTCTGGAACGAGCCCGATATCTGGAGCCAGTCCTCCGACACGGCTATTCAGGCCACGACAACAGCCGTCAAAGTCAATCTCGGGGCCTCGTTTGGCTCTGTTAAGGTCTTCGACCCGGTGACCGGAACGACGGCGGTCAAAAGCCTCAGCAACGTGTCGTCGCTGACGCTCGATGTCGTCGACCATCCCGTTATCATCGAGGTAGCAGGCACCGGCGCCAGCACACCGCCGCCGGCCACCAACCATCTCTATGGCGGCACCGGGAACGACACTTTCACCGTGACCAATGCAAATCAAATCGTCGACGAAAGCCGGGGCGGCGGAACAGATACCGTCAAGGCTTCGATCTCCTTCAGCCTGGCCGATCAGAAGCATACGGTCGGAACGATCGAAAACCTCACTTTGACCGGGACGGCCAATCTTAGCGCGACGGGCAACAATACGGCCAACATTCTCACCGGCAACGACGGAAACAATTCCCTCAACGGCGGGAAAGGAAACGACCGATTGATCGGCGGGCTCGGAAACGACAAGCTGATCGGCAAGGCTGGTGCTGACGTTCTGACCGGCGGCAGCGGAGGCGATTCCTTCGTCTTCGATGTGAAGCCCGACAATACCAGCGTCGACAAGATCCGGGATTTTTCCTCCGCGGCGGGCGACAAGCTGATGCTCGATCATTCGATTTTCGCCGAGCTTAGCCTATCCGGATTTTCGGATGAGAATTTCGTTTTGGGAAGGAACGCGCTCGAGGCTGATGACAAGCTGATCTACGATCAGGCGAGCGGCATTCTATCCTATGATGCGGATGGAAGCGCAGCGGGCGTGGCCATCCATGTCGCGGATCTCGATAATTCCGCAGCACTTCACTTCAAAGACTTCATGCTTATCTGACCCCGTCGCCCGTCGCCTTTCAGGCAGCGGGCCGACAGGGTGACGTGCGGTCGCATCTCCGCCTCTTGCCGGAGCCTGCATCCTGGCCACATTCTCCGTTGATGCCACTCGTGCCGCAACGGAGAAGCCTTTGCCCTGGATCGCCTATATCGTCCATTTCATCGCCGCAGCATTTCTGACCAACGGCGTCCCACATTTCGTCGCCGGGGTCAGCGGCCGGCGCTTCCGCGTCCCCTTCGCGCCAGGCCCAAAGCTCGGCTCGCCGACGGCGAATGTCGTCTGGGGCTGGGCGAATTTCCTCGTCGCCTTCCTGCTCTTTGCCAATGTCGGGCCGCTCTATATCGGCACGCCGGGTGACACGATCTTCGTGGCAGTCGGCATGCTCGTCACCGGCATCCTGCTTGCCCGGATTTTCGAGGGCGACAACAGATAGTAACTTGCATAATGATAGTCACTGCTGTAGTGACATCAGCCATGCAACGGACGAGCTTCAGCGATTTCAAATGCCCGGCGGCGCGCGCGCTCGACAGCGTTGGCGACTGGTGGAGCATGCTGATCCTGCGCGACGCCTTCCAGGGGCTTTCGCGCTTCGACGAATTCCAGAAAAGCCTCGGCGTGGCGCCGAACATCCTGACGCGGCGGCTCAAACATCTGACGGAAAAGGGGCTGTTCGAACGGCGGCTCTACCATCAGCGCCCTGCCCGCTACGAATATCTGCTGACGGACAAGGGCCGTGACTTCTTTCCTGTGCTGATGACGCTGTTTTCCTGGGGAAGCCGGCACATCCCGGAAAAGGATCTCGCCTTCCTCCTGGGCGATGCCGCTTCCGGTAAAGAGCGCCAGACGGTGCTGGTCGATGCGCAAACCGGCGAACAACTGACACCCGAAAACACCAGCCTGCTTGCAGGCCCCGCCGCCGATGACGAGGTGCACGAGCGGATCGCCCGCATGCGCGCCTGGTATCTCGGCATCGACGCATAGAAAGGAAAAGGAAATGGATCGCATCGTTGTCACCGGCATGGGACTTGTCTCGCCACTCGGCACCGGCGTCGAACCTGCCTGGAAGCGCCTTCTCGACGGCGTTTCCGGGCTGAGGGTGCTGGCGGAGGATATCGTGGGCGAGCTCTCGGCCAAGGTTGGCGGCATCGTTCCCGGTATCGCGGAAGATGCTGAGGCCGGTTTTGATCCCGACCGTTACATCACGCCCAAGGACCAGAAGAAGATGGACCGCTTCATCCACTTCGCCATGGCGGCGACGGAGGAAGCAGTAAAACAGGCAGGCTGGATGCCGACCGACGAAGGCGAGCGCCAGCGCACGGCAACGATCATCGCGTCGGGGGTTGGCGGCTTTCCGGCGATCGCCGAAGCGGTGCGGATTGGCGAAACGCGCGGCGTGCGGCGGCTGTCGCCCTTCACCGTGCCCTCTTTTCTCGTCAACCTCGCCGCCGGCCAGGTCAGCATCCGTTATGGCTTCAAGGGGCCGCTCGGGGCGCCGGTGACGGCCTGCGCGGCCAGCGTCCAGGCAATCGGCGATGCGGCGCGGCTGATCCGCTCCGGTGAAGCGGATGTGGCGATCTGCGGCGGTGCCGAGGCCTGCATCGACAAGGTGAGCCTCGGCGGCTTTGCCGCTGCCCGTGCCCTTTCCACCGGCTTCAACGAGACGCCGGAGTTGGCGTCGCGCCCCTTCGACGTGGCCCGCGACGGTTTCATCATGGGCGAAGGCGCCGGCATCCTGGTCATCGAAACGCTGGAGCATGCACTTGCCCGTGGCGCCACACCGCTTGCCGAACTCGTCGGCTACGGCACGGCGGCGGACGCCTACCACATGACCTCGGGCCCCGAAGACGGCGACGGCGCCCGCCGGGCGATGGAGGCAGCACTCAGGCAGGCGAAGATCCCGGCTTCGGAGGTCAGGCATCTGAACGCACATGCAACCTCGACACCGGTCGGTGACAGAGGCGAGATCGCGGCGATCGGCACGGTCTTCGGCCGCAATGGCGGCATTGCCGTCAGCGCAACGAAATCGGCGACCGGCCACCTGCTTGGAGCGGCCGGCGGGCTGGAAGCGATCTTCACTATCCTGGCGCTGCGCGACCAGATCGCGCCGCCGACCCGCAACCTCGATGAGGCTGATTCGGCCGCCGACGGCATCGATATCGTCGGCAAGACGGCGCGGCCAGTCGTGATGGACTATGCGATCACCAACGGTTTCGGCTTCGGCGGGGTGAATGCCAGTGCCCTGTTCCGCCGCTGGTCGTAAAGTCCGCTTTCCTTGCGCTAGAAATCGCTTACACTTCTACTCTATCGGAGGTCGTTCCCCGATAGAGCCGGAGATCCCCCATGCGCGCCTTCTTCGCAGTTCTCATCCTGTGTGCCGCGTCCGCCCTCTCCCCCATATCGGCCCGCGCCGAAGATCCGATCGACACGACGCGGACGATGATCGAGGAACAGATCAAGGCCTTCCTCAAGGACGATGCCGAGACCGCCTATTCCTTCGCCGCCCCCGGCATCCGGGCACTGTATCCCGACAAGAACCTGTTCTTCGCCATGGTGAAAAAGAGCTACGAGCCGGTCTATCACCCCGGCAATTACGCCTTCGGACGCAGCCGCTCGATCGACAATGGCGCGCTGATCTATCACGAGGTGCTGATCTCAGGCCGCGACGGCAAGGATTGGACGGCGATCTACCAGATCATCCGCCAACCGGACGGCGGCTACAGGATCAACGGCGTGCAGATCATGCCCGATGCGGACAGCAAGGGCATCTGACGCGCTGTTCCCACTCTTCGGTGGAAACTCAACCGACCGCACGGTTTCGTTGCAATAACAATTTCGAAATCCTCCTGGAGTAACAAAGTGCCAACGGAGGGTTGTTGCGGTGAACGCTGGCAAGCAATTTTTTACAGCTCTTGAGGCGTTGCGAGGAATTGCGGCTATCATGGTCATGTTCCTCCACACGGGTGGTACTCTGGGTCCGATCCCGGCGAATATCAGTTACCTTGCCGTTGACTTCTTCTTTCTGTTGAGCGGCGTCGTTCTTACAAATTCATATGAGAAGCGACTGATAACAGGGCAGATTTCGCCCGCCGGGCTTCTCCTACAGCGTATCATTCGGCTTTATCCTCTTTATCTTCTTTCGCTTCCGATTGGCCTTTTCAGCTATGCACTTAAAAACGGGTTGGACTACTCCACCCTGGCGGACCTTCTGCTGAGGGCAATCCTGTTCATTCCAAGCGCAAGCCAGGAAGGTATCTTTCCCTTCAACGGGCCTAGCTGGTCACTCTTCTTCGAGCTCTGGGCCGGAGTGCTGTTCTCCATGCTTCTGATACGACTGTCATTCAGAAGCTTGCTCGCCATCGCCCTGGCGGCGGCCGGCATCACCATCTATGGGGCATTGGTCGGAGGTAATTTCGATATTGGTCCCGAGGCGGGCGATTTCAGATTTGGCTTTTCAAGAGTGCTGTTCTCGTTCTCGCTCGGAATCTGCCTTTACAGGTTATATGAGGTCCAGAAACCGAATACAGCCAATAACGGCAACGTTATAGGCCTTTTTCTCTGTGCTTGTCTGATCTTCATAACCAACATACCAGCCCGCATATTCTTCGGTTTCCCGTATTTTGATTTTTTAATATGCCTCGTGGTCTTCCCGGCCATTGTCTGGCTTGCGATGCGCACGAGACAGACCGGCCTGGTCGAGCTGGTATTCCGTTGGCTCGGGAGGCTTTCCTATCCGATTTATATCCTGCATAGTCCCATCTTCAGTCTGCTGCAGTCACTGCGGCAAAAGGGCTTTGACCTTCCTGCTTCTCCGGCAGCCGGTATGGTCGTCGTAGTCGGAATTTTCATTGTGGCTGGCATCGCCGCTATTCACTTCGACGAGCCAGTGCGCAAAAAACTTAAAATGATGGTTGCGCCAAACCCGGCGTCCGCAGTTCCTGCGGTAAGCAACGCGGGGGCGGAATAGACTTACACTGGTTCGAGATCGCCCCTCGCCCATTCCTCCTGCGTTTCCGCCATGAAATCGGCGAATCGGCCTTCGGCGATCGCTTTGCGGATGCCCTGCATCAGTTCCTGATAATAGGCGAGGTTGTTCCAGGAGAGGAGCATGCCACCAAGCGCTTCGTTGGAGCGGACGAGATGGTGCAGGTAGGCACGCGAATAATCGCGCGAGGCCGGGCAGTTCGACTGTTCGTCGAGCGGGCGCATATCCTCGGCATGGCGGGCATTGCGGATATTGACCTTGCCGCGGCGGGTAAAAGCCAGACCGTGACGACCGGAACGGGTCGGCATGACGCAGTCAAACATGTCGATGCCGCGCGCGACCGATTTCAGGATATCGTCAGGCGTGCCGACGCCCATGAGGTAACGCGGCTTTTCCAGAGGAAGGACCGGCAGCGTCGTTTCCAGCATCTGCAGCATAACGTCCTGCGGCTCACCGACGGCAAGGCCGCCGATCGCATATCCTTTGAGGTCGAGCTGGCTCAACGCCTCGGCCGAGCGGATGCGCAGTGCCGGGATATCGCCGCCCTGGACGATGCCGAACATCGCCTTGCCGGGCTGCTCGCCGAAGGCGACCCTGCAGCGCTCGGCCCAGCGCAGCGACATTTCCATGGCCCGCTCGATCTCCTTCGGCTCTGCCGGCAGCGCCACGCATTCGTCGAGCTGCATCTGGATGTCGGAACCGAGCAGCCCCTGGATTTCGATGGAGCGTTCCGGCGACATATGGTGCAGGCTGCCGTCGACATGCGACTTGAACGTAACGCCCTGTTCGTCGAGCTTACGCAGGCCGGACAGCGACATCACCTGGAAGCCGCCGGAATCGGTCAGGATCGGGTGCTCCCAGCGAATGAGCTTATGCAGGCCGCCAAGGCGGGCGACACGCTCGGCCGTCGGGCGCAGCATCAGGTGATAGGTATTGCCGAGGATGATGTCGGCGCCGGTCTCGCGCACCTGGTCGAGATACATCGCCTTGACCGTGCCGACGGTACCAACAGGCATGAAGGCCGGCGTGCGGATCTCGCCGCGCGGCATGGAAATCTGGCCGAGGCGGGCGCCGGCATCGGTCATCTTCAGGGTGAATTTGAAGTTGTCTGTCATTTGTCTTTCCGGAAAAGAAGGCTCGCGTCGCCGTAAGAGTAGAAGCGGTAGCCCGTCGAAATGGCGTGTTTATAAGCCGCGTGCATGGTCTCGAAGCCGGCAAAGGCCGCGACCAGCATGAACAGCGTCGAGCGAGGCAGATGAAAATTGGTCATCAGCATGTCAACCGCCTTGAAGCGGTAACCGGGCGTGATGAAGATGCCGGTAGCGCCGGCCCAGGGCATGATCTCTCCGCCTTCATAGGCCGCGCTCTCGACGAGCCGTAACGAGGTCGTGCCGACACAGACGATGCGCCCGCCTCTTTCCCGCACGGCATTCAGCCGGGCAGCGATCTCGGCGCTGACATAGCCGCTTTCGAGATGCATCTTGTGATCGTCGGTATCGTCGGCCTTGACCGGCAGGAAGGTGCCGGCACCGACATGCAGCGTGACGAAATGGCGTTCGATGCCGGCCTTGTCGAGCGCTTCGAACAGCGCAGGCGTGAAATGCAGGCCGGCGGTGGGGGCGGCAACGGCGCCCTCCTCGCGAGCATAGATCGTCTGGTAATCGGCGCGGTCGCGCTCATCCTCGGGGCGCTTGGCGGCGATATAGGGTGGCAGCGGGATATGGCCGACGGCGGCGATCGCCTCGTCGAGCGCCGGGCCCGAGAGATCAAACAGTAGCGTCACCTCGCCGGCCTCGCCCTTTTCCTCGACGGTGGCATCGAGCGAACCGAGGAAACAGCTTTCGCCGGAATGGCCGAAGGAGATGCGGTCGCCCTGTTTGATCCGCTTGCCCGGCTTGGCAAAGGCCTTCCAGCGGTTGGGGCCGGTGCGCATGTGCAGTGTGGCAGACACCTGCTGGCCGCCGGCGCCGTCGCGATGGCGGATGCCCTCGAGTTGGGCGGGAATGACCTTGGTATCGTTGAAGACCAGCGCATCGCCAGCCCGCAGGAAGGAGGTGAGATCGCCGACGCGATGATCCGACAGGTGGCTTTCCGCATTCGGATCAACGACGAGCAGGCGCGCGCTGTCGCGCGGCTCGGCAGGCCTCAACGCGATGCGTTCATCCGGCAGATCGAAATCGAAAAGGTCTACGCGCATCGGGGCACTTTCAGGCAAAGCGAAACCCGCCCCGCGCAGCTATGCGCAAAGGCGGGTTTCAGCAGAAATCACAATCAGACGTCGGCGGCCACCCGCATGGAGACGATCGAGTCCGGATCGGAAACCGGCTCGCCGCGCTTGATCTTGTCGACGTTGTCCATGCCTTCGATGACCTGGCCCCAGACGGAATACTGCTTGTTCAGCCAGGGCGCGTCGGTGAAGCAGATGAAGAACTGCGAATTGGCCGAGTTCGGGTTCTGCGAACGGGCCATCGAGCAGGTGCCGCGCGTATGCGTGGTCGCGGAGAATTCGGCCTTCAGATCCGGCTTCGAAGAGCCACCCATGCCGGCGCGGCCGGGATTGAAGGTTTCCGAGCCCTTCTTGCCGAATTCGACATCGCCCGTCTGGGCCATGAAATCCTGGATGACGCGGTGGAAGACGACGCCGTCATAGGCCTTCTCGCGAGCGAGTTCCTTGATGCGGGCGACATGTTCCGGGGCGACCTGCGGCAAAAGCTGAATGACAACCTTGCCCTTGGTGGTTTCCAGAATGACGGTGTTTTCGGGATCCTTGATTTCGGCCATTTGCCTTCTCCTCTTGTTTCTCTCGTAACTTACTTCTTGCCCAGGGTGACCTTGATCATCCGGTCTGGGCTTTTGACTTCGCCGTTCTGGCCTTCACCCTTCTTGATCTTGTCGACGTTCTCCATGCCGGAAACAACCTTGCCGACGACGGTGTACTGACCGTTCAGGAAGGAGCCTTCGGCGAACATGATGAAGAACTGCGAATTGGCGGAATTCGGATCCTGCGAGCGGGCCATGCCGACCGTGCCGCGCACGAACGGGGTCTTGGAGAATTCAGCCGGGATATCAGGCATATCCGACGAGCCGGTGCCGGCGAGGCTCGCATCGAAGCCCTTTTCCATGTTGCCGTATTTGACGTCGCCGGTCTGAGCCATGAAGCCGTCAATGACGCGGTGGAAGGCGACGTTGTCATATTCGCCCTTCTTGGCCAGTGCTTCAATCTGGGCGACATGCTTCGGCGCCACCTCAGGCATGAGCTGGATGACGACTGGGCCGTTCTTCAGCTGGATGGTGAGATAATGATCGGCCGACTGGGCAAAAGCATCCCCCGCGAAGGAGGCGAGATACAACACGCCGGCAAATGCGAGATAAAAGAGTTTCATATGAGCTCCATTGCGGCGGGTTCCGCCTGGTCTTTGCGCTTGCTAGTTTGGGCGCTTGGATGTGAGGGCTTGCAAGACGGCGGCCGGCACGAAAGCGCTGACATCGCCGCCCATGGCGGCGATCTGGCGGACCAATGTGGCGGTAATGGGCCGCGAGGCAGTGCCCGCCGGCAAAAAGATGGTCTGAATATCGGGCGCCATCGTCCGGTTCATGCCGGCCATCTGCATTTCGTAATCGAGATCGGTGCCGTCGCGAAGACCGCGGATCAACAGCGTGGCGCCATGGGTGCGAGCGGCATCGACGACAAGATTGTCGAAGGCGACGACGGTTATGTCGCCGGCCTTGCCGGGCAGCGCTTGCGCCAGAGAACGGCGGATCAGCTCGGCTCTCTCTTCGAAGGAGAAGAGCGGCGCCTTGCCGGGATGGATGCCGATCCCGACGATCACCTTTTCGGCGACGTTCAGCGCCTGGACCAGAACATCCACATGTCCATTGGTGATCGGGTCGAAGGACCCAGGATAGAAAGCTGTCGTCATGTGGCCCGACCGTTGGTTTGACGCCTTTTGTCACGGATGCTGCCTTGCCGCAAGTGATTTGGCCACCTCCGGCCAGAGCGCCGCGCGTCTTTTCGGACACGTAAAAGGACGTTATGCGCCGGGCGGTTAAACGACGGATGAATGGCCCGTTCAAGACCGTTTCAGACAGGATCTGTTTAACTCCGATCATCAAAGCAGCCGATGCCATTCCGGCATCCGGCGCTCCCCGAAAGACCAGATCCATGCTGATCGTGCTTGTTGCACTTGCCGTCGTTTCCTCCCTCGCCGCCGAGATGGCCTATGGCTATTTCGCCGATCGATACGAGATGAGCTGGGTGCGGCCGGAGCTTGCCGAGCACGCGGCGATCGTGCGCATCCAGGGTCGGCTGCGCGAAAAACGAGCTGCGAATCTGAATGCCAGATGAACGAGACATTCAAGGTCGCTTCAGATCGGCATTGGTAAACACCCGATCAACATCCGGCGGAACCATTTACAGACGGATGCGTTCATTCAACCGATACATTAGAGCGGCGCGGAAGGATTAAAAATGCCCGGCAAGATTACGATGATTAACGTGCTCTGGATGGTAATGGTCACGGGCATGCTGACCGCAACTGTCGCTCTCTATGATCAGAAGGTTGATACGTCCAAGGTTTATGGACCCTATGCTTCGGCCCGGACGGCCGTGCTGGGCCAGTACTGAGGGGCGAGAACGCAACTCCCCAGGAAAGGAATGCCTATGTTCACGATCTTGACAATGCTCACCGCCCTTATCAGCGTCATGTTCATCGTGTCTGTGGCCTCGACGATTTCAGCGCTCCGGCGCGAAGGCGAAGAGGTGAAGGCTCTGAATGAAAAACATAGAGCATTCTGACATTCCTCTCTTACTGCCCTCTCCCACCCTTGAGCGGCACCCTTCCGTCGCCAAGGCCATTCAAAGCCGGATGCCACCCAGCGTCCGGCTTTTTCTTTGGGCGTGTCCCGAACCATCTCCGATTTGAAAAGAAAAGGGCGGCTCGAAGCCGCCCCGTTCATTTGATCATTCCTCGGCAGGCCCGGCCGGATCGCCATCGGCAATCGGCGCCTCGTCGCCGCCACCTTCGTCGGCAGCACCTTCTTCAGTAGCAGGTGAGCCTTCGGCGACCTCGACAGCCTCTTCCGTCTCGTCCTCCTCCGGCTCGCTGATGCGCTCGACCGAGACGACCTTCTCGTCCTTGGCCGTCGAGAAGATGGTGACGCCCTTGGTGGCGCGGCTGGCGATGCGGATGCCGCCGACCGGCACGCGGATCAGCTGACCGCCATCGGAGACCAGCATGATCTGGTCGCCATCATCGATCGGAAAAGCCGCGACCAGCTCGCCGATCTCGGCTGTTTTCGAGGTGTCGGTAGCGCGGATGCCCTTGCCGCCGCGGCCGGAAATGCGGAAGTCGTAGGACGACGAACGCTTGCCGAAGCCCTTTTCGGAGACGGTGAGCACGAACTGTTCGCGTGCTCTCAGCTCGTCATAGCGGTCGTCGGAGAGCTGTCCCTCCTCGATGACCTCTTCACCGACCAGCGCAATATCCTCTTCATCCACGCCCGTCGCCCGGCGTTCGGTGGCGGAACGCTTGAGATAGGCAGCACGCTCCCACGGCTCGGCATCGACATGACCAACGATCGTCATGGAAATGATGCGGTCGCTATCGCCGAGATTGATGCCACGCACGCCGATCGAGTTGCGGCCGGCAAAGACCCGGACGTCGTCGACGGAGAAGCGGATGCACTGGCCGAGCGCCGTCGTGAGCAGCACGTCGTCATTTTCCGTGCAGGTCTCGACGGAGAGGATTTCGTCGCCCTCCTCCTCCAGCTTCATGGCGATCTTGCCATTGCGGTTGACCTGGACGAAATCCGACAGCTTGTTGCGGCGAACCGTGCCGCGCGTGGTCGAGAACATGACGTCGAGATTGTCCCAGCTCGTCTCGTCTTCGGGCAATGGCAGGATCGTGGTGATGCGCTCGCCGGGTGCAAGCGGCAGCATGTTGATCAGCGCCTTGCCGCGTGAGGTCGGCGTGCCGATCGGCAGGCGCCAGACCTTCTCCTTGTAGACGATACCGCGCGAGGAGAAGAACAGAACCGGCGTATGAGTGTTGACGACGAATAGCCGGCTAACGAAATCCGCGTCGCGGGTGGTCATGCCAGAGCGGCCCTTGCCGCCTCGGCGCTGGGCGCGGTAGGTGGTCAGTGGCACGCGCTTGATATAACCGAGATGCGAGACGGTGACGACCATGTCTTCACGCGCGATCAGGTCCTCGTCGTCCATTTCGAGACCGCCATCGACGATCTCGGTGCGGCGCGGCGTGCCGAACTCGTCGCGGACGGCGAGAAGTTCGTCCTTGACGATGGTCTGGATGCGGACGCGCGAGGAGAGGATATCGAGATAATCCTTGATTTCCTCGCCGATCTTGTTGAGTTCGTCGCCGATTTCGTCGCGGCCAAGCGCGGTCAGGCGGGCAAGGCGCAATTCGAGGATGGCGCGGGCCTGCTCTTCGGAGAGGTTGTAAGTCAGATCCTCGTTGATGCGATGGCGCGGATCGTCGATCAGACGGATCAGGCTTTCGACATCTTCCGCCGGCCAGCGGCGGGTCATCAGTTCTTCGCGAGCCGACTGCGGATCGGGCGCCTGGCGGATGACGCGGATGACCTCGTCGATATTGGCGACGGCGATGGCGAGACCAACCAACACATGGGCGCGATCACGCGCCTTGCGCAGCAGGAATTTCGTTCTCCGGCTAACGACTTCCTCGCGGAACGAGACGAAAGCGCGCAGCATGTCGAGCAGGGTCAGCTGTTCGGGCTTGCCACCGTTCAGCGCCACCATGTTGCAGCCGAAGGACGTCTGCAGCGGCGTATAACGATAGAGCTGGTTGAGGATAACATCGGCGTTGGCATCGCGCTTCAGCTCGACGACAACGCGATACCCCTGGCGGTCGGATTCGTCGCGCAGATCGGAAATGCCTTCGATGCGCTTGTCGCGCACCAGCTCGGCCATCTTCTCGATCATCGTCGCCTTGTTCACCTGGTAGGGAATCTCGGTGATGATGATCTGCTCGCGGTCACCGCGCATCGGCTCGATGGCGGCGACACCGCGCATGATGACGGAGCCGCGGCCGGTCTCATAAGCCGAGCGGATGCCGGCACGGCCGAGGATCTTCGCGCCCGTCGGGAAATCGGGACCGGGAATGATCTGGATCAGTTCCGGCAGCTCGATTGCCGGATCGTCGATCAGCGCGATGCAGCCGTCGATGACTTCGGAGAGATTGTGCGGCGGGATGTTGGTCGCCATGCCGACTGCGATGCCGCCGGCGCCGTTGACGAGCAGGTTCGGGAACTTGGCGGGCACCACGACCGGCTCGGAAAGCGTGCCGTCGTAGTTGTCGCGGAAATCGACGGTTTCCTTGTCGAGATCGTCGAGCAGCGAGTGGGCAGCCTTTTCGAGGCGGCATTCGGTATAACGTTCGGCCGCCGGCGGATCACCATCGACCGAACCGAAATTGCCCTGACCGTCGATCAGCGGCAGACGCAGCGACCAGGGCTGCGCCATGCGGGCGAGCGCATCATAGATCGCGGAATTGCCGTGCGGATGGAATTTACCCATCACGTCACCGGTGACGCGGGCGCATTTGACGTATTTCTTGTTCCAGTCGATGCCGAGTTCGGACATGCCGTAGAGGATGCGCCGGTGCACGGGCTTCAGGCCGTCGCGCACGTCGGGCAGCGCGCGGCTGACGATGACGCTCATGGCGTAATCGAGATACGACCGCTGCATTTCCTCCATGATGGAGATGGGCTCGATGCCTGGCGGGAGCTTCCCGCCGCCGGGGGGTGTTTGCTCAGTCAAAACAGATCACGATCTCTTCTAGAATCACTTGAAGATTTATAGCGGAAAGCCTGTTGCCGCGCCAATTTCACAGCGCGTTTTGAACAGGCTTTTGCGGCTTAAAGAGGGTAAAACATGCAAGTTGCGCGGCCGGACCGGACAAATCCGCCGCGGGCCGCCGCGGGATATTTGCCAAATCGGAATCCCCGCTTCACAATCATAAAAACCACGCACCCATATGGGGTTCCGGAGAGCCGATGGCAAGCGCCGACCAATTGATCAACGCCTTCACGACGCTGCTCGTCACCATCGATCCACCGGGGCTTGCGCCGATCTTTCTGGGCCTGACGACGGGCATGAGCCGAACCGAGCGCAAGCAGGTGGCGCTGCGCGGCTCGGTCATCGCCTTCATCATCCTTGCCGTCTTCGCGCTTTTCGGCGCGGGCGTGCTCGGGGTGCTCGGGATTTCGATGGGCGCCTTCCGCATCGCCGGCGGGCTGCTGCTGTTCTGGATCGCATTCGAGATGGTGTTCGAGAGGCGGCAGGAGCGCAAGGAGAAGGCGACCGAGGCGGCGATCACCAAGGATCATATCGAGAATATCGCCGTCTTCCCGCTCGCCTTGCCGCTGATCGCCGGCCCGGGCGCGATCTCGGCGACGATCCTGCTTGCCGGCACGCTCGCCACCTCGATCGGGAAAGCGCAGCTGATCGGCGTCATTGCCGCCAATCTGCTCCTGACCTTCGTCATGCTGCTCATCGCCGAAAGGCTGGACCGTTTTCTCGGCGTCACCGGCCGGGCGATCCTGACGCGACTCCTCGGCGTCATCCTCGCCGCGCTTGCCGCACAATTCGTCGTCGACGGGGCAAAGTCGGCGTTCAATCTCATCAGCGCGACGCCGCACTGAAAAACCTTGAGCGCCTTTCAATCTAAACTGCGAGAAGTGCGAACGCCTCATTCGGCGTTTCAGGAACCTGCTCCATAGTCAAAGCGCGCACGATAGCTCTCGTCAACTCGCGAAAAATATCTATCGACGAACCTATGTCCGAATGTGCCATTCGATCAAAGGAGAGAATTCCAAAACTAGGTAATGCAGCCTCACCAAGATCCTCTATCCCCTTGAACAGGCCCGGCATGTATTCCGCGGCAAATCCGGTAAGCACTTTGTGGTGACTTGGAGCAAGTGATAGGGACCACCTCTCTCCCTTGGTACGTTCAATCGGGACATTCACCTGCAGACCTTGCGTTTTAGTGGACTTATCCAGGGTAACTGACAGCAGACCATGTACAGTCATGCCTCCAACCGGCCGAGCTATTTCCGCAGCCACGTTCGTCCGATGAGGAGTGCCTTCTCCGCTGGCGAAAACTTTACTCTCCCACAGACGGCATCGAGTTGAATCCATCGACGGCGGTGACTCGTCCAACCAAAGTCGGAGGCGCGTACCGGAAGCTCTATTAAAGATGTGGCAGCTCATTCAGAATTCCCCAAATTCCGGCCGATGTGGTCTGAATCATCTGCCGCGAAATCAAAGAAAAAGAGCATGACGCCATCCAAGGCATCATGCTCTCTCACGTCTCTCACCAAGCCAGGAAAGGCTATCGATCAGAACGGGATATCGTCGTCGAGATCCCGCGAGAAGTTGCCGCCGCCGCCACCGCCGCGGCTCGGCGATGAAGCGGGAGCCGGGGCGCCGTAATCGTCGCCATAATCGTTGCCGCCGGCGCCACTGCCACGGCCGCCGCTCGCGCCGCCGCCTTCACCGCGGCCGTCGAGCATCGTCAGTGTCGAACCGAAACCCTGCAGCACCACTTCCGTGCTGTAGCGATCCTGGCCCTGCTGGTCCTGCCATTTGCGGGTCTGCAGCTGGCCTTCGATATAGAGCTTGGCGCCCTTTTTCACATATTGCTCGACGACCTTGCAGAGGCCCTCGTTGAAGACGACGACAGTGTGCCATTCGGTCTTCTCACGGCGCTCGCCGGAATTGCGATCGCGCCACGTCTCCGAGGTCGCGATACGAAGATTGGCGATCGGCCGGCCATCCTGAGTGCGGCGGATTTCGGGGTCCGCACCGACGTTTCCAATCAGAATTACCTTATTCACACTACCAGCCATACTTCTCACCCTGCCTGCCGCCCTGCCCGGCGGCGTTTAATCGATCGGCGCACCTTAAACCATCACGGACCGCCGATGCGCATGGGCGGCATTTAATCCACATCTTTATCCCATCAGAAAGCCGCATGCAGTCATCAGGAATTTTGTTCTTTATTTGTTCTAGTTTATCCGTATGATCCTGTCAACAGAATCGAAAACCTTGAGCCCTTGCGGATATTCAGCCTCGACTCGCCCGTCGGCATCACTAAATAAGGGCTGTTATCCAGAAAACCAAAGCAGAGACGATGAGCGAACTGAAGACGATCTCCATCCGCGGCGCGCGCGAGCATAATCTGAAGAGCATCGATCTCGATCTGCCGCGTAACAAGCTGATCGTCATGACCGGGCTTTCGGGTTCCGGCAAGTCCTCGCTTGCGTTCGACACGATCTATGCCGAGGGCCAGCGGCGTTATGTCGAGAGCCTGTCGGCCTATGCCCGGCAGTTCCTCGAAATGATGCAGAAGCCCGACGTCGACCAGATCGACGGCCTGTCGCCGGCGATCTCGATCGAGCAGAAGACCACCTCGCGCAATCCGCGCTCGACGGTCGGCACCGTCACCGAGATCTACGACTACATGCGCCTGCTCTTTGCCCGCGTCGGCGTTCCCTATTCGCCGGCGACCGGCCTGCCGATCGAGAGCCAGACCGTCAGCCAGATGGTCGACCGCATTCTCGATTTCGGCGAGGGCACCCGTCTTTATATTCTTGCGCCACTCGTGCGCGGGCGCAAAGGCGAGTACAAAAAAGAGCTGGCCGAGCTGATGAAGAAGGGTTTTCAGCGCGTCAAGGTCGACGGCCAGTTCTATGAGATCGCTGAAGCGCCGGTGCTCGACAAGAAATATAAGCACGATATCGACGTGGTGGTCGACCGCATCGTCGTGCGCTCGGATGTCTCGGCGCGGCTGGCCGACAGTCTGGAGACTTGCCTGAAACTCGCCGACGGGCTGGCGGTCGCCGAATTCGCCGACAAGCCGCTGCCGCTGGAAGAGACGTCGGCCGGCGGCTCGGCCAACAAGTCGCTGAACGAGACACATGAGCGCGTGCTGTTTTCGGAAAAATTCGCTTGCCCGGTCTCCGGCTTCACCATTCCCGAGATCGAACCCAGGCTGTTCTCCTTCAACAACCCGTTCGGCGCCTGCCCGACCTGTGACGGCCTCGGCGCCCAGCAGAAGATCGATCCGGATCTGATCGTGCCCGAGCCCGAGCGGACGCTGCGCGACGGGGCGATCGCGCCCTGGGCCAAGTCGACCTCGCCCTATTACAATCAGACGCTGGAAGCGCTCGGCAAACATTACGGCTTCAAGCTCGGCACCCGCTGGAACGATCTCACCGACGAGGCCAAAGACGTCATCCTCAACGGAACCAACGACAAGATCGAATTCCACTACGCCGACGGCGCCCGCTCCTATACGACGCAGAAAAATTTCGAGGGCATCATCACCAATCTCGAGCGCCGCTGGAAGGAGACCGACTCCGCTTGGGCGCGCGAAGATATCGAACGCTTCATGTCGGCGGCCCCCTGCCCTTCCTGCAACGGCTTCCGCCTGAAGCCGGAGGCCTTGGCGGTGAAGATCGACACGCTGCATATCGGCGAAGTGACTGGTATGTCGATCCGTGTTGCCCGCGATTGGTTCGAGACGCTGCCGGCAAGCTTCAACGCCAAGCAGAACGAGATTGCCGTGCGCATCCTCAAGGAAATCCGCGACCGGCTGCGCTTCCTCAATGATGTCGGCCTGGAATATCTCAGCCTGTCGCGCAATTCCGGCACGCTGTCGGGCGGCGAAAGCCAGCGCATCCGGCTTGCCTCGCAGATCGGCTCCGGGCTGACGGGCGTGCTCTATGTGCTCGACGAGCCGTCGATCGGCTTGCATCAGCGTGACAATGCCCGGCTGCTCGACACGCTGAAGCACCTGCGCGACATCGGCAACACCGTCATTGTCGTGGAACATGACGAGGATGCGATCATGACGGCCGACGACGTGGTCGATATCGGCCCGGCGGCCGGCATTCACGGCGGTCAGGTCATTGCCCATGGTACGCCGCAGGACATCATGGACAGTCCGAACTCGCTGACCGGTAAATATCTCTCCGGCGAACTTGGCGTTCCCGTTCCCGACGAGCGCCGCAAGCCGAAGAAGGGCCGCGAGATCAAGGTGGTTGGGGCGCGCGGCAACAATCTGAAGAATGTCACGGCGTCGATCCCGCTCGGCGTGTTCACGGCGGTGACCGGCGTTTCCGGCGGCGGCAAATCCACCTTCCTGATCGAGACGCTTTATAAATCGGCGGCACGCCGCGTCATGGGCGCACGTGAAAACCCGGCCGATCACGATCGCATCGACGGCTTCGAGCATATCGACAAGGTGATCGACATCGACCAGTCGCCGATCGGCCGTACGCCGCGCTCGAACCCGGCGACCTATACCGGCGCCTTCACGCCGATCCGCGACTGGTTCGCCGGCCTGCCGGAGGCAAAGGCGCGCGGCTACCAGCCGGGCCGCTTCTCGTTCAACGTCAAAGGCGGACGCTGCGAGGCCTGCCAGGGCGACGGCGTCATCAAGATCGAGATGCACTTCCTGCCCGATGTCTACGTCACTTGCGATGTCTGCCACGGCAAGCGCTATAACAGAGAGACACTCGATGTCACCTTCAAGCAGAAGTCGATCGCCGAGGTGCTCGACATGACGGTGGAAGAAGGCGTCGATTTCTTTGCGGCGGTGCCTGCGGTGCGCGACAAGCTGCAATCGCTGAAGGATGTCGGCCTCGGTTATATCAAGGTCGGCCAGCAGGCGAATACGCTCTCGGGCGGCGAAGCGCAGCGCGTCAAGCTCGCCAAGGAACTGTCGAAACGCTCGACGGGGCGCACACTCTACATTCTCGATGAACCGACGACCGGCCTGCATTTCCACGACGTCGCCAAGCTGCTCGAAATGCTGCACGAACTGGTCAACCAGGGTAACTCGGTGGTGGTGATCGAGCACAATCTCGAAGTCATCAAGACGGCCGACTGGGTGCTCGATTTCGGCCCCGAAGGCGGCGACGGCGGCGGCGAGATCGTCGCGACCGGCACGCCGGAAGCGATCGTCAAGGAAAAGCGGTCCTATACCGGGCAATTCCTGAAGGAATTGCTGGAGCGGCGGCCAGCGAAGAAGGCGGTTGCGGCGGAATGACGATGAGGACGGCGTCGCCCGATGATCTGGAAACGATCGCGACGCTGACAGCAGCCGCCTATCGGCCCTATAGCGAGCTGTTCGGCGCTCCGCCGATGCCGGTGACGGAGGATTACGCGCCGCGGATCGAACGCGGCGAGGTCTGGCTCTGCGAGATCGACGGGCAGACGGCCGGCCTGGTGGTCGTCGAGCAACATTCCGATCACCTCATGCTGTTCAGCATCGCGGTCTCGCCGGCCTTTCAGGGCGCCGGGCATGGACTGGCAATGCTGCGCTGGCTGGAAGGCAAGGCGCGGGCATGGGCCTTGCCGGAGATCCGGCTCTACACCAATGCGCGGATGGAGCGGAACATCGCGCTCTATAGCGCCTTCGGGTTTCAGGAAACGGGTCGCCGGCCGAACCCTTATCGGCCAGGATGGACGCTCGTCGACATGACGAAAGAGATCAATGCGGCCTGAGCGGCTGCGAATGGGGAGGACGACATGACGAAATCCGGCACTATCCGCACCGGCATCGGCGGCTGGACCTTCGAGCCCTGGCGCGGGCATTTCTTTCCCGAGAGCCTGAAACAGAAGGACGAGCTGAATTATGCCAGCCGCCAGCTGAAGGTCATCGAGGTCAACGGCACCTATTACAGCACGCAGAAGCCTGCGGTCTTTGCCAAATGGGCGGCTGACGTGCCCGACGGCTTCATCTTCTCGCTGAAGGCGACACGTTTCGTCACCAATCGGCGGGTGCTTGCCGAAGCCGGTGAATCGATGGAGCGGTTCCTGTCATCGGGCATCAGCGAACTCGGCGATCATCTCGGGCCGCTGCTCTGGCAGTTCGCGCCGACGAAGAAGTTCGATGCAGAGGATTTCGAAGCCTTCCTGAACTTGCTGCCGGCAAAACAGGAGGGGCTGACACTCCGCCACGTGGTCGAGGTGCGGCACGATTCCTTCAAGGTGCCGGAGTTCGTGGCGCTGCTGGCCAAATACGGCGTGGCGCCTGTTTGCGCCGAACATTTCGAATATCCAATGATCGCCGACGTGACGGCCGATTTCGTCTATGCGCGGCTGCAGAAGGGATCAGACGATATTCCGACCTGCTATCCGGAAAAGGACCTGAAGGCCTGGGCTGACCGGCTGGAGACCTGGGCGGAGGGCAAGGTTCCTGATGACCTGCCGCTGATCGATGGAGATCGCAAGGTGAAGACCGAGCCGCGCGACGTCTTTGCCTTCATGATCCATGAGGGCAAGGTCAATGCGCCGCATGGGGCAATCGCCCTGCAGCAGGCGCTGGCGAAGTAGGCAAGGCTGGCCCGCCGATAACGGCAGGCTTCATTTTTTCTCGTTCGCCAGCGCCTCTTTCCGGCGCGGCAGGAGCGACTTGAGGTGCCGCCATAGCGGCGAAACGGCGTAGCCGGCGACCGGAATTGCAATCAAGCCGGCGACGATCCCGACGATGCCAGCTCCTGCGGCCTCGACGATCCAGCTGAGCACCGATGCCAGAACGGGAACTGCATGCGCCGTCGCCTCACCGGCATCATGGATCAGATGCGCAAGGCCGCCGATGCCATAGGCTTCGAGGCCATGAACGATGATGCCGCCGCCGACCCAGATCATGGCGGCTGTTCCGACAATGCCGAGCACTTTCAGAAAATAAGGCATGCCTGTGACGAGCCCCTTTCCGATCGAACGCAGGAATGCGCCGATCGGAGACGCCGTCCGCACACGCGCCAGCATCAGACCCAGATCATCGGCCTTGACGATAAGCGCCACACCGCCATAGACCAAGACCGTGATGCCCAGCCCAACGACGGCAAGGATGACGGCCTGCGTGAACATGCTGCCTGACGGCACTGCGGCGAGCGTAATCGCCATGATCTCGGCCGACAGAATGAAATCCGTCTTGATTGCGCCGGCAACCTTCTCGTCTTCTATGGATTTGGCATCGAGGCTCGTCGCCTCGAGCGCCGATTCATGGGCGTGGGCCGCGTGCGGCAGCACCAGCCCGTAGACTTTTTCCACACCCTCGTAGCAGAGATAAAGTCCGCCAATCATCAGCAGCGGTGTGATCGCCTGCGGTGCGACAAGGCTCAGGATCAGTGCTGCCGGAAGCAGGATCAGAAGCTTGTTCTTCAGCGAGCCGAGCGCGATCTTGCCGATGATCGGCAATTCGCGTGCTGCCGAAAATCCGGTGACATAGCGGGGTGTGACGGCCGCATCGTCAATGACGACGCCAGCCGCTTTCGCGCCTGCTTTGGCCGCCTGGCCGGCAATATCGTCGAGCGAGGCCGCAGCCACCTTGGCCAATGCCGCGATATCATCAAGAAGGGCGATCAGGCCAATACTCATTCGAGCCTCCGTCGGGAAGACAAACTTACACAGTAAAACGGAAAGCCCGTGAACGAGACGCGGAATCCTCCGCCGGGAAGATGCCACGCAAGGATCGCGGCGACAATGGCCGTTATTCAGCCGGCATCGAGTTCAACCCGCCCTCGATGCTGCTTCTGCGTCAGAGGTGCAGGAGGCCATCAGCGGGCAGATCCGGCAGATGGCTGGATCCGCGGCGTCCGCGCTCCTCAATCCTGGCCCATGCCGAGGCGCAAGCGCATCGGACCGAAAATCGGAATCGATTGTCGGAAAGCACAATGCGATTGAAAGAGCTAGAGCGTCCGTTGTGCGTCCCAAAGGACGCAAGGCGCTCTAAAGGGGCAACACCTCGGCTGCAAGCTCCTCCGCCGTCAGCCCCTTGCCGGCGCGTTGGCCTGCCTCGCCGTGCAGCCAGACGCCGGCGGCCGCGGCCTCGAAGGCCGGCAGGCCCTGGGCCAGCAATCCGCCGATGATGCCGGCAAGCACGTCGCCGGAACCGGCGGTGGCAAGCCAGACGGGAGCGTTGGTATTGATGAGCGCACGGCCGTCTGGCGCGGCGATGACGGTATCGGCGCCTTTGTAGATAATCGCGGCATTGGCGCGGCGGGCGGCGGCCACAGCCTTGTCCACCTTGCCGAGCCTATCGTCGCCGCCGATATCGGGAAAGAGCCGGGCGAATTCGCCCTCGTGCGGCGTCAGCACCAGACGCGGCTCACCCCGGAAAAGATCAAACAGCTGTTGCGGATCGTCCTTGAACGAGGAGATGCCGTCGGCATCGAGCACCAGATGGCGATCGGCAAGGACCGAGACGAAGCCGCGCGCCCTGGCGCCGATACCGAAACCGGGGCCGAGGACGAAGGTCTGCAGCCGCTTGTCGGAGAGCCAGTCGCCGAGGTCGGCCTCGTCGTCGATGGCATGCAGCATGACGGCGGTGAGATGCGCAGCATTGGCGGCCATCGCCGCGCGGGGGGCTGCGATGGTCACCAAGCCGGCGCCGGCCTTCAGGCCCGAGATCGCCGACATGCGCGCGGCACCTGTCTTGTGGGCCTCGCCTGAGAAGACGACCAGATGACCGCGCTTGTATTTGTGGGTTTCCAGTTGCTCGGCCGGCAGCACGCGCTTCCAGGCATCCGGCGTGTTCTCGGCGATGACACCGCCTGCCTCAGCGCGGATGATGCGGGCGGGAATACCGATATCGAAGACCTCCAATTCACCGCAAAGCTCCCTACCCGGCATCAGCAGATGACCGGGCTTGCGGGTCATGAAGGTGATGGTGTTGTAGGCCCGGAAGGCGGCACCCAGCACCTTGCCGGTGCGACCATCGAGGCCGGAGGGCAGATCGATGGCGAGCACAGGAATATCGGCCTCGGTGACGCGGCCGATCAGCGCGCGCACATCGGCCGGCACCTCGCGGCCAAGCCCCGCCCCGAACAAGCCATCGACGACGACGTCGCCGGTTTCCGGCCGATAGAGGTCGAGTTCCTGTCCCTTGAGCGCGCAGTTCATGTGGGCACGGGCGGCATCACCTTTCAGCCTCATGGGATCGCCGAGGTGGAAGAGCGCCACCCTCGCCCCGCTTTCCTGCAGATGACGGGCTGCGACATAGGCGTCGCCGCCATTGTTGCCCGGTCCGCAGAGTGCGACGAAACGCAAAGCTCCGGGATAAAGGCGCAGAGCAGCGGCCGCGACCGCGGCACCTGCCCCCTCCATCAGACCGAAGGAGTCGATGCCGGATGCCGCAGCGGCCGCGTCGACCGCGGCCATTTCGGCAGGCGTGAGAAGAAGGTCGGACAGATGTTTGATCATCACCCTATTCAATCAAAAAACGCCTAAAAAACAACCGC
Organism: Rhizobium sp. CRRU65; assembly: GCF_048551595.1. Taxonomy (NCBI): domain Bacteria; kingdom Pseudomonadati; phylum Pseudomonadota; class Alphaproteobacteria; order Hyphomicrobiales; family Rhizobiaceae; genus Rhizobium; species Rhizobium sp. CRRU65. The sequence continues at coordinate 98,020 of NZ_JBLYZH010000020.1, read as the reverse complement.
CTGAAATACCAAAGAGAAGGACGCAATTTAAGCATTTGCCTATATTTTCATCTCCAGACGATGTGTATTCGCAGTTGCGAAAATACCTGACTTTTTCCGTTTCGGATGTGATTTTGATCGGAGACAATGTTTTTCCACCCGTTCCGCCACCAAAACCACATAGAATTCCCCGCAAACGCGCCTGTTTTGACAGAATCGACGTGTTTTTTCGACAAGATGGATTTCAAACTGGCACGATATCTGCATCATATCCGGCGAGCGGGAAAATTCCTGCCATAACAAGAGAAGCGGAGAGACATTTTCTCATGAAAAAGATCGAAGCGATCATTAAGCCTTTCAAGCTGGACGAAGTGAAGGAAGCCCTTCAGGAAGTTGGCCTGCAGGGTATCACGGTCACGGAAGCCAAGGGTTTCGGCCGTCAGAAGGGCCACACGGAACTCTACCGCGGAGCTGAATACGTCGTCGATTTCCTGCCGAAGGTTAAAGTCGAGGTCGTACTGGCCGACGAGAACGCGGAGGCCGTCATCGATGCGATCCGCAAGGCGGCGCAGACCGGCCGCATCGGCGACGGAAAGATCTTCGTCTCCAACATCGAAGAGGTTATCCGCATCCGCACCGGCGAGACCGGCATCGATGCCATCTGACCACTTTGCCAATCGCGCAAAGTCCGTTACCGTCATCGCCGACCTACACCGTCATCGCAAATCGGAGGAAACTCATTAATGGCGACCGCAAGCGAAATTCTGAAGCAGATCAAGGAGAACGACGTAAAGTTCGTCGATCTGCGTTTCACCGACCCGAAGGGCAAGCTACAGCATGTGACGATGGACGTCGTCTGCGTCGACGAAGACATGTTCGCTGACGGCGTGATGTTCGACGGCTCCTCGATCGGCGGCTGGAAGGCCATCAACGAGTCCGACATGGTGCTGATGCCCGACACCGAAACGGTGCATATGGACCCGTTCTTCGCCCAGTCGACCATGGTCATCGTCTGCGACATCCTCGATCCGGTCTCCGGCGAGGCCTATAACCGCGATCCGCGCGGCACCGCCAAGAAGGCCGAAGCCTATCTCAAGGCATCAGGCATCGGCGATACCATCTTCGTCGGCCCCGAAGCCGAATTCTTCGTCTTCGACGACGTCAAGTACAAGGCCGATCCTTATAACACCGGCTTCAAGCTCGATTCGACCGAATTGCCGTCGAACGACGACACCGACTACGAGACCGGCAACCTCGGCCACCGTCCGCGCGTCAAGGGCGGCTACTTCCCGGTTCCCCCCGTCGACAGCGCCCAGGACATGCGTTCTGAAATGCTGACGGTGCTCTCCGAAATGGGCGTCGTCGTCGAAAAGCATCACCACGAAGTGGCTGCTGCCCAGCACGAACTTGGCATCAAGTTCGATACGCTGGTGCGCAACGCCGACAAGATGCAGATCTACAAATACGTCGTGCACCAGGTGGCCAACGCCTATGGCAAGACAGCGACCTTCATGCCGAAGCCGATCTTCGGCGACAACGGCTCGGGCATGCATGTGCACCAGTCGATCTGGAAGGGCGGCAAGCCGACCTTTGCCGGCGACGAATATGCCGGCCTTTCCGAGAGCTGCCTGTTTTATATCGGCGGCATCATCAAGCACGCCAAGGCAATCAACGCTTTCACCAACCCGTCGACGAACTCCTACAAGCGTCTCGTCCCGGGTTATGAAGCACCGGTACTGCTGGCCTATTCGGCGCGCAACCGCTCGGCTTCCTGCCGCATTCCGTTCGGGACCAACCCGAAGGCAAAGCGCGTCGAAGTCCGCTTCCCGGATCCGACCGCCAACCCCTACCTCGCCTTTGCCGCCATGCTGATGGCCGGCCTCGACGGCATCAAGAACAAGATCCATCCCGGCAAGGCCATGGACAAGGATCTCTACGACCTGCCGCCGAAGGAATTGAAGAAGATCCCGACCGTCTGCGGCAGCTTGCGCGAAGCACTCGAAAGTCTCGACAAGGATCGCAAGTTCCTGACGGCCGGCGGCGTCTTCGACGACGACCAGATCGATGCCTTCATCGAGCTGAAGATGGCTGAGGTGATGCGTTTCGAAATGACGCCGCATCCGGTCGAATACGACATGTACTATTCGGCCTGATCGGGCCCTGAACACAGAAAGTCCCGGCCCGCCGGGGCTTTCGCCTCCCAGGTCACGAACGGCAAATGGCGAGGATATGACGTTCATGTGACGAACGGCGTGCAAAATCTTGATTTGCGCGGCGCCAATCACCAAATTTGGTGATGAAAGGAAGTCGTACCATGAAAGAAAGAGTAGCAAAGTTCAGCATCGGCGAAGTGGTTCGGCACAAGGTTTTTCCGTTTCGCGGCGTCATCTTTGACGTTGATCCGGAGTTCGCGAATACGGAGGAATGGTGGAATTCCATTCCGGCCGAGGTGCGCCCGAGCAGGGACCAGCCCTTCTATCACCTGCTTGCCGAGAATGACGAGAGCGAATATGTCGCTTACGTCTCCGAACAGAACCTGATGAACGACGAAAGCGGCACGCCGCTTCGCAACCCACAGATCTACCAGATCTTCGATCAGGCCCCGTCAGGGCAGTTCAAACCCAAGATGAGCTTCGCCCACTAACTCACTCGTGCCGATCGTTAAATCAAGGCCTCGCTTCTCCCGGCGAGGCCTTTTCATTGCGCAACAAAAAACCCGGCGCGAAGCCGGGTCTCTGTTTCAAAGAAAGCGGCAGGATTACTGCGCCTTGGCTGCCTTCTGGGCATCTTCAAGCTTCTTGCGGGCTTCTTCGGCCTTCTTCTGCATGCTGTCCTGCAGGCTGCGCTGGCTTTCAGCGAGCTTGGATTCGGAAACCGGTTCGCCGTCATAAGCGCCGGTGAAGCCTTCAAGCGAAATCTTGATCGGGTTCGGGGCGCGGCGGAAGTTGATTGAAGTGAAGATCACGTCGCTGCCCTTCTTGAGGCTGGCGATCATCGCGTCGGTCAGCGGAATTTCGGCTGTGCACTTGTCCGGCAGGCAGACGGCGTAGTCGAGCTTCTGGCCCTTGCCGCCGTCGATCTGCATGATGACGCCGGGAGGAACCAGGCGTGCCGTGGGAACCGAGACCTGCAAGAGCTTGCGGTTGATCTTGCCGGAAACCGAGATCAGGCCGACTGCTGTAACAAGCTGGCCGCCATTGGCGAGGATCAGGTTCTGGACAACACAGATGTCGTTGTCTTCCTGCTTGCTGCAGGTCTTGTACCAGCCGAGCTTCGGCGCTCCTGCGGCCTGTGCCGGGGCATCGGCCGGAGCCTGTGCCGCCGCATCCTGTGCGAAGGAGGAGACCGGAGCCGAAGCGCCGAACACCACTGCCAGAACGGACAGTGCTGCCCGCATTTTCTTTTCAGACTTGAACATCATAACGAATTCCGTCTCCTGATATCCGTTCGGAGCAGCGGTTTGCCGCCCCAACCATCGGGTCGTTCGGCACTCCACCTCTTAAAAAAATAAGGCAAATGCATGACCCCTAAACTTCGGGTTCACCTGTTACATCGCAGCGTTCAAGATATCCAGCATTTCTTTGGCAATTTGAGGTGCATTTCGTCGCGATGCCAAAGAAATCGCCGCTCAGTGTTGGAATCGATCGACCCCATGATAATCTCCGCGGTGAATCATGCCCCGTTTTCACGGATCAAGGATTGCCGAATGCTCCGGATTGTCGTCCCTCTCGTCCTCTCGCTGCTGTGCGGCACTGTCGCTGCCGAGCCGCTGCACGGCATCGCGATGCACGGCGAGCCGGCCTTGCCGGCCGACTACAAACACTTCCCTTACGTCAACCCCGACGTGAAAAAGGGCGGCAAGATCACTTACGGCGTCGTCGGCACCTTCGACAGTCTCAACCCGTTCATCCTGAAGAGCATGCGCACGACGGCGCGCGGCATGTGGGATCCGGAATATGGCAATCTCGTCTACGAATCGCTGATGCAGCGCTCCAGGGACGAACCCTTCACGCTTTACGGCCTGCTTGCCGAGACGGTCGAATGGGACGACAACAGGAGCTTCATCCAGTTCAATCTCAATCCGAAGGCGAAATGGGACGACGGCCAGCCGGTGACGCCCGAAGACGTGATGTTCACCTTCGAGCTGATGCGCGACAAAGGCCTCCCGCGCTACGCAACCCCCCTGAAGAAATTCGTCGCCAAGGTGGAAAGGGTCGGCGAGCGTAGCGTGCGCTTGACCTTCACCGACAAAGCTAACCGTGAGACGCCTTTGATCTTCGGCCTTTTCCCGGTGCTGCCCAAACATGCGGTCGATCCCGAAACCTTCGACCGCACAGCGCTGACGCCGCCGGTCGGCTCTGGCCCCTATAAGGTAAAGACGGTGAAGCCCGGCGAGAGCATCACCTATGAGCGCGACCCGAATTACTGGGGCAAGGACATTCCCGCCAAGGTCGGCACGGACAATTACGACCAGATCACCGTCCAGTATTTCCTGCAGGACACGACGCTGTTCGAGGCCTTCAAGAAAGGCGACGTCGACACCTACCCTGACGGCAATCCCGGCCATTGGGCCAATGCCTATGATTTCCCCGCCGTCACCTCGGGGGCTGCAATCAAGGATGCGTTCACGCCTAAACTGCCGAGCGGCATGCTCGGCTTCGTGTTCAACACGCGCCGGCCGATCTTTGCCGATCTCAAGGTGCGCGAGGGCCTGTCGCTGGTGTTCGATTTTGAATGGGCGAACAAGAACCTCTATTCCGGAGCCTACAAGCGCACGCAGAGCTTCTGGCAGAATTCCGAGCTGTCGAGCTTTGGCGTTCCGGCCGATGCGAGGGAACTTGCCCAGCTCGGGCCGATCAAGGACAAGATCGCGCCAGAGATTCTCGACGGCACCTACAAGCTGCCCGTCACCGACGGCTCCGGCCGCGACCGCAATGTACTGAAACAGGCCGTCGCGCTGTTGAAGCAGGGCGGCTATACGATCCAAGGCGGCAAGATGCTTGACGCCTCCGGCCGCCAGCTCGCCTTCGAGATCATGACGCAGAATGCCGACCAGGAGAAACTCGCCGTCGCCTACCAGCGTTCGCTGCAGACGATCGGCATCGCCGCCGCGATCCGTACGGTCGACGATTCGCAGTATCAGAGCCGGACGAACAGCTTCGATTACGACATGATCCTCAAGTCCTACACGTCTTCGCTCTCGCCTGGAACCGAACAGCTCGGCCGCTGGTCTTCGGCTGTGCGCACGCAGGAGGGGACGGACAGCTTTGCAGGCGCCAACGATCCCGATCTCGACACGCTGATCGACCATCTGCTCGGGGCGCGCTCCGCCGAGGATTTCACCGCGGCGGTGCGCTCCTACGACCGGCTGCTGCTTTCCGGCCATTACGTGCTGCCGCTCTATCATATGGACCAGCAATGGATGGCGCGCAGCAAGCGCATCGGCCATCCCGACACGGTGCCGCTCTACGGCTACCAGCTGCCGGTATGGTGGGACGTGAGCGCGCAATAGGAAGCAACCGAACCGCTGCCGGCCGAAATGTCGCCGTGCGGAGATGCATGAGAATAAGGAAGATTATTATGGAGCGTATCACCATCGACGTCGTCTCGGATGTCGTCTGCCCCTGGTGCTATCTCGGCAAGGCGCGCCTGGAGCTCGCCATCGCCGAAGTTCAGGACCAAATCGGCGTCGACATCAACTGGCGGCCGTACCAGCTCAATCCCGACTACCCAAAGGAAGGCGTCGACCAGAAGAAGGCGCTGGCGGAAAAGCTCGGCGGCGAGGAGCGTGTGGCCCAGGCGCACAAGATGCTCACCGATTACGGCCGCGAGGTCGGCGTCTCCTTCAATTTCGAGGCGATCAAGATCGGCCCGAACACGCTCGACGCACATCGGTTGGTCCACTGGGCGATGATCGAAGGCCGCGAGAAGCAGGACAAGGTCGTTGCCGCGCTGTTCAAGGCGAATTTCGAGGAAGGCCACAATGTCGGCGACCATGCGGTGCTGCTCGATATCGCCGAAAAATCAGGCCTAGACCGCTCGGTCATCGCCTCGCTGCTTGCCTCCGATGCCGACCGCGATCTGATCGTCGCCGAAATCAAGGCGGCCCAGGAGATGGGCGTCAACGGCGTGCCCTTCTTCATCTTCGACCAGCAATATGCCGTCAGCGGCGCACAGACGCCCGACGTGTTGGCGAACGCGCTGCGCGACATCGCCAAGGCGAAGGCCGAGGCGCGATCAGGCATGAACTAACGCTGCCGGCTCCAGGTTCAGCCCAGAACCGGAACGCAGCGCACATCGGTCTTCACCGAATTTGCAATGAAGCATTCGCCGTGAGCGCGATCGTGTAGAGCTTCCAGCTCGCTCAGCGAGGGCTGCTTTTCGCCGCTGAAGACGACATGCGGACGGAGGGTCACGACGGTCATGGCAAGGCGGCCTTCGGCATTCTTCTCCATGATGCCCTCGGCGGCATCGGTGTAGCTGTCGACGCAAAAGCGCTGTTTGGCGGCGATCGACAGGAACCAGAGCATGTGGCAGCTGGAGAGCGAGGCGACGAAAGCCTCTTCAGGATCGACGGCATCCTCGGCGGAATAGGGCAGCGGAACGACGTGCGCGGAAGAGGATGCCCTCACCTCGATGCCGCCGTCGAAGGTCCAGCGGTGGACGCGGCTGTAGCGGTTGTCGGTGAAGGTCTCGCCGTTGCGCTGCCAGGCAATCGTTGCGCCGTATGTTGCCATCCTTGTCTCCTTTTTCCACGCAATTCCGGACGCAAAACCGCGGCAAACTTTTGCTGGAATTGCTCTATTTCGCGAATTCGGCCAGCTGCGTCATGATGACGGCAGCGCCCTGCAGGCGTTTTTCCGGCGTCGGCAGGTCGCGGGTCAGGAACAGGCTATGATCGGGGCGGATCTTCGCCATCGTGCCCTGCTTGCCGATATAACCGACGAGGTTTGCCGGGTTGGGGAATTCCTTGTTGCGGAACTGAACGACGACGCCCTTCGGGCCGGCATCGAGCTTTTCGACATTGGCGGTGCGGCAGAGCGATTTGATGTAGACGATCTTCAGCAGATGCTGGACTTCGATCGGCATCGGGCCGAATCTGTCGATCATCTCGGCGCCGAAGCCGTCGATCTCCTTGAGTTCGGTGATTTCGCCGAGACGGCGGTAGAGCGCCATGCGCAGATGCAGGTCGGGCACGTAAGTTTCCGGGATCATTACCGTCGTGCCGACGGAGATCTGCGGCGACCAGCCGGTATCGTGGATCTCGTCGACACCCTTGACCTCAGCGACCGCCTCTTCCAGCATCTGCTGGTAGAGTTCGAAGCCGACCTCCTTGATATGGCCGGACTGCTCCTCGCCGAGCAGGTTGCCGGCGCCGCGGATGTCGAGGTCGTGGCTTGCCAACTGGAAGCCGGCGCCGAGCGTATCCAGCGACTGCAGCACCTTCAACCGGCGTTCGGCGGTGGCCGTCAGCACCTTATTGACCGGCAGGGTGAAGAGGGCGAAAGCGCGTACCTTCGAGCGGCCGACGCGGCCGCGCAGCTGATAGAGCTGGGCAAGGCCAAACATGTCGGCGCGGTGGACGATCAGCGTATTGGCGGTGGGTACGTCGAGGCCGGATTCGACGATGGTGGTCGACAACAGCACGTCGTAACGGCCTTCGTAGAAAGCGTTCATGATGTCTTCGAGTTCGCCGGCCGGCATCTGGCCATGGGCGACGGCGACCTTCAGCTCCGGCAAATCCGACTGCAGGAAGGCATGCACGTCCTCGAGATCGGCAAGCCTTGGGCAGACATAGAAGCTTTGGCCGCCGCGATAATGCTCGCGCATCAGCGTCTCGCGGATGACCAGGCTGTCAAAAGGCGAAATGAAGGTGCGCACCGCCATGCGGTCGACCGGCGGGGTGGTGATCAGCGACAATTCGCGCACACCGGTCATGGCGAGCTGCAGGGTGCGCGGGATCGGCGTTGCCGACAGCGTCAGCACGTGCACGTCGCTCTTCAGCTCCTTCAGCCGTTCCTTGTGCTTGACGCCGAAATGCTGTTCCTCGTCGATGACGAGCAGACCGAGATTGGCGAATTTGATGCCGGCGCCGAGCAGCGCATGGGTGCCGACGACGATATCGGTCTTGCCTTCCGCCACTTCCTTCTTGGTCAGCGCCAGCTCCTTGGCGCCGACAAGGCGCGAGGCCTGCTGGATACGCACCGGCAGACCGCGGAAACGGTCGGAAAAGGTCTTGAAATGCTGGCGGGACAGCAGTGTCGTCGGCACGACGATGGCGACTTGGGCGCCGTTCATCGCTGCGACGAAGGCGGCGCGTAGCGCCACTTCCGTCTTGCCGAAGCCGACGTCGCCGCAGACCAGACGGTCCATCGGCCGGCCGGCGCCGAGATCGGAGCGCACAGCCTCGATGGCGTTTTCCTGGTCCTCGGTCTCGTCATAGGGGAAGCGGGCGGCGAATTCGTCGTAGAGACCTTCCGGCGTCGTCAGCATCGGCGCGTGGCGCGTCAGGCGCTCGGCGGCGATGCGGATCAGCGCATCGGCCATGTCGAGCAGGCGCTTCTTGAGCTTGGCCTTGCGCATCTGCCAGGCGCCGCCGCCGAGCTTGTCGAGCTGGGCTTCGGTGCCCTCACCGCCATAGCGCGAGAGGAGATCGATGTTCTCGACCGGCAGGAAGAGCTTGGCGTCGTCGGCATATTGCAGCTCGAGGCAGGCATGCGGCGCGCCTGCGGCCTCGATGGTCCTCAGGCCGATGAAGCGGCCGATGCCGTGTTCGGCGTGGACGACGATCGAGCCTTCGTCGAGGCCCGCGACTTCCGAGATGAAATCGGCGGCGCGCTTGCGGCGCTTGGAGCGGCGCACCATGCGGTCGCCGAGGATATCCTGCTCGCCGATGACGACAAGGTCGCCGGCCTCGAAGCCGGCTTCGAGACTGAGCACGGCAGCAGCAGCCTCGCCTCTCGCCAGCGAGCCGACATCCTTCAGCGCCTCGATCGGCTTGACCTTTTCCAGGCCATGCTCGTTCAGCACCTGCAGCAGGCGCTCCAGCGAACCTTCGGTCCAGGCGGTGACCAGCACTTTCGCGCCGGCCGCGCGGCGGTCGGCGATATGCTTGACGACCACGTCGAAGATGTTGATGCGTTCGGCATCGCCGCCGCCTTCGGCGTTCGAGCGGGCCCAGCGCTGGCCCTGGCGGGCGTCGACATTGACGACCCGCCGCGCCTCGCCCTCATGCTCGTTGAAGGGGCTGATGCGGATCGCGCCCAGCGCGTCGAGGGTTTTGACGAAAAGCTTGCTGTCGAGATAGAGCTGGCCCGGCGTCACCGGCTTGTAAGGCGTGCCCTGCGTCATCCCCTTGGCCGGCTGGCCGGAATTCAGGCGGGCGTCGTAATAATCGAAAACGAGCTTGGAGCGCTCTTCGGCTGCTTCACGCACCGTATGGTCGATGACGATCCGGAAGCCGCTCAAATAATCGAAGACGGTATCGAGCTTCTCGTAGAAAAGCGGCAGCCAGTGCTCCATGCCGGGGTAACGGCGGCCTTCTGAGACGGCAAGATAGAGCGCGTCGTCGCGTGTGGTCGCGCCGAAAGCGGAGAGGTAATTCTTGCGGAAGCGGCTGATCGTATCCGGCGTCAGCGTCACCTCGCTCATCGGGTTGAGATCGAGGGAGTGCACCTGCCCGGTCGTGCGCTGGCTGGCGGGATCGAAGCTGCGGATGCTCTCCAGCGTATCACCGAAGAAATCGAGGCGGACGGGCTCCTCCGAACCGGGCACGAAGACGTCGAGAATGCCGCCGCGCACGGCATATTCGCCGACCTCGCGAACGGTCGCGACCCGCTCGAAGCCATTGCGCTCGAGGCGGCCGGCGAGATCGTCCATGCGTAGCTGGTTGCCGGGACGGGCCGAAAAGGTCAGGCTCTCGATGACATCCTGCGGCGCCACCTTCTGCAGCATGGCATTGGCGGTGACGAGCACGATTGCCGCATGCGGCTTCTTGCGATGGGCGATGAGGCCGCCGAGTGCGGCAAGCCGGCGGGCCGAGGTGTCGGCGCTCGGCGAGACGCGGTCATAGGGCAGACAGTCCCAGGCCGGCAGGGTGAGAACCGGAATGTCGGGGGCGACGAAGCTCAGCATTTGCTCCAGATCGGCCATGCGGTGGCCGTCGGACATGACATAGGCGACCGGCTCTCCCGTTCGGGCGAGCTCGGCGAGCAGCAGCGTTTCAAGACCTGCCGGCACATTGCCGATCGTCAGCGGCTCGGCAATGGCCGCAAGCTTCTTCGCATCGAAACCAGGGATCATTCCGGCGTCCTGAGGGGCTTGTCAAAATCGGGCTTATAGGCGGCAATGCGGGCAAACATCGGTGTCTGGAAACGCTCAGGCACCGGCCATGTTCCCATGATCCAGCGGACGAGATCATTGTCCTCTTCCGCCATGATCGTCTCGAACTCGTCGAGTTCGGCTTCCGACAGTCTGGCAACCTCGGCTTCGGCGAACTGGCCGAAGACCAGATCCATTTCGCGGATGCCGCGATGCCAGCAGCGGAAAAGGATCCGGCGGCGGCGCGGGTCGAGACCGGCACTGGTGAGCGTGACACCTGTCATGGCATACCTTCCTGTTGATGCGCCTCTATAGACCCTGGAAAGCGGCTTGTCAGCCTTGCCAAGGCCGCATTGTTTATCGCATTTTGGCCGCATGCGCCCCGCCATTCTCGATCCTCTGTTTTCCCCTATTTCGGGCCTTCCGGGCGTCGGCCCGAAGATCGCCGACCTGCTGGTCAAGCTGCTCGGGCGCGAGTCGCTGGAGGATTGCCGGGTCATAGACCTGCTCTTCCACGCGCCCTTCTCGCTGATCGACCGGCGCAACCAGCCAGGCATCGCCCGCGCGCCGCAGGGCGCAATCGTGACGATCACGGCGCGCGTCGACCGCCACCAGGTGCCGCCGGGCGGCAAAAGCAATATCCCCTACCGCGTCTTCCTGCATGACGAGACGGGCGAACTGACGCTGGTGTTCTTCCGCGGACAGGCGGCATGGCTGGAGAAGCAGCTGCCTGTTGACGCGGAGGTGACGGTCAGCGGCAAGATCGACTGGTTCAACGGCCGCGCCTCGATGGTGCATCCCGATTATATCGTCAGGGCCGACGAGACGGAGAGCCTGCCGCTGGTCGAGCCGATCTATCCGCTGACGGCGGGGCTCTCGCCGAAGACGCTGCGCAAGATCATCGACGCCGGCCTGCCGCGGTTTCCCGAGCTGCCGGAATGGGATGATCTGGCACTGACGCAGCGAGAGGGCCTGCCATCGATCCGCGACAGTTTCCACATGCTGCACGAGCCGCACGACCCTGGGGATATCGACCCGCAGGCCCCTGCCCGGCGGCGGCTTGCCTATGACGAATTCCTCGCCGGCCAGCTGTCGCTGAGCCTGGTTCGGCAGAGGCTGCGCAAGGTGGCGGGCCAGCCGGTCACTGCGACCGGCGCCATCAGCAGCAAGATCCTGAAGGCGTTGCCCTTCTCGCTGACATCAAGCCAGAACGAGGCGATCGCCGAGGTTTTGAAGGATATGGCCGGCAACGAGCGCATGCTGCGGCTGCTGCAGGGCGATGTCGGTTCCGGCAAGACGCTGGTGGCGCTGATGGCGATGGCGGCGGTGATCGAGAGCGGCGGCCAGGCCGTGCTGATGGCGCCGACGGAAATCCTGGCGCGGCAGCACCACGCAACGATATCGAAATTCGCCGCCTCTGCCGGGCTCGGCATCGAGGTGCTGACCGGGCGCACCAAGGGACGCGAACGGGAAGAAATCCTGGAGCGAATCGCCTCGGGTGCCGCCCAGATCGTCATCGGCACGCATGCGCTGTTTCAGGACAGCGTCGCCTACGCCAATCTGATGCTTGCCGTCGTCGACGAGCAGCACCGTTTCGGCGTGCATCAGCGGCTGCGGCTGACCGCCAAGGGCCTCTCGCCGCATATGCTGGTCATGACGGCGACGCCGATCCCGCGCACGCTGGTGCTCGCCGCCTTCGGCGATATGGACGTCTCCAAGCTCACCGAAAAACCGGCCGGCCGCAAGCCGATCCAGACGATCACCGTGCCGATGGAACGGACCGGCGAAATCGTCGGCCGGCTGCAAAGCGCGATCACTGAGAGCAAGAAGGCCTACTGGATCTGCCCGCTGGTGGAGGAGTCCGAGGAGCTCGACCTGATGTCGGCCGAAGAGCGGCATGCGACGCTGGTCTCAGCACTTGGTCCGGGCATCGGCCTCATCCACGGTCGCATGAGCGGGCCGGAGAAGGACGCGGCGATGATGGCGTTCAAGAACGGCGAGACCCGGCTGCTCGTCGCCACCACCGTCGTCGAGGTCGGTGTCGACGTGCCGGATGCGACGATCATGGTGATCGAACATGCCGAACGCTTCGGCCTGGCGCAATTGCATCAGCTGCGCGGCCGCGTCGGGCGCGGAGACGAGGCCTCGACATGCATCCTGCTCTACAAGGGACCACTCGGCGAGACCGGCCATGCCAGGCTTTCGATCATGCGGGAGACGGAGGACGGTTTTCGCATTGCCGAGGAGGATCTGAAGCTGCGCGGCGAAGGCGAATTGCTCGGCACACGGCAATCCGGCACGCCGGGATTCCGCATCGCCAGCCTCGAAGCACATGCCGACCTGCTGGAGATCGCCCGCAAGGATGCCGCTTACCTCATCGAGCGGGATCCGGAGCTGACCACCGAAAGGGGAGCGGCGATCCGCACCCTGCTCTATCTCTTCCGCCGCGACGAGGCGATCCGTTTTCTTAGAGCTGGATAAAGCGCGCTGCGGCGCGCTTTAAGTCATTGTTCTATGCATGTCGTTACCCCAAAACCGCTGAACACTTTTGGGCGACATGCATCATTCAGCCTTGGAAACCGCGACCGGCTTCGGCCGCGGCAAATGCTTCTGCTTCGGATCAGCCGGCTTGTGTTCTGGCGCCACGAGCCCGCCTGAAATCAGGAACTTGGCGGCGTCTTCCGGCGACATATCGAGCATGACGATCTTCTCGCGCGGTACGAAGATGAGGAAGCCGGCTGTCGGCACCGGCGTCGGCGGCAGGAAGACGGCGACCATGTCCTGGCCCATGGCATTGAACTTCGAAGCGATTTCGCCCTTGGCGTCGGTGGCGATGAAGATCAGTGCCCAGAGGCCGGGACCCGGATATTCGATGAGGCCGACCTTCTTGAAGGAGTTCGCTTGTTCCTTCAGCACGGTTTCGAAAATCTGTTTCACGCTTCTGTAGATCGTGCGCACCAGCGGCATGCGCTGAACGATCGATTCGCCGAAACGGACGATGCTCTGGCCGATGAGGTTCTTGCCGAGAAAGCCGACGACGGTGATCAGCACGATGGCGATCAGCAGACCGAAGCCGGGAATGGCGAAATTGAGATAGCTTTCCGGATTCCAGCGCGCCGGAATATAGGGCCGGACCCAGCTGTCCGACCAGTGGATGAAAGTCCAGGTCAGCCAGATGGTGATCGCGATCGGCGCGCAGATGATCAGCCCTGCGAGAAAATTATTCCTCAGCCGCGTCGCGACCGGCATTCTGGGGGTGTTGTCGGTCATCGTTTCCTGATGATCTCCATCTCAGTCGTGGACAGGCCGGTACGCCGGCCCTTCCCCCTTGTCCGCAGACCAAAATTGCCAGAATTCGGGGCGTCGCACAATATGTTTCGGCGCGACGGTCGCGGCGTTACAGGCTTATTCCACGGTCACGGATTTCGCCAGGTTGCGCGGCTGGTCGACATCGGTGCCCATGAAAACGGCGGTGTGATAGGCGAGCAGCTGAATCGGTAGCGAGAAGATCATCGGCGCGATGATTTCATCGACCACAGGCAGGGTGATCGTCGCCATGGTCGGCAGTTTCGAGGCCGCCGCGCCTGCCTCGTCGGTGATGAAGATGATGCGGCCGCCGCGGGCTGCGACCTCCTGCATGTTCGAGACGGTCTTTTCGAAGAAACGGTCGTAAGGGGCGATGACGATGACAGGCATGTTCTCGTCGATCAGTGCGATCGGTCCGTGCTTCAATTCGCCGGCGGCGTAACCTTCGGCGTGGATATAGGAAATTTCCTTAAGCTTCAGCGCGCCTTCCATGGCAAGCGGGAAGCTGGTGCCGCGGCCGAGATAGAGCACGTCCTTGCACTTCGACAGCTCGCGCGACAGGCTTTCCATCTGCGGCTGAATAAGGTTCAGCACCCGGCTCATGATGCGCGGCATTTCGGCGAGATGGCGCACAAGCGCCCTCTCCTCATCAGCACTCACCGTGCCGCGCGCCTTGCCGGCGCCGATCGCCAGCGCTGCCAGCACGGCAAGCTGGCAGGTGAAGGCCTTGGTCGAGGCGACGCCGATTTCGGGGCCGGCCATGATCGGGAAGACGGCATCGGATTCGCGCGCGATCGTCGATTCGCGGACATTGACGACGGCGCCGATTTTCAACCCGTTGTCGCGGCAATAACGCAAGCATGCCAGCGTATCGGCGGTCTCGCCGGACTGGGAGATGAAGAGTGCCGCCTGTGACGGCGACAGCGGCATTTCCCGGTAGCGGAACTCGGAGGCAACGTCGATCTCGACCGGCAGGCGAGCATAACGCTCGAACCAGTATTTGCCGACGAGGCCGGCGAGATAGGCGGTGCCGCAGGCCGAGATTGCAAGGCCGGTCGTCGCTTTGAAGTCGATCGCGGCGGCATTGGCGCCGATCGTGTTCTCGGCGAAATCGACATAGTGGCTGAGCGCGTGGGAGATCACCTCCGGCTGCTCGTAGATTTCCTTTTCCATGAAATGGCGGTGGTTGCCCTTGTCGACGACATAGGCGGTCGCCTGCGAGATCTGGCGGGCGCGTTTGACCGGCTTGCCGGCGAAATCGAGCACCGAGACACCGTCGCGGGTGAGGACGGCGAAATCGCCGTCGACGAGATAGGTGATCTCGTTAGTGAAGGGCGAAAGCGCGATCGCGTCCGAGCCGAGGAACATCTCGCCGCGGCCATAGCCGACGGCGAGCGGCGGGCCGGAACGGGCGGCCATGATCGTGTCGGGATCGGCCTTGAGCATGATGGCCAGCGCATAGGCGCCGGTCACCCGGTTCAGCATCTTCAGCATGGCGGCGCGCGGCTCCAGGCCCTCGCGCAGGTATTTCGCCATCAGATGGGCAACGACTTCGGTGTCGGTCTGGGTTTCGAAGACCGACCCCTCCTCGGTCAGTTCGTCGCGAAGCTCGGAAAAATTCTCGATGATGCCGTTATGGACGACGGCGACGCCTTCGACGAAATGCGGATGGGCATTGGTCTCGTTCGGAACGCCGTGGGTCGCCCAGCGTGTGTGGGCGATGCCGACGGTGCCGGGCAGCGGTTCGCTGTCGAGGCGCTTTTCCAGATTGAACAGCTTGCCCTCGGCCCGGCGGCGATCCATCACGCCGTCATGAATGGTGGCGACGCCGGCGGAATCGTAACCGCGATATTCGAGACGCTTCAGCGCATCGACCAGGCGCCCGGCAACAGGCGCAGTTCCGACGATCCCCACAATGCCGCACATATAGTATCCCCATAAAGGCTTCGATGACGAGGCCAGTCCTAACAATTCCTGCTTATTTCTCAATCACCTCGGCGGTCACTTTCAATTTCCGCCGGTTACGCAAGGCCGGTCAGGCTTTCGCCTTCTTCGCCGCCTTGATGGCGAGCGCACGCTCACGCAGCAGCGTCGCGCGGCCGGGCTTGATCTCCTGCCGGGCGCGGCCGAGCGCCAGCGCGTCGGCCGGCACATTGACGGTAATGACGCTGCCGGAGGCGATATAGGCGCCGTCGCCGATCGTCACCGGCGCGACCAGCGAGGAATTGGAACCGATGAAGGCGTTTTCGCCGATCACCGTCTCGCTCTTGTTGACGCCGTCATAGTTGCAGGTGATCGTACCGGCGCCGATATTGCTGCCGGCGCCGATGACGGCATCACCGATATAGGTGAGGTGGTTGACCTTGGCGCCCTCGCCGAGCCGGCCGTTCTTGACCTCGCAGAAATTGCCGACCTTCGAACCGGTACCGAGATCCGCACCTGGCCGCAGCCGCGCAAAGGGTCCGACGGTCGCGCCCTGGCTGACATGCGCGCCTTCGATATGCGAGAAGGCATGGATGACGGCGCCGCTGTCGATAACAGCACCAGGGCCGAAGACGACGTTCGGCTCGATCAGCGCATCCTGGCCGATGACGGTATCATAGGCGAGAAAGACCGTTTCCGGTGCGATCATGGTGACGCCTGAAAGCATCATCTGGTGGCGGCGGCGCTCCTGCCAGAAACGCTCGATGACGGCGAGTTCGGCACGGGTGTTACAGCCGGTCATCTCGATCTCAGGAGCATCGACCGCAGTGACGCGTCCGCCGAGCGCACGGGCGATCTCGACGAGATCGGTCAGATAGAATTCACCCTTGGCATTGGCATTGCCGATGCGCGAGAGAAGATCGAGCGCCTTTCTGCCGTTGATCGCCATCAGCCCGCTATTGCACCAGGTGACGGTGCGCTCGGCATCGGTCGCATCCTTTTCCTCGCGGATGGCGATGAGTTCGCCGTCCTTGACGAGCAGGCGGCCGTAGCCGGTCGGGCGGTCGGTGTGGAAGCCGATGACGACGACATCGCTGCCATCGGCGAGGCCCTGGCGGGCCGCCTTCAGCGGTCCCTCGGTCTGCAGCGGCACATCGCCATAGGTGACGAGGATATCGTCATAACCCTTGGCGATCGCTTCGCGCGCCGCCAGCACCGCGTGCCCGGTGCCGAGGCGCTCCTTCTGCAGATAGGATTCGATGTCGACACCGGCGATGCTTGCCGCCTTTGCCACGTCCTCGGCATCACGGCCGACCACAAGGGCGACGGACGAAATGCCGGCAGAGGCGACCGCCTCGACCACATGGGCGATCATCGGGCGACCGGCGACCGGATGCAGCACCTTCGATTTCGAGGATTTCATCCGCGTGCTGTCACCGGCGGCAAGGATGACGGCAAGACAAGTGCGTTCCATGATTTGCTCCGCGAATCCGCGCCGTGAGGCGGCTTTATCGCCTCATACTGCATAATTCCCTAAATCGGAATCGATTTAAGGATAAAATTATCCAGCAGCTCAAAGTGCTGCAGCGTCCTTTACGGCTCTCGAAAAGACGCGCGGCGCTGTCGATAGGCAAAGCCTTCACAAAGGTAAAATTGCGGCCGAAATCGATCCTATGACGGCCTCGGAACCGCGGGCCGCAAAGGCTTCGTGCACATGAATACGGCCGTCCAGGATGACGTCCTCCATCGCGCGGCGCGCGGCGGCATTATCGCCGGATACGATCGCATCGACGATGCGCATATGGGTGTCGGCGATATTGGCGAAGCCGTTTTCGGTTGGCGGCGTGCTCATCCGGAACATGCCGACGAGAGCCGCTTCGATGAGGCTGCCCAGTGTCCGCATGAAGGGATTGTGCGAGGCTTCGGCGATCGCCAGATGAAAATGAAGGTCGGCGAGTGCCAGGCTGTCGGCCGTATGACCCGCCGCTGCCATCTCGAGCGCCAGCTCGCGCAGCGTCTCGATCTCCTCGGCATTCGCCCGTTCAGCGACGAGACCGGCGGCGAAGGGTTCGAAGGCGAGACGAATATCGTAGAGCTGCAGCAGGAATTCTTCCGTCACGCCGTTGTCGAAGTGCCAGGCGATAATCTCGCTGTCGAACATGTTCCAGAGATTCTTCTCGGTCACACGCGTGCCGACCCGGGCCTTGGCGACGACCATGCCTTTGGCGGCAAGCGTCTTCATCGTCTCGCGCAACACGGTGCGGGACACTTTGAAACGCTGCGCCAGTTCCGTATCGCCCGGCAGGATCGAGCCAACGGGATAGGTGCCGGCGACGATCGCCTTGCCGAGCTCGTCGACGACCTGAGCGTGGCTCGTCCGGGTTCTGCGCCCCGTCTTGCGTGTCTCGTCCAATTTGTAGCGCAAGCGATCCGTCTCCCCCTCAGGCGTACCTCTTGTTCAGACTGGAAATGAACAGGATGGCTTTCTGCATCAGGATGAATGCAAACAGCAGAAGACCAATCAGAATCTTGGTCCACCAGCTCGACAGCGTACCATCGAAGGTGATGTAGGTCTGAATGAGCCCCTGGATCAGGATCCCGATCAAGGTTCCCGCCACGAATCCCGCTCCTCCGGTCAGCAGCGTCCCCCCAATGACCACCGCCGCGATGGCATCGAGTTCGACGCCGACTGCTGCAAGAGAATATCCGGCAGAGGTGTACAGCGAAAAAACGATCCCGGATAGGCCCGCCAGAAAGCCCGACAGCGCATAGATCTGGATTGTCGTGCGGCCGACCGGCACGCCCATCAGCCGCGCCGTCTGCGGACCGCCGCCGAGTGCATAGACATTGGTGCCGAAGCGGGTGCGCTGGGCGATGAAGATGCCGACGGCAAAGACCAGAAGCATGATGCCGCCGATCAGCGTCAGCCGCCCGCCGCCGGGCAGACGATAGTAGAGGCTCGTCAGCGTCGAATAATATTCATGATCGATCGGGATGCTGTCGATCGAGAGCACGAAGGCCATGCCGCGTGCCAGGAACATGCCGGCAAGCGTGACGATGAAGGCCGGCATTTCGAGATAATGGATGATCGCGCCCATGATACCACCAAAGACAGTGGTGATGACGAGCACGATCGCGAAAGCGAGCAGCGGATGGATCGAGGTGTTCTGCAGGATCACCGCGAGGAAGACGCCGGTAAAGGCGATGACCGAGCCGATCGACAGATCGATGCCGCCCGAAATGATGACGAAAGTCATGCCAACGGCGGCAATGCCGAGAAAGGCGTTGTCGGTCAAAAGATTGCCGATGACGCGCGTCGACAGAATGTTCGGATATTGCAGCGCGCAGCCGGCATAGGCGAGCACGAAGATGACGATGGTCGCAAGCAGCGGCAGGTATTTGGAGTTCATTTCGGCTGCTCCCTACCGCCCTGCCGGCGGCTGGCGAAGATGGCGAGCGATTGGACCGCCGGCGACTGGATGACGAGGATGACGATAATGATGAGGGCCTTGATGATCAGGTTGAATTCAGGTGGAAAGCCGGCGGACAGGATGCCGGTATTCACCGCCTGGATGATCATCGCGCCGATCAGCGACCCGAGAATGCTGAAGCGGCCGCCGAGCAGCGAATTGCCGCCGACGACAACGGCGAGGATGGCGTCGAGTTCCAACCATAGGCCGGCATTGTTGGCATCGGCGCCCTTGATGTCGGCTGCGACTATGATGCCCGCGATCGAGGCGCAGAGCCCGCTCAGCATATAGACCGCCATCAGCAGCACCGGCGTTTGAATGCCGGAGAGCGTGCTGGCGCGGCGATTGATGCCGACGGCCTCGATCAGCATGCCGAGCGCCGTGCGGCGGACGAGCAGGATCACGAGCAGGCCGACGAGAAGCCAGATGACGACAGGCATCGGCAGGAGCAGCAGCGAACCGCTGCCGAAGAAGGTGAGCCCGTCATTGTTGAAGGTCAGGATGGCGCCTTCGGTGATCAGCTGGGCGATGCCGCGGCCGGCGACCATCAGCACTAGCGTCGCGATGATCGGCTGGATATTGAGGACCGCCACCAGGAAACCGTTCCAGACGCCGCAGGCAAGCCCGATCGCAAGCGTCAGGATAATGGTGTAGGCAACTGAATTTCCGGAGACAATCGACGATGCGGCGACGGCGCCGCAGATGGCGATGACTGCACCGACGGACAGGTCGATGCCCTTGGTGGCGATGACCAGCGTCATGCCGATCGCCAGCAGCGCCACCGGCGCGCCGCGGTTCAGCACGTCGATCAGGCTGCCATAGAGGCGGTCATTCTGAACCACGACATTAAAAAACTGCGGCGACGTTATGAAATTCAACAGAAGAATGACAACGAGCGCAATCAATTGCGGCGCCAGGCGATATGCCAGCGCTTTCAGCGAGGACCTCATGCATCCTCCATCTTGTGTTCGGCGGCGGCGATGGCTTCGACGATGCCGGCAGCGGTGATACGCTCGCCTGTCAGTTCGGCGATATGCTGTCTGTCGCGAAGTACGATGACACGTGAACTATAGGCGACAAGCTCTTCAAGTTCCGAGGAAATCACGATGAGCGACATGCCACCGGCGCAGAGCTCTTCGATGAGCCGGATGATCTCGGCATGGGCACCGACATCAATGCCGCGGGTCGGCTCGTCGAGGATCAGAAACTTCGGATTGGTCGCCAGCCAGCGGGCGAGGATGGCCTTTTGCTGATTGCCGCCTGACAGTAGCCGGATCGGCTTCTCGCGATCGGTGGTGCGGATATCGAGCGCCTTGATGTAGCGGTCGGCAAGCGTGTTCTGTTCGGCGCGCGACAGCGGCCGCGTCCAGCCGCGGCGGGCCTGGAGCGCAAGTGCGATGTTCTCCCTGATCGACAGGTCGCCGATGATGCCATCGGTCTTGCGGTCCTCGGGGCAGAAGCCGAAACCCTTTGCGATCGCGGCGCGCGGGCTCGAAATCGTCACCGGCTGGCCGTCGATCGTGGCGCTGCCGCTGTCGGCATGCTCGATGCCGAAAAGCAGTTCGGCAGTTTCGGTGCGGCCGGAACCGAGCAGCCCGGCGACGCCGACCACCTCTCCGGCGCGCACTTCAAGATCGAATGGTTTGACCTTGCCGCGTTTGCCGTAGCCTGCAAAATGATATCGGACGTCGCCGGCCGCAAGGCTGCGTTCCCTGACGGTCTCTTCTACATGCGCCAGTTCGCGGCCGAGCATCATGGCGATCAGGCCCTGGCGCGGCAGATCGGCGGCGTCGCGGGTACCGACGAGCTTGCCGTTGCGCAGCACGGTGATACGGTCGCTGATCGCATAGACCTGCTCGAGAAAATGGGTGATGAAGACAATGCCCAGGCCGCGCTTCTTCAGGTCTTCGATGATGCGGAAGAGCAGCGCCACCTCCTGATTGTCGAGACTTGCGGTGGGCTCGTCGAGGATCAGCACCTTGCCGGAGAGATCGACGGCACGGGCGATGGCTACCACCTGCTGGACAGCGACGGAAAAACGGCCAAGCTCGGCGGTGACGTCGATATCGACGCCGTAGCCGGCGAGCAGGTCGCGCGCCTTGCGGTTCATCGAACGCACGTCGGTCATGCCGAAGCGCCTTGGCTGGCGTCCGAGAAAGAGGTTTTCGGCGACGCTCAGATTGGAAAGGAGATTGACCTCCTGATAGACCGTGCCGATACCGAGCTTCTGGGCGGCGAGCGTATTGGCCGGATTGATTTCCTGGCCTTCCAGCATCAGGCTGCCCTCGTCACGATGATAGGCGCCGGTGATGCACTTGATCAGCGTCGACTTGCCGGCGCCGTTCTCGCCCAGCAATGCGTGCACCTCGCCTCTGCGGAGCGTGAAATCGACCTTATCCAGCGCCACTGCGCCGGGAAAGAATTTCGATATTCCGGAGGCCGCGAGAACGTTCTCGAAATCGTGAATCATAAGGGTCTGTTTTCCTGATATTGACGGCAAAAGCCGCGCCGCGGCCGGACATGACGTCCCAAGGCGGCAAAGGCAGTTCCGCACCGGTCCATGACGGGCCGGTGCGGTTCTACAGCGCCGCCTGGTCTCTTCGAGAGGCATAGAGGACGCTGTAGCGCTTTGAATTGCTGCATGATTTATCCCGAAATCGAATTCCGATTTAAGGAATTATGCAGCAGTGTCACATCAGATCAGTAGCCCTGACCCTTTTTCTCTTCATAGACCTTCATCGGCTCGTCGGCAGGCGTGTAGAGCTTGGACTCGGTCTGGATCCACTTGGCCGGAGCCTTCTTGTCCTTCAGATAGGCTTCCAGCGCATCGAAGGCCGGACCTGCCATATTCGGCGTCAGCTCGACCGTGGCGTTGGCCTCGCCTTCGGACATCGCCTTGAAGATATCCGGTACGGCGTCGATGGAGACGACGAGGATATCCTTGCCAGGCTTCAGACCGGCTTCCTTGATCGCCTGGATGGCGCCGACGGCCATGTCGTCGTTATGGGCGTAGAGAGCGCAGATATCCTTGCCGCCATTCTCGGCCTTCAGGAAGCTTTCCATGACTTCCTTGCCCTTGGTGCGGGTGAAGTCACCGGTCTGGCTGCGAACGATCTTGAGGTTGTCGTGGCCGGCAAGGGCCTCTTCGAAGCCCTTCTTGCGGGCGATGGCCGGCGACGAACCGGTGGTGCCCTGAAGTTCAACCACATTGCACTTCTTGTCGCCGACGGTCTTGACCAGGAAGTCGCCTGCGACCTTGCCTTCATGGACCAGGTCTGACGTAACAGCCGTCAGATAGAGATCGTCCGGAGCCTTGATGGTACGGTCGAGAAGGATGACCGGAATCTTGGCTTCCTTGGCTTCCTTGAGAACGTCGTCCCAGCCGGTTTCAACGACCGGAGCAATGAGAATGGCATCGACGCCCTGAGCAATGAAGGAGCGCAAAGCCTTGATCTGGTTTTCCTGCTTCTGCTGCGCATCGGCAAACTTCAGATCGATGCCGCGCTTCTTGGCCTGCTCCTTGGTCACTGTCGTTTCAGCCGCACGCCAGCCCGATTCCGAGCCGATCTGCGAGAAGCCGACGGTGAGGCCGGCGGCCGAAGCCGAACCGAACATGCAGGCAGCCAGAATCGTGGCACTCAAAAGTGCAGTCTTCAATTTCATGATTTCCTCCCAATGCCGCATCTCGCGGCGCAGGGTCAAAAAATCATATAGTATTACTTTTGTAAATCGGAATCTTGGGATGCGTTGCAGCAAAAAAAGAGCGCCTACAAGGGCGCTCTTCGCATCTGCGAGATGGCTACGGGATTATTTACCCGGCAACTTATCGTCGACACCTTCGACATAGAAATTCATGCCGAGCAGGGTGCCGTCATCGGCCTTCTCGCCGGCCTTCAGCCAGGGCGTTCCGTCCTGCTTGTTGATCGGGCCGGTGAAGGGATGCAGTTCGCCTGACTTGATCTTGGCTTCGGTTTCCTCGGCCATCTTCTTCACGTCGTCGGGCATGTTGGTATAGGGCGCCATCTTCAGGATGCCGTCCTTCAGGCCGTCCCAGCTCTGCTCGGACTTCCAGGTGCCGTCCAGAAGAGCGTGAACGCGCTTGGAGTAGTAGGTCCCCCAAGTGTCAACGATTGCCGTCAGCTGAGCCTTCGGGCCTGCTGCGATCATGTCGGAGGCCTGGCCGAAGGCGTGGATGCCGCGTTCTTCGGCGACCTGCATCGGCGCAGTCGTGTCGGTGTGCTGCGTCAAGACGTCGACGCCCTGGTCGACCATCGCCTTGGCGGCATCGGCTTCCTTGCCGGGGTCGAACCAGGTGTTGACCCAGATGACCTTCAGCTTGAAGCTCGGATCGACCGACTTGGCGCCCTGTTCGAACGAGTTGATGCCCATCACGACTTCGGGAATCGGGAAGGAGGCGATGTAGGCCGCGCCGTGATTCTTCGAGGTCTTGGCGGCGATCTGGCCGAGGATGTAGCGGCCTTCATAGAAGCGCGAATTGTAGGTCGCAAGGTTCGGGCCGGCCTTGTAGCCGGTGCCATGCTCGAACTTCACGTCCGGGAACTTGGCGGCGACCTTGACGGTCGCGTCCATGAAGCCGAAGGACGTCGTGAAGATCAGCTTGCAGCCGGAACGGGCAAGGCGCTCGATGGCGCGCTCGGCATCCGGGCCTTCCGGCACGTTTTCGAGATAAGGCGTGTCGATCTTGTCGCCGAACTCGGCCTGGATCTGCTGGCGGCCGAGGTCGTGGGCCTGTGAATAACCGCCGTCGGTATGCGAACCGACATAGACGAAGCAGACCTTCGTCTTGTCCGCGGCTTGCGCGGCGGAAGAGATGCCGATCACGGCGGCAGCCGAGGCGGCAAGTGTGAATGCTAACTTCTTCATGGGGACCCCTGTTGGTTTGAAGTTATTGCGTAAACCCGTCTTTGTATTGTTGCTTTATCGCTCCGGCACGAAGGCTTTTCCGAGCGACGCGGGCGTGTTGATCAACGTCGTGCGCCGATTATGGGAAATGATGATGAGAACCACAATAGTCGCGGCATAGGGCAGCATCGAGAGAAACTGCGAGGGAATGCCGAGACCGAAGGCCTGCGCGTGAAGCTGCAGGATGGTGACCGCGCCGAAGAGATAACCGCCGGCAAAGACCCGCCACGGCCGCCAAGAGGCAAAGACCACCAGCGCCAGCGTGATCCAGCCGCGGCCGGCCGACATGTTCTCGGCCCATTGTGGCGTGTAGACGAGCGAAAGCTGCGCGCCGGCAAGACCGGCGCAGGCACCGCCGAACATCACCGCCAGATACCGCGTGCGGATGACGTGAATACCGAGTGCGTGGGCCGAACCGTGATTGTCGCCGATCGCCCTGAGCTTCAGCCCGATCCGGCTGCGGAACAGGAACCAGCTGACGCCGACGACGAGCGCGATCGACAGGTAGAAGATCAGGTCCTGGCTGAAGAGAGCGTGGCCAACGACCGGAATATCCGACAGGGCGGGAATGACGATCTCTCCTAGCCGAATGCCGGGCACGCTGACATAGGCTTCGCCAAGCATGCCTGAGGCGCCGAGGCCGAGAAGGGTGAGCGCCAGTCCAGTTGCCACCTGGTTCGCCACCAGCGTCAGTGTCAGGAAGGCAAACAACAGAGAGAAAAGCGCGCCTGCCGCAATGCCGCAGACAATGCCGACATAGGGCGAACCCGACATCTGCGCGCCGGCAAAGGCGGCGACTGCACCCATGATCATCATGCCTTCGACGCCGAGATTGAGAACGCCGGAGCGCTCGGTCACCAGTTCGCCGAGTGCGGCGATGACGAGCGGCGTCGAGGCGGTGATGACAGTCAGAAGAATGGCTTCGAAGATGCTCATGCCGCCCTGCCCCTTAACCGCGACCAGACAATGCGGATTTTGTAATAGATCAGCGTATCGCAGGAGAGCACGAAGAAGAGCAGTAAGCCCTGGAAGACGCGGGTGACCTTGTCGGAAACGCCGAGCGAAAGCTGGGCTGCCTCGCCGCCGAGATAGGTCAGCGCCAGCACCAGGCCGGATGCAATGATGCCGAGTGGATTGAGGCGGCCAAGGAAGGCGACGATGATGGCGGTGAAGCCGTAGCCCGGCGAAATCGCCGGCTGCAGGTGGCCGATCGAGCCGGAAACCTCGCTGATGCCAGCAAGGCCGGCAAGAGCGCCCGAGAAGAGAAAGCTGAACCAGATCATCTTCTTCGACGAGAAACCGGCAAAACGCCCTGCCCGTTCCGATTGGCCGAGCACGACGATCTCGAAGCCTTTCAGCGTATAACGCAGCATGAACCAGGCACCGACCGCCGCAATGATGGCGAAGATGAAGGCCCAATGGGCGCGGCCCGACTCTTCCCAGATCGCCGGCAGCACCGCCTCCGGCGCGAAATCGCGCGAGACTGGAAAGTTGAAGCCCTTCGGATCCCGCCAGGCGCCGCGAATCAGCCAGTCAAGGAAGAGCTGGGCGATATAGACCAGCATCAGTGACGTCAGGATCTCATTGGTGTTGAAATGCGCCTTCAGCAGCGCCGGAATGGCGGCGAAAAGCGCACCACCGAACGCACCAAGGATCAGCATCAGCGGCAGCACGAGCGGCGAATGCCAGTCGTAAAAGACGATCGGCAGATAGGAGCCGGTGATGGCGCCGATGGTGAACTGGCCTTCCGCGCCGATATTCCAGTTGTTCGAGCGATAACAGACGGCCAGGCCGACGGCGATCAGGATAAGCGGGGCGGCCTTGATCGCCAGCTCGTGCAACGACCAGACCTCGAGCAGCGGCTCGATGAAGAAGGCGTCGAGTGCCTCGACCGGGTCCTTGCCGAGCATGGCAAACATGATGGCGCCGAATACCAGCGTCAGGACAAGGGCAAGCAGTGGCGAGACGACGGCGAAGAGCTTCGAGACGTCGGGCCGTTTTTCAAGTTCAATGCGCATGGGGCGCCTCCGGGGGAGAGCTGCTCTCGTGCAGTCCGCCCATCAGCAGTCCGATCCTTTCCAGCGTCAGTTCGCCGGCCGGGAACGGGCGGGAAAGACGGCCTTCGCAGATGACGGCAATATCGGTCGCCACTTCGAAGATCTCGTCGAGATCCTGGCTGATGACGACGACGGCCGAACCAGCTCTTGCGAGATCGACGAGCGCCTGGCGGATGCGGCTTGCAGCCCCGGCATCGACGCCCCAGGTCGGCTGGTTGACGACGAGGACTGCCGGCTGGCGGTCGAGCTCGCGGCCGACGATGAACTTCTGCAGATTCCCCCCGGACAGGGAGCCGGCGGCCGGATCATCGCCGCTCTTGCGGATATCCATCGCTTCGGAAATGCGCCTTGCGGCGGATTTCACCGCAGCGTGGCGAATGATACCGAGCAGGCCCAGAAAAGCCTTGCGGTCCGACTGGCTGCGGGCAAGGACGAGATTATCCGACAGTTTCATGGCAGAGACGGCGGCATGGCCATGGCGCTCCTCCGGCACGAAGCCGGCGCCGAGAAGACGGCGGGCGGTAATGCCCTGGTTGCCGACCGGCTTCTTGCGGATGACAATCGCCTCGGCCGAGGCGACCGGATATTCGCCGGACAATGCGTCGAAGAGCTCGCTTTGGCCGTTGCCCGCGACACCTGCTATGGCGAGGATTTCGCCGGAGCGGACCGCCATCGACACGTCGCGCAGCGGCATAGCGAAGGGGGTGCGCGCGGCGACGGAAAGGTTGGCAACGGCAAGCTGGATCTCGCCCTTGTCGCTGCGCTCCGGATGCGTCACGGTCGCCACTTCGCTGCCGACCATCATGCGGGCGAGCGAGGCCGGCGTTTCGTGTTTGGGATCGCATGCGCCGGTCACGCGGCCATGGCGCAGGACTGTGGCGCGATCGCAGATGCGCTGCACTTCCTCCAGGCGGTGGCTGATATAAAGAACCGAACGCCCCTCGGCGCGCAGTTTGAACAGCGTCTCGAACAGTCTGTCGGCTTCCTGCGGCGTCAGCACCGAGGTCGGTTCGTCGAGGATGATGAGCTTCGGGTTCTGCAGCAGCGCACGGACGATCTCGATACGCTGGCGCTCGCCGACCGAGAGATCGGCGACATGGGCATGCGGATCGAGCGGCAGGCCGTAGGCGATGGACAGCGCCCTCGCCTCCTCGGCGATTTTGTCGATCGGGATGGCGTCATCGAGCGACAGCGCGATGTTTTCGGCAACCGTCAGCGCCTCGAACAGCGAAAAATGCTGGAAGACCATGCCGATGCCGAGCTTGCGGGCTTCACCGGGCGACGCGATCGCGACCGGCTGGCCCTGCCAGAGGATATGCCCGCCCGTCGGCTCGAGAACGCCGAACAGCATCTTCACCAGGGTGGATTTGCCTGCACCATTTTCGCCGAGAAGCGCATGAATTTCGCCCGGCGCGATATCGAGATCGATTTCATTGCAGGCTGCAAAGCCACCGAAGAACTTCGTCAGCTTCTGGACCGATAATAACGCGCCGGAATCCGGCACATTCAATGGCGACACGTTCCCCTCATTTCTTCTGCCAACCGGTCCGTTCGGATCTCATGGAATCAGCAGCGTCGTTCCTGTTGTTTTTCTTGTCTCCAGATCCGCATGAGCCCGCCCAACCTCACGCAGCGGATAGGTTTGATTGATATTGATACGCACTTTGTTGCTTTGCACAATATCAAATAGCGCTTTCGCACTGTCGATCAGTTCCTGACGCGTGGCGATATAGGTGAAGAGCGTCGGCCGCGTCGCAAAGAGCGAGCCCCTTTGCGCCAGAGCCGCAAGGGTGAAATTCTCGATCGGTCCGGAGGATTGGCCGAAGGAGGCAAAAAGGCCCCGCGGCTTCAGGCAGTCAAGCGACTGTGGAAAAGTATCGCGGCCGATCGAATCGTAGACGACATCCACGCCCTTGCCGCCGGTGATGTCGCGGACACGGTCGACGAAGCTGTCGCTCTTGTAGTTGATCACATGATCGTAGCCATGGGCGAGCGCCAGCTCGATCTTGTCTTCAGAGCCCGCCGTGCCGATGACGGTGGCGCCCAGCGCCTTAGCCCATTGGCCGGCGATCAGGCCGACGCCGCCGGCAGCGGCGTGGAACAGCAGGACGGTCTGCGGGCCGACCTTGAAGGTGCGGTTCAAGAGATATTCGGCGGTCATGCCCTTCAGCATCATCGCCGCTGCGGTTTCGAGCTCGATTCCCTCGGGAACATGCACCAGATGGCGCGTCTCGACATTGCGCTCGGCGCTATAGGCACCATCGGCACTGGCATA
This sequence comes from Rhizobium sp. CRRU65, assembly GCF_048551595.1. Lineage (NCBI taxonomy): Bacteria > Pseudomonadati > Pseudomonadota > Alphaproteobacteria > Hyphomicrobiales > Rhizobiaceae > Rhizobium > Rhizobium sp. CRRU65. Next base: position 69,767 of record NZ_JBLYZH010000020.1, on the reverse strand, counting down.
GGCGACACGGTCGCCGACCTTGAAATCCTCGACGCCGGGACCGACCGATGTCACGGTGCCGGCGCCCTCCTTGCCGGTGACGAAGGGCAGATGCGGCGCCTTGTAGGTGCCGTTGCGGAAATAGACGTCGATGAAATTAAGCCCAACCGCCGCCTGCCTGATCTGCACTTCGCCCGTCGAGGGTGAGGGAAGATCGATCTCGACATAGTCGAAAACCTCCGGCCCACCCGTTCTCGAAAATGAAACAGCCTGCGTTTTGGTCATCTTGCCTGTCCTATGCTTCGCGTCCCAGGGCGGGGAAGAATTGCAGCACCGCGCCGATGACGTAAAGATAGGCTCCAGTCACGATAAAGAGAATGAGCGCCCATTCGGGCGTGTCGAAATGCATCAGCAGCGAAAAAATGCCGAGCGCCGACCACAGGAAAAAGACGCCGAGGTTGAGCGGGCGCAGCCTTTTGACCCGGACCGGGTGGAGGAAATTGATCGGCAGGAAGGTCAGCACCACCGAGACGATGACGACGGTGAGCGCCGTCGTGGCGCTGGCATCGATGACGAACAGCGTGAAGACGATCATATTCCAGACGACGGGAAAGCCGGAGAAGAAATATTCGTCCGTCTTCATGCCCATATCGGCATAGTAAATGGCGCTCGAGACGACGATCATGCCGGCGGCGACGAAGGACCAGGGCTCGCCGATCATGCCGCTCTGATAAAGCGCGAAGGCCGGCAGAAGCACATAGGTGACGTAATCGATGATATTGTCGAGCGTATCGCCCGACCAGTTCGGCAGCACTTCCTTGACGCGCACCTTGCGGGCGATCGGCCCGTCTATGCCGTCGACCAGAAGGGCAAGTCCCAGCCACCAGAACATGTCGATGAAGCGGTGCTCGGCGGCAGCGACGACGCCAAGAAAGGCAAGGAAGGAGCCGGATGCCGTCAGGATATGGACGGAAAAGGCGCGCATCTCCGCATAAGGAACGCGCTTGTAGTTGAAAATCTTCATATTCCCCCGACCGCCCTATCGCGCTCGCCCCGGCAAGCATCTTTTTTTCGCCACCATCGCCGAACCTGTTACTGAATCGGGTTCGACGCCGTAGGTCTTTGTTGTCGCACCGTTTTTGCCGAAAACCGGCATCCGTTTCCGGCGTGCTGCTCTAATATGCATCCTTTGCCGGGCTTCGCCAGCGGGAAATACGACATTCCCCGCCTGCTCCCTGCTCCCCATTGAATCCTGACAATGACATGCATATTTCCCTTTAGAAGCGTCGTGTGGAATGGAATGCCTTTAATTCCGGCCCGATTTGTAATATCTCGCTCGCATCCGACAGTTCATCCGACGAAACGGGATCCTCTACCGCAATGAACGCGCCTGCAAAGACCGAAGACTTCGCCTCGTCCATCCCCGCCGGCGTCTACGCCGAGACGGTGCTCGATGTCACGCACTATACCGACCGGCTCTTCCGCTTCACGATGACCCGGCCGCAGGGCTTCCGTTTCCGTTCCGGCGAATTCGCGATGATCGGCCTGATGGTCGAGGGCAAACCGGTCTTCCGCGCCTATTCGATCGCCAGCCCCGCCTGGGCCGAAGAGCTTGAATTCTTCTCGATCAAGGTGCCGGACGGTCCGCTCACCTCACATCTGCAGGAGATCAAGCCGGGCGACCAGGTGCTGATGCGCAAGAAGCCAACGGGCACGCTGGTGCTCGATGCGCTGACGCCAGGCCGTCGTCTCTACATGTTCTCGACAGGAACGGGCATTGCGCCTTTCGCCAGCCTGATCCGCGATCCCGAGACCTATGAAAAGTTCGAGGAAGTCATCCTCACCCATACGACACGCGACGTCGCCGAGCTGAAATACGGCTTCGACCTCGTGCACGAGATCCAGAATGACGAGCTGCTGAAGGAAGTCGTCGGCGACAAGCTGCGCCACTATCCGACAGTCACGCGCGAGGATTTCGAATATCGCGGCCGCATCACCGACCTGATCTCCTCCGGCAAGCTGTTCACCGATCTCGGCGTGCCGCCGCTCGACCCGGTGATCGACCGCGGCATGATCTGCGGTTCCTCGGCCATGCTGAAGGATACCAAGGAACTGCTCGAGAAGGCCGGCCTCGATGAAGGCGCCAACAGCAAGCCCGCCGAATTCGTCATCGAGCGCGCTTTCGTCGGCTAAAACATTTCTGACAATCAGACCTGTAGCGGCTCCGGAAACGGAGCCGCTTCTATGTGTGGCTGAGGTAATCGATCAGCACCGCCATGGTGGCGCGCGCTTCATCCGGCCTGCCCTGATGGATGGCGCGGATGACGGCGACGTGCAGCGCGATGGCGCGGTCCATGCGCTCCGGGCTTGCCTTGGAGTACCAGAGGCGACGTGAATGCGTCTGCACCGGGCCGAGTGCTGCCGTGATGAAGCCGTTCGGGCAGGCATCCTCGAGGATTTCGTCGAAGGCCTTGTCGGCGGCGAAGAAGCCGTCGAGATCGCCGTTAACGGCGCATTCCTCCATCGCGCGGGCGCAGTCGAGGAGACGCGCGCGCTGTTCGTCGCTCGCATGTTCGGCGACAAGGCTTGCCGCGATCGGCTCCAGCTCACGACGCACCTGCATGACATTGCCATGATCCTCCGGCGCGATCTCGGCGACCTGCAGCCCGACGCGCGGCTTCACCAGGATCAGTCCCTGCCAGGCGAGCTTCTGGATTGCCTCGCGCACCGGCGTACGCCCGTGGCCCGCCATATCGATCAGCTGTTTTTCGGTGACAAGCGCGCCGGGCTTCAGCGCCAGCGTCACGATCAGATGCTCCAGCGCGAGATAGGCAAGATGGCTCTGAGAAGTCTGCAATACGGAGCTCCGTCGCCAAGTCTGATATATCACATACTGACACGGTCAAAAACCGAAGACAAGTCGGCATTGAAATATCAGAATAGAGACAGATAGATAACATAGGCGAGGCGTGAAACTCGGCGAGGCATTGACGTCTGCGCCGTGAAGGCTCGTGCCACCCGCCCGGCCTACTGAGGTACACCGGCTCGCCTAGTCATCAGGCCGGCACTACCCCCTCGGTCACCCCTTGCGAAACGCCCGGCTGGAAACCGAGATCGAATTTTGACACGGGTCTTTGGCATTGGCGAACAGATAACCGTCGGCTTTATGGATGGCGCCGAACTCCAGGCCGTTCTCCGCGCATCGACTGCAAAAGGCCTCGACGTCCTCCACGTCGAAGACCAGCTTGACGGTGGATTGACCGCTCCGCTGGCCCTTGGCGGCCTGGTGCAGCATGATATTCGCACCGCCGTCCTGAGCGACCAGTTCAACGATCCTGTCGCCCGGCAGGCTGGTCGCCTTGAAACCGAAGTGCTTCTCATAAAACCGCGCCGTTTCCTCGACATTCCCAGCGTAAATCACCAGTCTGTTGAGCGGCATGATGCTGACCTCCGATAGTGCTTGTGTTCGATTGATAGGAGTAGCGAGACATCATGCGTTTTGCCACGGCGCATTATTCGTGCCGCAGCGCCTCGATCGGGTTCAACTGCGCGGCCCTTCTCGCCGGAAAATAGCCGAAGATCATGCCGATCGCCGCGGAGAACAGGAAGGCGACGGCGACCATCAGGGGGCTGAAGACGAAGGGTACTTTCAGCAGCGTCACAGCGCCGAAGCCGAGGCTGAGCCCCAGCACGATGCCGGTGATGCCGCCGAACAGCGACAGTGCCACCGCCTCGACCAGGAACTGGGTGAGCACCTGGTTTTCGAGCGCGCCGATCGCCAGGCGGATGCCGATCTCGCGGGTGCGCTCGGTGACGGAGACCAGCATGATGTTCATGATGCCGATGCCGCCGACGAGCAGGCTGATCGCCGCGACGGCGCCGAGCAGGCCGGTCAGCAGCGTCGTCGTGCCGGTCATCGCCTCGGCGATCTGAGTCATGTCGTTGACGTTGAAATCGTCCTGGCGGCCGGGCACGATCTTGCGGCGCTCGCGCAGGAGATTTTCGACATCGGACTGTACTTTGGCTGTGGAGACACCGTCGCGCGCCGAGATGATGATCTGCGGCACGTTGCTGCTGCCGCTGATGCGCCGCTGAAACACCTTGACCGGCATGATGACGACATCGTCCTGGTCGTTGCCCATGCCGGACTGGCCGCGCTTGGCCAGCACCCCGATGACCGGGCATGAGACCTTGCCGACGCGGATCTGCTGGCCGGTAGGGTCAGCGCTGCCGAAGAGCTGTGAGCGCACCGTCTCGCCGATGATGCAGCGCGCCTGGCCGCGTTCCTCGGCGGGAAGAAAATTGCGACCGAGCGCCAGATTCCAGTCCTGTGCGATGAAATAGTCGTTGGTGGTGCCCGACACGCTGGTCGAATGGTTCTGGCCGCCGAAAATCACGGTCGCTGTCGACTGGTTGAGCGGCGCCACCGCCCTGAGACCGCCGATCTGGTCGCGGATGGCCGCGACGTCCTTGACGCTAAAGCGCTTGGCCTCGGAGCTTGCCCGACCGGGGCCGAACTGGCCGGGACGGACGAACAGCATGTTGGTGCCGAGCCGCGACAGCTCGGTCGAGACCTGTGCGGTCGTGCCGTTGCCGATCGTCACCAGCGCGATGACAGCGGCAACGCCGATGACGACGCCGAGCACGGTCAGGAACGAGCGCAGCATGTTGCGGCTGATGGCCCGCAGCGCCAGTTTCAGCGTCTCAAAGAACATGATCCGCCCTCCTCCGATGCTCGACTTCCGTCTCCAGCTTGCCGTCGACGAAACGCAGCAGCCGTTGCGCATAGGCGGCAATATCGGGTTCGTGGGTGACCATGACGATGGTGATGCCCTGCTCGCGGTTCAGCCGCGTCATCAGATCCATGATCTCGACGCTGGTCTTCGTGTCGAGATTGCCGGTGGGCTCATCGGCGAGCAGCAGCGCCGGCTCGGTGACGATGGCGCGGGCTATGGCGACGCGCTGCTGCTGGCCGCCTGACAGTTCCTGTGTCTTGTGATGTTCGCGCCCGGTGAGGCCGACGAGTGCTAAGGCCTCGCGGGCCCGTTCGCGCCGCTCGCGCACCGCCATGCCGCGATAGATCAGCGGCAGTTCGACATTTTCGACGGCCGAGGTGCGCGACAGCAGGTTGAAGCCCTGGAAGACGAAGCCGAGCATGTGCCGGCGCAGCAGCGTCAACTGGCTGCGGTCGAAGCCGCTGGTCGGAATACCCTCGAAGATGTAGTCGCCGGCGCTCGGCACGTCGAGGCAGCCGAGAATGTTCATCGCCGTCGACTTGCCGGAGCCAGACGGGCCCATGATCGCGACGAATTCATGGGCGTTGATCGCAAGGTCAACATGGTCGAGCGCGCGGATCGCCGCCTCGCCCTCTCCGTAAATTTTCGAGATCTGTCTGAATTCGATGAGCGGCGGGCTTGCCATCCGTCTCTCCGCCTAGTTCGCACGCGTCGTGGCGTCGGTCACCAGTGCGTCGTTTTCCTTGATGTCGCCGGAGACGACCTGGGTGAACTGGCCGTCAGATGAGCCGACCTGGATGACAACAGGCGCCGGGCGACCGTTGCGCAGCAGCCAGACACGGCGCTCAGCGCCCTTCAGCGCCGGACCGGCATTGTTGTTGCGCTGGCGCGGCGGGCCGAAGATGCCGAAAATACCGCGGCCGCGCCTTTCCGCCTGCGCCGGAGCGTAGCGCAGCGCCGCATTCGGCACCATCAGCGTGTCCTTGACGGCCTCGACGGTGACATCGGCCGTCGCCGTCATGCCGGGGCGCAGCAGCAAATCGGCATTGTCGACCGATAGGACCGCCTTATAGGTCACGACATTGTTGACCACTTCGGAGGCGAAGCGGATCTGCTCGATCTCGGCGGGAAAGCTGCGATCGGGATAGGCGTCGACGGTGAACTTCGCCTTTTGGCCGACGGCGATCTGACCGACATCGGCCTCGTCGACATCAACCTGCAGCTCCATCTTCTTCAGGTCGCCGGCGATGGTGAAAAGGATCGGCGCCGAGAGCGAGGCTGCGACCGTGGCGCCAGGATTGACGGAGCGGGTGAGGATGACGCCGTCGATCGGCGATATGATCTTCGCCTTGGCGAGATTGACTTCGGCAAGCTGCAGGTCGGCCTCCGAGGCCAGAACCTCGGCCTCATTGATCTGTTTGGCGGCGACGGCGGAATCATATTTGTAGCTGGCGTCGTCGAGGCTCTGCTGGGTGGAGACGTTGCTCTTGACCAGGCTCTTCAGCCGCTCGAGCGAGGTGCCTGCCGATTGCATATCGGCATTGGCTTTGATGACGTTCGCCTTGGCCGAATTGAGCTTGGCGCGCGAGCTCTTCACATCGGCCTCGAGCTTGTTGGTATCGAGGAGAGCGAGCACTTCGCCCGATTTGACCGTGCTGTTGTAATCGACGTTGACGTCGCGAACTGTGCCTGACAGTTCGCTCGATATATCCACCTGCTCGGTCGGCTGCACGGAACCGGTGGCGGTGACGAGCACCGTCAGGTCGCCGCGTTTTGCCGGCTGGGTGGCATAGCTCACTTCGCTTTGCCCACGGCCCATATAGACATAAGCGGAGACGGCTGCAGCAGCGATGAGAATCAGCAGGATGAGCAGGCGTCCGCGCCAGCGGCTGCGCTTGCCCTGCCGGCCCGATGCAGCAAGGACCGCGGCGAGATCAGACGCTGCGCCTGTCTTTGCTCCGGTTTCGCTGCCGCTTACGATTTTGTTCATGTCGTCCTCAATCCGTCAGTGGCCGCTTGTGGCCTCTGCGGCGAAGTAATCACAACGCAGATGAACCGGCGATTAGCGTTGCCGCCGAACTGGCACGGAATTGCGGATGGGTGAAATGAAATATTGGTAAGGAAAGTCAAGTTTTCGATGAGCAAGCGTCCGTCAGTTCGGATCCTCGGCAAATTGGCCCGCGCCGGGCAAAGGATGCAGCCACGGTTCACGCCGCTTGATCCAGACCTCATAACCAGGCGCAAAGTCGGTTGGCGGACTGTCGAGCGAGCCCAGACGGATTTCCGCCTCGTCTTCCCTGAGGCAGAAAAGCCTGCCGCCGCAGACGGGGCAGAAGCTGCGGCCGGCGAAGGTGGCGATCTCGCCGCTGTGGGAAAAAGCCTGGCGCGGCCAGACCGCGAAGAACACGAAGGCGGAGCCGCTCGATTTGCGGCAATCGGCGCAGTGGCAGAGGCCGGTGCGAAGCGGCTGGCCTTCCACCCTGTAGGCCACCGCCCCGCAAAGGCAACTTCCGGTTCGGATACCCATGGCGCCCGTCAGCCGTCGAGATTGGTCGGCAGGCCCGGCGGGCGCCGCTTTGCTGCCATCAATAGGTCGAGTTCGGTGGCCGACGGGCCGAACTTGTCGTAGAGGCGCTTTGCCTCCTTGTCGTCGAGCCGATATTTCCTGGCAAATTCGCCGATGCTGTAAGGGCGGCCACGCAACACTCTCCGCGCCGGGGTCGCCGTATTCGGTGCGTCGGTCATGGTTTTCTCCTTTTCGTCAGATACTCTCTAAGTTAGAGCGACCCGTCGATTTGGAAAGAGCCGGCGAGCCGCATCGAGGCTTCCGGCGCGGGTGGATGCAATTGTTTTTCTGGAACCTTTTCGCCAACATGCGCACTTTTTGATCGATGTTGCGGGCCGCGCCAAGCGGACGCGGCGGTGCTGGAGAACATCGGGATTTTTCCGCTTTCTCACTCTGGCCAACGAAATGGCAGTCGAGCTCCCTACCCGCCCGGTCCACGTCCTCGTAGCGCTTTTTCCGAGCGAAGATCACGAAATATTAAAATGCGGAACGCTTGCGCGGGAGCGCGGTTCTCCTCTCGAGGTCGACGTGGCCTCGTTCAAACCAAGGAGAACCGAATGGCAAACCAAGGTGGATCCAATGAACAGCACGTCAAGGCTGGGCAGCAGAGTCCCAAGAATGACTCCAATGCCCGCAACGCCTCAGTTGGCCGCGACGCGCAGTCCAGCGGAACCCGCGGCGGCAGCCATGAACAGCATGTAAAGGCTGATCAACAAAGCCACAAGAACAGCCACTAAAGCTCTGTTATGATATGCAATTAGGCTCGCGCTTCGGCGCGGGCTTTTCTTTTGGACGCATTGTTCCACGCATGTCTTTATTGCAAAATCGCTGCACACTTTTGCGCGTCATGCTTAGGACAAGCGCCTGCCGTCCTCGCCGAAGAGGTGCAGCACATCGGGGTCGAGATGCAGCGGCAGGCTGTCACCCGATTTCATCCGCTGCTGGCCGGCAAAAACCGCAATCAGCTTCTTCCCGCCTGCGTCGGCGTGGACGACAGTCTCCGAGCCCAATTCCTCGACAAGGGTAACGCTTGTATCCAGTCTGCCCGCTGAGCCCGCTTCGGCGAGGGTGATATGCTGCGGCCGAATGCCGATGCTGACCCTTTCGCCCGCCGGGGGGGCCTCCTTGGCAATGACGGAAAGGCGATGGCCGCCGACGGTTTCGACTTCAGCGAAACCGCCCTCGTGACCGACAATCGCACCTTCGAGGAAATTCATGTGCGGCGCGCCGATGAAGCCGGCGACGAAGCGGTTGGCCGGCTTGTTGTAGAGTTCCAGCGGTGTTCCCACCTGCTCGATCCTGCCGCCTCTCAGCACGACGATGCGGTCGGCCAGTGTCATTGCCTCGACCTGATCGTGGGTGACGTAGATCATCGTCGCCTTCAGGCGGGCGTGAAGGGCCGCCAGTTCGGCCCGCATGCTGACCCTGAGTTCGGCGTCGAGATTGGATAGCGGCTCGTCGAGCAGAAAGGCATCCGGCCGCCGCACGATGGCGCGGCCGATGGCGACGCGCTGGCGCTGGCCGCCGGAGAGTTGGCCCGGACGGCGTTGCAGGAAAGGCTCGATCTCCAGCATGCGCGCGGCGTCGGTAATGCGCGCTTCGATCTCGGCTTTCGCCACCTTGGTGTTCTCGAGACCAAAGGCGAGGTTCTCCCTGACACTCATATGCGGATAGAGCGCATAGGACTGGAAGACCATGGCCAGGCCGCGATCGGCAGCGCTGATAGCGGTAACATCCTTGCCGTCGATGGCGATGCTGCCGTCAGTCGGCTTATCGAGGCCGGCAATCAGGCGCAAGAGCGTCGATTTCCCGCAACCGGAAGGGCCGACGAAAGCGACGAACTCGCCGTCATTGACATGAAGCGAGACATCGCGAATGACCTCGACGGCGCCGAAATTCTTGACGATGTTCCTGAGCTCGAGCCCGCTCATGCACTCTCCTGTTTTCTTCTTTTAAGGTGGCCTATTTGAGCCCCGAGCCGGCAATGCCCGTGGTGATGAAGCGCTGCAGGAAGACGAAGATCAGCACGACCGGGATCATCGAGACGACGGTCATGGCGAGGATGTAGTGCCATTGCACATTGAGCTCGCCGGCATAGACGTTGAGGCCGACCTGCAGCGTATAGAGTTCCTTGCGCGACAGCACGATCAGCGGCCAGAGGAAGTCGTTCCAACGCCAGACGACGGAGAAGATCGCCAGCACGGCGAGAGCCGGCGCCGACAGCGGCAGGATGATGCGCCAGTAGATCTGCCATTCGCTGGCCTTGTCCATGCGGGCGGCGTCGAGCAATTCGTCAGGGATCGTCAGCATGTATTGCCTGAGCAGGAAGACGCCCGTCGGGGTGGCGACCGTCGGCAGGATGACGCCCCAGAGGCTGTCGAAGAGGTTCAGCGTGCCGATGACGGAATAGAGCGGCACGACGATGACCGAAAGCGGCACCATCAGCGTCGCCAGGATCATCAGCATGACGGCGGTGCGGCCGGGGAATTGGTATTTCGACAGCGCGAAGGCGGCCATGGAATTGACGAGCAGCGTAATCGCCGTCGCTACGACGGTGACGAAGACGGAGTTGCGCAGGAACAGGAAGAAATCGAAGCGCTGGAACGGTTCGGTGTAGTTGCCGCCGGCGAATTCGACCTGACGCACCGGTGTGCGGTCCTTGATATTCGCCTTGACGATTTCGCCCGGCTGTTTCGGATCGACCATCTGGCCGATGATGCCGATGCGGCGGACTTCGGCGAGCACACGCACGCTGCCATCCGGCATCGCGACATTATAGAGCGGCAACGGCTTGTCGTATCCCGGCACCACGGCCTGTTCGGTGACGTAGGGCAGGAAGGACGGCGGGAACTCGGCAAGGGCCGCCGGCGTCTTGAAGGAAGAGAAGACCAGCCAAACGGCGGGCCCGAACATCAGGAAGACGCCTGAGATCAGCCAGATCCAGGTGACGACATCCGTCCAGTGCCAGCCTCGTCCGCGGCGGCGGAGCAGAAAGGCAGAGACAGCGCTCATTGGCGTGCTCCCTTCTTCTCGTTGCGGCTGCTGACGCCGAGCTGGACCAGCGTCAGGATGACGAGCACGATGCCCATCAGGATCGAGGCAGCGGAAGCCAGCCCCGGATTGCGCAGCGAACTCGCAAAGCCGGTCTCGTAGATATATTGGGTGATGTACATGGTGCTGGTGCCCGGCCCGCCGCCGGTCAAAACGAAAACCTCGTCGAAGATCTGCACGGCGCGGATCAGCGCCAAGACCAGGACGACGATGAGGTTCGGCATCAGAAGCGGCAAGGTGATGCGCCGGAAGATGCGGGTCGGGCGGGCGCTGTCCATCGCCGCCGCCTCGTAGAGATCCCGGGGGATCGCCTGCAGGCCGGCGAGCAGGATCAGCGCATAAAAGCCCATATGCGCCCAGACCGAGACGAAGACGGCGAAGAAAAAGGCCCAGAAGCGATCGCTGAGCCAGGAAAATGGTTCGAAGCCGAAGGGGCTCAGCGCATAATTCAACAGGCCTTCACGCTGCAGGATCCATTTCCAGATCAGGCCGACGACGACGGGCGACAGCAGCACCGGGAAGAAGAAGACGGCGCGCCAGAAGCCGCGATTGGAAAGCTCACGGTTGAGGATCAGCGCCGTTGCGAGCGCTGCGATCAGCATCACTGTGACCTGGAAGACGACGAAGACGGCGGTGTTGCGCACCGCCGCCCAGAAAGTATCGGCGGCGCAGGTCGAGGGATCGAGATAGCTGCCGCAATCGAAGAGGATGCGGTACTGGTCGGCGCCGACATAGGTCCTGTTCTGCAGGAAGATGGCGCTGCCGCTCGTCGTCGAATAGATGAAGTTGATGACCAGCGGCAGCAGCACGAAGACGGTGAAGATCAGCATGTTGGGCGCCAGGAAGACGCCCGCCATGCCGTTCAGCCCGGTCAACTTCTGCCAGCCGCGCATGGGAATATCGACGAGCCCCATGGCAAGCCGGACAGGCGCCAAGAGCGCCTGCCGCAGGCCGGTTTTGACAGGTGGTTCAGAAGAAACCGTCTTCGCCGTCATCTGTTCTTCCGTCAGTTGCCGGCGACCTTGGCCTTGATGTCCTCGTCGATGCGGGCATAGGCGTCGTCGAGCTTCATTTCGCCGGCGATCACCTGGCTGATGCGGGCGACGATGGCGCTGTAATATGCATCCGACCACTTCCAGCCCGGCAGCTTCATGGCGGGTGCCGCCGTCTGGCCGGCCGCTTCGACGAAGGCCTTCAGCGCCGCCTGCACATGCGGATTGTCGGTCTTGAAGTCCATCTGGCCGGCGGCGACGCCCTTATGCGCCGGAATGAACAGGCTGCGTTCGGCAAACTCCTTCTGCACGTCGGCACCTGCCAGGTAATCCATCACCTTGGCGACGTCCTTCGGGTTCTTGGTGTATTTGACGGCCACCAGACCGGCGCCGCCCTGCATGCCGGAGCATGCGACAGAACCGCAGGGACTGCCCGCCATCACCCAGTCGAAATTGTCGCCAATCTTCTGGGCGAAGCCCGAAACCTGCCAACTGCCCGAATAAAGATAGGCAAGGCCGCCATTGATGAAGTCCTCGGCGGCGGAGCGGTAAGTGGTGCCGGCAGCACTCACCCAGACATCCTTGTTGATGGTGCCGTCCTCGTTCCACTTGACGAAGCGGCTGAGGAAGTCCTTGGCGCCCTGATCGATCGGCGCCGGCTTGCCGTCGGCGGCGATGTAGTTGGCGCCGTAAGAGATGTTCGGGCCGGAGACGCGGTGGCCGGAGCGGTCGATCGCCATGGCGAAGACCTTCTGGCTGTCGGCAACCTTCTTGGCCGCCGCCGCCCAATCGTCCCAGGTGGCTTTCGGGCCGGGAATTTCGACCCCGGCCTGCTCGAACAGCGTCTTGTTGACGAAGCCGCCGGTCAAGGTCAGCTGCGTCATGAAGCCGGTGATGGCGTTCGAGCCGTCGGGACGCATCCAGTCGGCCTGGGCGCCGAAATTGTCCTCCCAGTATTTCGCGTCGGTGAGGTAGGGCCGAAGATCGAGCCAGTGCTGGGCCGGCGCCTTCAGATTGGTGACGCGGGCGATATCCGGCCCCTGCCCGGCTTCGAGCTGAACCGGCAGCTGTTCCTTGACGACGTCGTAGGAGACTTCGTCGAGGATGACGTTGACGTCAGGATTGGCCTTGGAGAAGCGCGAGAGCAGGTCCTTGATCACCTCGCCTTCGCCGCCGTCGGAATACCACATGATGCGCACGTCGCCGGCATGGGCGGCAACGGAACTCAAGAGAATTGCAGCAAAAGCCGCGCCGATCGATTTCATTCTGGTCATTTTTTCCTCCTCTGATCGATCAATTCCTGCGTCCGGCCGGTCCTCCACCTGCCAGACACGTCGTCTACGAGGCCGCGCGCCGAGGCTGCCTGCCCGGTATCTTCAGATGTACCGCGTCTCCCCGCACCGACCAGTCCGTCGGGCGAAGAATACGGCCTTCGGCGCGCACGGTGCCGTCTTCTTCGAAGACGACCCGGCCATAATCCGGATCGATAACGATCAATGCGCCCTCTTCGTCGCGGCGGGCCGAAAGCGTGGCGAAACGCGCCTGCATGCCGTCAAGGCTACCCTCGCGCCCGACATCGGAGAGACGGACGATCCAGCGGCCCTTGCGGCCGGCCAGCCGCAGCTCGATATCCGTTGTCGGCCCTTGCTTCACCGGCTCCAGCGCGCCGTTGCCGATCAGCATCACAATACCGTTGCCGGAACGGGCGAGCGCCAGATTGCCGTCGACCACCGTGTCGTCGAAGGCCTCGAGCGGGAACCAGGCATGGGTGAAATCCGGCTGGCCCTCATGGATGTCGAAATCGAGGATCGCCAGATCGCGATACTGATGCACGCGCGGCAGCGTTCCGCAGCCGCCCCAGAAGCTCGGCCGGCCATACCCGAACTGGATGGTTTCGCCGGGATGATTGATCCAGATCTGCGCTTCCGGCCGGTCGCCCAAGCGCAGATGCAGCACCGTCTCCTGGTAGCCCCAGGCGCCGGGACGATAATGGGCGATGGTACCGAGCGCGGTGTCACGGGTCTTATAGTGGTAGAGGGCGGCGAAACGGTTCTCGCCCTGTGAAAAGGTCCATTCCTGCGCGTCGTCGGACTGGTGCGCCGCAATCGCCGCAAGCGCTTCTGGAAAACACAGGCCGTGGTCGCGGATGCAGACGGCAAGCTGCGGCAAAGCGTGGACACGCCGGCCGTACCAGCCTCGGCCCCAGAGCAGCCGGGCAATGGCAGAGAGTTCGACCGAGCGGCCGGGGCGCAGCGTATGTTCGTAGGAGCGGCCCTGGCTGCCGGTCAGCATGCCGTGATGGGCCGAGCGGGCGACGATCTCCATCAGGCGGACGATGCTGGCACTCGCCCGGTTGCGGATCGTCTCATCCGGCGCGCAGGCGGCCAGCGCCGTCAGCCCCTTGAGATCGATCGGGAAATAGGGAACGGAATTCCACTCGGCCATTTCCCAGCGCTCGAAATGATCGAGCCAGGCGCGGACGCGCTCTTCGCCGACCTGCATCTGCTCCGCGCCGGTGCGGCCGGAACGGACGAAGACAGCATCGGGGAAAAGCCTGCCGCCGAGATAGGCGGCGGTATGGAAGAGAAGCGCGTGGTTTTCCGAAAAATACCATTGAACGTCGTTGCCGGGCTCATCCATCCAGTAGCGGTAATTGAGGACGGCGTGTTCGATCCTGTCGCGCAGCGCAGGTGACAGCAGATCGCTCCAGCGCGTATAGGCAAAGAGCAGCGGCACCAGCACGAAATCGGCGCAGTCGTGGCAATCCTCGATAACAGGCAGCATGGCCGAAATCATCGCCTCGGTTTCCTCGCCGCCCTGCCCCAGCGCAAGACGCGCGAAAGCGCAGACCGTGTCGGGCTCGGAATGGGCAGCGACCTCGGCCAGCGCCTCGGCGACGCGGTCCTCCAGCATGGCGGGGGCATCCCCCTGGCGCTGGGGATGACAGATCTCGACGCCGAGCGTGCGACCGAGCGAAAGCTCGCCTGTTTTGAAGGTGATGCGGAAATGGCGGAAATCGGCGGGCATATCCGCCGAAGTTCCGAGTTCCAGCTTGGTCGCTCCCGCTTCCAGCTCGAAATCATAGTCGAAGCGCTCGATCGACATGAAGTCGCCTTCGATCTCGACATGGCAGCTCAGCGCCACCGGCAGCGGCACGGGGAAGAGGATCGTCACATCTTCGCCGAGATAGGCAGTGCGGTCGAAGCGCATGCCTTCGAGGATGACCTCCAGCGCATCCGCATCGCCGGCGGCGGTGGGAACGGGCACGGCGGTTTCAACTTCCGGTCCTTCGACATAATCCAGTTGGAAATAGAAACGGGCGTCGCGCTCGGCGAGATCGTCGAAATAGACGCGGATCTCGTTGAGGCCAGCGGCCAGCTCGACCTCGAACAGCTGCTCGGCTTCGAGATTGCGCTGGTAAGGCGCCATGAAGCCCTGCTCGCGGCCATTGACGAAGAGGATCGCGCCACCGCAGGTCGACAGGCGGAGCGTCGCGGCCCCAGCAGACTGGATATCGAGGAAGGTGCGCGCCCAGCAGCCGATGCGTGTCGGGCGGAACCAGAAGCCGGAGAGATCGACACGCGGGGAAGCAAAGGGAAGCCACCAGCGGACAGCCTCGAATTCGGCAGCCGGTTGCGGCCGCCGGCCGGAGAAGGATTTTTTGAATTCGGTGCGGCAGGGATATTCATGCGGAATGAAGTTCTTCGTCTTGGTGACGAAGAAGAAGGGATCCATGCTGCCGTCCATCGGACGGTCGGCGACGTCATAGCGCTCCTGCCACAGGTCGGCGAGCTGCCAGTAGACGATCGGGCTATCCTTCACCGTTGCACGGCGGAGATGAGATTGCTGCTCGGCGGTCATGCTTCAGCCCGCCCTAGAACAGCTAGAGCATGATGTCGTCCGAAAACCGCTCACACTTTTCGGCATCATGCTCGATCCTTGAGACGCCGGGTAAAACGCCGACGCATCGACTGGCCGTCTAGCCACATTTCAAAGCCTCCCTGCTCTGCCGCTGCCGCGGACTCCTCAGCAACAATTGTGCATAGGCATTCCATTTGCGCAATCTGAAAGATTTTTGCATAATAGTTGGGAGCGAGGAGACGACATGGCGGCGGAAGAGAAAAAAGGCAGGCGCACGCGCCTCGACGACATTGCCGCCAGATGCGGCGTCTCGATCAGCACGGTGTCGCGTGCGCTGGCCGGCGAAAAGGGCGTCAGGCCGGAGATCCGCAAGCTGGTGCTGGAAACGGCGAGTGCGGTCAGCTACGCCCTGCCGGCAAGCGTTGCCGGCAAGAAGGTCATGCTCGTCGCCTCCGGCGCGGCGATGATCGACTATGTCCGCAACCAGTTCACGCTCTATGTGCTCGAAGGATTGAATGCGCGTGCAACCGCCCTCGGCATCGAACTGGCGATGCGCCCCATCGCCGACAAGGGGGATGAAGCCCGCGTCGTCGCCGAGATGCGTGACGATCCGAGCTTCGGCGGCATGCTGATCATGACCGTTGATGAAGAGGAGATGCTGGCAGCGGCCGCTGATCTCGGAAAGCCCGTCGTGCTGGTCAACAGCGACGATCCCTATATGCGGCTTTCGAGTGTGACACCCTGCAACCGCTCGGCCGCCTTCATCGCCGCCGAGCGGCTGATCAAGGCCGGACATGAACGCATCCTGTTCATGCTGAGGCCGGGTCGGCGGACCATCGAGCGGCGCCTCGAGGGTTGGCGCGATGCCCTGCAGCACCACGGGCTGACGGCCGATGCCGATCTGGTGCTCGAGGTCGATGACTGGCTGCCGGAACTCGGCGCCGAGGCCGTCACCCGTCTTGTCCGCGAGAAAGGCCTCACCTTCACCGCCATCCTGACGGCGGGCGACAGTCTTGCCAATGGCGCGGTGCGCGGATTGCAGGCGATGGGTTATGCCGTGCCGCAGGACATCTCGGTGATGGGCATAGACGACCTGCCGCAGTCGGCCTTTCTCAATCCGCCGCTTTCGACGGTGCATATTCCGATGCGCGAACTCGGTGCCACCGCGCTCGATCTTTTGCGCGACATGATGCTCGGCCTTGCTGCCCCACGGCGGCGGGTCGAGCTTGCCTGCCATCTTGTCGAAAGGGGCAGCGTTGCGGCTGTCCGCATCCCTGCCGCATCGGCGGGCCGCTGAATCCACACCGCGATCGAGGATATCAAGCCTCGATAAAACTCGCCTCAAACAGTTCTCGCGCATAGGCATCATGCGTGGTGCCGGCTTGCAGATCCGCTTTTGTGAGCTCGTCGACGAAGCAACCGTTCTTCATGATCAGCACCCGGTCGCACATATGGGCGATGACTGCGAGGTCGTGGCTGACAAGCAGATAGGTCAGGCCCTTTTCCTCGCGCTGATCGGCCAGCAGGTTGAGGATTTCGGCCTGGACCGAGACGTCGAGCGCCGATGTCGGCTCGTCGAGCAACAGGATGGGCGGCGACAGGATCAAGGCCCGGGCGATTGCCACCCTCTGCCTCTGGCCGCCGGAAAGTTCGTGCGGAAAACGGTTTGCGAAGCTCGCCGGCAAACCGACCTGGATCAAAGCCCTTTCGACCTTCGACCAGATATCGGAATGGCCCATCGCGCGCAGCGGTTCCGCCAGGGCAGTGCCGATACGATGGCGCGGATGCAGGGATCCGTAAGGGTCCTGAAACACCATCTGGGCAAATTTCAGCTCCTCGCGGGAGCGCTTCTTGCCGATCGGTTTGCCGCCAAGTTCGATGTGACCGGTCCAACCGGCCTCCATGCCGGCGAGGCAACGCAGCACCGTCGATTTGCCGCATCCGGATTCACCGACAATGCCAAGGGTCTCCCCCTGGTTGACCTGAAAACTGATGCCCCTGACGACATGGTTGCTAGTCTTGCCAGAGGCAAAGACGACATCGAGGTCACGCACATTGATCATTGCGCCGTCTCCAGATCGAGTTTCGTCCTGTCGAGGACTGCAAGCCGGCGAACCGGATTCCTCGGGTCGGGCAGCGCAGCGATCAGCCCGCGGGTATAGGGATGGCGCGCCTCCTCGAGACGGGTCAGCGTTTCCACGATCCGGCCGGCATACATGACGATGATGCGCTCGCAAAAAGCTGCCACCATGCGAATGTCGTGGCTGATCAACAGCAGTCCGGAATTATTCTCGCGCACCAGTTCATCGAGCAGCAGCAGCACGTCCTTGCGGACGCTGACATCAAGCGCCGAGGTCGGCTCGTCGGCGATGACAAGCTTCGGCCGCGCCAGCAGCATCATGGCGATCATCACGCGCTGGCCCATGCCGCCCGATATCTGGTGCGGATAAAGCGCCATGACCCGCTCCGGATCGCTGATGCGCACGCGCTCCAGCATGGCGCGGGCAGCCTCATGCGCCTGCTTCTTATGAAGACCGAGGTGAAGGCGGGCGGCTTCGGCGATCTGCTTACCGATCGAAAGCACCGGATTCAGCGAATAGCGCGGATCCTGCATGATCAGCGCGATGTCCTTGCCGCGCAGCGCGCCCATCTGACGCTCACTCTTTGAAAGCAACGGATCGCCGCTAAGATCCATGCGTTCAGCCGAGACCACCGCGGCCGGCGGCAAAAGGCGCATGATCGCGCGACCTGTCGTCGATTTGCCGGAACCGGATTCGCCGACAATCCCGACGCGTTCGCGCCCGACGTCGAAACTGACATTGGAGACGGCGGGTACGGCGCCTCGGCCGAAACGGACGGTCAATCCTTCGACGGAAAGAACGGGCTGCAGACTACGATCTTGCATGGCGGGGATCCAAAAGGTCGCGCAGAGCATCTCCGGCGATGTTGAAGGCAAGGCTGGTGAGGAGGATGGCGATACCCGGCATCACGGCGACCCACCAATAATCGAGCATGAACTTGCGGCCGCTGGAGATCATCGCGCCCCATTCCGGCGCCGGCGGCTGGGCGCCAAGCCCGAGGAAGCCAAGCGAAGCTGCCGTCAGAATGATGCCCGCCATGTTGAGCGTCAGCCGAACGATGACGGAGGGAACGCACATCGGCGCGATATAGAGGAGAAGAATGCGCATCGGCGAGGCGCCATAAAGGCGGGCGGCGACCACATAGTCGGCGTTTCTGACGACAAGGGCCTCGGCGCGCGCGAGTCTCGCAATCGGCGGCCACGCTGTCAACGAGATCGCGATGATTGCCGTGGTCAAGCCGGCGCCGAGTGCCGCAGCAAAAGCCAAAGCCAGGATCAGCGACGGGAAAGACAGAACGATATCGGTGGCGCGCATCAGCAGCGCATCGGTGCGCCCTCCGAAGAAACCGGCGACGACGCCGATCAACAGGCCAATCGGGCCGACGATCAAGGAGATCGACAGCACGGTCTGGATGGTGATGCGCGTGCCGAAGATGAGGCGGCTCAAGATGTCCCGGCCGAATTCGTCCGTGCCTGCCAGGTGCGCGAGGCTCGGCGGCTGCAAGGCATCGCCAAGCGACTGTATGACCGGATCGTAGGGTGCCAGGAGCGGCGCGAAGATCGCGATCAAACAAAGCAGACCAAGGATGACGAAACCGGCAAGACCAAGCGGCTCGTGGGCCAATTTGCGGCCGGCGCGCGCAAACGACGCCGCGATACGGGTCGACACACTTGGAGGGCGGATCTCTATTTCGCTGCGGATGACATCGCTCATCGGGCCGCCTCCCGCATGCGCGGATCAAAGACGGCGTAAGCGACGTCGGCCAGGAAGTTCAACAACATGAAAATGAATCCCACAATGATGGTGCCGGCGACGATGGCGTTCATGTCGCCGATCATCAGCGCGTTGGTCATGTACTGGCCAATGCCCGGCCAGGAGAAAACGATCTCGGTCACGACAGCGCCTTCGAGCAGACCGCCATAGGAAATGGCCAGGATGGTGATCAGCTGCACCGCAATGTTCGGCAGGACGTGGTGCCAGATCGTGCCGAGCGGACTCACACCCTTGGCTCGGGCCGCGATGACATAATCCTGGCTCAACTGCTCCAGGGTGAAGCTGCGTGTCATGCGGGTGATGTAGGCCATCGCCGCGTAGGCGAGAATGACAGCCGGAAGAATGATATGGCCGAGTGCATTCCAGAAGATTTCCGTCTCGCCCTGCAGCAGGCTGTCGATCAACAACAGCCCGGTGCGCGGCGTGACGAGACCCTCGTAAAACACATCGATCCTGCCCGGCCCGCCGACCCAGTTGAGGCCGGCATAGAAGATGACGAGCCCGACGATGCCGAACCAGAAAACCGGGATCGAATGACCGACGAGCGCGACCACGCGCGCCGTCTTGTCGATGAAGCTATCTCGAAACAGTGCTGCGACCAGCCCGAGCGGGACACCGACGAAGGTCGAAATGATCACCGCTAGCGTCGCCAGTTCGAATGTCGCGGGAAAGGCTTGAGCGAGATCCGAAGAGACGGGATTGCCGGTGAGGACGGCGGTGCCGAAATCACCGTGGGCCAGCCCGTTCAGATAGAGGAAAAACTGCTGGTAGATCGGCAGATCGAGCCCGAGACGCGCCCGCATCGCCGCATAGGCGGCGGGATCGGCGAGCTCGCCGACAATCGCGCCGACCGGATCGGTGGGCAGGATACGGCCGATCACGAAGGTCACACATAAGAGGATGAACAGGCTGACCAGCAAATGCGCCAGGCGTCGGCCAAATTCGGCTACGGAGAGTTCCTTCATGATCGGCTGTCCTGGGAGTATTACTGGGTTTCGACCTTGGTGACGTTCTCGAGACGCGTCAGCTGAGACGGATGCCCCACATATCCCTCGACCTTGCTGTTGAGGACGATCGGCTCAAAGCGCTCGAAGAGCGGAAGCACCGCCGGCTTCTGTTCGACGAACATCTTCTGCATCTGAACATAGAGTTCGCCACGCTTCTTGGCGTCCGGCTCCATCGATGCTTTCGCCGTCAGCGCCGTGAGTTCCGGAATGTCCCAGGCCGAACGCCAGACGAAGTTGCCGGCATTGTTGGCTTCCTTCGAGTTGTCGGGATTGGAGGAAAACTGCTCCATCGAGCCGAGGACGTTCGGCATATAGGCGCTGGTCTGCGGGATCAGCAGATCGAAATCCCTGGCGCGATGGGCGGCGATGATTTCCGAGCCGTTGCCCTGCTGGATGTCGATCTTGATGCCGATCTGGGCAAGCGATGCCTGGATGGCGGTGGCCAGATCGATGCGCGGCGTTTGCGCGATGGTCTTCAGCGTCAGCGAAAAGCCGTCCTTGAAGCCTGCCTCGCTCAGCAGCTGTTTCGACTTTTCGACGTCGAGATGCCAATCGGGGTTCGGGATGGCATATTCGAAATTCTCCGGAACGGGAACGTTTCTCGCCCGGCCGTAAGGGCCCATGATCGTCTTTTCGATGCCCTTGTAGTCGATGCCATAGGCGATGGCTTCGCGAACCTTCGGATTGGCGAGGTATTTGTTGCCGGCATTCATCGACAGCACGTAGAAACCGCCCGTCGGAATACGCTGGATGGCAAAGCCTTTCTTGGTCTGGAACGTCGCGAGATCCGATGCGGTCAAGGCGCTGGCAATATCGATATCGCCGCGTTCAAGCATCAGCCGCTCGACCTGGCTTTCAGGCACATGCCGGACGATGACGCGACGCATCTTCGGCGTGCCTGCCATATAGTCCTTGTTGGCGTCGAGGATCACCAGTTCGTTCGGAGACCAGCGATTGAGGGTAAACGGACCGGAGCCGGCAGAATGCGTTCGCATCCACGCGTTTCCGTAGTCGTTATCGACGGCGTGGCTCTCGACTTCGACGCTGTCGACCACGCTGGTCGTCGTCGTTGTCAGCCGATAGAGCAGAAGCTCTGCCGTCACCTGGTCGGAGAGATCGATCCGCACCGTCTGATCGTCGACGGCCTTGACGAGCTTTTCGACATTGTCCTTGTCGTAGCCGACGCGCTTGAGGTTAGCGGCGGCGGCCTGGTCCATTTTCAGGAGCCGCGCCAGTGAATAGACGACATCCTTCGAGGTGACCGGGTTACCGGAGGCGAAATTGGCCTTGCGCAGCGTAAAGGTGATGCCCTTGTCGTCAATCTTCCAGCTTTCCGCCAGTTGCGGAAGGATCTTGCCATCAGCCGTGCTGGAAACCAGCCGATCGTACAGATTCGACATGATTTCGACCGCCTTGCCTTCGGTCGCCTGCTGCGGATCGAGCGACAAAACCTGCGCCAGCGAAGTGCCAATCACCAGCTGGTCCTGCGGCGTGGCGGCCTGCAGCTGCGCTGCCGATATCGTCAGGGCGCCGATGACGGCACCGACGAACAAGCTCTTAGAAAAATGCTTCATTGTCACTCCTCCCTGGATTACTATAGGAAACATATTATGTCGTCCGTATGTCGTATTATGATTTAACGAAGTCCGATAAGATTGACAAGTCCCGGGCGACAGAGACTTGATGCGAAGGGATTGGGGGAGCCGAAATGACGACACTCAGCCGGGGCCGGCAAAGACTGGCGCAACAGGTTATCGATCAGCTGCGGGCGCAAATCGAAACGGGGAAGCTGCGCGTCGGCGACCAGCTGCCGACCGAGCCGCAGCTCGAAGCGACATTCGGCGTCAGCCGCACCGTGGTGCGCGAGGCGATAGCCGATCTGAGGTCGGCTGGCTTCGTCAAGCCGATCCAGGGCAAAGGCGTCTTCGTCGCGGATCCGAAGGCGCATTCGATGCTTTCCTTAACACCAGTGGAAATCAAGAGCATTCCGGAAACCCTGGAATTGCTGGAGTTTCGCATGGCCGCCGAGGGTGAAGCGGCGGCGATCGCCGCCTATCGCCGCACCGCCGAGCAGGAAGCGGCGATCCGCGAAGCCAACCGCAGGATGGCGAACCTGATCGAGACGGGACAGCAGACGGTGGAGGCGGATTATGCCTTCCACATGGCAATCGCCGCCGCCACGAACAACCGATTCTATGTTGCCGTCTTGCGCCAATTCGGCCCAAAAGCCATTCCCCGCGGCCAATTTCCGACGCTTCCCGAGGCCAATGACCGCGACTATCTTCAGAAGGTCTATGCCGAACATGTCGAGATCCTGTCAGCGATCGCCGACCAGGATCCGGAGCGGGCGAGACAGGCAATGCGGGCGCATATGCTGGCCAGCCAACGCCGTTATCGCATGCTCGCGGAGCAGCAATAGGGCTCGACACTCTTCAAAATTCATATTATGTCATATGACATTGGATAATTTTGAAAGAGACTCAAATATGTATCTGGGAACACAGGTCGCCGCGCGGGACGACGACGATTATCGTATCTTCGCGCAACTGGGCGTGAAGCATATCAATGCCGACCCACCGGGGAAGCCGAGCAGCTGGACGCTCTCCGATCTCGAGCGCCATCGCGACAAGGTCGAAAGCTTCGGCCTGATCCTCGACATGATCCAGTTGCCGCTGCCCTCGCAGCCGATCGAGAAGGCTTCCTATCCTGATATTCTGCTTGCCGGCCCCGATCGCGACAGACAGATCGACGCTGTCTGCAAGCTGATCGAGAATACCGCCGCCGCCGGCATTCCTGCGGTGAAGTACAATCTCAACCTGATCGGCATTCCCCGTACGCCGGATGAGCCGGGGCGCGGCGGATCTCTGAATGCGAGCTTCCGCTGGGACAAGACGGATCAGCAGGCCGAGCCCGGCCTTGCCGGTGTGCTTTCCGAAGACGAAAACTGGGAACGGATCGACTATTTCCTGGAACGCGTCGTTCCTGTCGCTGCAAGCAACCGCGTCCGGCTCGCCTGCCATCCGCACGATCCCTATACGCCGCCGGGCTATCGCGGTGTCACGCGGGTGCTCGGCACGGTGGAAGGCCTGAAAAAATTCGTGCTAATGCGCGAAAACCCCTATCACGGCCTCAATTTCTGCCAGGGTTCGATCGGCGAGATGCTGGAAAATCCCGGCAAGGAAATCGACGATGTCATCCGCTGGTTCGGCCAGCGCGGTAAGATCTTCAATGTTCACTTCCGCAATATTCGCGGCGGCAAGCTGTCCTTCATGGAGACCTTCCCTGAAGAAGGCGACATGGACATGGTCCGCTCCGCCAGGATCTACAAGGAGGTGGGCTTCAAATACATGCTGATGCCCGACCATGTGCCGACCGTCAGCGGCAAGGATCCAACCGCCACCGCATTTGCCTTCTGCTACGGCTATATCGCCGCACTTCTGCAAGTGCTCGACAGCGAGTGACCCGGTTTTCAACACGTAAGAAATAGGACTTCATGATGAACCCGATTGAATTGAAGAAGGCCGTCGGTAGTGGTCTCCTGTCGTTTCCGGTTACGCACTTCGACGATCAACTGAAATTTGACGAAGCGAAGTACCGCCGCCATGTCGAGTGGCTTGCAGGTTATGACGCCGCTGCACTGTTTGCCGCCGGCGGCACTGGTGAATTCTTCTCGCTTAATCCGGCCGAGATTCCGCAGGTGATCCGGGCCGCCAAAGCGTCGGCCGGCAAGACGCCGATCATTTCGGGAACCGGCTACGGCACGTCGCTCGCAATCGAGATCGCAGTCGCGGCCGAGAAGGCCGGCGCCGACGGACTGCTGCTGCTGCCGCCCTATCTGATGTTTGCCGAACAGGCGGGTCTCATCGCCCACGTCAAGGCGGTCTGCCAATCGGTCGGCATCGGCGTCATCGTCTATAACCGCGACAACGCCGTCCTGACCGCCGACAGCATCGCGCGCCTGGCGGAGGAATGCCCGAACCTGATCGGCTTCAAGGACGGCGTCGGCGATGTCGACAAGGTGATCGAGATCACCACCCTGCTTGGCGACCGTCTCGTCTATGTCGGCGGCATGCCGACCCACGAGGTTTATGCCCAGGCCTATTTCGCCGCAGGCGTGACGACCTATTCATCGGCCGTGTTCAACTTCGTGCCTGCGCTTGCGCAGCGCTTTTACGGCGCCTTGCGCACCGGCGATCAGGCAACGGTCGACGAGATCCTGAAGAGCTTCTTCTTCCCCTTCGTCGCCTTGCGCAACCGCAAGAAGGGATATGCCGTCTCGATCATCAAGGCCGGCCTTCGCGTCCTCGGGCAGAACCCAGGCCCCGTGCGCCCGCCTCTGACGGATCTTTCCCAGGAAGAGCTCGCGCTGCTGGAAAAGATCGTCCAGGCCAACGGCGTCACACGGATCGCGGCGGAATAAGACAGCGCGGCAGTCGGCCGTCGGGGTGGCCCGGCGGCTGTCCGGTTCGCACCTGCAACGGACATCGGCTCGGCTTGGAGAGACGACCGCTGCGGAGCCGGAAGCGGCGCGTCTGTTATCGGGGCGAGCTCATGCATTGCACCGGATCTACACCATCATCGATCCTGAATAGTTGTCGATTTGGCATTCATCGGCGCAAAACCAAATTGCGCCTTGAAGGCTCGGCTGAAGGCTGCTTCGGAATCATAGCCCACTTGCCTGGCGACCAACCCAACCTTGGCATCAGGCTGGCGCATCAAGCCCAAGGCGAGCGTCAGCCGCCAGCGGCTGTGGTAGGAAAGTGGCGCTTCTTTCACCAATGCTGTAAATCGCGCCGCGAAGCCGGACCGAGACAGGCCCGCCACCCGAGCCAGATCGAGCACGGTCCAGCGCCGATAAGGTTCGTCGTGGATGGCCTTGAGCGCGCGGCTGATGCGCGCATCCCCGAGCGCTCCAAGCCAGCCGACATTGCCGCCCCGCTCGATCCGCACCCAGCTCCGCAGGATACTGATCACCAGCACGTCGATCAGCCGTGAAATCATGATGGACGCGCCGGGGTACACCTCCTGGGCTTCCTTCATCATGAAGTAGCCAAGGCCCTCGGCCCATCCGGCGGTCTCGCCGCTGGCTTTTGGAATGTGAATGACCGACGGCAGTGCCGATACGAGCCAGGGCACAGAAGCGCTTTCGAACCGAAAAGCTCCAGCGATAAGCTTGGTCTGCTGGCCGCCTCCGCCGTGGGAGACATTGAGTTTTTCGGCGGTAACCTGCGCCGCCATCAGGGCTGCCAAGTCAGCCTCAGTTTCACACTCGCCATCGCTCAAGCCGTGTCCAAGGCCCCGCGGCAGCATGATCAGATCGCCAGTTGCCACCTGCAAGGCATGGCCGTGATCGTTCACAACCGTCAGGCCCCCTTCGAGCACGATGAAGAAATAAGCCGCTCCTGGATGAAAGCGTAGCGCCCATGGTTGGCTGAGCTCGACGGTAAAGACGATTTCGCCATGCAGGCTGACCATGGCCAAAATCTGGGAGAGCAGATCCACCCGAGAGGCGAGCATGATCGCATTTTTGGACGATGGAGCATGCATTGCGGGGCTCGGGTCATGGTGATCCATCTCGGTAAGCCCTAGTTTGGCTTTGTCTTCAAAGAGGAATTATCTGGCAGTTCAAGTGTTTGCGCGAAGGCAAGGCCATCCTGGTCTTCCTGCCGTCGTGTAGCCGACAGCATTGCAGATTATCCGAATTAAGCAATCGCGTTGATGCGCCCTACAGGAGCTCCAAATGAAATCTCTTCTTATGTCCGCCCTGATGCTGACGACCGCCATGCTTGGTGCTGCACCCGCAAGGGCCCAGCCGGCTCTCCCGGATCAAACAATTAAGAATATCGTTCTTGTCCACGGCGCCTTCGTCGACGAAAGCAGTTGGGACGGCGTCGCTGCAATCCTGACCGCCAAGGGCTACAAGGTGACTGCGGTAAAGAACCCATTGACCTCGCTTGCTGACGACGTCGCTGCCACCAATGCGGTGCTGGATGCGCAAAATGGCCCGGTTGTCCTGGTGGGGCATTCCTGGGGTGGCGTGGTGATCGGCGAGGCGGGCGACAACGCCAAGGTGGCGTCACTCGTCTATGTCTCGGCCTTTGCGCCCGAGAAAGGTGAAACCATCACAGCATTGGCAGCCAGCGGTCCGGCAACTCCCGGAGCGGCGGCCATTCGGCCCGACGCAAAGGGTTACTTGACCATCGATCCTGCAGTATTCCCCAGTGCAGTGGCGGGCGACCTGCCCAAGAAGATCGGTGAACATCTGGCAGCGCACCAGATGCCGATCAACCACACTGCCTTCGATGCACCTGCTGAGGTCGCGGCATGGCACGACAAGCCAAGCTGGTACGTCCTGAGCTCCAAGGACCTCGTCCTTGATCCCCACGCACAGGCTTTCTTTGCCGAACGGATGAAGGCCAAAATGACGACGGTCGAGGGTAGCCACGCCTCGCTGGCCTCGCACGCCGAGGAAGTGGCTGCGGTCATAGAAGCGGCCGCAGGAGCAAAGTAGCCCTCGTCAACCGATGCTATCGCCCGCCTAGCGGTGGTCGGTAGCATCGATGTGCAACGATCCCGGTCGCAGAGCAAAGCCCCCGCCACTGCCCACACGCCATGGCCTCGGACAGCGCAGCACCGGATAGGACTCAGCCATCACGCCCCCTCACCGCCCATGAGGCGGTGTCGTGATCGGGGTGCTGGTTGTTGCTCTCCTTGATCGCCGCCGCCCAGTCGGCGCCGTTGTCTTCAGTCGCACCGGTATCTTCTATGCCCGTGATCGTATCGAACCATGCCACCATGTTCTCGGTGCAGGTATTGGCAAGCGGCGAGAAGGCGTGCGGATCGTCAAGCGAACCGATCATCAGGTTGGTGCGACCGTTTTCAACGTGGTGGAAGAACAATGGCGTGCCGCAATTGGCGCAGAAGCCGCGCTCGACAAGCTCCGAGCTCTTCCAGACGCTCGGCTTGCCGCGTGTCCAGCTGAGCGCATCATCGGGCGCGGCGACGAGCGCGGCAAAGATGTTGCCCGAGGCTTTCTGACACATGCGGCAATGGCAGAGATGCGAATTGTCAAACATAGCGGTTGCGCGGTAACGCACGGCACCGCACTGGCAGCCGCCGCTCACCTCCATCTCGATGCGTTTCATTTTTTCTCCTCCTTCAAGAGGCGGGTTTGGGCTTAATCTCTTTAGGTTTTGGTCTTTTGATCGTCCAGCCTCCCAGAGCGGATCCAATTCTGGTGTTGGTGGCATGGTTTACCAGCCCAGAAGAATGGACCCGATCACGCCTTCTCGATCGTCTGCCCGTAACTTCCGCTTCAACCGCCGGTTAAGCGGTGGCCGAAGCTGGCAGAGACTGTTGGGGTGGATCCGCTTTCAGTCTTCCTCGATCCGAAGATCGGCGAGGAACTGCTCGAAGCTCGGAGAATAGCAGGTCACCAGACCATACTCCTCGGCCTCCTCTAGAGGTTCGGGTTCGCCTTCATAGGCGACCATCTCGTGATCGAGCATGAAGACTTGGCCGAACCGGTCCTCGCGCAGGCAGACCATGATTGAGTTGCCGCCAGCGTCATTACCGATCCGCAAAAGTTCCCTGGGAAGCGGGTAGGCACTCGGCGTGGTGAATTCCTTATCGATCTCCGTCAAGTCACTCATGTGCCTAAGGCGAAGGTCTCTATCCTTCGCGTCGAGATAGACAACTGGCGGTTCAAAAATCAGGCCGCCGCCGGAAAGCTTCAAGAACTGTCTCAGTTCCTGGGGTAGCGACAAGCCAAGCTTTTTCTCGAAAGCGGTCAGCTCTTCTTCCGTCGCAATTTTCCCGCCCTCGTTCTTGATGACTGCTACAAATTCTTCCAACGTCATTCATACAATCCTTTTCCGCATGCCTAGTTCATACATATGGGTCCAAGACGCGCGCCGAGAATATGACTGCGGAACGTCGTGCTGAGATAGCCCGGAAGGCCGCTAACGAACGATGGGGCGCAAGCAAGCATTAAGAGTGATGCTTGCTTGTAGCGCGGATATGTGATTATGCTTGCTAGCAACCAGATTCGGAGCAGGCAATGGTCACGAGCAAGCAAAGCAAGGGCGGCACAGCTAGAGCAGAAAAGACCAGCCCAGAAAAACGGAGTGAGATAGCTCGCGCTGCTGCGCAGAAAAGGTGGGCGGTTTCCACCGATCATGTTCATCACGCCCTTGGCGAAGGCACAGTTGACCTATCTGGCCTGAAATTCCGATGTGCGGTGTTAGACGGCGAAATTCGTGTGATCTCTGGAACTGAGTTCATGCGCGTAATGGGTATGTACCGGAGCGGTGGTCTTTCGACACGGCGTACACCGGATGATGGGTTGCATTTTCCACTGTACTTGGCGCAGAAAAATCTGCGCCCGTACATTATGGAAGACGACGTCCTCGTATCCCTTTTGCGCAATCCAGTACGATACCGCGGAGAGGGAAACTCTGCTATCGCGGAAGGTATCCCCGGAACTGTTTTAAGGCGACTTTTAAGCGTTTGGGTCCGTGCTCACGCCGCTGGAGTTCTTGGGCCGTCTCAAGTAAAAATTGCCGAAAAATCCCAAATATTTCTCAATGCATTAGCGGACACAGCTATTGATGCTTTGATTGACGAAGCAACTGGATATCAAAAGCGCCGTGCGCATGATGCTCTACAGAAGATCCTTTCAGCCTATGTTCGCCCGGAGTTTCGAAAATACTCTACAAAATTCCCTGTTTCTTTCTACGAGCAGATATATAGGGTTATGGACTGGCCTTTTGATGCCGCATCTAGCGCTAGAACCGCATATGTTGGGAAGCTTACAAACAAGCTTGTTTATGACACGTTGCCCCCCGGAGTTCCTGATGAACTGAGACAACGGAACCCAATAGACCCTGCTACCGGCCGCCGGAAAAAGAAACATTTTCAGCTTCTTACAGAGGATCTTGGGGAAACGCACCTTGATAGGCAAATTGCCTCGGTTACAACCTTATTAAGAGCTTCACCAAGGGGGCAGTGGAAGTTCTTCGAGATGATTTTCAAAAATGCATTCCCACCCGTTCAGGGCGAGCTTTTTCTCGAAGAGGAAATAGCACGACTGAAAAATGAAGACTGAAATTATGCTTGACGCTAAGCATAAATGCACGCGCAGAAGTCTGGTTCGCGCGCTCCCTCAAAAATAGTCAGTCCAATCCTAAGAGGCGACTCAACTGAAATGCCGCGTCGTCCGAATGAACCTGAGCAAGAACTTCAATGCAATTCGGGTCGGACTTTCTTGTTTTATACAGGAAGTATCCACCAGCTTCCTCAAAGGTCTGGCCTGCCATTCTTGCCTGATCGTCGGTTAACGGGGATAACTTTAGACTTAGATCATTGTCGATAGCAGCGCTGTAGTAATTCATGACCATTCACCGAGGGTCCAATGGAAAAAAAGACGCATCGCATAGCTCCGAATCCTGAAATTCCTGTACAGTACCTCGCTGATTACATGGCTGCTTCACATCAAGTCAGGTGAGGAATCGTCCAGAAATCAAAATACAAATCGCTTGCCCGAACCTTTCAGCACCAGATCGCTCGCAAAACGATATCAGATCACCTATTGGACGGGAATTCCCTTCCTGGCGATCTATCGGGCAAGGCCGAAGATGTCCGGAATATGCTGGCGGATGATGACTTCTATAAGCAACTGTACGGCTACAATGCGGACTTCATCGAGGCATTTTCAGCCGTTGGCGCGATGTTCGAGTTTGGAGGCTTTGAGCTGATGGCTCCACAAAACATCGGCAATCCAGAGTACAACGGCACAAAGGTCAGGTTCACGCCTAGCCTGCTCACCTACCGCCTGACAAAGGTCAACACCCAGAAGATTGGCGCGATTATGTACCGATACGCCAAGGGCGCTCCTGTTTCGCAGGATGTAGCACAATGGCAATCGGCTTTCATGTTCGGCTACTTCTCGGAAAGCCCTTTTATCGAAGAAGCAAAATCTGAGCAAAAGTTGTGCAAAATTCTCTGCGCAGTTTCAGGCGCGGCCATCGTTGCCCCGACCAATTCCATATACCGCTTCAACGAAATGAAGGCCGCATGTTCTGATATCGCGGAGAAGTGGGCGAACGTCCTGCCACCGCCTGGCGCGGTAATCTAAAATTCAAACTGAGACATTATCCGGCGGCTCGGGGCAGCCATTCTCGCGAACCAGAGTAAACCGCGCCTAGAGCGCCACGCCGGTGCCGCGATCGAAGACGTGAACCTGATCGCTGGTGATGCTTGCCTCGAAGACGGCGCCGTAACGGGCGGGGTATTCGCCGTCGACGATGGCGGTTACCTGCTGTCCGGCGAGGTCAAAGACGACATGGGTCTGGGCGCCTGTCGGTTCCACCAGCATCGTCCGGCCGGCGAGCGGCGTGCCGCCTGATATGCCGGGAACGAGATGTTCGGGGCGCAGGCCGATGGTGACGGCCTGACCGGCCTTGACCTTGCGGTCGGGCGCGATGCGGATCGCCGTACCGTCGCTGAGACGAGCCGCAGGCCCACCATTTTCTCCGTCGACCGTGCCTTCGAGCATGTTCATTGCCGGCGATCCGATGAAGGCGGCGACGAAGAGATTGGCGGGTTTCCTGTAGAGTTCGAGCGGCGTCCCCTGCTGCTCCACCCTGCCCTGATTGAGCACGACGATACGGTCGGCAAGCGTCATCGCCTCGATCTGGTCATGGGTGACATAGATCGAGGTCGTCCTGACCTTCTGGTGCAGCGTCTTGATTTCCGAGCGCATCTGCACGCGCAGCTTGGCATCGAGGTTGGACAGCGGTTCGTCGAACAGGAAGACGGCCGGATTGCGCACGACGGCGCGGCCCATGGCGACGCGCTGGCGCTGGCCGCCAGAAAGCTGGGCCGGCTTGCGGTCGAGGAGTTCGGCGAGATCCAGCATGCGGGCGGCCTCCGCCACCCGGGCCTCGATCTGGGGTTTGACAACGCCGGCGAGCTTCAGATTGAAGCCCATGTTTTCGGCAACCGTCATGTGCGGATAAAGCGCATAGGATTGAAAGACCATGGCGATGTTGCGTTCGCGCGGGGTCATGCTGTTGACGACCTTGCCGCCGATGGCGATTTCGCCGTCGGTGATCTCCTCGAGGCCGGCGATCATCCGCAGCAGCGTCGACTTTCCGCAACCGGACGGGCCGACGAGCGCGACGAATTCCCCATCCTCAATATGAAGCGAAATGCCGTGGATGACGTCTACGGCGCCATAGGTCTTACTGATATCGGTGAGTTCAACGGATGCCATGATTGCACCTCCAATGGTTCGGCTCAGGACTTCACGGCGCCGGCGGTCAGACCGGCGATGATGTGTCTCTGGGCGACGAAAAAGACGATGATGGTGGGAAGGATGGTCAGCGTGATGAAGGCCAGCACCAGCTGCCATTCCGTGCCGTACTCGCCGCGATAGACCATGATGCCGAGCGGCCAGGGATATTTCGATTCCGAATTCAGCATGATCAGCGGCAGGATGTAGCTGTTCCAGCTGCCGACGAAGGAAATGATACTGACGGTGGCGACGATCGGCCGGGAAAGCGGCAGCGAGATATGCCAGAAGAAGCGGAGATAGCCGCAGCCATCGACGAAAGCCGCCTGAAACAATTCTTCCGGAAGGTTGCGGAAATAGTTTCGAAACAGCAGGATGCTCATGCCGAGACCGAAAGCCACCTGCGGCAGTACCACACCCCAATAGGTATCGAGCAGGCCGAGATCGCGGATGCGGATGAAGAGCGGCAGGATCGCAGTTGCCGCCGGAAACATCAGGCCGAGCAGGAAATAATTGAGCAGGAACGACGATCCGAAAAACCGGACATGGGCAAAGGCGAAAGCCGCCATGGACGAGACGATCAGCGTCAGGAGGACGGTGAGCGACGCGATCACCAGCGAATTGCCGATCTGCAGCCAGTAGCGTTCACCGAAAAGAATATCGGTATAGTTCGCCCATTGCCACTCCGTCGGCAGGCCGAAGGGATTGGTGCGCAGGTCGCCCAGCGTCTTGAAGCCGCCGAGCGCCGTCGTCAGCAGCGGCACGAGCACGATCGCGGCAATCAGGCTCAGCGACACGTAGAGATAGACGCGCGTGGACGTGCTCATGCGGATGGAAGAGCTCATATCAGTCATGGCGCATGAATATCCTTTTGTAACCGAAGGCGAGCGTCACGCAGATGATGAAGAGCACGACGCCGACGGCGCTGCCGAGGCCGACCTGCATGCGCATGACGCCATAGGTATAGAGGAAGGTGACCATCGTCTGGGTGGAGTTGGACGGCCCGCCGCCGGTCAGCGGCATGATCATGTCGAACAGCTGCAGCGAGCCGACGACGGCAAAGAAGATGGAAAGACGCAAGGTCGAGCCGAGCAGCGGCAGCGTCACGTAACGGAACTTTTGCCAGCCGGTGGCGCCGTCGATTTCGGCTGCCTCCAGCACGCTCTTGTCGACGGATTGCAGGCCGGCGATGAACAGCATCATGTGGAAGCCGAAATATTTCCAGACGATCACCCCGAGCACGGCATAGATCGCCACGTCTTTGTCGGCGAGCACGTAAGGGTTTGCGAAGCCGAAGAAGTTGGAAACGGCGGCAAACAGGCCATAATCGCCATCATAGACGAAGCGCCAGATAAGGCCCGCGGCGACGTCTGCCAGCACATAGGGCAGGAAGAAGATCAGGCGGTAACCGACGACACCCGGAATGCGGTGCGCCAGCATGGTGGCCAGCCAGATGGCGAGCGGCACCTGGATGCAGATCGAGATGACGATGATCAGGCCGTTATTGATCAGCGCCTGCGTGAAGGCCGCATTTCGAAACAGAACCTGGAAATTGCGCAGCGCGATGAACTCGGTCGGCGTGCCGTAGCCGTTCCACTTGTAGAGGCTGTACCAGGCCGCCTCGCCCATCGGCATGATGACGAAGAGCGTGAAAAGCAGCAGCGCCGGCGGCAGGAAGATCAACAGCACCGCCAGCCGGTCATGGGCGACCGAGCTCTTGCTGTTTGCGGCTCTTTTTGCCGGCCTGGCGGCCGTGGTTATCGATGGGACTGAAATATTGGCCATGGGTCCTGCTTTCGGCATGTCGGCAGCAATACTGGCGCTCCCGCTCCTGCTCTGGAGCGCCAGGAAGGGTCTGCAGGCGCTGGTTATTGTTCCAGCTCGAAAGCGTCCTGGATCATCTGGGCGCCGTCCTTGGAATTCATCTGACCGGAGACGATTTCCACCGACACGTCGTTGACGACACGGCCGACGGCCGCACCGAGATCCTGGTCGAAATAATTCTGATGCCAGGTCGAACCGGCCAGCTGTTTTGCCGATTCGGCAAGCAGCGGGTTGGTGACGCCATCACCGGCGCCGACGGCGACAGGTAGAAGCATGCCGGCCTTGGCCATCGCGCGCTCATTGTCCGCATTCGTCAGGAAGGCGAGGAAATCGAGCGCTTCCTTGGATGCCTTCTTGGTGACAGCCCAGCCGTTCAGACCGCCAAGCGTATCGGTCGGCTTGCCGGCGCCGCCATCGACGGCCGGGAAGGCGAAGCGGCCGATATTTTCGGGCGCGAGACCCTTGCCGTCGCCGGCATTCTTGCGCTGGTTGGCCTCGGTATTTTCAAAGCCGAGGATGATCGCCGCCTTGCCGTCGCCGAAAACGCCGAGCGCCTGCGGCCAGGTGGAGCCGAGATAGCCGGGCTGGAACGGTTCGAGCTTTCCGAGTTCAGCGAGATCGTCGCCGGCCTTGATGATCGAAGGATCGAGGAAACCTTCGCCCTGGCCAGTCTTTGCCGCTTCGAAGACCTTCTGTCCGCCTTCGCGCATGACGAGATAGCTCCAGTAGAAGTGGATCGGCCATTTCTCACCGCCGCCGCCGGCGATCGGCACGATGCCTGCCTCTTTGATCTTCTTCACGGTACCCAGAAAATCAGTCCAGTTCTTGATGTCCTCGGCCTTCACGCCGGCCTTGGCAAACAGCGCCTTGTTGTAGAAAAAGCTGACCAGACCAACCTTATAGGGAATAGCCCAGGTCTTGCCTTCGAATGTCAGGCCGCTGACCGAAGCCGGGCTATAGGCGCCGCGCAGTTTGCCGCCATCGGCATCCAGCGCTGGCGTCACATCCTGGAGCGCGCCGGTCTCGGACTGCTGCTTCAAGACGCCGCCGCCCCAGCTGAAAAAGAAATCCGGCACGTCGTCGGATTGCAGCAATGTCGGAAGCTTGGCCTTGAAGGCCTCGTTTTCGAGAAACTGCATCTGGATATCGACGTCGGGATGCTGGGCTTCGTATTTCTTGACGATGTCTTCCCAGGCCGCGACATATTTCGGGTCGAGCTCGAGATGCAGCCACTTGACCACCGTCGTCGCCGAGGCAGCACCTGCCCCAGCCAGTAACATGCCGGCGGCCGCGGCCATGGATGCGATACGCCTGCCGCTAGGAGCGGCGCTCTTGAACCTAAAAGTCATGATTTTCCTCCCAGGGGGCTATCCTCACAATTTTTCCCCTATGCGGATTAATTCAACGGAGCTTTGGCATATTGTCAACCCAATGCCTCTATTTTTATCAAATGCGCTTGACAGGATCACTGAATTCCCTGCTATTTATTTCGTAACCCGTTAAAAATATTTGGGTTCCGCCCCAACGAAACGCTCGCCTGGCTAATTCCCATGAAGACCGCAGATCCCGAATTAATGCGCGCGATCAATCGCTTGAACGTGCTCGATACCATCAGGCGCCATGGTCCGATCTCGCGGATAGAGATCAGCGAGCGTACCGAACTCTCCACCACGACCGTTTCGGCGATCACCGCCTCGCTGCTCGACGACGGGCTGATCCTGCCGCGTCACGAAGGCGATATCCGCAATGAGGCGGTGCGCGGACGGCCGCGGGTGATGCTGGAGCTCAATCCCGATGCGGCCCGCGTGGTCGGCGCCAAGATCGCCGCCAACAGGATGGTTTTCGTCGTCACCAATTTCCGCGGCGACGTGCTGTCGAAGCTTGCCTTGCCGATCCGCATCGACCGGCAGCCGATCGGCGTCATCGCCGATCTCGTCGAGGATGGTGTCAGGCGCTGCGTCGTCGATGCCGGGCTTTCACTGGAGGATGTCGACAGCGTCTGCCTCGGCTTTCCCGGCGTCATCGAGCACCGTACCGGCTATATCAGAAGCAGTCCGATCTTTCGCGACACCAATGTCGATTTCGCCGCCGAGATGTCGACGCGGCTGGCAACGCCGACCATTGTCGAAAGCGACGCCCACGCCATTACGCTTGGCCATCACTGGTTCGGAAAGGCGCGTGATCTCGAAGATATGGTATTGATTTCGCTGGAACAGACGCTAGGGCTCGGCGTCCTGCACGGCAACAGCCTGTTTCGTGGTGCCGGCGGCCTCAGCCACAATCTCGGCGATCTCGTGCTCGGCATGGGACCGAATGGCGTCGTCCGGCTCTTCAGCCAGGCCGGCGAAAGCGCGATCCTCGGAGAACAACAGGCTGATGGGCGTTTTGCCGAGGCCATCCGCCTCGGGCGCGGCATGAACCATGCCCAGGCGCTGATCAAGGCCGATGACGACCGGCTGATCAGTGCCGCCATCCGCGCCGGCGAAGCGGTGGGTTTGACCATTGCCAATATCGTCACGCTGTTTGCGCCGCCGCGGGTCATTCTTGTGGGGTCGAGCCTGGCGCTCGGAGAACCCTTTCTCAACAGCCTGCGCGATGCTTATGCGCTCGCCATTCCGCCGTCGCTGCGCGGGGTGAGCGAACTCGTCTTCGACGATTCGACCGATGATTTCTGGGCGCAGGGTGCCGCTGCGGTGGCGCTCTACGAACTCTACGAATCGCCCTGGAGCACGACAGGGCCGGCGCTCTGACGGGCGGCACAATCAAGATCAATGGCACGATCAATGGAGGAATTCATGGACAAGGTCGGTATCGGCATCATCGGATGCGGCAATATTTCGGGCGCCTATCTCACGGCGATGGCATCCTTTCCCATTCTCGACATTCGCGGCGTCGCCGATCTCAACCGGGAGCTGGCGGAAGCAAAGGCTGCGGAATTCAATGTTCCGGTCAAGACCGTCGAGGAGCTTTTCGCCGATCCCAAGGTCGAGATCATCGTCAACCTGACGATCCCGAAGGCCCATGTTGCCGTGGCGCTGCAGGCGCTCGATGCCGGCAAGCACACCTATTCGGAAAAACCGCTCGGGATTAATTTCGCGGAAGGGAAAAAATTGGCGGAAGCCGCCAAAGCGAGGAATCTGCGCATCGGCGCTGCCCCCGACACCTTCCTCGGCGGCGGCCACCAGACGGCGCGTGCCTTGATCGACCAAGGCGTCATCGGCCAGCCGGTCGGCGGCTCGGCGACCTTCATGTGCCCCGGCCATGAGCGCTGGCATCCGAATCCGGCCTTCTATTATGAAGTCGGCGGCGGGCCGATGCTCGATATGGGTCCCTATTACATCACCGATCTCGTCAATCTTCTCGGACCGGTTTCACAAGTTGCGGGTTTTGCGACGACACCGCGGGCGGAACGGCTGATCACCAGCGAACCGCGCAATGGCGAACGCATTCCCGTGCATGTGCCGACCCATGTCACCGGCATGATGGCCTTTGCCAATGGCGCCGTCGTGCAGATCGCTATGAGCTTCGATGTCGCCGGCCACAAACATGTGCCGCTGGAAGTCTACGGGACCGAGGGCACGCTGATCGTTCCCGATCCGAACAAGTTCGGCGGCCCTGTGGAATATCTGAAGAAGGGCGGTCCGTTCGAGGACCAGCCGGTCACATCGCCTTATGCCGACGGCAATTATCGCTCGCTCGGCGTTGCCGACATGGCGCATGCGATCCGCTCCAACCGGCCGCACCGCGCCAATGGCGATCTGGCGCTGCATGTGCTCGAAGTCATGGAAGCATTCCACACCGCCGCCTCGACCGGCCGCACGGTCGCGATCACCACGGCAACGGAGCGCCCTGCGCCGCTGTCCGATTCCATCGTCGACGGACGACTGGCGAAATAAGTTTCAGGAGGAAAGACTATGCGTGAAGCACTGATCGTCTGGGGCGGCTGGAGCGGGCATGAGCCGCAGGAGTGCGCCGAAATCATCAAGACCATGCTCGAGGAAGACGGCTTCAAGGTCTATCTCGAACACGGCACCGAGGCGCTTGCCGACCCCTCCGTCCATGATCTCAGCCTCGTCGTGCCGATCATGACGATGTCGAAGATCGAGAAGGAGGAGGTGAAGAACCTCGCCACGGCGATCGAGAGCGGCGTCGGTATCGCCGGCTATCACGGCGGCGCGGGCGATGCCTTCCGCGACTCCGTCGACTACCAGTTCATCATCGGCGGCCAGTGGGTGGCTCACCCCGGCAACATCATAGACTATAGCGTCAACATCACCCGCCCCGACGATCCGCTCATGGAGGGGATTACCGATTTCCCCTATACCTCAGAGCAATATTACATGCATGTCGACCCCTCGAACGAGGTTCTGGCGACGACCAAGTTCACCGGCGAACACGCCTACTGGATCGACGGCGTCGTCATGCCCGTCGTCTGGAAGCGGAAATACGGCAAGGGCCGCGTCTTCTATTCCTCGCTCGGCCATCAGGCCAAGGAATTCGACGTTCCCCAGATGAAGACCATCTTCCGCCGCGGCGCCAACTGGGCTGCGCGGTAAGGTGAGGCTCGATTGAGGCTGCCGCTATGAGGGGCACATGGAGCCCTCTGGCAAGGGTTGCCCCTCATCCGCCTGCCGGCACCTTCTCCCCGCTTGCGGGGCGAAGGGGGATTGCCGCTCACCTCTCCGTTCCTCGACAACCTCTCGCAGGGCACGTCCCCTCGCCCCGTTTACGCGGAGAGGGTTAGGGTGAGGGGCAGGCGGCGATCCTCATTGGGCGAGGCGAGCAGACCCCGAGCTCACCCAATGATCAATGCCGTGCCATAAAGCCCCAGCGCAAAAACCGTATGGGCGAGAAGGTTGAAGCACCGAACCTTGTTTGGGGTCGGATGTTTGGAAGCGGCCCAGCCGATGCCGAGGCCCGGCTGCAGCAGGAACCACCCTGCCCCGACGGTGACGATGCCGAAGATCCAGGCGGGAAGAAATATCGGGGCCGCCAACCAGCCTGAGCCCATGATGATGGCGAAGATCACCCCATAGAGAATGCCGACGGCGTAATGGCTGATCCAGCCGAGCGCCAGCTCATTGGCATAGGGCTCGGCGTCGGCAATGCTCTCGTGAAAGACCTTGCCGCGGCGGAGGTGCCAGAACCAGCGTCCGACCGGTGCCCAATTGGGGGCCGCCTGGCCGAACTGGGTGAGCAGGATCGCCCAGAGGTCCATGAGGATGGTTGCGCCGGCGCCGATCACCAGGCCGCGCCACAGAATATCGAACATTGGGAATCACCGGAAAACGTTGCGATTGCAGGTCGCTACAAGATCATCGCAGACGCGCCGGCGCAATGGCTCCGGTGAATTCACCCGACATATCAAGGAGGAATTTAGAGGCTAATCCGCTTGCCGTCCGCCCTCGCCCGCAGCTTCTCCCGCGCCATTGCCGATATCGCCGCTGATATCCTCGGCAAACTTCCGCATGAGCCGCACCAGTTCATTGAAATCGTGTTCCTCCCAGCTCTCGAAGATGGCGCGGCCCATCCGCTCGCGGGCGATGTCGATGCGATCGGTCATTGCCTTGCCCTTCGGGCTGATGACCGCCTCGCGCACGCGGCGGTCGGTAGCATTGCCGCGGCGCTCCACCAGATCGAGACTTTCGAGCTTGGCGACCTGACGGCTGACGGTGGTGTAATCGCGCCCGGCGCGGTCGGCGAGTTCGACCACCCCGATGGGACCGAGCCGTTCGATCGTGACCAGCAGCGGAAACAGGGCGCGATCGAGCGAAATGCCTGCCTCGCGGACCATCTGCTCGTCGCGCTGCGGGCGGTTCATGACGCTGACGATCTCGATCAAAGCCCCATGCAGCTCGCGCAGCTTTCCGCTTATATGTGTATTTTGCACATTCTTTGTTGACGCCATGCCGATTCTCCTATTATGTGCATAATACACACATGGAGAAATCAATGACAGAGAATTCCACAGTCGACGTGCTGATATCAGGCGCCGGGGCTGCCGGCCTGACGCTGGCGATCGAGCTGGCGCGGCGGGGTGTATCCTTCCGCCTGATCGAAAAATTGAACGACCCGTTCCGCGGTTCCCGCGGCAAGGGCATTCAGCCGCGGAGCCAGGAAGTGTTCGAGGATCTCGGCATTCTCGACCGGATCGTCGCCCAAGGCGGCACCTATCCCAGGCAGCGGGAATATCGTGACGATGGCAGCGTCAGCGAATCCGACGCTGTGGTGGGTGGCGAGCCGACGCCGGCCGAGCCCTATCATCTTCCGCTGATGGTGCCGCAGTTCCTGACCGAAGGCGTGATGCGCGAACGCCTGCTCGAGCTTGGGCATCGCCCCGAATTCGGATGCGAACTCATCGGCTTCGAACAGGATGAGGCGGGCGTGACTGCTCGACTTAAGGGCACATCCGGTGAAGAGACCATCCGCGTGCGTTGGCTCGTCGGCGCCGATGGCGGCCGCAGCTTTGTGCGCCATGCGCTGGATATCGGCTTTCCCGGCAAGACGCTCGGCGTGCGCGCCATGGTCGCCGATGTCATTCTGACAGGGTTGGACCGAGAGATATGGCATCGCTTCGGCGATGGCGACATGCAGCGGCAGATCGCCATTTGCCCGCTGGCGGGGACGGACCTGTTCCAGATCCAGGGACCCATCCCGCTCGAAGGCGAGGTCGACCTCTCCGCGGCAGGCTTGACCGCCCTGGTGAAGGAACGCACCGCACGCGACGACATCGAGGTCCGATCGGTCTCCTGGGCGTCAGCCTTCCATATGAACGCCCGGCTTGCCGATCGCTACCGGCTCGGCCGCGTCTTCCTGGTCGGCGATGCCGCCCATACGCATCCGCCGACCGGCGGACAGGGTCTGAATACCAGCGTTCAGGACGCCTATAATCTCGGATGGAAACTGGCTGCGGTCGCTGCGGGCGCCCCCGACGCTCTGCTCGACAGCTATGAGGAAGAGCGCCGCCCGGTCGCCGCCGCCGTTCTCGGTCTGGCGACCAATCTTCTCGACGCCATGAAGCGAGGCGATATGCGGCGCGGCCGCGATGTGCATCAACTCGATATCGGCTATCCCTCCTCCTCCTTCGCCCTGGAAAAGCCGGAGCGGAACGCCGGCCTGCTTGCGGGCGACCGTGCGCCCGATGCGCCGCTCAAAGGTGTCGCCGGCCAGCCAACGCGCCTGTTCGAACTGTTCAGGGGGCCGCACTGGACGCTGCTCGGCTACGAGGTCGAGCAAGCCGCCGTGCCGCCGCGCCCGGGCCTGCATATCCACAGGATCGGCGAGCGCGGAGATGTCATCGATGAAGGCGGGCATTTCCATGATGCCTACGGTCTGACATCGGGCGACTGGGTGCTCGTGCGTCCGGATGGCTATGTCGGCGCTATCATTGCGTCCGCTCACGCCTGGGCTCTGGAAGCCTATCTCGCAAATGTCGGCCTTGCTGCGTAAGCGGCAACTCAAAGCGTCACGGCCTCGGCGCGTCTGAAGACAGGCGCGCTGCTGGGAACCCGGCTGCGGGAATACCCGCCGCGATCGCGTAACGCCGGAGAAGCGAGTTTCTCAGGGCGGCCGGCCGCGTGCACCGTCCTAGCCTCAGTCAGAGAGAGAAATGTGATGAGCGACGAACTGCGTCCGATCGATGCTGCCGCAAGCGCCGTGTCGCAGAAACTTGACTGGCGGCGGATGCTGCCGGTTTTCATCATCGTCAGCCTCGATGCCGCCAGCAGCGGCGCCATTCTGCCGATCCTGCCTTTCCACCTCCGGAATCTCGGCGCGTCGCCGCTCGTTCTCGGGCTCGTGCTCGGTGCGGAAGCGCTGAGCCAGTTCGTTGCCGCTCCATGGCTGGGGCAACTTTCCGACCGTTACGGACGCAAGAGGGTTCTGCTCGCCAGCCAGGCCGGAGCGCTGATCAGCCTTTTGCTGCTGGCGCTTGCCGATAGCGTCGTCTTCGTGCTGCTGGCGCGGATCCTGCTCGGCCTGACCGCAGCCAACTTCTCGGCCGCGGCCGCCTATGCCGCCGATAACAGCAGCTCCGCCACCCGGCGGCAGGCCATCGGTATTCTGAGCGCAGGCCTCGGCCTTGGCGGAATGATCGGGCCGGGCCTCTCCGGATACCTTGCCGACATTTCCCTGACGGCGCCGATCTGGGTCGCGCTTGCCCTGTCGGCGACCAGCATGGTGGTGACCGGGCTTTGGCTGAAAGGTGGCGATGCGCACGGCCGGTTCGGCGACGACAGCAAAGCGGACGAGACGGTCGGCGAGAAGGTTTCCTTCCGAACCCTGCTCGCCTCGCCGGTCATCCGCGTCCTCGTCGCCGTTCTTCTCTGCCACTATTTCTCATACGGGATGTTCAGTTCGCAGCTCGCCGTTTTTCTGGCGGATACATTCACGTGGAATGAGCATGCGTTCGGTCCGAAGGAGTTGGGTTACCTCCTGACCGCCGACGGTGCGATCAACGTCCTGGTCCAGCTTTTCCTGCTGAGATGGCTCGGCGGCACCTTCTCTGAGCGAGGCCTGATCGTCCTGGTC
Organism: Rhizobium sp. CRRU65; assembly: GCF_048551595.1. NCBI lineage: Bacteria > Pseudomonadati > Pseudomonadota > Alphaproteobacteria > Hyphomicrobiales > Rhizobiaceae > Rhizobium > Rhizobium sp. CRRU65. The sequence continues at coordinate 28,075 of NZ_JBLYZH010000020.1, read as the reverse complement.
TTCACCATTCTCTCGATTGGTTATGTCACGGCTGGCCTCGCCACCGACATCGCCACCCTCGCCTTCGCCGTCCTTTGCATCAGCACGGGCGTGGCATTGGCGCGGCCGACATTCGTCGCGGCGCTCTCCGTGCACGTGCCGCAGCAACGCCAGGGCATCGTCATGGGAGCAACGCAGTCGCTCGTCGCCGTCACCGACATCGTCACACCGGTGCTTGCCGGCCTCATTCTCGGGCAGAGCTTGTATGGCGCATGGATCGGCGCCGTGGTGGCGATCGCACTGGTCGGAGCCGTCATCGCCCGCAGCCGGATGCCCGCGATCGATCCGGAGACGAGCGCTGCCGGCGGCTGAGGCCGGGCCTGGATGGTCTCAAAGAGCATCCCGCTCGTATCGCGGCATCCAACCGCGGGCCATCCCGCGGCTCATCACGCTTTCCGCCAGCGCCAGTTGCTGGCGGAGATGTTTGCAGTCATCGAGCAGCGAGCGTATCGCCGCCCTGGCATTGTCGTCATGCCAGGCAAGCACAGCTTCGACTTCCCAGGCCTGATCGGGCCAGGCTTGATCGAGCCCGGCTTGTTCGGGGCGTGCCCGATGGGGTTCCAAGGCTTTTGCCGGCTGCATCAGTTCAGCGCCAACGGCAATTGAACCGGGCGTGGCAATGGCGGCAGCGGCCGGCTGAGTTCGACCTTTCTCTGCCAGGCAGCGCGCCGCTGTTGATCCCGCTCGCGGGCCGCGCGGGACGCTTCGACAAGCGCGAGGGCGTTGGCGATCACCTGTTCCGTATGCGTCATGATCATCTCCAATGTTCCTGTTTTGTTCTAAATTAGAACTTCAGCCGGAAAAGTCAAGCGTCGGGACATGGCTTCGAGGATAGGTGTTGCCAGCCGGAGGCTGGCGCCGAGGCTAGGCAAATACTCAGTCCGCCGCTTCTATGACGGCAATGCCGGCCTCCTGCGCAGCCCTGATGAAGGCTGCCCGAACGTGTTCCGGTGGGAGGTCGCCGATAATCGCATCCAGGCACGACTTGACGGCTTCGAAATACTCTTCACCGTCGTCTACCGGCCAGTCGCGCAGGAGCGTGCGCGCGGCGTCCCACACAGAGTTAATAACGGCATAATGGCCGAGCCCCATTGAGGCCAAGCCAACCGGTCGAAAATGTGCCGTCTGTCTCACTTTGCTACAGCTTTTCCCAATTTCGGTGGAGCTATGGAATACGATGCAATTTGCGTGCCGTTGGCAGGTCGCCTACCGGGACGAAAGCTTGGCTTTTGATCCTAGAACAGGATGATTTAGGCCCGGGTCGGCCTGAAATCTGAATCCTGTTCCACACTATAGAGTTAGAGCATGATGTCTTCCGAAAACCGCTCACACTTTTCGGCATTATGCTCAGGTCAATCATGGCCGTAACAGACGTGTTTCTCCATCCCTCCCGGGTCCGGCAGCCGCCGCGTTTGAGAACATGGAACGCCTGAAGACCCCGACAGCTCCCCCGACCAGTCATTAAGCGACTGATTATGGTAAATATCGGGCTTTCCATCCCACTCCCGCTGATTAAAACTCAGTCTTTCCTTCTATACTCTATAAGGATTACAGCAACTCATATGCATTGCTGGAAGCAAGAACCTCTCTAATCATTCATTGATTGTGCCAGAGGTGGACGGAGTTTCGTCCCGGTCGTACAATGCCATCTCCTGCACGCGGCGGATCTGGGAGGAGCGCGCGATGCCTATTTTCATGGACCGGCACTTTCTTGAGGGAACGTCAGCGGCTGACGTCGCTCAGGCACATCGCATGGATCTCGATATCCAGGACAAGTACGGCGTCAAGTTCCTGACCTATTGGTTCGATCAGCGGCGCGGGACCGCCTTTTGCCTGGTGGATGCGCCGGATGCGGAAACTGCGCAATGTGTGCATCGCGAGGCCCATGGCTTCGTCGCCGGCGAGATCGTCGAGGTCGCCCTGTCCGCGGTTGAGGCTTTTCTAGGCCGAATCCATGACCCTGAGCCGGCCCCCGGCCAATCCTCCGCTCAGGTGGATCCTGGCCACCGGGCAATCCTTTTTACCGACATCGTCGGATCGACAGCGATGACATCGCGCCTCGGCGACCGCATTGCGACCGAAATGGTCAGGGCCCATGACGCTGTCGTGCGCCGATGCCTCAGCCAGAATTCAGGCCGAGAAGTGAAACACACCGGCGATGGCATCATGGCGGCATTCGCCGCGACAACGGCAGCCGTCGAATGCGCCATGGCGATCCAGCAGGAATTCGAGCGTTACAACGGCGGAAACACCGAGCCTATCCATATCCGCATCGGAGTGGATTGCGGCGAACCGGTCGAGGACAGCAACGACCTCTTCGGCTCGACCGTGCAGCTTGCCGCGCGACTATGTGCGGCAGCCTCCAGCGACCAGATCCTGGTCTCAGAGAATATTTTTCGGGAATATGGCGCGGCCGATCTCTTCACTCACGCAACACGCCGACGGTTCAAGGGGTTCTCGAAGCCCATGCTGGTCTTCCGATGCGACTGGGCCAATGCAGACGTAAACTAAGATCTGCTGGATCCGACACCCGAATAGCCGGCTGCCTCTTGCAGGGCTTGCCGCGGCGCCTTGTGGCCAAGAAATAGGCGATCATCCGATCAGCAGATATCGAAACCAGAACGCGCCGCAACTGATGTGACGGCGCGCCCTCCCTGCCATGCAGACGGCCCGCAACAGGCCTATAATCTTACTAAGCATTACCAATTTGGTGGTTCATCGGTCCGTCGAATTTGGGGCCACCCTCGACCTTCGCAAGGACGCCAGCCATCTTCAGGAACCGCCGGAAATTCTCGCGCGCAGCGCTCAGCGGGAAACGCCCATTGGCCGCATCTCTGCACGCCTTCAACAGCGTGTCATACGCCAAACCCCGTTTGTCCTCCGGCCACCCGTCCAGAACATCGAAGATTTCATCGAGGCACGTGACCTCATCGATGATATGTTGACGATGAAGCAGAATCGGATCGAACCGAGTTGACGACATAGTATCCTCCCATTTATATTACTTTTTTATGGTGTAATTTTACTCAAAAATCGCAATCTATTCAAGTCGAAATCGCGTCCACTTGACTATTAACGTCGCGAAACTACTTCCATAACGACAGAATAGCCCGACCAGGCTAGACTTACGTGAATTTAATCATCAACTGAGGCGCGACACATCACGATTATAGATTGATTGATCAATCGTGCGAATGTTTCGGCTCAGGTGAGCGTGATCTAGCGGGCCACAAGTTTTCGTATAGGCTCGCGTTGGCATGGTAGATTGCGACCATGACAGGCTTGTGAGGAGACGTTCAGATGAACCGATTTTTTCCATTGGTAGTGGGAGTGCTGATCAGTGTGTCCGCGTTCACGTCTTCCTGCACATCGCCTGCAAGGCAGGATCACCAGGACTTTCAATATCAGCGGAATACATCGGTAAACCCGGCATGTGCGGATGGGTTCAGACCCAGCAATGCTCGCTCGTGCAGCTATTGAAAGGCATAGAGCCGGAAATTGGTCCTGCGCCGAAGGTGGCACGCTACAGCAATTGGACCGGTTGGGAACTCCAAGCCCTGCCTCACCGTTAAGTGATCGGGTCACAATGGCCCGACACTCAACAGGAGAACAGTTTCCCATGAACAATTTGATCTGGCTTGTCGGCGCTGTCGTTATCGTGCTCGCGATTTTGAGTTTCTTCGGCTTCCGCTGATTGCAGACACGTGCTGATGGAAATGTCGTGGCTCAACCGCGTCTTCCCTTTCCGGCGATCGGACGATGGATCGCTGAACAGCGACTTAACAGTACCTTTCCGGTCATAAGACCGTAGGCAAAGGGTTGGGTTGGATGGTACGATGCGACATGGCAAAAGAAACGAAATTAGGTCGATCTGCTGAATCCGGCCGGTTTGTCACACGTCCGATCGGTGAAAAGAAGGCGGAGAAATTCGCCGCGGTCGAAGGTTTGAAGATGAGTGCCGGTTCCAAGGCGCTGTCGCAGAAACTAACGTCCGGCGACCTGAAGGGGGACGCCTACCGCCGAGAGATACTTAAAGCCTTCAAGAAAGTCTGAGGGGTGGTCCGTTACAATGCCGTCGAGGATCCGCTCTGTTATCCAGGCACTCACGTCCTACGCAACAAGGCAGATATCGAAGATCAAGAGCAGCTTGATCAATTCGAACAGCTGATGTTCGATTCCCGCGCAACGGAAGCTCTGCCAGAGGGCAATTGGGATTTCGCGCACTATCGGGCGCTGCACCATCATTTTTTCCAGGATGTATACGAGTGGGCCGGGAATATCCGAACCATCCGCACCGGCAAGGGTGACAACTGGTTCGGTTATCCTGAATATATCGAGCCGGAGGCCAAGCGGCTGTTTGCTCAATTGGCAAGCCGCGAATATCTCACCCAAACCGGAAAAAAGGACGCCTTCGCTGAAGACTCCGCATGGTTTCTGGCGGAAATCAACGCGATCCATCCATTCCGCGAAGGTAATGGACGGATCCAGCTGGTCTTTCTGACGATGCTGGCGCGCAATGCAGGATATGAGATCGATGAAGACCAACTGCGCCCTGGGCCGTTTCTACAAGCGATGATCAAAAGCTTCCACCGCGAGTTGGCGCCTCTCGTCAACGAAATCCGGCGAATGATTTAGGCCGCAATAGGCAGTCTCCCCCACCGCCGCTTCTTCGCAGAATGACGTGTGATCACCGCAAAAAGTGGATGATCACCCCCTCGGCCTTCCTTTACAATCAGCTGTTTCGGCCCCCCAAGGCAGATGGCAAAGGAAAATTGATGGCTCGTCTTATGGGTCCGGATGAAGCGACTCAATCGGAAAAGCGGACTGCCAAAGCGGACCAGCCGGATGGCTTGTCGCGGAATGTTACGGCCATCAAGGTCGGCGACTGTCTGCTGGGTTACAAGGCCGTCCAGCGCCGTACGCGGGCCAGCCGTTGGAACCATTTCCGCGGCCGGATGCGCGAGATCGAAAAATTGATCAGGCATCGCCACGGAGACATCGTGCCGGAGGCCGATGACGCATTGATTTACGTCGAGGTGATCGCCGGCCTCGCCTTGGTCGAATTCAAGGAAGAGTTTGTCGAGGTGGTCCTCGGCTGGGCGGCGCGATGGCTTCCCTGGGCTGGCAAAGCCGAGATAGAGGACGTCATCTACGAGCGGACAAAGTTGCGCTTTTCCGACTTGTCCGCCGACGCCCTCGGCCATGCTTTGCACTTAAGCTACGCAGAACGGAGCGCCCTCGATATCCGCACCATCGGTGCCTTCGATGTGCCGAAACGGAAGAGAGCCAAACTTCAAAAGGAAAAGCGGCGGCAGCGGGACCGAAGCCGAAAAGAGGAGCAGCGCCGCGCCGCCGGCGCGCTTTCCAGAGCCGATTATCTCGCCAATTCTTTCAGCCAAGCACGCCCCTGGGAGGCTTTCGGCATCAGCCGCCGGACCTGGGAACGCCGCGGCAAACCGATGCCGGATCCCGCGACGATATCGGACTGCGATCAGATCTCGCTCGCCGCTTAGTCGGCGCTTTTGGCCTTTAGCCGGGTGGTCCGAACCAGCTATTCAGAGCCTCTTGCAGACCATCCTGCGTCCCGTCGCCCACCCAGGCCACATATCCATCGGGCCGGATCAACACTGCCGTCGGCGCGGAGACCAAGCCCAGCGCCGGCAGCTCCCATGCGCCGTGATATCCGGCGTCGACCAACTTGATGCGGTCCGGCCACGGCGCGATGTCGAAGCTGCCGGGCGCGTTAAGGTTCAAGAACACGGGCCGCGCATCCTGGAGCAGCGTAAAGAGACGCAGAGGACCATCTGAGGTAACCAAGTCGAGGTCAGGCATGCGGCGACCAAGCAGCGGATGCCCCTCGCCGAAATCGTAATGGATCGCAAGTCCGGACATCTCGGCGGCGATCCGTTTGCGCGGCTCCTCCATGCCAAGCAGCTCCGTTACCACGTCACGCAGGGCTTCGGTGCGATCGTCGGTCCGCTGCAATGCCACCTGCGCCATCGTCATGCGCAACACGCGGGCAGCAACCGGATGCCGCTCGGCGTGATAGGTGTCGAGCAATGCTTCAGGCGACGCGCCTTTCAGCACCTGGGCCAACTTCCAACCGAGATTGACGGCATCCTGCACACCGGTATTCAGGCCTTGCCCGCCGACCGGAGAATGCACATGGGCGGCATCGCCGGCGAGAAATACCCGGCCCTTGCGGTAGGCCGTCGCCTGCCTGGACATGTCGGTGAACCGGGAAATCCAGTTGACGCGATGGAGCCCGTAATCCGTTCCGAAGGCGGCGATCAGCGCTTCCCTGAGATCACTGAGCGTCGGTTCGGTCGTGGCGCCGGCATTCTTCTCCGGCACCATCAGGCCGATCGGACCTTCCTTGGCAAAGACGATCTTGCCGTCGTGGATTTCATACTCCTCCCTGCCGAAGGCATAGATGCCAAGGGCGGTGCGATGGATGCCGAATGGCGGCTCCTCTTCCATCTCCACTTCGGCGAGAATGTTGCCGGTCGTCGGATCCCATCCTGGAAACTCAATGCCGGCAGCCTTGCGAACCAGACTGCGGCCGCCATCGCAGCCGACGAGATAGCGGGTCCTGACCGAGGCCCCATCGGAGAGTGCGATGGTGACGCCGCTGTCATCCTGGGCGAAACCCGTTACCTCGAGGCTGCGATAGAACGGCACCGCCAGCTCGCCGACCCAGCCGGCCAGAATGCGCTCGATATGCTTCTGCCGCAGCGCCAGCCCGTAATTGTGCCGGGTGGGAAAATCGCTGATATCCAGACGGGTGACCGCAAACCCCGTGACCTGGGCTATCTGCCCTTCCGCGAGGAACCGGTCGACGATGCAGCGCTGATCGAGAACCTCGAGCGTGCGCGCACTCAGACCGCCGGCACGCGTACCGGCAAGCCCCTGGTCAGGTCGGCGCTCGACAATGGCGACATCGACGCCCGCCAAGGCCAGTTCACCTGCCAGCATCAGGCCCGTCGGCCCTGCCCCTGATATCACGACCGCATGTTCCCTCATCCGCAAACTCCCTTATTTCAATTGTTCCGACGCAATATCTCTGGGTTCCAGAGACCTGGCCCCACTGCTTCTTCCCCATCCAATCGGCCCATCCAATCGGCCCTGCGCAGATACCGATTTTCTCTGTCGCAGGTTGTTCTCCCTATAAATATAAGCTCCATACTGGTTGGAAGGACTTGCGGCAGGATTTCAGGCTTGCTCTCCAAAGCCCTATTTGCCGCCACTTGCGGGTCTCTTGCTGTGGAGCCCAAGCTTTTCAATACGACCTGACCGGGTGGGCGCCGGATGTGTCAGGCGCCGTCCGGGTTCGTTCCTCTCGAAGGGATCAATCAATTCCTCGGAAAGACGTATCTCACTGCGGAGCTGGAGCTTTTTGCGGAATCGTCTCGGCCGCTGGTCGCTCGGACGGATCGGCGGGATGACCATAGATTGTGTAGGCGGCGCCTGCCAGCACCCCGAGAACGAGAAGAGCGAACACGTACAACATCATTCCGCGGATGGCCGTCTTCGGTGTCTTGTCCATGAGGGATCTCCAGCATTGCTCAGCGGTCAAATTCCATGCAAGCGCTCTTGGTTCCGACGCGGCGGCTGTTCAAGTGAGTAGCCGCTCACGGAACGATCAGGTCCGGATTTGGTTAATCCACATCCTCATCGCTAGCGGAGGCCACCATGTGGGCAATCCTCACCGGAGCCGCTCTCATCATCGGCGGAGTTCTTTTTCTCTTTACGTCGGCGCTTGGTCGAAGACCGAGTGATCCGCATCGAATGCCGCAAGGCGGCACCACGCTGGAACCCCGGCGCCAAGGCCTCAGGTTCCTCGGCCTATCGCAAAACTGGCCGGCGCTCACCGTGATCGCGCTCGGCGCCCTTCTCCTGGCTTTTGGCGGATATTCATGACATCCGACAGTCATCAGCCGGCTTAACTCCTTCGGCAGCAAAAACCCGGCTTTCACCGGGTTTTTGTTCGGTCATTACCAGGTCTGGCATTACCAAGTCTGGCATTACCAAGACTGGCGACCGGACCAGTCATCGATGTCGCGTTTAATACGGTCCTTTTCGATGCCATACCGCTCCTGGATCTTGCCTTCTAGCTGGTCGCGTTTGCCGGCGATCTGGTCGAGATCATCGTCGGTGAGTTTGCCCCACTGCTCCTTGACCTTGCCCTTCGCCTGCTTCCAGTTTCCTTCGATACGATTCCAATCCATGGTGGATTTCTCCTGTTGTTGATGAGGAGAAAACGGATCGCAGCGGAAGTTGGTTCCTATGTCTTAGCCAATTTCATAAACCGTCGCGTATCTGCGTCGACGCACGCAAACAACATCCCAAACCATGCTCGCAAGCGTTCGCCAGCAGTTGATCGTCCTCGGCTTCATCTCTTCCGAGAGCCTTCTGAAGCATCGAGACGCTCGATGTGACTGATCATCGATCTTTCACTGGCCTTCCCCTGCGATGCCTTTTAGCCGCTTGCATTTCAGTGTTTGAGCAAATGGGCACCTATAGTGCCGACCATAATGCGGAGATCATCTTTTGACCGCACCCCATGTTCGAACATGGAGATCAACTCTTGAGCTGCTTTGATTGCACTTGGGTTATCCTTGGAGCAGCAGCGTGCGGCGCACCATTCGTCATAGATGTCTTTGATCATTGTGAGGTCTTCTGGACCCAGTGCCGACTTGGAGCCGTGCATACCTTGAAACATCGCAATCCTCCCAGATGCTGACGTGACACGTAAACCACAACGAACTGATTTTATAACAACTTCCAGAAATTTCAATGGGTGGCCTGGCACCGAGTGAAGCTCAATTCCTGCGGGAAAGACGCAAGGCGCTACCATCTCAAATCTAACCCACACTCCAAACAAGAAAATCTGAAACAATTTTTGGATCGATAATAGATGTTGAAAATATTTACCTAGGCCTAATCAAATATTTCTTTGCGTGCTATACTGTACTAATGGGAGAGGAACAATGTCAATCAATGTATTCGTTAGCCTCTACAATTTAGGCGGCCTGGACGCACTTAACGTTTCTCTGCGAAGCCTTTCAGATGACGAAAGGCTTGGCGCTTTACTCTCGCTTGAGAAGATAGGGTACGAAGTGATCTGGAATGCCCAGAGAAAGCCGGCTTCTGCATATGTGTGGAGCGGGCCGAATGAGAACTAGTTGCCAGTGGGGCAAGGACCCATCACGACAATGGGGGTGGGACCTCACGACCTTGTGTCTCCCTTCACGCGCTTAAAAAGCAGAGGTTCCATCCTCCTACCGATCCGAAGGAAGTGAGGGCGATCATGATCCGATCCCAGATAGCCGACGCACAAACCGTGTTGAGCGACGAAGAAGTTGCCCTCTGCCAGAGAGTATTCGACCACATCAGCTCGATGCGACAAATCACAACAGACACCGAGCGCGAAGATCTTGCTCGGCGGGTTATCCATTCGTACCAGCATGGGGTGAAGGACGAGGGCGCGTTACTGCGACTGTTGATCTAAGATCGCGGCAGCTATCTTGAAGATTAAAATGGTGAGAGCGTCGGGGTTCGAACCCGAGACCTACTGATTAAAAGTCAGTTGCTCTACCAGCTGAGCTACGCTCTCCCTCTCCGCGGGTGTGACCACCCCGGCTGGAAGTGGGCGGAACATAGGCAGGCGACCCATGCCGGTCAACCGAAAATTTTGCCTTTTGCAAACGTTCGGCACATTTCTTGCGGGCGCCAAGACAAATGTCTTGCGTGCAGAGACAGATGTCTCGCGCGCGCAAAAAGGTGATTGGCAATCGCTTGCCTGCAAAGCTAGGAACATCACGCAGATTGCAGCCGGAGAGAATGCGTGTCGATTGCCGATATTTCCCTGTGGAGCGCGTTGATTGCCGGGGCGCTTTCCTTTCTGTCGCCCTGCGTGCTTCCCCTCGTCCCGCCCTATCTCTGCTATATGGCCGGCATCTCCGTCGAGCAGTTTCGCGGCGGCGGTGCAGTGGCGGTGGCGCCCGACGTCAGGCGCGGCGTATTCTTTTCCGCACTGCTCTTCACGCTCGGCTTTGCCACCGTCTTCGTAGCGCTCGGCGCCGGTGCTTCCAGCATCGGCATGGTGCTTCGCCAGCATCTCGACCTCCTGTCGAAGATCGGCGGGCTGATCATCATCGTCATGGGGTTGAACTTCCTTGGCCTCTTTCGAATCGGGGTGCTGGCGCGTGAGGCGCGCTTCCAGGGCAGCGGCAAGCCGGCGACGCTGACGGGCGCCTATATCATGGGCCTTGCCTTCGCCTTCGGCTGGACGCCCTGCATCGGCCCCGTGCTTGGCGCAATCCTCGGCGTTGCCGCCTCGCGCGAGACGGTCGGCTCCGGCGCCGGGCTGCTCGCCATCTATTCGCTCGGCCTTGCCATCCCCTTCTGGATCGCCGCCGGCTTTTCCGGCTCCTTCATGCGCTTCCTGTCGCGCTTCCGCCGCCATCTCGGCACGGTGGAAAAGGTGATGGGTCTGTTCCTCGTGCTGACCGGCCTCGCCTTCCTGTTCGGATGGGTCAGCAATGTGGCGATCTGGTTCCAGCAGACCTTTCCGATCCTGACGCAGATCGGCTAGGCCACCGGCTGCCGATTTTCCAGGCCATGGTGCAGGTGGTCGTCGTGTGCAGGTATCGGGAAAAGCGTCCCACGTTGCCGGATCGCCCATTGGTCAAAGGGACACTCCTCAGCATGCTGAGAATATCTGGCATCCGCACGCCGACACTGCCATAAATGGAGCTTCATCGAGGGAGGCATCGTGATGCAGAAGAATGCGCCGGACTTCAGCCTTGAGGGCAAGGTGACTTTGGTGACAGGAGCGAGCCGCGGCATCGGTCGAGCTTGCGCACTTGCCTGCGCCGCAGCAGGTTCCGATATTGTTTTAGGGGTCCGCGATGTCGCGGCGTCGGCGGACCTGGTTGCCGAACTCGAGGGCGCGGGCCGAAAAGTTCTCCCTGTTGAACTGGACATCCCCAACAAGGCCCATATCGCACAAGCCGTCGACGCGGCGCTTGCGACATTCGGCCGGATCGACGTCCTCGTCAACAACGTCGGCGTGGCTCCAGGCAATCTCGCGGAACTCGTCGAAGAGAAGGATCTTGACGAGATACTCGACGTCAACATCAAGGGTACCTTTCTGATGACGCAGGCTGTGGGCCGGCACATGATCAAGCGCAACGGCGGCAGGATCATCAACATCAGCTCACAGGCCGGCACCGTGGCACTGCGCGGCGAGGCAATCTATTGCATGAGCAAGGCGGCCATCAATCACCTCACGCGCTGCCTTGCAGCCGAATGGGCACGCTATGACGTCACCGTAAATACCGTATCGCCAACGTTCATTCACACCGATGGTACAGCACCTTTTCTATCCGATGCCGATAATCGCGAAGCGACGCTCGGTCACATTCCACTCGGCCGGATCGGTGAGACCGATGATGTGGTGGGTGCCGTCGTCTTCCTTGCATCACCGGCTGCGAGCCTGATTACCGGCGCTAATCTGCTGGTAGACGGTGGATGGTCCGTCGCCTGAGATCGAGGCGGCCCCTGCAGGGCAAGTCCTGTCCAGACGAGAACAACGATTTGCCGGACAAGGATCTCTTCGGCGACTTGCGGACGCCGATGAGGGATCTACATTCCCTGGATGAAAACTTTCGAATCCGACGACGGCTCTCTGCAGAATTCGCTTCGTCAGGTGCTGCGAGGGCTCGATAGGGCCGACGGCAGGCAGGCGATTGCCTTTCGGCTGGTATTTGCTGCCATTGACGTCGCCATTCTCGCCTTCTTCCTGCTCGGTCCGTACCTGCGATCCGGTCCGTCCTATCTGATCATCGACTATGCGATAGCAGTGTGGATCGCCGCCGAGATGGTCGGCCGGGCGGTCGCCGCATTCTCTTTGCGCGAGTGGATTCGGCGACCGATGACCTGGATCGACTTCGTGGTGCTGGCCACGCTGTTGCTGCCGGACCTGCTCTTCAATTTCGCTTTCCTGCGGATCATGCGGTTCTGGGCGATCGGCACCAGTCCGCTGCTCAAGGACTTGCTGCGCAAGGCCGGCTATTTGTACCTTCTCGACGTCGTCCGGGCGGTGATCAATCTCCTTGTGTTCCTCTTCATGGCAACCGGGTTCGTCTATACGTCCTTCTTCTACAACAGGGAGGGAAGCGAAGGATTCGTCGATGCGCTATACTTCACGGTCGCGACGGTGACGACGACGGGATTCGGAGACATCACGCTTCCGGGAACGCTGGGCAAGCTCACTTCCGTTGTGACGATGATCGTCGGCATCTCCCTATTCGTCAGGCTTGCTCAGGCAGTGGTCCGCCCTCACAAAGTGACCTATTCCTGTCACCGATGCGGCCTTCAGCGCCATGACGCCGACGCCGTTCATTGCAAGGCGTGCGGAGAGGTCTTGAACATACCGGACGAGGGATCGTGACCGTCGACCCTGGCTAGCCGATACGCCAGGAATTCGCACGCAGTCGTTGTCTGAGAGAGCGCCTCAAGATCGTATTGAACGTGGAATCTTGCGAGCGAGTTAATCGTCGCGGCAAAACGCCGACGGCCGCCTTGGCGTGCCTGGCCCTGAAGGGCCCGCATTCTCGTCGATTGAATGCCGAATGATTGATGTGCTTGCCTTTCAAAAGAAAATGCCTAGGATATCTTCAGTTTTATAAGAAATATCTTCAGATTTTTTCTATTTATGAAAGCCATGACCATTGCGAGAACATCTCGATCAGACCGACCGGCGACTGGTTAAACTGCTGTCGGAGGATGCGCAGCTTGGCGTCAATCGCCTCGCCGAGAAGATGGCGATCTCTGTTCCGACAGTGCGTATGCGCTTGCGAAACCTCCTGGGCCGCAACCTGCTCAAGATCGTCGGATTGCTGAACCTGACCGAGCGTCCGGAATTGATCTCGGCCATTGTCGGCATCAATGCCCAGGGGCGCGGGCAGGCCCGGAAACTGGCGGAACGCATCTCCGGGCTGCCTTTCGTGAACTCCGCCTGCGTGGTCACCGGGCGCTTCGACATTATCGTCGACGTGACAGTGGTCGGCGATGTCGCCGATCTCTACCGCGTCACCAGCGAGTTGATCCCGGGCGCGGGCGAGCCGGGCGAAGTCGTGCGCAGCGAGACCTTCGTCGTCATGGCATCATGCAACAAGTGGGTCAGCCTGCCGGAAGGTTGCTGGTCGGACGAGAATCCTCGAAAGGAAAGCGCGTGAAGATCGCGGTACTTGGCGGCCTCGGGTTGCAAGGGCGCGCCGCGATCACCGATCTCGTCGCCAGCGACGGTGTCGAGCGAGTGGTCTGTTTCGATACCGCGCCGGATGGCGCGGCCCTGCTTGCCGGACTGACAGACATTGGCCGCATTCGTTTCGTGGTGCCGGAAGGCCCGATCGGTCCAACGCTGGCGGATGTGATGGAGGACGCCGACGCGGTCATCGACCTCTTGCCGCAGCCGCTGATGCGCGAGGCGGTTCTCGCGGCGATCGCCACAGGCACGCCGCTCGTCACCACCAATTACGGCAAGGCCATCGCCGATCTCGATCCCGCGGCCACGACGGCGGGCGTTTCGATCATGACCGAATGCGGGCTCGACCCCGGCATCGATCTGGTGCTTTACGCGCGTGCCGCCAGGCAGTTCGACACCATCACCTCCATCGACTCCTATTGCGGCGGCATCCCCGAGCCGAAAGCGACGACCGAGCCGCTACGCTATAAGGTGAGCTGGAACTTCGACATGGTCTTGACGAGCCAGAATCGCGACAGCGTGCTGGTCGAAAACGGCGAACGGGTCGACGTGCCCGCCGCCCGGCAACACGACAACCGTTTCATCCATCAGATCGAGTTCGCGGGCCTCGGCAGGCTGGAGGCCTTTCCGAACGGCGATGCGCCGCACTATTCCGACATGCTCGGCCATGCCAAAGGGCTGCGGCGCGGTGGCCGCTATTCACTGCGTTGGCCGGGCTGGTCGGCTTTTTGGGCTCCGCTGAAGGAACTCGGCTTCCTCTCCGAAGCCAAGGTGCCGGGCATTGGCACCAGCCCGCGCGAATTTCTCGGCCGGATGCTCGGTCCGAAATTACAGTATGGTGTCGATGAGAAGGATCTTTGCGTGATGCGCAACGTGTTCTCCGGCAGCGAAGGCGGCCGCCGCAAGACAGTGACATCGGACCTGATCATAGAGCGCGACCTGACGTCCGGGCTGTTCGGCATGAGCCGCGGCGTCGGCTATCCCGCCAGCATCGTGGCGCAGATGTTGGCCCGCGGCGAGATCGCTAAGCCTGGCCTGCTCAACCCGCTGATGCATGTGCCGGACAGTCGCTTCCTCGACGAGTTGGCCAGGCGCGGCATCCGGGTTTCCGAGACGGTCAGCTGGGATTGAGAGTTTCGAACGCGGTCGCCGCCGGGAACGGCGCCGAGGTTCAAAAGGCACCCACGGGTGGGTAGGACAACGACAACCGGGAGGAATATGAAATGAACATTACCAAGTTTTTCGCCGCAGCGGTCGCGCTTGCCAGTATCGCCGCCGCCGCCAATGCCGGAACGCTCGACGACATCGCCAAGCGCGGCGAGCTGCGCGTCGCGGTGCAGACACAAGGCCCTCCCTTCTCGTTGGTCGACGCGGCCGGCGAACGGACCGGCAGCTCGGTCGAGCTCGCCGAATTGATGGCCAAGGAAATGGGCGTGAAGATCACCTTCCTTGATTTCGACTGGGATGGCCTGATCCCGGCGCTGTTGTCCGGAAAGGCCGATCTCCTGGTCGCCGACATGACGCCGACGCTGGCGCGGGGAATGAAGGTCGCCTTCACCAAGCCCTACATGTATACCGGCAGCACCGTCTTCACCAAGGCCGGCGGCAAGTTCAACACGACCGGAGACTGCAAGGCCAAGGGCACCAAGATCGCGGTACTGCTCGGTGCCACCGGCGAGAAAGAGGCCAAGGCCGCCTTTCCCGATGCCGAGATCAAGAGCTACAAGGGTGGCGGCCCGCTGCTGCTCGATGCCGTCAATAACGGCCAGGCCGATTGCGGCGTCAACGACGTCTCGGCGGTCAAGGGTCAGTCAACGGCTTATCCGGCCGGCAGCTTCACCATTATGCCCGACATGCTGTCGAAGGAGCCGTTGGCATTCGCCACGCGCTATGACGAACCGGACCTGTTGATCTGGATGAACCAGTTTCTCGACCAGGTCACCCTCGACGGCCGTCTGCAGAAAAACCTCGATTATTGGGTCAACTCCGACAACTGGAAGAAGGATCACTAAGCCCGACCCACGGTTCAAGCATCCATCTGATCCGGCCGGTTTCGCGCGCGCTTCGGCGTCGCGAGACCGTCCGGGACATTTCGTCTTCCGCCGTCTGGGATAGGCCATTCGCCATGCTCGAGAACTTCAGCTTCCGCGCCATCGTTGAATATCTGCCCTTGTTCGGGCAGGGTCTCTTCACGACGGTGTGGCTGTCGCTCCTCTCCTTCGCCGGTGCGCTCGCCGTTGGCATCGTGCTCGTCGCCATGAACCTGCAGCCCGCCCGGCTGTTTCGCCTTCCCGCCAAGGCTTTCATCGACGCGGTGCGGGCCACACCCTTGCTGGCGCAGCTCTATTTCCTCTATTTCGGTCTGCCTCGCCTCGGCTTCATCCTGCCGGAACTCGTTGTCGGCATTCTCGCCTTGTCGCTGAACAGCGGTGCCTATATTGCCGAGATCATCCGTGCCGGCATCCTGTCGATCCACCGAGGCCAGGTGGAGGCAGGCATCGCTTCGGGTATGACCTTCATCCAACGCATGCGCTTCGTCATCCTGCCGCAAGCCTTCAAGGTGACGATTCCACCATTGCTCGGCCAAGCGATCGTGCTGGTCAAGGATTCGGCCTTGCTATCGTTGATTTCGGTCGCCGAACTGACCCGTGCCGGGCAACTCCTCGCCTCCGACCGCTTCATGCCCGCCGAAGGGTTCATGACCATCGCGGCCTTCTACCTCCTGCTCTATTACGGCCTGAAGGGGCTAGCGGCGCTATCCGCGTACTGGCTCGGATTGGCGCCGACAGGAGCGCGGACATGATCTGGCAGCAGTTGCAGAGCCTCGCCGGCAGCTATCCCCTCGCCTTGCGTGGCCTCGGCATGACCGTCGCGTTGTCGCTGATTAGCCTGGTGCTCGGTACGCTGATCGGCTTTTGCCTCGGCATCCTTCGGACTGGTGGAAGCCGGCTTTTAAGCGCAGCGATCGGCTCCTGGGTCGACCTGATCCGCGGCACGCCGTTCCTGGTGCAGATCTTTCTGATATTCTTCATTCTGCCGGAATTCGGCATCGAGCTAGACGCCTTCAGTGCCGGCATCATTGCCCTGACAAACCTCGCGGCTTGTTTTATCTGCGAGATCGTCGCCGCCGGCATCCGCGCCGTTCCAACCGGCCAGATCGAGGCGGCGCTGGCGTCCGGGCTGTCACGGTGGCAGAGGATGCGCCAGGTCGTGCTGCCGCAGGCAATGCGGATCGTGTTGCCGCCACTGGTTGGCCAGTACGTGCTGCTGATCAAGGATTCCTCCGTCGTCTCGGCCATCGGGCTCACCGACCTCACGCGGGTCGGCTGGCTGGTGGTGCAGCGGGTGCCGAATGGCCTCCTGGTCTTCTTCCTGGTCGGCGTGGGTTATTTCATTGTCTGCTATCCGCTCATCATGCTCGCCCGCCGTCTGGAGCTTCGAATGGGCGCGGCCCATGGCGAGGTGCGATTGTGACGCCGCAGAATCCGAAAGGTTGAACCAGCATGATCGAGTTTCGCGCCGTCAATAAATGGTTCGGCCCACTTCATGTACTCAAGGATATCACGCTCGACGTCGCGCCGCGCGAGGTCGTCGTCGTCTGCGGTCCATCCGGCTCGGGCAAGAGCACCTTGATCCGTTGCGTGAACGGTTTGGAGACGATCCGTGACGGTGACTTGGTTGTCGACGGTCAGCGTCTCGGCGACCGCACCACCAACATGACACTATTGCGCGCGGAGATCGGCTTTGTCTTCCAGTCGTTCAATCTCTATCCGCACAAGACAGCGCTGGAGAACGTCACGCTGGCGCCGATGCACGTGCGCAAGATCCCGCGCGCCGAAGCGGAGAAGGCCGGCCGCGAGCTGCTGGCCAAGGTCGGGCTCGCGGACAAGGTCGATGCTTACCCCGCGCAACTGTCGGGCGGCCAGCAGCAGCGTGTCGCCATCGCGCGCTGCCTCGGCATGCGCCCCAAGATCATGCTGTTCGACGAACCAACCTCGGCGCTCGATCCCGAGATGATATCGGAAGTGCTCGATGTCATGGTCGCCGTAGCGGAGGAAGGCATGACGATGATGGTGGTGACCCACGAAATGGGCTTCGCCCGCAAGGTCGCGCAACGCGTGGTGTTCATGGACGCCGGCGCCATCGTCGAAAGCGGCACGCCGGATGAATTCTTCGCCCACCCGAAGACCGACCGCAGCCGCGCCTTCCTCGGCAAGATCCTGCGCCACTAGATGTTTAGTCCCGCCCGTTGATCGGTTCCTTCTCCTACGCGAAAGGATTATCCGCATCGTTGGCTGTTGCGAGACCGGCCGCCAGTT
This sequence comes from Rhizobium sp. CRRU65, assembly GCF_048551595.1. Classification (NCBI taxonomy): domain Bacteria; kingdom Pseudomonadati; phylum Pseudomonadota; class Alphaproteobacteria; order Hyphomicrobiales; family Rhizobiaceae; genus Rhizobium; species Rhizobium sp. CRRU65. The sequence goes on along the minus strand of NZ_JBLYZH010000020.1, from coordinate 10,444 downwards.
CATACGTTCTGTCATCCAACCTCAAAGGAGCAGAAGATGCAGATCGACCTTACAGGCAAGACCGCTCTGGTTACCGGATCCACCGAAGGCATTGGATACGCAATCGTCCGCCAGCTCGCGAGGGCGGGGGCGAACGTGGTGGTCAACGGCCGGTCCGAGGAAAAGACCGCGAAGGCCGCCGACCGCCTGAAAGGCGAAGGCGCCAAGGGAAGCGTAACCGCGGCGGCAGCGGATCTCGCAACCGCTGGCGGATGTAACGCTCTTGTCGCCCAGGTTCCTCACGTGGACATCCTCATCAACAACGCGGGCATCTTCCAGCCGCTAGACTTCTTCGATGCGGACGACGAGGTATGGGACCGCCACTGGCAGGTGAACGTCATGTCCGCCGTCAGGCTTTCGCGCGCATATCTTCCGGGCATGCAGAAGCTCGATTGGGGCCGCGTCATCTTCATCGCGTCGGAATCCGGCTTTAACATACCGGTCGAGATGATCCACTACGGTGTCAGCAAGACCGCAGACATCGCGGTTGCCCGCGGCCTTGCCAAACGCATGGCCGGCACAGGCGTCACCGTGAACTCCGTCCTTCCCGGCCCCACGCTGTCGGAAGGCGTCGAGGCGATGCTCGCCGAGGAACGTGCGAGGACAGGGAAACCGATCGAGGAGGTGGCGGCGGACTTCGTCAAGAAGCACCGCGCCGGTTCGATCATCCAACGCGCCGCGAGCGTCGAGGAAATCGCCAATCTCGTCACCTATCTGGCCTCCCCTTTAGCGTCCGCAACGACTGGAGCTTCGATGCGTGTGGACGGAGGCCTGATCGACACGCTCTGACGGACTCCACCTACCGGCCACTGCATCGTCTTCGTCGGAAGGTGTCTCCGCGATGCGCTGCAGTGGCGGGCTATTTGGCAGCTTTCCGAAGCGGCTTTCGCGCGCCCGCCGTGGTCCGTTGGCCCGGCAAGGTGCCTCCCGGCGGCGTGGAAAACGGCATCATGTCCGGCCTCGACTGTCAAAAGTGACATTTGTGGCGAGCCCATTTATAGGCTTGCCGCGTTCGCTGAGCTGATCGACTCCGCGCTCATCAGCACGCCGCCGGCAGTAAAAAGCGAGGCCCGCACCTATGCCGTGGTATGGCTTGCCCTGTCCCTCGGCCCCACCCGCTCTTATCCCTCGACCCAATCGATCGCAAACACGCCTCCATGTAGCGTCGTCGATGCCGTGTTTAAGGCGGCGGTCAGAAGGAGACGAACATGAACCTTGAGACAAAGATGAGCCTGGACAACACTGCACACACCGGCAGACCTCGGCTCGACGAATTGGTTCCGTCGCGCTACGCGGTGCGGGTCGGCGAAATTGAGGTGCTGGTGGTCAGCGATGGCGTGCTACCGCTCCCTACCGCGATGCTGGGCCACAACATCGATCCCACCGTCCGAGCGGCCTGGCTGAAAGACATGTTCCTGCCAGTGGACGCTTTCGACTGGGCGCTGAACGTGGTCGTGGTGCGCAGCGGCGACCAGACCATACTCCTCGACGCCGGGCTGGGGATCGACCCGGACTTGCACCTGCCGCGGGCCGGGCAGTTGATCAAGCGATTGGAAGCCGCCGGCATCGATCTTGCGTCGGTGACCGACGTGGTGCTGACCCACATGCACATGGACCATATTGGCGGGCTGCTGGTCGACGGGGTGAAGGACCAGCTACGTCCGGACCTGCGGATCCACGTGGCCGCCGCCGAGGTCAAGTTCTGGGAGGCGCCCGATTTTTCCCGGGTCTCCATGCCGCCGGGGTTCCCGGACGCGCTTCGGGCGACCGCCAAGCGGTTCGCCAAAGAGTATCACAGCCATTTCAGGCTGTTCGATGACGAGTACGAGGTGGCGCCGGGCGTGGTCGTCCATCGCACCGGCGGGCACACCCCCGGGCACAGCGTGATCCGCCTGGCGTCCGGCGGCGACAGGCTGATGTTTGCCGGCGACGCCGTGTTTGCGGTCGGGTTCGAACACCCCGACTGGTACAATGGCTTCGAACACGACCCCGAGGAGGCAGTCCGCGTTCGCCTCCGTCTTCTGCGGGAACTGGCGGATACCGGCGAGCAGCTGGTGGCCACTCACCTGCCGTTCCCGTCTGTCGGCCGGGTGGCGGCCGACGGCGACGCCTTTCGCTGGGTAGCGGCCTTCTGGGACTACTGATCGCTTGTTGGGTTGGGATCTTAGAGCGTGTACTCATCGCGTGAATGAGTCCACGCTCTAGTGGTTTGTTTTTTGAGCACTTCCGAACGCTAAACCGCTACACAGTTTCGCAGGAATTGCTCTTGTTACTGCGCAATTCCGGACGCAAAAACCGCTACACACTTTTGCTGGAATTGCTTAAGTCAGATCCAGACCCGCCGATCACTCCCGCGCCCTGGAAGACCTCTTGGCCGATATTGTCAGCCTGCTTTTGCCGTTCTTCGGCCTGATCCTGATCGGTTACATCGCCGCCAAGGCGACCAAGCAGCCGGCCGAAGCGCTCGGCTGGCTGAATACCTTCATCATCTATGCCGCCCTGCCCGCTCTGTTCTTCAAGCTCGTCTCGCGCACGCCGATCGAAGAGCTGACGCGCGTCGATTTCATCGTCACCGATATCGCGGCGACCTATGCGGTCTTCATCCTGCTTTTCGTCATCGGCCGCGTCGTGCGCGGCAATTCGCTCGCCGACTGCACCATCCAGTCCTTTGCCGGCGCCTATGGCAATATCGGCTATATGGGGCCGGGCCTGGCACTCTTGGCGCTCGGCGAAGGCGCGGCCGTGCCGGTGGCGCTGATCATCTGCTTCGAAAACGCGCTGCATTTCATCGTGGCGCCGGCGCTGATGGCGGCGGCCGGCGACGACAAGCGTTCAACAAGCCAGCTTGTCGCCGATATCGTGCGGAAGGTCGCGCTGCATCCCTTCATCCTGTCGACGGCGCTGGGCTTTGCTGTTGCCGCCTTGCACATCGACCAGCCGCCGGCGTTTCAGCGCCTGGTCGATTACCTCGCCCAGGCGGCGGCGCCCTGCGCGCTCTTTGCCATGGGGGTGACGCTGGCGCTGCGGCCGCTGAAGCGGATCCCGGCTGAGATCTCCTATATCGTGCCGGCGAAGCTGATCCTGCATCCGATCGCGGTTTTCATTGCGCTGACAGCGGTTGGTGGTTTCGAGCCAGTGTGGATCCAAGCGGCCGTGCTGCTTGCCTGCCTGCCGACTGCGACGAACGTCTTCGTCATCGGCCAGCAATATGGCGTCTGGCAGGAACGGGCCTCGGCGACGATCCTGATCACCACGGTGCTTTCAGTGGTGACGGTTTCGCTCTGGCTGATCGTGATCCGATCAGGCCTTCTTCCGCTTCAGCTTTTCCCGTAGCGCATCCGGAATATCGCGGAAGCCGCGGCCTGGTTCGATGCCCTCGCGCATGACGATGTTGCGCAGCGGCGGTATGGCCGAGAGGATATGCAGGCCGGCAGCCCGCAGCATCTGGACGGGCAGGAAATCCGAGAGCAGCGACCGATTGAGAATATCGACGCTTGCCGTGCGCGTCATGATGTCGGCGCGGCGCCTGCGGTCGAAGCTTTCGCCGGCGTCGGCCGGCACCGGCAATTCCGCCCGGTCGCAGAGGATATCGGCAAGCGCCATGATATCGCGCAGGCTGAGGTTCAGCCCCTGCGCCCCGATCGGCGGGAAGACATGGGCGGCCTCGCCGATCAGCGCGATTCGCCCCTTGCCGAAACGATGCGCCATCATACCGGAGAGCGGCCAGACCTGGACGCCCTCCTCAACATCAACCTTGCCGAGCATGGACTGCATGCGCGCCTCGACAAGAGCGCCGAGCTCGGCAAGCAGCAATTCCGAGCGGCTCGCCGCCTCAGCGGGATCCTGCACCCAGACGAGGCTGGAGCGGCTTCCCGGCAGCGGCACCTGGGTGAAGGGGCCGTGTTTGGTGTGGAATTCGGTCGAGATGTTCTGGTGCGGCAGCGAATGGGCGAAGTTCAGCACCATGGCCGATTGCGGATAGGACCAGTTGCGCACAGTAATGCCTGAGGTCTCGCGCAGCTTCGAGCTGCGGCCATCGGCGCCGACGGCAAAATCGGCCGACAGCGTCTCGCCGCCGGAAAGCCGGATCGAGACAGCCTCGGCTGATATTTCGATCGATTCGGCCATATCGGTGAAGTGGGTGATATTGCCCTCGCCGGCCGCAGCCTCTTCGAGAATGCCGGTCAGCGCCTTGTTGGGGAAATTGTAGCCGAAGGCATCGAGGCCGACCTCGGCCGCGCGGAAGGTGGTCGTCGGCGCGCGCAGCAGCCGATCGGTGCCGTCGACGATGCGCATGCTGGTGAGAGGGGCGGCTGCGGGGCGGAGCTTTTCCCAGAGCGCCAGGCGGTCGAGGAAGCGGATCGACTGATCCATCAGCGCCGTTGTGCGCCGATCGTCCTTGGGAGCGAGGGGTGCCACCAGCGCGACATTGCGACCGCCGCGCGCCAGCGCGATTGCGGCGATCATGCCGGCGAGACCGCCACCGATCACCGCTACTTCGAATCTCTTCATGCTACCGTTCCGTCAAGGTAAAACGGCTGACCGGCCGCTTATGCGGCCGGCTTCGCCTGACGGCGCCAACTATAGCCCTTGCCGGCTTCGGCGTCACGCACCGCCGGCTGATAATGATGGGGAATGGCGGGAAGACGGTTTTCGGAAAGCCGCTTCAGCGCCGTGGCGTTGGTGACGGAAAAGCTGTCGATGCCGACGCGCAGCATCAGCGGCACCTGATCGATCAGCACGTCGCCGACGGCACGCAGCTCATTGGTGTAGCCGAGGCGCTGGCGCAGCAGCGAGGCATGGCTGAAGGCGCGGCCGTCGTTGAAAGCCGGAAAGGCGACGGCGACGATTTCGAGGCGATCGAGATAGGGCTCCAGCCGGCGCACGTCGTCGGCCGGCTTGATCAGCACGCCGAGGCCCACGTCGTTGCTTTCGTCGGCCTTGGCAATCAGTTCGTCGAGACCGAGCAGCGGCTTCTGCTCCTCGGTCGCCTTCACCTCGTCGGTTTCGATCACCCAGGGATCGTTTTCGACAAAGCCGGTTTCTCTCCAGATCTTCGTCATCATCCCCTCCTTATGCCGCTTCGGCGGCCGAGCCGTAGAGCGCAGTCTTGAAAGGCTGCGGTCCGACGCGGCGATAAGCGGCGAGGAAGTTCTCGGATTGATCGAGGCGCAGGCCGAGATAGGTGTCGACGATCGTCTCGATCGCGTCGGTCACGCGGTCCGGCTCGAAGCCGCGGCCGATGATTTCGCCGATCGAGGTATGTTCGTCGCCGGAGCCGCCAAGCGTGATCTGGTAGAGTTCGGCGCCCTTCTTCTCGACACCGAGCAGGCCGATATGGCCGACATGGTGATGGCCGCAGGCATTGATGCAGCCAGAGATCTTGATCTTCAGCTCACCGATCTCGGCCTGGCGTTCGGCATTGCCGAAGCGGCGGGAGATTTCCTGCGCCAGCGGAATGGATCGCGCATTGGCGAGCGCGCAGTAGTCCAGCCCAGGACAGGCAATGATATCGGTGATCAGGCCGGCATTGGCTTCGGCCAGATCGATGGCGACGAGGCCGCGATAGACTGCTTCGAGATCGGCAAGCGCCACATGCGGCAGGATCAGGTTCTGCTCATGGCTGACGCGGATTTCGTCGAAGGCATATTCCTCGGCAAGATCAGCGATCGCGTCCATCTGCGCATCCGAGGCGTCGCCCGGAATGCCGCCGATCGGCTTCAACGAGATCGTCACCATGCCGTAATCGGGGTTCTTGTGCGGCTGCACGTTTTGCTGGACCCAGCGGGAGAAACCGGAATCTGCCTTCTTCCAGCGGGCAAGGTTTTCCCAGCCTTCGGCGCGCTCGGGCAGATCAGGCGGCGCGAAATAGGCAGCGATCGACTGCACGTCCTTTTCCGGCAGCTTGAGCTCGGTATCCTTCAGCGCGGCGAATTCGGCTTCCACCTGGCGCGTCAGTTCCTCGGTGCCGGTTTCGTGCACGAGGATCTTGATGCGGGCCTTGTATTTGTTGTCGCGGCGGCCGTGCAGATTGTACACGCGCACGATGGCCGTGGTGTAGGAGAGCAGGTCTTCCTCGGGCAGGAAGTCGCGGATCAGCTTGGCGATCATCGGCGTACGGCCCTGGCCGCCGCCGACATAGACGGCAAAGCCGATCTCGCCCTTGTCGTTCGTCTTCACGTGCAGGCCGATATCATGGACCTGGATTGCGGCGCGGTCGCGCTCGGCTCCGGTGACGGCGATCTTGAACTTGCGCGGCAGGAAGGAGAATTCCGGGTGGACCGACGACCACTGGCGCAGGATTTCGGCGTAAGGACGCGGATCGGCGATCTCATCGGCGGCGGCACCGGCGAAGTGATCGGCCGTGACGTTTCTGATGCAATTGCCCGAGGTCTGCAGCGCATGCATCTCGACGCTGGCAAGGTCGGCAAGCGCATCGGGAATGTCGGACAGTTTCGGCCAGTTGAACTGCAGGTTCTGGCGCGTGGTGAAGTGGCCATAGCCGCGGTCATAGGTGCGGGCGATATGGGCGAGCATGCGCAGCTGGCGGGAGCTCAGCGTGCCATAGGGAATGGCAATGCGCAGCATGTAGGCGTGAAGCTGCAGGTAGACGCCGTTCATCAAGCGCAGCGGCTTGAACGCGTCCTCGGCGAGCTCGCCGGAAAGGCGGCGCTCGACCTGATCGCGAAACTGCTCGACGCGCTCGGTAACAAAGGCATGGTCAAATTCGTCGTAACGGTACATCGTCTTCCTCAGACTGCAATGAATTCGGGATCGGCAGGAGCGTAGCCCGGGGCATATTCCATGGTCGGGCCCTGCGCGCGGATGCGCTCGCGAAGGCGAAGCGGCCAGAGAATGCCGTTGGTTTCCTGAACGTCGACAACGGCGACGTCAACCACCTCGTTGTCGGCATAGGATTTCTTGCCGATCGCCTCCAGCGCCTCAACGGCCTCGGCATGACGGGCAACAAGCGCCTCCTGCAGCGAGGTGGACCACTTCCCGTTCGCATCCAGCCAGACGGCAATGCCGTCCGTCAGCCGGTTGGCGGTCAGAACCTTGTCACCCATATTCAGCTCCTTGCAAGTTCCTCGAGCCGGGCGTTTGCGCGCACCAAGGGCTCGGACAGTTCGAAATTGGCACCGGCGACCGCATCGCCGATGATGACCATGACGGGCCCGGTCAACTCGTCGCGGTGCTGCAGATCGGGCAGATCGGCGAGCGTGCCATGCAGCAGGCGGCGATCGGCGCGGCTGGCATTTTCGATGACGGCGACGGTGGTCTCAGACGGAATGCCCGCCTGCATCAGCCGCTCGGCAACGGAGGCGGCAACCGTGCGGCCCATATAGACGGCGATCGTCGCGCCGGAAACGGCAAGGCTTGCCCAATCGGGCAGCACGTCGCCGGTGAGATCATGGCCGGTCGTGAAGACCAGCGAGGAGGCGACGCCGCGCAGCGTCAGCGGCAGCTCGAAATCGGCAGCGGCGGCGAAAGCCGAGGTGATGCCGGGCACGACCTCATAGGTGACGCCGGCGGCGCGCAGTGCCGCCATCTCTTCGCCAGCCCGGCCATAGACCAGGGGATCGCCGGATTTCAGACGGACGACACGCTTGCCCTGGCGGCCGAGATCGACCAGCAGGTCGTTAATCTCTTCCTGGGACTTCGAATGGCAGCCCTTGCGCTTGCCGACGGAAAGCCGCTCGGCATCGCGGCGGCCCATATCGACGATCGCCTGCGGCACCAGCGCGTCATAGACGATGACGTCGGCTTCCATCATCACGCGCTGGGCGCGCAGCGTCAGCAGATCCTCGGCACCCGGACCGGCGCCGACCAGCCAGACGTGGCCGGCGACCTTGTCCATCGCGTGCAGCAGCCGGTCGGCGGCATGGCGGGCCTGCGGCAGGTTGCCGTTGGCGACCGCATCGGCAACGGCGCCGGAGAAGAAACGGCGCCAGAAGACCCGGCGGGAGACGCCTCTGGGAATCAGTTGTTCGACGGACTTGCGGTAGCTCGTCGCCAGCCCGGCAAGACGGCCGAGCGAGGGCGAAAGAAGCTGGTCGATCTGCGCGCGGATCATCTGCGCCAAAACCGGCCCTGCCCCTTCCGTGCCGATCGCCACTGCGACGGGGGCGCGGTTGACCAGCGCCGGCGTGAAGAAATCGCAGTAATCGGGTTGATCGACGGCATTGGCCGGAATTCTGGCGGCACGTGCAGCATCGACGATGCTGCGGTCGTCAGCTTCATCGCCGGTTGCGGCGAAGACGAGCGCCGAACCCTCGACCTGTTCGGCTGCGAAGGCAGCGCGTACGGTCTCGATCCGGTTGGCGATCAGGAAAGCGTGGTAATCGGCTTCCGGCCGGTCGGCATAGGCGATAATCCGCGCCCGCGTGTTGAGCAGCAGCCGCACCTTGGCGAACGCTTCGTCGCCATTGCCGAAGACAGCCGTCTTCTGGCCTTCCACGCGAAAGAAGGCGGGAAATACCGAAAGCTGTTCAGTCTTGGAAGGCATCATCAATCCACTTCGAGGTTGCCGGAATATGCCCTTGATCGACAAGGGATTGAAGGAACAGAAATTCGAAAGCCCAAGCAAGCAGGTATTCTTTTGCTCGTGCTGTCAGTGATTTGAGAAAAGTCACCCGTGCGTCCCAAAAGCCGCATGTTCCCAGCCCGCTTGCTGCGGTGCAGTATAAAGCCTGTGACAAAAGACGTCCACCGGTGCTTGACGCATTTCACTCGCGCCGCCAAGGCGATAGACTGAGGAAAACTGGAGTGTCCTCATGCCTGATAAGACCATTGCCTCCCGTCTGCTTTCGGTCATGGAAGACGATATCCTGCCGCTGACGGAGCTTGGCGTTTCGCTTGGCAATAAGGTGTTCGGTGCGGCGATCTTAAGGAAATCCGATCTTTCGCTTGTCGTCGCCGAGACCAATAACGAGCTGGAAAATCCGCTCTGGCACGGCGAGGTGCATACGCTGAAGCGTTTCTACGAGCTTGGCGACAAGCCGCCGACCAAGGATCTGATCTTCCTTTCGACGCACGAACCCTGCACCATGTGCATGTCGGCGATCACCTGGGCCGGCTTTGACAATTTCTATTATTTCTTCAGCCACGAGGATTCCCGCGACGCCTTTGCCATTCCGCACGACCTGAAAATCCTGAAGGAAGTCTTCGGGCTTGAACCCGGCGGCTACCGCAGGCAAAACGCCTTCTGGAACAGCTTTGCCATCGCCGATCTCGTCGAGACCGAAGAGGCTCAGCTGAAAAACGCGCTGAAGACGCAGACCGCCCGCATCAAGGCGCGCTACGACGCGCTGTCGACCAGCTATCAGTCGTCGAAGAGCGCCAACGACATTCCCTTGAACTGAGGGCCCCTGAACTGAGGGCCTCTGAACTGAAGCCTGCTGAACCGAGGCAACATGGAACCTTCCAAAGACATTTCCCGGCTGATCGAGATCATGGCGGCGCTACGCCATCCCGAAACCGGCTGCCCCTGGGACATCGTGCAGAGTTTCGAGACGATCAAGCCCTATACGATCGAGGAGGCCTATGAGGTCTCCGACGCGATCGAGCGCGGCGACATGGACGATCTCTGCGACGAGTTGGGCGACCTGCTGCTGCAGGTGGTCTTTCACGCCCGCATGGCCGAGGAGGCCGGCGAATTTTCCTTCGGCGACGTGGTCAACGCCATCACCGCCAAGATGATCCGCCGCCACCCGCACGTCTTTGCCCGCTCGGCGGCGGATACGCCGGACGCGGTGAAGAGACAATGGGACGAGATCAAGCAGGCGGAGAAACGCGAGCGCGCCGAGCGACGGTCACGGCGCGGCATCACCGAGGATTTCAACAGCGGGTTCCTTGGATCCGTGCAACGTAGCTTCCCGGCTCTAACGGAAGCACTGAAGCTGCAGGAACGCGCCGCCAAGGTCGGCTTCGACTGGTCAGCGCCCGAGCCGATCCTCGACAAGATCGAGGAGGAGATCGGTGAATTGCGGGCAGCCCTTCGCGAAGGCGATCAGGCAAAGGTCAGCGACGAACTCGGCGATCTGATCTTCGCGGTCGTCAATATCGGGCGACATGTGAAGGCTGATCCGGAACAGGCAGTGCGCGGCACGAATACGAAATTCCGGCGCCGGTTCAGTCATATAGAACAGGTTCTTGAAGCAGAAGGCGAGACACTGGAAGCTGCAAGCCTTGAACGTATGGAAGAAATCTGGCAGGCGGCGAAGGCAATCGAGCGGGCGATCGTGGCGGAGTGAGTTATCGCCTGTCCGTTCGCGCAGATGGCTGCCCCTCACCCTAACCCTCATATGCGCTAGGTTTAGCCCTGGACATAAGGAATCTGGTTGTGATTCAAGCTTTGGATGAAGATTCGTCCTGAGGTTTTGGATCATTGGCCGGAAGTGCGCGA
>NZ_JBLYZH010000019.1:0-157388 GCF_048551595.1 Rhizobium sp. CRRU65 | reverse complement strand
GACGCGGGCAAACCGCCCAAGGTCGCCATCGTCGCCGCCATGCGAAAGCTCATCATCATGATCAACACTATTCTTAAAAGACGAACCCCATGGAACCAGCCCCAACAACACGGTTGCTGAGGTGCCCTCGCGGGGGCCTCGAAGGGCGAGGCGGGCATGCAGGCGTCTGACATGCAAGAGGCAGCGTTGCGCGTGTCCTTCGAGGCGATCCTACGGATCGCACCTCAGGATGAGGGAAGTTGGAGAATGCCGCCCCTGATCACGATGCTGTCTCATCAAGCCCTTGTCACTAGCAGCAAACTACAGCACGATTTTAACGCTGTAAAGATTAGATCGAGACATGGCCATGCACGACGGATCGACCCGCTATCATCACGGAAATTTGCGCCCCACACTGCTGTCCGTGGCGAGAGCGCTGCTGGAGGAGGGAGGCCCGGCTGCGCTGAACATGCGGGAGATCGGCCGTCGTGCCGGCGTCTCGGCTCCGGCGGCATACCATTATTTTAACAGCCTGGACGCCATCGCGGCGGCACTCGCCGAACAAGGGTTTGCCGAACTCAGCGAAAGCATCGATGCCGCGCTAGCCGGTCCTCGACGCAATCTGCTCGCCGGCGGCATCGCCTATGTCGGCTTTGCCCGCGCGAATCCCGGTCTCTACCGGCTGATGTTCGGGGAGGGCTTTCAGGCCTATTCCAAAGGAAATGAGGCGATACGCGCCTTGCGGATGCAGGTCTACCGGCAGATGAAGGACGACCTGGAAAAGCGGCTGACGCCCGAGGACGTGCCGAACGCCGCGCTCTTTCTCTGGTCGCTGACGCATGGCCTTGCCTTGCTGATGATAGACGGCCAGGTCGAACCCGGCGCCGATCCAGACGCAAAGGTCGAGGATATCCTGAAGCTCGCCGGCGTGGGGCTGCCTGCCGCCAGATAGGCTGTCGACGCGCTCGGCTTCATCCATTTCCGCATGGACGATCCAGCCAGGATCGCTTCGATCCTATTGGGGACGGCGATGCCGGGACATTCAAATCCCTACCAGGCGGTACGGGCGGTGCCGAGCGCGGTCGTATGAGAGGATGAGACCTGGGCGACGTGCGCCTTGAGCGACACGACGCAGTTTCCCGGAACGCTGAGATTGTGCGACGTCAAGTGTTTCAGCAATGTCTCGGCGTCGCGCTTTTCGGTTAGCGGAAATGTCACAGTCATGCGAGTTCTCCAACGAATAAACTGAGCATCTGCAAAAATTAATGTCTAAATTCTTTTGCGCTGCAACAAGAAAATTTTAACGATAAAATTAAAATCGATTAGCTTTCGGAGTGGCTATTTTAAAAATCGTTTGAAATTGGATTCGGGCTTCTCCATGGATGCCTGGACTGCTTCGGCCAACCGCGAGGGAAGATGCCGTCAATGTGGGCATTGACCTATCCGCCCATCTGACCCTCGCAGCTTATTGGGATCCGAACCGCTCGTTTCGTCCGGTTCCTGCCGGTCGAAGTGAAGGCGTTTGGAGCGTCGTGAGCGTTGAGTGCGCTGGCTGCCGTAAGATCGGGCGGTCATCTGCCGTTGCGGGCGACCCAGCTCCTGAGCCGCAATCCGTTGAGCCTGATGAAACCTTCCGCGTCGTGATGATCGAAGGCGATGGTGCTTTCTTCGAAGGTGACGAGGTCGGCGGAGTAGAGGGAGCAGGGGGAGGCGCGGGAGATGACCGAGGCGCTTCCCTTGTAGAGCCTGAGCGTCACTTCGCCGCTGACGAAAGCCTGGCTGTGGTCGATCAGGGCTTGCAGCATTTCCCGCTCGGGCGCGAACCAGAAGCCATTGTAGATCAGTTCGGCGTAGCGGGGCATGATCTCATCCTTCAGATGGGCGGCGGCGCGATCGAGCGTGATCGATTCAATGCCGCGATGGGCCGCGAGCAGGATTGTCCCTCCCGGCGTTTCGTATATTCCCCTCGACTTCATGCCGATGAAGCGGTTTTCAACCAGATCGAGCCGTCCGACACCATGCCGGCCGCCCAGTCCATTGAGTTCGATCAGCAATGCAGCCGGCGTCATGGCCTTGCCGTTCACCGAAACCGGATCGCCCCTCTCGAAACCAACGGTAATGATCTCGGGTGTGTCGGGCGCGTCGATGGGATCGACGGTGCGCTGATAGACATGATCGGGCGCGACTTCCGCCGGATTTTCGAGACTCTTGCCTTCGGTCGAGGTGTGCAGCAGGTTGGCGTCGATCGAGAACGGCGCCTCGCCGCGCTTGTCGCTCGGCACTGGAATCCGATGCTTCTCGGCATAATCCAGAAGCTGCGTGCGGGAGCGGATGTTCCATTGGCGCCAGGGAGCAATGACCTTAATCGACGGGTCAAGCGCATTGACGGCCAGCTCGAACCGGATCTGATCATTGCCCTTGCCTGTCGCACCGTGGGCAACGGCATCCGCGCCGACCTCCCGGGCTATGCCGACCAGATGTTTGGCAATCAGCGGCCGTGCGATGGAACTGCCCAGCAGGTACTGCCCCTCATAGAGCGCGTTCGCCCGCAGCATCGGAAAGACGAAGTCGCTGACGAACTCCTCGCGCAGATCGACGATGCGGATGTCCTTGACTCCCACCATCTCCGCATTGGCCCGCGCCGGCTCGAGCTCCTCGCCCTGGCCGAGATCGGCGGTGAACGTCACCACCTCGCATCCGTAGGTCTCCTGCAGCCATTTGAGGATGATCGAGGTATCCAGTCCGCCCGAATAAGAAAGCACAATTTTCTCTATCTTCGTCATTTACCCATCTCCATCTCGATGCTGGAACGATAGGCCAAGTCCTGCGCAATTAGCTTGCGAAGCATCCGGGAAATTGCAAAAGTTTAGCATATCATGCCACTACAGTATGAATCGGAGCTATGAAATGCCAGTCATCCTGGACCCGATCGACCGCCATATCCTGCGTGTGCTTCAGCGTGACGGGCGTATTTCGAACGTCGATCTGGCGAAGGAGGTAGGCCTGTCGCCGTCACCGTGCCTGCGTCGCGTTCGGCTGCTGGAGGAGGCCGGGATCATCGATCGCTACGTCGCCGTGCTGGACCCTGCAAAAGTCGGGGCGGGGCTGACGGTTTTTGCCCGCGTCTGGTTCAAGACCCAGGATGCCGAGGTCACCCTCCGCTTCGCCGAAGCCGTCAGGCGGTTTCCCGAGGTGATGGAATGCTACTTGACGACAGGGGAATGCGACGCCGTGCTTCGGATTGTCACCGCCGATCTGCATAGCTATTGGCGTTTTCAGGCCGATCACCTGACGCGCATTCCGAGCGTCCTCAGCGTCAAGACCGACGTGCCGATGGAAACGCTGAAGCGAAGCTTCGAACTGCCGTTGAGATAGGCGTCGTGGCCCGATCCCTATCCGAGAGAAGAGGCGCTCCGGCTCCTTGCCAGCCAGACGAGGCCAGTGACCAGGAGCAGGATCATCACGGTATGGGTGATGTAATCGAGGTTGGTTTGCGGGCCGACGCCGACGGCGATGGTGAAGGCGCCGACGATGGTGCCGAGGAGGGCGAAGGACTGGGCGAAGATCGCAGCCGTTCGGCTCCATGATCGGTCAAGGCCGAGCGAGATCAGGCCGAGAAGGAGTACCGCTGATATCACCGCTTCGGCAATCATCGCCTGCCGGTGTTCGTGTCCTTCTAGGACGAACCCGGCATGGGTGAGCGAGGCAATGGCATAAAGACAGGTTTCGATCAGGAAGAGGATGGCGACAGCTGAACGCATGGCATGGCTCCGTAGCAAGGTGGACGCCCAATGGACTTTCCGGGGAAGTCGCCGATAAGGTTTGATTGATACGATAATTTGAGTAACAAAACTATTTTTCAAGTGTGTTGTGAGGATATTTGATGCCTTCTGCCTCCGACCGCCATGCCAAAGCCGCCGCCTCGGCGTGGCGGATGATGTTCGATCTCTTGATGAAATCGGCGCCACAGCGGCTGGAAAGCCTTCAGGCGAGGGGGCTGACGCCAAACGATTCCAGGGCTCTGTTCACCTTGCACGACGAGGGGGAGCCGATCAGCATGCTTGCCCGCCAATGGGGGTGCGACGCCTCGACCGCGACATGGCTGGTCGACCGGCTGGAGCGTGCGGGTCTTGCCGAACGCGTAACCCCGGAACGTGACCGCCGCGTCAAGCTGGTACGGCTGACCGGCAAGGGCGCGGCCACCAAGGATGAGCTTTTGACGGAGCATTATCGCCCGCCGGCGGAACTCCGGCACCTTTCGACCGGAGAGCTCGAAGAACTGGCCAGGCTGCTTGCCAAGACCGAAGGAGAGGGGTGACGGGGTTCGGGACCGATTGCCGTTTACCGCACTCCCTAGACGATCGCATAGAGATGAGAGCGGTTCATCCCGGCTAGATCAGTCTTTGACCGCCATCCACATGGATCGTCTCGCCGGTCGTGAAATCGCTCTCCATGAGGTAGATGTAGGCGCTGGCGACATCGGCGAGGGTGGCGATGCGGCCTGCGGGCAGGCGCCCGGCCATGTCCTTGAGATAGCCGGATTTGGCGCTTCCGACGAGTACATCCCACATTGGGGTATCCACCCAGCCGGGGGAGACGACGTTGACCCGCGAAGGCGCAAGTTCGAGGGCCAGGCCGTGGGCGAAGTAGCTGAATGAACCGGCAATCGCCGCCACGACCGCTCCGCCCGGTACGGGCGGCCGATCCTTGTTGATCCCCGAGGTAATCGTCATCGACCCGCCACGCTTGAGATATGGCGATGCATGCTTGGCGAGGGCGATGGTGCCGATCAGCTTGTTGTCGACGAAGCGCCTGATGACGTCGAGGTCGAGGGCTTCGATCGGTGCGCCCGGCGGCGGCGTGCCGGCCGTGGTAACGAGGTGGTCGAACTCCCCAACCGTCTCGAAGAGGCGAGTGAGATCGGACTCCCGCTCGAGATCGGCGGCAAAGCTTCGCAGGTGGGGAGGCCCGCCGAGCTCTTCTTCCGCAGCTTGCAGTTTTTCCTCGGAGCGCCCGGCGATGACGACATTGGCACCGCGTTCGAGAGTGGCCGCGGCAACGCCGAGGCCGATGCCAGAACTACCGCCGAAAATAATAATGGTTTTTCCTGTGAGCGAGGTCATGGCTGCTCTCGTTTGCTGATGAGGTTCGGAGCGTGGACGGCATCTAGCCGGCATAGGCCGCTTCAAGATCGGCGATGATGATCTTCTGCATTTTGTACATGGCCTGGAGCGTCCGCTCCGCTTTCTTGCGGTCGGGATCGCCGATAAGGCGGAGCGTGATCTCCGGGCAGACCTGCCAATTGACGCCGAATTTGTCCCGCAGCCAGCCGCAGGCCCGCTCTGAGCCACCGCGCGATGTCAACGCTTCCCAGTAATAGTCGGTCTCGGCCTGATCCCTGGTTTCGATGAAGAACGAGACGGCGTCGTTGAAGCCGTCGCCGGGGCCTGCGTTGAATGTTCTGAGCCTGAGGTCTTCGAGCGCGAAATCGTAGGTGGCGATTGGCACAGTGCGGGTCGTTCCTGAGACCCAGTCCGGCACCTCCGTGGAGCCGAGTTTCTTCGCGTTTCTGAAGACGGAGAGATAAAAATCGCGGGCTTCTTCAGCCTGGGTGTTGAACCAGAGGAAGGGGAAAATCGTTGCCATGTCGGTTGCTCCGCAACATCGGATATAGGTGATAGGAAATCACAGATCGTCTCGTTGGCGCCGATGTCGTCTCGTAACGAGACGCTGCGCTCATCCAGAACATATGAAGCGCATGGCTGGACGACAAACCAGATTTCGGCAATGATCTGTGATCAAAACTCACAAATGAGCCGAGCTATGCCGAGACGATTGCCGCCGCTGAACGCCCTGCCGAGCTTTGAGGCGGCCGCGCGCCATCTGAGCTTTTCCCGGGCCGCCGACGAACTGAACGTGACGCATGGCGCGATCAGCAGGGCGATCAAGCACCTCGAGGAGCAACTCGACGTGCAACTGTTCGAAAGGGGAACGCGGTCGGTCCGTCTGACCGCCATTGGAGAGCCTTATGCGCAGTCGGTCCGCGAAGCGCTCGATCTGTTGGCGGCGGCGACGAAATCCGCATCGGCCCGCCATTTGGACAAGACGCTCAATGTCAGCACGTCAGACGGATTTGCCGGCCGGTGGCTGGTGCCGCGGCTCTATCGTTTCCATCAGGCCAACCGCGACATCGATGTGCGGATATCGACGACAGGCCGGCTGACGACCTTCCTTGCCGACGGCATCGACATCGCAATCCGCTACGGCGGAGGCGAATATCCTGGGCTGACATCGGAATTTCTGACCGGCGAAGAGGTCTTTCCCGTCTGCAGCCCACGGCTTCTGAAGGGGACGCATCCCCTGCGCGAGCCTGGGGATCTGAAGCATCACACCCTCATTCACGATGGATTCCCCATCGACTGGGCGACCTGGCTGCGCAGTGCCGATGTCAGGGATGTCGATCCGAAGAGCGGCCTGACCTTCGACTCTGCCACCTTCGCCGTCGAATCCGCCGTGCAGGGCGAGGGCGTGGTTTTGGGGCGCACGATGCTAGTCGCTGCCGACCTTGCCGCGGGTCGGCTGGTCAGACCCTTCAGGCAGGCGCTGACATCCGCGTCGCAGTATTTCGTGGTCTATCCGCCGCGCGCAATCAACCAACGCAAGGTGAAGGCATTTCGTGATTGGCTCTTTGCCGAAATCAGTCATTCTTGAGATGTCGGGTGCAACAGGGCTCGGCTGTCGCACTTTGAATTGCTGCTCGGTGCTCTGGAAGCCATAGCCGCATCCCGATTTGACGGATGCGTCGAATGCAACATGACGACGGCGATCTATATGGCACGGCTACGTTCCTCAGATGCGGCCACTAGTCGACCTGGATATGAATATGGTCGTCGTGGCGGGCGGCGCGGCAGCCTTGAAAGCGGACATGGCTGTCGGTGATGCCGAGCGCGTTCTTCAGATGCGGCTCGATGAAGATCTTCTGCAGGTCGAAGCGCGCAACGCCTTCGCTCGTCAGCCAGCCGATTGCTGCCGATGTGCGCTGCTCCTCGATCCGATAGGCAGGAAACAGAGGCTGCAGCGCATCGAAGTTCCAGCGGGTGGTGAGCCAGTCGTTGCGCCCTTCGCATGGCAGTTCGTCGCCGGGGGCGGGTTGCTCGAAGGCGAAATAGCCGATCGGGGAGCGGGTGGCGCCATTCAGGAAGGCACCGTCGGCATCCTTGTAATAATAGGCGAAGTCTAGCTTCTTCCCGTCGGCATGCGACAGATGCGGCAGCAGCGGAAAGCCGTTCACGAAGGGGAAATTCGCATCCAGCGCGACGGTGACGGTTCCGGGGAATTCCTTGTCCATGTGGGCGGCAAGCGCCTTTGCGAGATCGCGCACGTCTGGGGTGACGTAGTTGCGGTTCAGCAGGCAATAGATCGGGGAGCGGACCACGAGCCTGTCTGCAGCGTCGGCGACGCAGGAGAGGGGAACCCGCCCGAAGATCGGCGCGGCGAGGCTCGCGGTAAAGGTGGCGCCGGCATAGCAAAGCAGAAAGATTGCAAACTTTGCCGGAAGCCGCCGGAAGCCCCAGCCGCGCGATGCGGCCAGCGCCACGAGATAGGCGATGCCGCCGATCTGCGTCAGCAGCGTCAGGATGAGAACGATCAGGGCGTGAAGGGCAAAACGGAACACGGGAAGGCCTTGCGGACGTTGTCGTTCCCATAGGCGAGGCGATGCTGATGCGCAAGGCGGATGGCGGGGAAGTGCGCGGCTCATTATACCCTTCCTTTGGGTGCTTTGAATTGACAGGATCAATTATCTGACTAAAGTCAGATAATATGGCTTACGATCCTGTCGCTCGTGTCCGTCGCTTCAACCGTGCCGTCACCTCCGAAGTCGGCGCTCTCGATACGTCTTTCCTCGGGCGCGGCCGTCCGCTGGGCGCAGCCCGCGTTCTCAATTCGATCGGCCGGGGACAAACGGATGTTGCGGTGATCCGCGATTATCTCGGTCTCGACTCGGGGCTGATGAGCCGTCTGCTACGCAGTCTGGAAGAGGAGGGTCTCATCGAGACGCTACCGAACCCTCAGGACGCGCGCCGCCGCATTGCAAGGTTGACCGAAACCGGCCGCTCCGAGTTTCAGGCTTATGAAGCGCTTTCCAATGCGCAGGCGAAATCGTTTCTGGCGCGCCATAGCCGCCCGGACGAACTGTTGCGCGCCATGGATATCGTCGCTTCTTCGCTGAGGCGTGAGCAGATCGTGCTCGAGGAGAAAGATCCGCGGCACGAGGACGCCAGCTATTGTCTCCGCGAATATTACGGCGAACTCGCACGCCGCTTCGAGAAGGGTTTCGATGTATCGCTTTCTCGCGATCCTGACGCCAAGGATATGATCCGTCCGCGCGGTGCGTTCCTGGTGGCCATGTCGGATGGCCTGCCGATCGGCTGTGTCGGGCTGAAGGGCAATGGCGGCGAGGTCGCGGAGATCAAAAGGCTCTGGGTCGCCCCATCCGCGCGTGGCCTTGGGCTCGCAAGGCGCCTTATGACAGCCGCCGAGAACATCGCCCGCGAGTTATCCATCAAGCTCCTGCGTCTGGATACGAATAGCGCGCTACCCGAGGCAACACAGCTTTATCGCGGAACCGGCTGGAGTGAGATCGACCGTTTCAATGACGACCCATACCCGGACACGTTCTTTGAAAAACGCCTTTAAGCTCTCTTCCTGTGACGAGCACGGGAATGAGGGAGGTAAGGGGGTCGCCGCTGCCCGGCCCTTCGCATGGCTCAGGGCGTTCGGCCCTGCGATCGATTCACTGGATAGATCGCTCCTGCTTCGCAGGACCGGGCCTCACCCCCTGCCGGTCAGGCGGCGAAGCGCTCCGTTGTCGGGCGGCGGCGCAGGTTCGGCTGCGTTACCGCAGGTGGGTTATAGGCCGCTTCCAACGGGCCGGTGTCGGTGCCGGGCGGGACGATCGCGTCGATCCGGTCGAGGATTTCGTCCGTCAGGCTCACCCCGGCGCCGGCAAGCAGATCGTCGAAGTGCTCCATCGTGCGCGGGCCGATGATCGCCGAGGTGACGGCGGGATGGGCGATGGTGAAGGCCATCGCCATGTGCGCCAGCGAGAGCCCCGCCTGCTGGGCGAGCGGGATGAGCCGTTCGACCGCGTCCAGCCGGCGCTCGTCGTTCATCTGCCTGGGGAAGCGTTTGGCGCGGGCGCTGTCGGGCTGCGGCGCGCCCTTGCGGTATTTGCCGGTGAGCATGCCCATCGCCAGCGGGCTCCACACCATCGCGCCCATTCCGTAACGCTCGCAGGCGGGCAGCACTTCGCGTTCGATGCTGCGATTGAGGATTGAATAGGGCGGCTGCTCGGCGCGGAAGCGCGCCAGCCCGCGGCGCTCGGAAACCCATTGCGCCTCGATAATTTCCGAGACGGGGAAGGTCGACGATCCCACGGCGCGCACCTTGCCTGCTCGCATCAGGTCGGTGAGGGCCGACAGCGTCTCCTCGATGTCGGTATCGGGTGCCGGCCGATGGATCAGGTAGAGATCAATGTGGTCGGTCTGCAAGCGACGGAGCGAATCCTCGATCGCCCGCGTCAACCAGCGGCGCGAATTGCCCTGTCGGTTCGGGTCGTCGCCCATCGGCAGATGTGCCTTGGTGGCGAGCACGACGTCGTCGCGCCGGCCCTTGAGCGCCTTGCCGACGATCTCCTCGGATTCGCCGCGGCTGTAGATATCTGCGGTATCGATGAAGTTGATGCCGGCATCGAGAGCCTTGTGGATGATCCGGATCGAATCCTCGTGGTCAGGATTGCCGGCGGCGCCAAACATCATCGCGCCGAGGCAATAGGGGCTGACCTTGATGCCGGTTCTTCCAAGCGTGCGGTATTGCATGGTCTGTTCCTTTTATTGGGGAGGCGGACTTCGTGCGCATCGATGTGGCCAACACCGTCGCGCTGTGTTAATTTGCTTAAACGGAACCGTATTCCGTTTATATACGGAACAATGTTCCGTTTTTCAAGCGAGTGAATGATGAGCGACGAGAGGAAAGAGCAGGAAGACGGCCTGAAGCCCGGGGAAAAGGCGGACAGGCGCGTGCGCGCCGACGCCAAGCGCAATCTCGACGGGCTGCTTCAGGCGGCATTGACGGTGTTTGCGACCTCCGGCGTCGATGCCCCGGTGCGTGAGATTGCGGAGAAGGCCGGCGTCGGCATCGGCACCGTCTACCGGCATTTTCCCGAGCGTTCCGACCTCGTCGTCGCCGTCTTCCGCCGCGAAATCGACGCCTGCGCCGACGCTGCGCCGATCCTTGCTGCCGAACATGCGCCGGGCGAAGCGCTGGCCAGATGGATGCAGCGTTTCGTGGATTTCATCGCGGCAAAGCGCGGGCTTGCGGCGGCCCTGCACTCCGGCAACCCAGCCTTCGATGCCTTGCCCGCCTACTTCCAGCAGCGGCTTCGGCCGGCCCTTCGCTCGCTTCTCGACGCCGCCGCTGCCGCCGGCGAGGTCCGCACCGATATCGCCGCCGAGGATCTTTTGAATGCGGCCGCAAGCCTCAGCATGCACGCCTACGCCCAAGGGTCCGAACATGCCCGGCGCATGGTGTCCCTTCTGGTCGACGGGCTGCGCTACGGCGCTGTACGGCGTTGACGCTCCGACAATGAAACGCGCCATTGCCCGGCCGGCACGCGCGCCCGGCCGGACAACGACCTGGCGTCATCAGGTCCGCATCGACAGCTCGATATCCTCTTCGAATGGTGTCGAGAGGTAGCCGGCCGCGGGCGAGCGTACGCGGGCGAGATATTCCGGGCAGAGGTCGGCATTGTCGGCGATGATGAGGGCGCCAGGCCTAAGGCGGTCTTCGACCAGTTCCAGGATATCGCGATAGAGCGCCTTGGCGCCATCGAGGAAGAGAAGGTCGATCGTTTCCGGGAGATCCGTGCTCAGGGTCTCAAGGGCATCGCCTTCGCGGATCTCGACGAGGTCGATGAGGCCGCCGGCCGTCAGGTTGGCGCGGGCGCGGACCAGCTTCGACGGCTCGAACTCGCTGGTGATCAGCCGGCCGCCGCCATTGTCGCGGAGCGCCGCTGCGAGATGGAGGGTCGAGATGCCGAAGGACGTACCGAATTCGACGATCGTTCGTGCGCGGCTGCTTCGCGTCAGCATGTAGAGCAGCACGCCGGCCTCCCTGGAGACGGGAAGCCAAAGATCCTTCAAGCGCCCGTAAAGGTCGAGATATTCGGTCTTGCTGCCGATCAGGCGCATCCGCTCATCGCCTGACAGGCCCGACATTGCAGAGCTCGCCGCCGCATCAGCCTCCTCGAATAGGCCATCGAGCAGGGGCGCCAGCGGGGCGGTGGTCAGTGTCGTCATATAAAATCTCCTTGGTGACAACTTCTTGTATGGAGCGAAAAATACGAGTAATTCGTCGCATCTGCTATTCGCATTGCGGAGCGCTGCCATGACCGATCGTCCAAGAGCCCGGATTTCCTCACGAAAACTGCCCAAACAAGCCCGATCGAGCGAGCTCGTGGCGGCGATCCTGGATGCCGCTGCTCAGGTTTTGGCGCGGGAAGGCGCCCAGCGCTTCACTACGGCGCGGGTGGCCGAAAGGGCGGGCGTCAGCATCGGATCACTCTACCAGTATTTCCCCAACAAGGCGGCGATCCTCTTCCGCCTGCAGAGCGACGAATGGCGGCAGACGACGGACATGCTCGGGGGCATCCTCGCCGATGCGCAAAGGCCGCCGCTCGAACGGCTGCGCCGCCTCGTCCATGCCTTCCTCCGCTCGGAGTGCGAGGAGGCGGCGATGCGCGTGGCGCTCCATGACGCAGCACCTCTTTATCGCGATGCACCGGAGGCGCAGGCGGCGAGGGCATCGGGCGACCGCATCGTCGAACTGTTCATGCAGGAAGTGCTGCCTTCTGCGCCGGAGGCGACACGGGTGCTCGCCGGCGACCTGATCACCACGACCCTCGGCACAGTGGGAAAGCAGTTCTCGGAGGCACCCCGGAGCGATGCGGAGATCGAAGCCTATGCCGACGCCATGGCCGATATGTTCTGTGCCTACCTCGAACAGCTTAGGGCTGGCCGGGACGGGGCATGATGTTCCGGCTGCGATCTGTTGGGCCTGGTGTTCCTGGATGCTGGTGTTCCGGGGCGGCGGCGCGAGGGAGCGGTAAGCGAAAGCGCTGCATCCCAGCGCCTGTCATCGCAGAATGCTACGGTGCTTAGATGGAGGGAGAGGGTTCTACTGGTTGTCCAGTTGCTTCGACAGCTCGGCAAAAAGCCCGTCGTGGTTAGTGTTCATCTGGACGAGATCGACGGCGACGGTGATGGCGTGGCGTCCTTCTATGCTGTCGATGTCGAGCTTCCTCTCGCAGCACCATTGCCGAACGGCATCGGTGACGATGGTTATTTCATCATCGTTGAGCGAGATGAGCGACAGGAGCATCTTCGTATCTTCCATGAAGCGGCAAGAGCACCTATGTCTCTCAAGCGGTCGCGTCGATGATCCGATGGCGTTTACTCTACGCTCATTCCGCAGCAATACCACGGCCATTTTGACACGGCTTGGTGACAGCCGAACGATCCCGACAGGCGGCCGTCAGGGCGGCACCTGCCAGGATTGCTTCGACTCGTTTATTTCGCCAGCACGATATGCGTGGCGTGTTCGGTCGCGACATGCTCGGCGACGCGGAAGCCGAGGGCCGGGAGGTCGATGCCTGTGAACATCGCCTCGCCCTTGCCGAGCACGACCGGCGAGACGGCGAAATGCAGTTCGTCGATCAGGCCGGCCTGCAGATACTGACGGACGGTGCTGACGCCGCCGCCGACTTTCACATCCTTGCCGCCGGCCGCAGTCTTCGCCTTGTCAAGCGCCTCCTCGACGCCGCCGGTGACGAAGTGAAACGTCGTGCCGCCCTCCATGACGATCGGTTCGCGGGGATAATGCGTCAGGATATAGGTCGGCGCGTGATAGGGCGGGTTCGGTCCCCACCAGCCCTTCCAGGCATCATCCGGCCAATCGTCGCGGATGGGGCCGAACATGTTGCGCCCGAGAATGAAGGCGCCGAAATTGGCCATGCCGCGGGCCGCATAATTCTCATCAACGCCTTCGGAACCGCCGTCCTTTCCGATCATCGCACGAAAGGTGCGGGTGCGGAAAAACCATTGGAACATCTCCGTTCCCCGCTTGCCCAGCGGATCGTTCATGCTTTGCTCCGGCCCGGCGCCGAAACCATCCACGGAAAGGGAAAATGCTGCGACACGCACTTTGGACATGCTGCTCTCCTCCATCTGATTGCATACCGAAACTAGTTGCGTTGTCGCATAAGCGATCCTATATTGCAACCAGTTTTAAGGAGAGAATTCGTGGATATTGAACTGCGGTCGGGCTGCCCGATCAACCTGACGATGGAAGTGTTGGGCGATCGATGGAGCCTCATCATCATCAGGGACATCATGTTCGGCAACCGCCGCCATTTCCGCGATCTTCTGACCCATTCGGAGGAGGGGATTGCCTCCAATATTCTGGCCGCCAGGTTGAAGCGTCTGCTCTCGCTCGGATTCATCACCAAGCGGGACGACCCGAGCCACAGCCAGAAAGCGATCTACAGCTTAGCGGAGCCGGCGATCCAGCTCGTGCCCGTCTTCGCCATGATCGGCGCCTGGGGGCGGCGGCATCTCCCGGTCAGCGAGGAGCTGAGCATCCGCGCACAGCTTCTCGAAGAAGGCGGACCGCCGCTTTGGGACGAGTTTATGGAGGATCTCCGGCAGATCCACATCGCCGACCCGATCGGCGGCGCCAACGGTACATGCACCTCACCGGTGCTGGTGAAGCTGACTGCGGCATTCCTCGAGGTTCGCGCGAGATCGTTGTCGCAGGCATCCTGATATCGAGGAAGGTCGGTCGGCTCGATCAGCCGCCGGCACCCTGGTATTTGCCGGTGGCGTACCGCCAGTGAGTGATTGCCATCAAGACCCAGATCGGCCCGGCCACAAGAGACGCCGGCCCGGCCCAGTCCCCGAGGATCGGGATGGGTTTGCCTAGCAGGGCGCCGACAGGGACCGAGCTGGTGAGGGCCAGCGGAACCGCGGTGATGAGGATGGTCTGGATGCCGCCCGGAAAAATATTGAGCGGGTAGCGCGTCAATTCCCAAAAGCCGAAGAAGATCGAGAACAGGTGGTTGGACCGCACCCAGATCAGCGCTGTGGCGCCGATCATGGTGATGAGTGCCCCCGTCAGCAGCGTCGCGCTGATAAGCGCAGCAATTAAGAATGACGCGGACCAGATCGACCAGGTGAAGTCGACGGACAGAACTGCCCAAGCCATCAGCGCCACTGCGAGGATGACGTGGCCGGCATAGCCGATATTAAGGCCGGAAAAGACCAGATAGGCCCAGGGGCTGAAAGGCTTGACTAACAGCGTGTCGTAAGTGCCGAGCCGCACCAGTTCTTCGAGCTCGCGCAACTGCACGAAGCTCATCGCCGCGCCGAGCGAATAAGCCAGCAGTTGGAAGCTGAACAGCAGCGCAAGCTCCGGCCAGGTCCAGCCGCCGAGCGTGTCGAAGCGGGCAAGCAGGATTCCGATGGTGGCGAAGACGCTGCCATAGGAAAGGATCTGCGCAAGACGGTCGAGCCAGAAAGCGCCGCGATATTCCATCTTGGAGCGGACGTGCATCCGGACCAGCAAAGGAAGGACGCGCAGGTGGTGCATGAGCATGATCAACCTCCCTGCACCGTGATGCGGCCGGAGGCGCAGCGCCACAGCCAAAGGACGCCGGCCAGGAACAACGCGGCCCAGGCAAGGCCCAGGCCGAAATGGAGCCAGACATCGGCAGTGGAAAGCCTGCCGAGATAGACGGCATTGGGATAATAGACCACCCAGGCGAAGGGCAGGTGGCGGGCAATCGTGGCCAGCGGTTCGGGGAAGAACCAGAACGGTATCAGCAGGCCCGAGAACAATTGCAGCAGGGCGCCCAGGATCCAGTCCAGCGAGAAGCTCGTCATCAGCCAGAAGGCGACGAGGCCGAAGAGCGCCGACATCAGGAACAGCAGCGTAAAGGACAGCGCCCAGAAGGCGATGAACATCAGGCCATCGAACAGGCTTGCCGGCGGCAGCATGCCGTAAAACAACGCGGTAAAGGCGATGGTCGGAATGACCTGGGTCATCAGGCGATAACCGAAGCTGCCGCATTCGTTGGCGAAGAGATAGAGCGGATAGGACAAGGGCTTGAGCAGCCAAACCGCGATATCGCCTGTCTTGAGCGACCGGCCGATCTCACCGATGATCCTTTCAGGGCGGGTTGCACCCATCACCGCGCCGCCGAGCAGCGCATAGGTCACCATTTGCTGCAGTGAGACGCCGTCGACCACGATTGCGCTGACGCCGGCATAGGCCGCCTGCCAGATGGCGACCCGCGCGAAAACCTGCACGAGTTTGCCGAAGATATTGGCCCATACTTCGTTGCGGTAGGCGAGCTGCGAATGGAAGGAACTGCGCGCGAAGGCGAAATAGGCGCTCATGATGCCAGAGCCTTGGCATTGCGCCGCTGGTAGAAGGTGCGGATGACCTCTTCGATGTCGGGCTCGTGCAGCGCCACATCCTTGAGATCGCGGCCGTTGCCGACCTCCGACAGGATCGTGACCAGCGAGATATCTTCACGCTCGATGAGATAGTTCTTGCGCAGGCCCTCGTCGCTGACGAGGGCCGCGGTGCGCAATGGCAGCGGTCCAGGGTCACTGGCAAATTCGAGTGTCAGCCGCCGGGCCGAGCCCAATGCTGCGCGCAGGCTCTTCAACTCGCCGTCGAAGATGAGCCTGCTATGATCGACCATGATCAGCCGCGGGCAGATAGTCTCGATGTCCTGCAGATCATGGGTGGTGAGGATGAGGGTGACGCCGCGCTCACGGTTGATCTCGGCGAGAAAACGCCGCACGGCATCCTTGGCGACCACATCAAGACCGATGGTCGGTTCGTCCAGAAAGAGGATCTTGGGATCGTGCAGCAGCGACATCACGATCTCGGCGCGCATGCGCTGGCCGAGGCTGAGTTGGCGCACTGCGCGGTCGAGAAAGGGCGTCAAGTCGAGCAACTCGCTGAAGCGTCGGAGATTATCCGCATAGCGGGCGGCGGGGATGTCGTAGATACGCTGGTGCAAGGTAAAACTGTCGACCAGCGGCAGGTCCCACCACAGCTGGCTGCGTTGGCCAAAAACGACGCCGATCTCGCGGGCATTGTCCATCCGCTTCAGATGTGGCGTCCGGCCGAGCACCGAGAGCGTGCCGTCGCTCGGCACCAGGATGCCGGTCATCATCTTGATCATCGTCGATTTGCCGGCGCCATTCGGGCCGAGATAGCCAACGGCTTCGCCTGCCGCGATGTCGAAACCGATGTCGGAAACGGCCAGGACTTCCGTATATTCGTTGGTCACCAACGTCTTCAGCGCGCCCATCAGGCCCGGAAATCTCTTGTGCTGCCGGAAGCGTTTGCTGACGCCCCGCGCCTCGATCAAAGCCGACATGTGTATTTCCTCAAGGGGTAATTCCAGCCGATTCGGCAGCAGCACCCAAGCTAACGCGGGGCTCGGCCAGTTCAAGCTAAAGTCGCTTTTGGGGCGCTACTCAATCGCGCCTAGCCTAGCCTTTTGCGTTGACAGCCATGATCAATCGATTCCTGTTAGGGTCATGAAGATTCTCGCAATATCCGGCAGCGCCCGGCGCAATTCCACCAATACCGCCATGCTGCAGGCTGTTCGCGCCGTTGCGCCAAATGAGATCGAGATTTCGATCTTCGACGGTGTGGGGCGGTTGCCGGTATTCTCGCCCGATCTCGAGGGAGAGCATCTGCCGGAGGCGGTGCGGGATCTCATCGATGTGATCGCTCAGAGTGACGGGGTGATCATTGCCAGCCCGGAATATGTCCGATCCATCCCGGGCGGCCTCAAGAACGCGATCGATTGGCTCGTGTCAGGAGAGCAGATCGTCCATAAGCCGATCGCCCTGCTGCACGCATCACATCGCGGCGACGACATGCTGGCGGGTCTTCGCACCGTTCTTGCGACCATTACCGACCGGTTCGCGGGCGATATTTTCCTCAGGCTTCCTTTGATGAAGCTGGAGCCGGCCGAGGTGTTCAA
The DNA here is from genome assembly GCF_048551595.1 of Rhizobium sp. CRRU65. Taxonomy (NCBI): domain Bacteria; kingdom Pseudomonadati; phylum Pseudomonadota; class Alphaproteobacteria; order Hyphomicrobiales; family Rhizobiaceae; genus Rhizobium; species Rhizobium sp. CRRU65. The sequence continues at coordinate 140,284 of NZ_JBLYZH010000019.1, read as the reverse complement.
CACCATTGAGGCAGCGGAGAACCGTTTCAAGGTGCAGGCCTATCTTCAGGCATTCTCGGCCTATTGCATGGCAGACAGTAAGACCGCCTGAGGGTTCGCTCGCTGCATCATCGGACGTCCATCAGCAGGCCGTTCTCGAATGCCGTCTTTTCGTGAAGCGTGTGCAGAATGACGAGTGGGGCTGCGAGCAGCGCGGCAAGGATGAAGGCGGAGAGAAAGTGTCTCGTCAGGAGACGGAGGATAGGTCGGATCATCTTGATCTCCAGCTGCTGCGGATAGTCTTTGTGCTGGACCTCAACAATTGCAGCAGCATGACCGGCTGCCTTGCAAGCTCCGCAATGCTGCCGCAACCCTTGTGGCAGACAGAAGGGGTGAGCGAGACAATGGACGGGCGATGCGGATACTGCTGATAGAGGATGAGAGGGAGCTGGCCGAGGCGCTGTCGGCCGCACTCGGCAAACATGGGATCGTCACCGACCACACGATGCATCTGGCAGACGCCGTCGAGCTGACGCGGCAGAACCTCTACGATGCGATCCTGCTCGACCGGCGCCTGCCCGACGGCGAGGGGCTGAGCTTCATTCCGGAGCTCAGGCGGACGGGGAAAGATACGCCGATCATCGTGCTGACGGCGCTGAACGAACCGAAGGAGCGGATCGAAGGCCTCGACCTCGGGGCCGACGACTATCTCGGCAAGCCGTTCCTGGTGGAGGAGCTGATGGCGCGGCTCAGGGCCGTGCTGCGGCGATCGCCTGAACTGGCGGAACTCAAGATCACGGCCGGACGAATGGTGATCGACCCGCTGCATCTGAGCGTCACCGTCGATGCCGTGCCGCTGGACCTGCCCCGACGCGAACTTTTGGTGCTGGCCGCACTGGCTAGGCGCAACGAGAAGACCGTGCTGCGTTCGACGCTGGAGGCGGCGGTTTATAATTACGAGGAGGAAATCCAGTCGAATGCGCTCGACGCGCATATATCGCGGTTGCGCAAGCGGCTGATCGATGCCGGCGCCGGCGTAGCGATCCATAATATCCGCGGCGTCGGCTATCTCATGAAGGAAGAATGATGCGCGAGGCGACCAAGTCGAACCTTTCACTCTGGTGGACGCTCAGCTGGCAGCTCAGTATCGTTTTCGTGGCTGTTGTTGCGACTGTCATCATCGGGCTTTGCATTTACGCCACCAGCATCCTCTCACCCAATGAAGGAATGCAGGTTCAGCTGACTGCAGCCCTCGAGGAAGCTCTTACGCGTGACTCGCGGGGCAGGATCGTCATAGCTGATAGACCGCGTCTCAGGTCGTTCAAGGCTGAGAACAACAGGCTCTGGTTTTTCGTCGCAACACCCAGTGGAGAAACGGCCTCCTATGGCGTAATACCGGCGCCCTATGCGGACCTAGCCCGGTACGTTTACCTCATCAAAGACGCCGACATACGAGGGGCGTCTGGTACGACCGAGGTCGCCTCCATCGACCGTGTCGACACGGCAGAAGGCGAGTACAGAGTGATGTACGGCGGAAACGCCAGCAGAAGCTCCGCATTTCTGGCAATACTCGGCAAAACCTACCTCATTTACACACCACTTTTGGCCATCGCTTTGCCCGGGGTTTTTCTAACGATCCCCCGCGTCGTAGCGCGCGCTTTGGCCGGCGTGAAGGATATAGCGAGCAAGGCATCGGAAATCGAACCCCGCCGGCAAGGAGCCCGATTGCCGGTGGATGGTATTCCCACGGAAATCGCACCATTGGTGATTGCTTTTAACGGAACGCTTGAGCGGCTTGAGAACGAGTTTAAGAAACGTCAGCGCTTCCTGCTCGACGCGGCGCATGAGCTCCGGACCCCGATCGCCATCATGCAGACGCGGATCGACGGCATGCCAGACGGGCGCGAGCGGCAGCGGCTGCTCGATGACGTGGCGCGGCTTGGGCAGGCGGCCGAGCAACTGCTCGATTTCGAGCGCAACGATCAGGCGGCTGACCTCGACGAACCGGTCGATCTCGTCGAGATCGCCCGAATGACGGTTGCCGATCTCGCGCCGCTGGCGATTGTCGCCGGCTACCAAATTTCGTTTCAAAGCGAGGTCGAGAGGCTCGAACGCAAAGGCAGCCCGTCGGCGCTACCGAGGGCGGTGAGCAACCTCGTACGCAATGCCATCGACCACGGAGGCAACAGCGGTATGATCGCGGTTTCTGTGTCGGGTTCACCTTCCGGCGGCGAGCGGATCACGGTCACCGACGAAGGGCCGGGCATTCCGGCTGAACACCGGGAGTTGGTTTTCGAGCCCTTCTATCGCGTCACCCCGAAGAGCAAGGGCGCCGGTCTCGGCCTCAGCCTCGTCAAGCAGATCGTCGCAAATCATGGCGGCGAGGTTAGCATCGAGAGCAGTGCTGCAGGGACGCGGGTGACGATCGAACTCGCATAAAGGTCGGGCCTGCTTGAGTAGTATCCGCCCCCCGAGCCTTTCCTGGTTCTGATCAGGAAAGGCTCTGGATCTGTAATGTTGCGGCAATTGTCGACCGCCACTTTCGCCCGAGTTCATCGGCGACGGAGGCCAGACAGCGTGCGCAGCAATCCATTCCTATTTTCCTTTCCTGTGGCGTCGAGAGGCTTGTCTCTCGCTCTGCCGGTGGCGCTCGCCATGGCCGCGGCCGGGTGCAGCTCGGTGCCGCTGAAGGAGTCCGGCACGCTTTCTTCCTATGGTAATCTCGGCGCGCCGAAGGGCAAGCTGTCGAAATCGCGCGTCTATGTCGACGGGACGCGCCTTAGCCCGGCAAAGACGGTGAGCATCGTGCCGACGACTTTCGCCTTCAACGCCGCGACCCGCGTCAAATCGGACGCCGATCGCGTGATGGTGGCGAACGCTCTGGACCGGGCGCTCTGCATTTCGCTCAGCGACAAATACCAGCTGGTCTCTGCCGGCCAGCCGGCGGATCTGACGATCCGCTCCGTCGTCACCGACATCGTGCCGACCAACAAGGCGATGGCGAGTGTTTCGACCGTCGTGACCGTCGGCACCGGTTTCGTACTGCCCGTCGGCGTGCCGCGGCTGCCGGCCGGCCTCGGCGGACTGGCGGTCGAGGCGGAAGCCGTCGACAGCGGTGGCGTGCAGCGGGCGGCGATCGTCTGGTCGCGCGGGGCAAACTCGCTGCAGAACAACCCCCGCGTTTCCGAAGTCGGCGACGCCTACAGCCTGGCATCGAAATTCAGCAGCGAGTTTTCCCGCATGCTGATCAAAGGCAAGGAGCCGAAGGGATTGGATATTTCGCTGCCCACGGGGCAGCGGATGAAATCCTGGCTCGGCGGCAAACCGAAATATGCCGCCTGCGACGCCTTCGGCCGGCCGCCCGGACTGATGGGGGCTGTGGCTGCCAAATATGGCGCGCCGCCGCAATGGACCGAGAAGAAGCCGAAACCCGTCGCGACCTACTGAGAGACGATGCGCGGCGACGCCGCGAGCTGCTGCGCGACCAGCACTCAGCCTCGCCCCAGGCTGACGGGACGGACGGAGTAAAGGCGGCAAGGCTTGTGCTCCGTCCGTCTGGAAATCCGTCGCGCTTCATTTCAGCCGGCGGCTCCGGGCTTCAGCCAGAAATACAGCTTGATCTGATCGGGCCTGTCGGAGGGATGCGGGCCGCGCATGAACAATTCGCCGCCATTGCGCTCGATCACGCGCCGCGAGGCATCGTTATCCTCGTTGCAGAGGATGACGAGGCGGTCGAGGCCTTACTTCGATGCCAGTGCCAACAGCAGTCTCAACGCAGCGGTCGCGTGGCCGTTGCGCTGTTTCCACGGCACGACGGAATACCCGACATGACCCGACACCTCGGGCGGCAGCTCCTCTATGCCCGCTTGAAAACGCAGGCTGATGCTGCCGCAGAATTCGCCGTCCCAGATCCAGAACAGACGGGTGGTGAGAGGCGGCGATCCGGACCCGGCGTGCGGTTTGCCATCACGAATGAGATCGTCGGGGAACTTCGCCCGGTCCTGGCGCAGCCGCTGAAGTTCACCGCGAACATAGGTTTCGTCGCCTGCGCGGCGCGGATCGGGAGACCAGCCGGCGGCGAGCGCCGCTTCGAAGCCCGACAGGTTTTCCATATCCGGCGGCAGCAGGATGACGGGCCCGGCGGGCTTTGTTGTCTCTCCGGATGTCATTCCGCACCTAAAGCACGTCGCGATCTTTTAGATTCGCTCCTGACGCATCTTTCTATCCAACGCATGTCGTTATCGCAAAACGGCTGCGCACTATTGCGCGACATGCTTTAGGTTCGTGTCGCCCAACTGAGCGAGTCGACCATGACCGCGCAGACCAGCACGGCCGACCGGCGATCGGAAGCCGTGTAGCGGGCTTCCGATCATCAAAAAAGCCCCGCATCTTCATGCGAGGCTTGCTCTGATGCGTGGGCCGGATTACCGGCACTGGCGGCGCGGGCCATAATTCGGCTGATAGGTATTGTCGTAGGCGCGGTATGACCGATAGCGGCTATAGCAGTATTCAGCATGCGAAGAACCATAGGCACGTGCGCGCGGCTGCGAAGCAATGATGCCGCCGAGGAGGGCGCCTGCTGCCAGGCCGCCGATGATGGCGCCGTTATTGTCATATCGGTTATCATATCGGCGATACCGGCGATCGTGACGGCGATCCCAGCCATAACGGTCGTCGCGGTCGTAGCGGCGATCGCGGTAGCTGCGGCGGTCGCGGTCTCGATCGTTGTCGCGGTCTCGGTTGCGGTAGGATCTGCGGTTATCGCCGTTGCCCGAGCAGACGATGGAGTAAGGGTTGCAGGCGACTGTCATGATCCGGGCATCGATACTTTGAGGCGCCGGCTGGGCCGATTGCATCGGGCTCGCCACGAAGGCCGGGGCCGCCGAGGCCGGCATTCCCGAGAAGGCCGTCGCTATCGACAGGGCAATGATGCCGAATTTGTTCATTTCACTCACCTTGGGTCAACGGATGTATTGGGGGATAACGCGGGGGAAGGGAATAGGTTTCATTTTGGGATCGGGAGGGATTATGTATGTGCGTATCTGCTAACGTACCGTGCTTTCATACATATAGAGCTGGTCGATAGGGGGCAAGGCGATTTGCTGGACGGCGTGACAGTCTACGGTGTCCCCGGGAGAGCCGCGTAACGGGCTTTCGGGTATCAAAAAGCCCCGCATCTTCATGCGAGGCTTGCTCCAATGGAACGGGCCGGCTAGCGGCACTGGCGGCGTGGGCCGTAGTTCGGCTGGTAGGTATTGTCATAGGCGCGATAGGACCGATACCGGCTATAGCAATACTCCGCATGCGAACCAGAACTGTAGGCACGCGTGCGCGGCTGCGAAGCGATGATACCGCCGAGGAGGGCGCCTGCCGCCAGACCGCCGATAATGGCACCGGTATTGTCATGGCGGCGATACCGGCGATCATAGCGACGATCCCAGCCATAACGGTCGTCGCGGTCGTAATTCCGGTCACGATAGTGATTGCGGTTGCGATACCACCTGCGATTATTGCCGAACTGACCCGGGCAGTTCGTGAAGTTATTGCAGCCGATGGTCGTGATGCGGGCATCGGTATTTTGAGGCGCTGGCTGCGCCGATTGCACCGGGCTCGGCACAAAAGCCGGACCTGCCGAGGCTGGCATTCCGGAGAAGGCCGTCGTTATCGACAGGGCAATAATGGCGAATCTATTCATTTCACTCACCTTGGGTAAACGGATGTATCGAGGGGATAACGCAGCGGAAGGGAATAGGTTTCATTTTGGGATGGAATGAGGCGGTGTATGTGCGTGGGTGCTAACGCAGCTAGGTTGCGCGCACTGCTGGACGGCAAATCGGCCGGCCCCTATGGGGTCTCGCGAGCACTCCAGAGCAACCGCAGCCCGAGTGCGACAAGGAAGGGGCGGCCACCTTCATGACGAAGAACAGGATGGCAGAGCGCGGAACGGCATGTTCAAACTCCCAGAAGGGCCGCCAAGGCCCAGAGGGGGACGGGATTTACCGGAGGGGCGCGGGGGCCGGTCATTCTTGCAATAGGTACCGTTAACACAACAGACATCTCAGGGTGGTAATTCCCTCCAAACAGAGCTTGGCTACCGGCGGCGGTTGATGCCACCGGGGCGCGTCTTGCCGGGGACTGGAAGAATGCCGAATTGGCGCGTGCGGCGGACGGCCCTGATCCTTGGGTTGGGCCTGATTTTGTCGATAAGCATCTACGATAGGACCTCGCGTGACAGCGGGCGGGTCGTCAACAACATCATCCTTACATCCGATCCGGACAGCAACCAACGGATCCATGCCGGTGCGGGCGATGATGTGGTGTATGGCCGAGGCGGACAGGATGAAATCCGAGGTGACGAGGGAGATGACACGCTCTACGGCAACGAGGATGACGATCTTCTGACCGGCGGCACCGGCAACGACACCTACGGCTATGCCCGCGGCGACGGCAACGACACCATTGTGGAAACGATCGAGGATAGCGGCGACGCCGACACGCTGATCTTTTCCGATATCGGCCCAGGCGATATCGGCCTTCGCCAGGAGGGCGACGATCTCATCATTGCGATCAGGATGAGTGCGGCAGATGCCGCCAAGAACGTATCAATTCTCGAGGAAGCGAGGCTTGCGGCCAAGAGCGACGGCAGGCTCGCCTGGGCGCTTGAAAGGACTGCCGCACGTATGGCCGCGGGCGGGTCGATCCTCATCGAGTCGGGACGATCAGGTGGTGATAAGGGGATCGAAAGCATCAGGTTCAGCGACGGGACAATCTGGTCGAAGCAGGACATCGCCGCGCATATCAGTGTGGTTCTGCCCGAGGGTATTGCCGGCACTGTCGGCCGGGAAACTCTAGAAGGCACCATGGGCGACGATCTGATCATCGGACTTGAAGGAAACGACACGCTTTCCGGATCCTTTGGCGACGACACCTATGTCTATACCAGCGGCCATGGCTCCGACGTCATCGATGACATCGTCAACATGTCGAACGAGATCGACACGCTTCGCCTGACCGATCTCACCGCTTCCGACGTGATGTTGCTGCGGAATGCGGCAAAGCTGATGGTGATCGTCAAGCCCACGGGCGAAGTGATCACCGTCGAGAAGCAGTTCTTGGCCGAGGGCTATTGGGGCATTGAAAAGATCGAATTTTCCGATGGAAAGTCCTGGGACAGGGACAAGATTCTTATGCGCTAGGTGCCGAGCTGGAATGACTGCGCCGCCCCATCGTCGTGTGTTCATGCAGCGGCGGCCCAAGTTTCTGCGCCCTGGGTCTCCAGTGCGTGTCGGTGCCGGTAAATGGCGGGAGGAGTCGGTCCGCCCTTCGTTGTGCCAACGTGAGGCGCGCTATCAGGCTTACCTTCCGCCGGCCAGCAATCGAAGCTGGCTTTCGTCATGCACACCCTGGCGGTAAAGCTCGATGATGAGGGCGCCCAGACGGTCGGCCTCCTTGCTCGATCTGTCGATCTTTAGCCCGCTACAGAGAGCTTCGTGGACACGCCTGCACACATCGAGGTCATCGGAGGCGAGCGGTTCGTCACGCGTGCTGAACAGCTTGTCTGACATCGCAATCTGCCCTTTTTTGGATGCCGTGAATCGCTTTCGTGAAAAAAGATAATTTCGCGATCTTTGCTCTGCAAGATGGGCGAAGGTCCGAAATTCAAAAAGAATTCTGGGCACGCACGGGAACATACCGGCGAGGGCGGCAGGGCGTGGATATGAGATCGATCGGCGTGTTGGCTTGATGGATGACGTGCGCGTGCTACTTGATTGCGGGGTCCTTGGCGCCTTGCTGCGACAGGCGCAGCTCTTTCAGCCGCTTGGTTTTTTCGAGGCGGGCCCGCTGCTCCGCTTCGATGGTTTCCTTGGCGGCGCGCTCGGTGTTTTCGAAACGATCCTGCCGGTAAGCCTTTGATGAGGGTTCACGTTCTCTTTTCATGGCCGCTAAACGCAAATCGCCGAAAACGGTTTCATAGGAAAATGAGTCACCGGCCGTCAATCGATCGACGTGGCCAGAATGCCGGCGTGTGGGATGGCAAGCCATCGTGGCAACCGGGCGCCTGATCGGCGCCCGGCAACATCGCGGATCAGCCCTTGATGAAGGCGAGGATGTCGGGATTGATGATGTCGGCATGGGTGGTGCACATGCCATGCGGGAATTTCTCGTAAACCTTCAGCGTGGCGTTCTGCAGGAGCTTGGATGAGAGCAGGGCCGAGTCGGCGATCGGCACGATCTGGTCGTCATCGCCGTGCATGACAAGGGTCGGCACGGTGATGATCTTCAGATCTTCGGTGAAGTCGGTTTCCGAAAAGGCCTTGATGCCGTCGTAATGCGCTTTGGCGCCGCCGATCATGCCCTGGCGCCACCAATTGTTGATGACCGGTTCCAGGACCTTCGCGCCCGGCCGGTTGAAGCTGTAGAACGGACCGGCCGGCAGATCGTAATAGAACTGCGCGCGATTGGCGGCGAGTTGCTGGCGCAACCCATCGAAGACTTCGATCGGCAGGCCGCCGGGATTGGCTTCGGTCTTCACCATGATCGGCGGCACGGCGCCGATGATCACCAGCTTGGCGACGCGGCCCTGCGGCTGGCCATGGCGGGCGACATAATGGGTCGCTTCGCCGCCGCCGGTGGAGTGGCCGACATGGACGGTGTTCCTGAGATCGAGATGCTCGACGACGGCTGCGGCATCGGCGGCGTAGTGATCCATGTCGTGACCGTCGCCCACCTGGGTCGAGCGGCCGTGGCCTCGCCGATCATGGGCGACGACCCGGTAGCCCTTCTCAAGGAAGAACAGCATCTGGGCATCCCAGTCGTCGGAGCAGAGCGGCCAGCCGTGATGAAACATGATCGGCTGAGCGCTCTTCGGCCCCCAATCCTTGTAGAAGATTTCGACGCCGTCCTTGGTGGTAACCGTGCTCATCTTTTGGCTCCGTTGGTTGGGGTTGGTTGGATTAATGCGGTCAGAAGTTTGCGCTGTTGCCTGCAGAATTGACAAGGCCACGAGCGCCGTTGGGCCGGAGGCTCGGGGCAAGAAGGTCGCGCCTGATCAACCCGAATATATTGATGTGCTTATTGAGTTCATCTTTCTATTCTATTGATATGACAGAAGTTTGTATGTCTGCGCGAGATGCGTATGGCACCCGCCCATTTCGCATGACGCGCGGGGGCCCGGGTGATCCTCGCCTGGCTGCTTTGCGCTGCGAACATTGTTTTAATCCACTGTATCTCGCCTGTCGGCCACCTCAGGCTAGTTCGTCACGGGCGAGACGAACGTCTGCAATGAGCCATTTTTTTATTATTCGTTCAATATATCCGTCCGGGTAGTTCAATATATCTGTCCGGGGTAGGTGTGTTCCCATTCTGCCGCCGCGTGCATGCCGCTGCTGGCGCTCACTTGAACGCGGTTCATCGCCCAACCATCTAATCCTCATACAACAGCGCCATGGCGGACCGTCGCAACCGCGACGGCTTCGCCGGCGGCGGGACGGCCGTTATTGCCGCCTGAGGATCAAATCATGGGTTACATGGATAAGGACATAGCGCCTCAGAATGATGGGGCGCTGATTGATGCCTATTCGCAATCGATCGCAGCAGCAGTCGATACGGTCGGGCCAGCAGTCAGCCGGATCGAGAGGGTGGGAGGCCGGCAGGGGCACGGGTCCGGCTTCGCGGTCTCGCCTGATGGCCTGATCATCACCAACAACCATGTCGTTGACGATGCCAAGGTCGTTCGCATCACCACGCCTGACGGTTTCGTTACCGAGGGCCGCGTGCTTGGCCGGGATGTGGATACCGATATCGCCCTCATTCGCGCCAATACAAGCACCGGCGCCTGGGCGAAGCTCGGAGATTCCCAGCGTCTGCGCAGGGGCCATATCGCGATCGCGATCGGAAACCCGCTCGGCTTCGAATGGACGGTTACGGCCGGTATCGTCTCGGCGCTCGGCCGGTCGATGCGGGCGGCCAGCGGCCGGCCGATGGAAGATGTCATCCAGACCGATGCGGCGCTCAATCCCGGCAATTCGGGCGGGCCACTGGTGTCTTCGGGCGGGGAGGTCATTGGCGTCAACACCGCCGTCATTCAGGGCGCGCAGAGCATCGCCTTTGCCGTGGCGTCGAATACGGCCAACTTCGTGGTTTCGGAGATTCTTCGCTATGGCCAGGTCCGGCGCGCCTTCATCGGCATAGCAGGCGATACGATCGTGCTGCCGCGCCGGGTGGCGCTTGCGGCAGGCACGACGCAGACGACCTCCGTCCGCATCCGCCGCGTCGAACCGGAGGGGCCGGCAGCGAAGGGAGGCCTGCAAGAGGGCGATTATATCCTTGCCATCGACGGCAGCCCGGTCGGCGGTGTCGACGATATCGTCCGACTGATGGATGGCAGCAGGATCGGCAGGGATACGGAGATCCTGGTGTTCTCAGTGGCGGGCCGGGTCGAGAAGAAGATCTTGCTGCCGATGGCCCGGTCCTGACGCTTCACCTCAGCGCCATGACTAGGCATCACCTCACGTCAGGCGCTGACTGCTTCCTGATCCGTCCCCGAGAAATCCACTGCCGCAAAGGCCGCCGCCAACACTTCCGGCCCGGCGCCGGTTTTTGCCGCATCGGTTGAGAGGATCTGACGGTAGCGGCGGGCGCCGGGCAGGCCGGTGAAGAGACCGACCATGTGGCGGGCCACGTGCTGTAGCCGGCCGCCGCCGGCGATGTGGCGTTCGGCATAGGCCATCATCCGGTTACAGAGCGCCTCCCAATCCGGTTCGGCCGCAGGCGCACCAAAGAAGCGCTGGTCGATGTCGGCAAGGATCGCGGCATTCTGGTAGGCGGCGCGGCCAAGCATGACGCCGTCGACATGTTCGAGATGGACGGCGGCTTCGTCGAGCGTGCGGATACCGCCGTTGATGCCGATGAAGACATCGGGCCAGCGCTGCTTCATCCGATAGACGATCTCGTAGTCGAGCGGCGGGATCTCGCGGTTTTCTTTGGGGCTCAGACCCTTCAGCCATGCCTTGCGGGCATGGATCCAGATCGCGTCGGCGCCGGCATCGAGAACGCGGCTGATCAGCTCGGGCAGCGCCTGTTCCGGCTCCTGCTCGTCGACGCCGATCCGGCATTTCACCGTTACCGGCGCGGTCGCAACCCTCTTCATTGCCGCGATGCATTCGGCCACCGTTTCCGGCGTCAACATCAGGCAGGCGCCGAAGGTGCCGGACTGCACCCGGTCGGAAGGGCAGCCGACATTGAGGTTGATCTCGTCATAGCCATAGGGCTGGGCGATTTTCACCGCTTCGGTAAGCTTTGCCGGGTCCGATCCGCCGAGCTGCAGCGCCAGCGGATGCTCGGCGGCGTCATGACCGAGCAGCCGATCGCGCGGGCCGTGGATGATCGCATCGGCCACCACCATCTCGGTATAGAGCAGCGCCTCGCGGCTGATCTGGCGGTGGAAATAGCGGCAATGCCGATCCGTCCAGTCGATCATCGGGGCGACTGCAAAAATCGGCCTCTTCTGCGTCATCGACGTTCCACTGTTCCTTGTTACCGCGCCGCAGTGCGGTGCCCCCGCCGCAGGGGCGGGCATCTATAAAGGGCGCATATAACACTTGCCAATGTGATCGACAAATGACCGCCGATCACCACAAACAGAAACGGCGCCCCTTGCGGAGCGCCGTTATGCCGCGCGAGCGGAAGTCTGACTTACGAAGCCGAGATGTTGACAGCCTTCGGGCCCTTGCCCATGCGGTCCGGCTCGGTGTCGAAGGTAACCTGCTGGCCTTCGCGCAGCGACTGGATGCCAGAAGCCTGCAACGCAGAGATATGGACAAAAACGTCCTTTGCGCCGCCGTCCGGCGTGATGAAACCAAAACCCTTGTCCTGGTTGAAGAATTTTACGGTGCCCTTGGTGGCCATTGGGATCGTCCTTTTCCCTTAGTCTGTGTAGTATCCGCGCCCCCGAGAGGAAGCGGACGGCTTTAGCTTTCGCCCCGATCGATTGGGACGAAGGGTCAGTCGGAGAAGTCACGTACGGGGAAAGAACGTCTACGTAGGCGGGTAGTCCCGCGCCGCCTTCCAAACGGAAGGGATTACCACATCAGTCCAGTCACCGGCATGCAAATGCCCGAGTAAGTCAATTCGTGCCAGCATTTCGGGCAAAAAGCAAGCGGGATTCTTTTGGCATGCCTGCATCGATGTCGGGAAATGCCGAAGATTCAGATACTTGACGATGGGTTAACGGATTCTTGCGCGGCTGTGCCATATCGGGATTCCGTGCCGAAACGGGATGAGCGGCAGATTCGATAGCCGGGCAGGTTTTTTGTTCGTGGGCGGGGCGGCAGGCACGCCGATCAGTCTCATGGTGAGGGTGAGGAGCGGAGCAATCGATCCAGTGAATTGATTGCCCGTGACAAACGCAGGGTCGCCTCGACCGGGAGGGCGGGTGGCTGGGCTGCCAGCCTACTGCGCATCCCCCAGCAACCCGCTCAGGCTCCAGGGATTATCCCCCTTCTGATTGGCGATGTCGTCGACCTTCCAGCCGCCGTGTTCGCGTACCAGCGTATAGAAGAGCGTCACCTCTTCGCCGTTTTCGAACTCCACCTCCACCTCGGCCTTGTCATCCAGCAGGATCGGCTGGCCGATCCTGACGTCGCTGGCGGTGCCATCCTGGCCAGCGATGACGGGATCGAAGTCGATCGCACCGACATCGCCCTCTGCCGTGTTGTCGAGATCGGTCTGGAGGAGCTTGTTCAGGTGGTCGGAGAAGAAGGCGGAATAGGGCGAGGGCGCCTCGGCGTCGCTGTTGTCGGTGTCGTAGCTATAGAGCGCCTTGAGCAGCGCCTTCGGCGTCTTGTAGGTCGCTGCCGATGCAGGCAAGGCTGCGAGCGCCGAGACGGCGAGGGCGAGGATGAATGTGGGCAGGCGCATGCGGGCTCTCCTCGGATCGGCAGGAAATCATAGCCGAATCGGGTGCGAAGGGGGAGCAGCAATTTGGACCGGGCGGTAAGCCGAACCCCCTGTTCTACCCAGTGGGGAAAAGAGATTCGGTGGGGCACCTTGTTCCGCCTGATCGATACGGGGGCTTGCTGACCGCAAGCACCCCGTTTTGAAGGCCATTGGCGACGCATTTCTGCGTCGCCTGGAATCCAGTCGCAGTTAGATCAACGCCTCATGCGAGAAGCTCGAAACCGCCGGCTCGAAGACGTCCTTCACGGCGACCGTGAAATCGTGGCTGGTGACGTTTCCGGCCGTGTCGTAGGCTTCGGCAGTGAAGGTCAGGTTGTGGGTGCTTTCGTAGTCGATTGCAGCCTTCGTCTGGATCTTGTTGCCGACGAGCTTGAAGATGCCGTCGGCATCATCCGTCAGCCGCCATTTTACCGTGCCGCCTTCTGGATCGACCGCCGAGAGAAGGCCGACCGAGGTGCCGATCGCGACATTCTCGGAGATCGAGCTGCGCGAGAAGGCGAGATTGGTCGGCGCCTTGTTGACAGGTGCTTCGTTGACGTCGAGGACATTGATCGTGATGTCCTTTTCGACCGTGACCTTGCCGTCGGAAACGGCAACCTTGATCGTGTGCGACTTGTCGGTCTCGTAATCCAGCGCCTTGGAGGTGACGATACGGTCGCCCTTTATCCGGAAATGATCGTTGGCTCCGTCGAGCAGCGTATAGGTGAGGGCGTCGCCATCGGCGTCCTTGGCGCTGAGCAGGCCAACGGTGGTCCAGATCGGCGTGTCCTCTGAGAGGGCGGTCTTCGAAAGCTGGAAATTGGTCGGCGCGGTGTTATTGCTTGTGAAAGTTTCCGTGGCGAAATCGTAGACGCCGTCGGCAAAACGGGCGAATTCAACATCAGTCAGCGTATCCTTGCCCTCCAGGGCGCTCGTCAGGATGTGGCTGCCATTGTCGATCGCGAAGGAATAGCTGGCGAAATCGCCGGAGAAGACGGCCGTGTCGATGCCGGTGCCTCCAAAGAGCATGTCGTTCCCGCCATAGCCATCAATTCTGTCATTACCAGCTCCACCGTCGAATATGTCGTTACCATCGGTGCCTTCAAGTTGGTCGCTGCCGCCACCGGTCGCGACGTCAATACCGAAGGCCGTGCCACTGATATATGCCGAACGGGTGGCCAACTCGTCCGAGAGATCGACATGGGCACTGTCGGTCAATGTCAAGGAGATGATGCTTTCGTATCCCGGCTCGTAGACTACGATTTTGTCGAAACTTTCGAACTGCGCAGCCGAACCAATAGCGCCCGCTCCGCCCAATTCGAGGATTTCGAAATTTTGGATCGTCAGGCCGCTCAGATTATAGGCTTGCAGCGTGTCGGTGTCGGCACCGCCATTGAGTGTTCCGGACGCCTCGACATCGGAGCCGCGAAACACAGTTACGGTGTCGTTGCCGTTGCCTGCATCTATATCGAAGATTTTTGCATCGGCGTAGTCGTCACCATCGGTGATCGTATCATCGCCCGCACCGCCTCTCAGGACGTCATTGCCGGAGTAGCCATCGATAACGTCATTGCCGGCGCCGCCGTCGAAAATGTCGTTGCCATCAGTACCTTCAAGTTGATCATTGCCGCCACCGGTCGTGACGTCGATGCCGAAGGCATTGCCGCTGATATGCGCCGAACGGGTGGCCAGTTCACCAGCAAGGTCGACGTGAACCCCGTCCGTCAATTTCAACGAGATGGCATAGCTATCGTAGTTTGGATCGTCGTAGACGACGATCTTTTCAAAGCTTTCAAACTGCGCCGCCGAACCAATAGTTTCCATTCCCCCCGTCTCAAGAATTTCGAAATTCTTGATCGTCAAGCCGGTCAGATTATAGGCTTGCAGCGTGTCGGTGTCGGCACCGCCATCAACTATTCCCGAATTTTCGATACTGTATGCGATCTGCAGGTTCACGGTATCATTGCCGTCGCCCCCATCTATATCGAAGACTTCTGGAGGGCCGAAAAAGTCACCGTCGCCGATCGTGTCGTTACCCGTTCCACCCCTGATCACATCATTTCCGGCGCCCCCATAGACTTGGTCGTTGCCTTCGCCGCCGGTCAACAGGTCATTTCCAGCATTGCCATGCAATGTGTCGTTGCCGGCGCCGCCGTCGAAAATGTCGTTACCGGCTGTTCCGACGAAATTGTCATTACCGGCGCCCGTCGTGACGTCTATGCCGAAGGCGGTGCCTGTGATGGAGGTCCGACGGGCTGCCAGTTCGTCGGAGAGATCGACATGAACGCCATCCGCCAATATCAAGGAGATGACGGAACTGTCGTAGATCGGATTGTCACCGTAGATGATCTTGTCGAAGCTTTCGAACTGAGCAGCCGAACCGGCAAGGTGGATCCCTCCCGTTTCAAGAATTTCGAAGTTCTGTATCGTAAAAGCGGTCAGATTGTTCAAGCCGGAAAGAACGTCGATCCCGTTGCCGCCATCGATCGCCCCTGTCAGCGATTCATCGCTTGCTAATATAATTACTTTGTCGTCGCCGTCCCCTGCATCGATCGTCGTTTTCGGTGTGTTAAAGTGCGCAGAGTCGGTGATCGTGTCATTGCCCGCGCCACCATTGATCTTGTCATTACCTTGCCCGCCGTCGAGCGTGTCGTTGCCGTCCCCGCCATTCAGCGTGTCATTACCAGCTCCACCTCGGATCGTATCTTCTCCGGCACCGCCGTTCAGCGTGTCTGCGCCATCGTCGCCATTTAGCGTATCGTTGCCTTCTCCGCCATTCAGCGTGTCATTGCCATTTCCGCCCGATATAGTGTCGTTGCCCCTGCCGGTTGTAATCGCATTGGCACTGCTCGAGCCCGTTATTTCTGCGGAAACCGAGTCCAACTCATCGGCAAGGTTTATCGTGCCGAAATCCGACACCTTCAGAGTGACCATGGCGAGAGGATTATCGGCGGAGTAGCGGATGACGTCGTACGCCTCGAACTGCGCACCGGTCTTGATAACTGTAGCGCCGTTCGTGTCCAGAATATTCAAGGCCATGTAAACTTTCCAGAAGATGCGTTGGATTCTGCAAGAACGAATTGTGTCTTTTCTGCCGTTCCGGGTGGAGAAGGTTCGTGGGGGCAGCCCTCTTATTCGGAAAGACTGCGACCTTAGGCTGTGCGTTCGGTGCGGTGGTAGCGCCCGCGTGCTCGTTTAAAGGAGCACGCGGGCGCATCCTGCCCTTGTCGCGGGACCCATTTCTGCGTCCCGCCACAGTGTTGTGGCTAGATCAACGCCTCATGCGACAAGCTCGAAACCGACGCCTCGAAGACGTCCTTCACGGCGAGCGTGAAATCGTGGCCCGTGACGTTTCCGGCCGCGTCGTAGGCTTCGGCGGTGAAGGTCAGGCTATGGGTGCTTTCATAATCGATCGCCGCCTTTGTCTGGATCTTGTTGCCGACCAGCTTGAAGATGCCGTCGGCATCGTCCGTCAGACGCCATTTCACGGCGCCGCCTTCCGGATCGACGGCTGTGAGAAGGCCGACCGAGGTGCCGATCGCGACATTCTCGGAGACCGAGCTGCGCGAGAAGGCGAGCTTGGTCGGCGCCTGATTGACAGGGGCTTCGTTGACGTCGAGGACATTGATCGTGATGTCCTTCTCCACGGTGACCTTGCCGTCCGAAACTGCCACCTTGATCGTGTGCGACTTGTCGGTCTCGTAGTCGAATTCCTTCGAGGTAACGATGCGGTTGCCCTTTATCCGGAAGTGATCATTCGCCCCGTCAATCAGCGTATAGGTGAGGGCGTCGCCATCGGCGTCCTTGGCGCTGAGCAGGCCAACCGTGGTCCAGATCGGCGTGTCCTCTGAGAGGGCGGTCTTCGAAAGCTGGATATTGGTCGGCGCGGCATTTCCCTTAGGCGTAAAAGTTTCCGTGGCGAAATCGTAGACGCCGTCGGCAAAGCGCGCCAATTCGACGTCTGTCAGCGTATCCGTCCCTTCCCCGGCGCTCGTCAGGATGTGATCGCCATTATTCAATGCGAAGGAATAATTGGCGAAATTGCCGGAGAATATTGCCGTATCGATGCCGTCGCCGCCATTGATGGTGTCGTCGCCGGCGCCACCGGTCAATTTGTCATTGCCGGCATTGCCATTGAGGATATCGTTGCCGCCGTTGCCGTCGAAAATATCGTTGCCGTCGGTGCCTGTGAACTCGTCGTCGCCGCTGCCGGTCTTGACGTCAATGCCGAAGGCGTGGCCGTCGATGAATGATCCGAGATCTCCCAGCTCGTCGGAGAGATCGAGGTGGGCGCTGTCCGTCAGTGCCACTGAGGCGCGAAAATCGCCGAAGGGATCGGTCGACCAAACGATCTTGTCGAAGCTTTCGAGCTGCGCGCTCGATCCGGCAACCGACCATCCGGCCGTTTCAAGAATCTCGACGTTCTTGATCGTCAGGCCCTGGAGCGAGCTTATCTGCAGCGTATCGATCCCGGCGCCGCCATCGATCGTTCCGGAATTCATTGGGGCGAATGTCTCAAGAGTTATGGCATCGTTACCGTCGCCTGCATCGATATCAACCACTTCAGAGGCAAGGCCAAAAAGCTCACCATCGGAGATCGTATCGTTACCCGCGCCGCCTCTGATAACGTCGTTTCCAAGGTCGCCGGATATGTGGTCGTTGCCGTCACCGCCATTCAGCGTGTCATTGCCATTTCCGCCCTGGATCAGATCGTTTCCGGCGCCGCCGTTCAGCGTGTCTGCGCCGTCACCGCCATTGATGTTATCGTTGCCTGCGCCTGTCGTGATCGCATTATCGCCACTTGAGCCCGTCACATTTGCGGAGCCGGAGCCCAGTTCGTCGGCAAGGTCCACCGCCCCGGAATCCGAGACGACCAGATTGACCGCGACGAGAGGATTGATTTCGGAGTCGCGGATGACGTCGTAAGCTTCGAACTCAGCGCCGGTCTTGGTAATTGTGGCGCCGTTTGTGTCCAGGATATTCAGCGGAGTACCCGGCTCGGTGCTGTTGAGCGTGAAGGTTTCCGTCGCGAAGTCGTAAACGCCATCGGCAAAGCGCGCGAATTCGACGTCTGTCAGCCTATCCGTGCCTTCCAGCG
Organism: Rhizobium sp. CRRU65; assembly: GCF_048551595.1. Taxonomy (NCBI): domain Bacteria; kingdom Pseudomonadati; phylum Pseudomonadota; class Alphaproteobacteria; order Hyphomicrobiales; family Rhizobiaceae; genus Rhizobium; species Rhizobium sp. CRRU65. The sequence goes on along the minus strand of NZ_JBLYZH010000019.1, from coordinate 122,271 downwards.
CGCTCGTCACGACACGGCTGCCATTGTCGATCTCGAAGGAATATTCGGCAAAATTGCCGGCGAATGCCGCCGTGTCGATGCCGGCGCCGCCATTGATGGTGTCGTTGCCGTCGCCGCCGGTCAATTTGTCATTGCCGTCGTTGCCATTGATGAGGTCGCTGCCGCCGCTGCCGTCGAAAATGTCGTTGACGTCGCTGCCCGCAAACTCATCATTGCCGTCGCCGGTTTTGACGTCAATGCCGGAGAAGCCGCGGACAAGGGTCCCGAGATCTCCCAGTTCGTCGGAAAGATCGAGGTGGGCGCTATCCGTCACTACCAGTGAGGGGTCAAAATTGAAGACTGGATCGGTCGATCTGGCGATCTTATCAAAGCTTTCGAACTGTGCACTCGAACCGCTAACCCGAAAATCTGCCAATTCAAGCACTTCGACGTTCTTGATCGTCAGGCCCCGGAGCGCCGAGGCACGCAACGTATCGATCCCGGCACCGCCATCGATCGTTCCCGATATCAGTGGAGCGAATCTCTCAATGGTTATCAAATCGTCGCCGTCGCCGCCGTCAATGTCGACGATTTCTGACTGGAGGCTGCCATCAGGTCCGAGCACAAAGCCAAAACCACCATCAGTGATCCTGTCGTTGCCGTCACCGCCGATCAGTTTGTCGTTGCCGGCGTTGCCGTAGATCGTATCGTCGCCGCCGCCGCCGCTCAGCGTGTCCGCGCCTTCGCCGCCTGAGATGTTGTCGTTGCCGGCGCCCGTCGTGACCGTGCTGCCGCCGCTCGATACCGTCACGTTCGCCGATACCAAGCCCAACTCGTCGGCCAGATCTGCCGCCGAGGAATCGGAAACAGTGAGAGAGACAGGTGCGGAAGGGCTGGTTTCAGAGTCGCGGATAACATCGTAAGCTTCGAACTCAGCGCCGGTCTTGGTAACTGTGGCGCCGTTCGTGTCCAGAATATTCAAGGCCATATATATCTTTCCCCAAAAGATGCGTTGTACTCGGCAATATGAGACATCCCCGAAAAAACTGTTTTATTGCTCGGCGGACGACAACCCCTCGGGGATCTATGCCAATCCCTGATTAAGTTTTCAATGCAAAATTGTGTCTTTTCATTGCTTTTTTAATGAAAAACTAAGGATGAAATACTGGGGAAACGAATTTTAATTTGAGAACTCAAAGTCATGGTTTGGTTTCGTAAATAGTATTATCTTTCATTTTCGGGCGGGATGCTCTCGCGAAAATTGTGTTTTCAGCGGGTTTGTCGGTAGCGCTGCGCCGCGCGACCATTCGCGTCACTATCGCAGGTTGGTGTTTGGCTTCGACTTGTTCAGACTTCCCGCGCGGAAGAACTACACGAGCTTGATGAGTCCTGCCTTCGTCGGCCTGAATCCACAGGCGCGGTAGAAGCTGGTCAGATGCGGTTCGAAATCGACATGCAGCCACTCGGCGCCGCGCTCCCCCGCAACCCGCGTCGCTTCCCTGACCAGCCGCGTCGCGATCCCCTGCCGGCGCATGTCAGGGTGAACCGAGGTGTCGAGGATGAAGGCATGGATGCCGCCATCCCAGGCGACATTGACGAAGCCGACGAGCCGGTCGTCCTGATAGGCGCCGATATGGGCGAGGCTGCGGGAGAGGATGGGGGTGAAATCGCGGTTGTGCGGGCTGCCCCAGGCGGCGGAAAAGAGCGCGTTCAGTTCGGCGGCGGAGGGGAAGGGGTCGATGCAAATTTCTGGCATGGGGAATTCCGTCTGTGGACACGCTGCAAGCCAGAAAGGCTGATCCATAAAATCGCCCATGGTGTCTCCAAAGCGATTGCCTAGACACGCACCCATGGTGTTAGCATCCGAGATTCGTCAACCGCGCCGATTACGAAAGGCGCGGCTGACCCCGCGACACACAAACCATCTTAACCAGGCCGCCTGGTTGGCCGATTTGTCGTTATCGCCCCGGCCGCCCAGTCTTCCCCTTCGTCCGCCCCTTGCGCTTCTGCTCGCCCGGGTCCTCATAGCTCCCCACGCCCGTCTTTCCGCGCACAACCGGCCGCACGTCATCGCGCTCTGGCTGGCCTTCGAGCAGCGGTGAAAACCGCTTCGTGCTTTTAGCGGCATCCGGCTTTTCCGGCAGTGCGCCGGTGACCGGCTTTTCGGTTCGGCCGACCGTCATTTCATCGAGGTCGTTCTTGCGGAAGAGGGTCTTCTTTGTGGGCTCGGCAATGTCGCGGCCCATCTCATCCAGAGCGGGTTTGCGGAAGAGAGGGGTGGTGGTGTCGGTGCCTGGGCCCATGTCGTCGATCGAGGGTTTGGCGAAGTAGGAGGGGGTGGCCCCCTCATCCGCCCTGCCGGGCACCTTCTCGCCGGCTGGGAGAAGGGATTCGCGGGTCGCTTTGGCGTTCCGTCTGACGCCTTCCATTGCCTTTGACTCTTCTCTAGCCATGGGATCGTCCATAATCGCCAGTTCTGCGGCCTTGAGGCGTTTGATTTCGTCGCGGAGGCGGGCGGCTTTTTCGAAGTCGAGGTCGGCGGCGGCGTCGCGCATGCTCTTTTCGAGGGCGTTGAGATGGGTCTGCAGGTTGTTGCCGACGAGGTTGCCGCCATCGGCGAAGCCTTTGCCAGAGACGCCCGAGATATCGGCGCGGACGTGGTCGCGTTCGTAGACGCTGTCGAGGATGTCGTTGATCCTGGCCTTGACCGATTCCGGCGTGATACCGTGTTCCTGGTTATAGATCATCTGCTTTTCGCGGCGGCGGCTGGTTTCCTCCATCGCCCGCTTCATCGAGCCGGTGACCTGGTCGGCATAGAGGATGACCTTGCCGTCGACGTTGCGGGCGGCGCGGCCGATCGTCTGGATCAGCGAGGTTTCGGAGCGCAGGAAGCCTTCCTTGTCGGCGTCGAGGATGGCGACGAAGCCGCATTCGGGAATGTCGAGGCCTTCGCGCAGAAGGTTGATGCCGACCAGCACGTCGAAGGCGCCGAGGCGGAGATCGCGGAGGATCTCGATGCGCTCCAGCGTGTCGATATCGGAGTGCATGTAGCGGACGCGCACGCCCTGCTCATGCAGATATTCGGTCAGGTCCTCGGCCATGCGCTTGGTCAGCACGGTGCAGAGGGTGCGATAGCCCTTGGCGGCGGTCTCGCGGATCTCGCCGAGCACGTCGTCGACCTGGCTGCGGGCCGAGCGGACCTCGACCGGCGGGTCGATCAGGCCGGTCGGGCGGATCACCTGTTCGGCGAAGACGCCGCCTGATTGTTCCATCTCCCAGCCGCCGGGCGTGGCCGAAACCGCGATGGTGTCGGGGCGCATGGCGTCCCATTCCTCGAAGCGTAGCGGCCGGTTGTCCATGCAGGAGGGCAGGCGGAAGCCGTATTCGGCCAGCGTCGCCTTGCGCCTGAAGTCGCCCCGGTACATGCCGCCGATCTGCGGCACGGTGACGTGGCTTTCGTCGATGAAGACGAGGGCGTTGTCGGGGATATATTCGAACAGCGTCGGCGGCGGATCGCCGGGGTCGCGGCCGGTGAGGTAGCGCGAATAGTTCTCGATGCCCTGGCAGGAGCCGGTCGCTTCGAGCATTTCGATATCGTAGCGGGTGCGCTGCTCCAGGCGCTGGGCTTCCAGCAGGCGGCCGGCCTTTTCCAGCTCGGCGAGGCGGAGCCTGAGCTCCTCCTTGATCGACTTGATGGCGCCGTTCAGCGTCGGGCGCGGGGTGACATAGTGCGAATTGGCGTAGATCTTCACCGATTTCAGGTCGCCGACCTTCTGGCCGGTGAGCGGGTCGAACTCGGTGATGGCATCGATCTCGTCGCCGAACATCGAGATGCGCCAGGCGGCATCTTCCAAGTGGGCGGGGAAGAGCTCGATCGTGTCGCCGCGCACGCGGAAAGAACCGCGGGTGAAATCCATGTCGCGGCGTTTATATTGCTGGGCGACGAGGTCGGCCAGCAACTGGCGCTGGTCGAGCCGGTCGCCGACCGACATCTGGAAGGTCATCGCCGTATAGGTCTCGACCGAGCCGATACCGTAGATGCAGGAGACTGAGGCGACGATGATGCAGTCGTCGCGTTCGAGCAGCGAGCGCGTCGCCGAGTGGCGCATGCGGTCGATCTGCTCGTTGATCGAGCTTTCCTTCTCGATATAGGTGTCGGAGCGCGGCACATAGGCTTCCGGCTGGTAATAATCGTAGTAGGAAACGAAATATTCCACCGCATTGTCGGGGAAGAAGTTCTTGAATTCGGAATAGAGCTGGGCGGCCAGCGTCTTGTTCGGCGCCAGGATGACGGCCGGGCGCTGCGTCGCCTCGATCACCTTGGCCATGGTGAAGGTCTTGCCGGAGCCGGTGACCCCGAGCAGCACCTGGCTGCGGTCGCCATTCTCCAGCCCCTCGACGAGATCGCGGATGGCGGTCGGCTGGTCGCCGGCCGGCTCGTAATCCGACTGCATGCGGATGGCGATGCCGCCTTCGGATTTGTCGGGGCGGGCAGGGCGGTGCGGCGTCCAGATCTTGCCGTTCTTGTGCAGCGGATTGCCGCTCTCGATCAGCGCCGACAGCGCTTCGACCGTGGCGGTGACGGCGGTGCCGGCCTGCAGCGACGAGGCTTCTTCCAGCGTCGTATCCATGCCGGAGACGGGATTGAGACCGGCAGCCGCGCGCGTCTTCGGGTCGGTCGAGCCGCCCATGGAGGTGCCGCGCGCCGATTTCGAGGCGCTGACGCCGCCGTCGCTGGTTTTCGTCCTGGCGGCGATTTCCACCTTCTTGCGGTGCTTGCCGGCCTTGGAGGCAATCTGGCGCTGGGTCTCGACGCCCGAGGTTTCGGCATCGGCCTCCAGCTGCTTGACCCAGTCGGCAACCGAGCCTGAGAGGGGGGCTCCCTCAAAAGACGATTGAGGGGCTTCCTCGAAACCGTCAGGGGCGGGGGATTTCTTCGGAGATCTGGCCATGGCGGGAATATGGAGAGAGTCAGGGCGAAAGTGAAGAGGGAAAGAGTACAAAAGGGAAACGAATGAATCGTTCGGATTTTTGAATAGTGGGGTGGTGTCGCTTAAGGGCGCTAACCTCGCCTTGGGCAGCGGCGGGTGTTCTCCCGCCGGTCTCCCAATAACCAAGCCGAGCATATAATCAAGCCGAACGCTGGTCCGCCGGCCCCTCCAGCCGCGCGAGGTTCAACGCACTGTTGATCAACCCGACATGGCTGAAGGCCTGCGGGAAGTTGCCCAGCATGCGGCGGGCGGCGGGATCATATTCTTCCGCCAGAAGCCCGACATCGTTGCAGATACAAAGCAGCCGTTCGAACAGGCGCAGCGCATCGTCGCGGCGGCCGATCATGCCGAGGGCGTCGACGAGCCAGAAGCTGCAAGCGAGGAACGCGCCTTCGCCTGGCGGCAGGCCGTCGTCCACCTCCTGCGTCTCGTAGCGCAGCAGCAGGCCATCGCGCAGCAGCTTGCGCTCGATCGCCTCGACTGTCGCGACATAGCGCGGATCATCAGGCGGGATGAAGCCGACCATGCCGAGATGCAGCAGGCTGGCATCAAGCGCCTTGGAGCCGTAGGCCTGCACGAAACAGCCGAGTTCGGGATCGAAAGCCTTCTCGCAAACCTCGGCATGGATGTGATCTGCGAGCGTGCGCCAGCGTACGGCGGCCTCGGGCTCGCCGTCCGCCTCGGCAATCTGGACGGCGCGGTCGAAGGCCACCCAGGCCATGACCTTCGAATAGGTGAAATGCTGGCGCTGGCCGCGCACCTCCCAGATGCCTTCATCGGGCTCCACCCAGATTTTTTCGAGAAAGGGCAGAATGGCCGCCGCCAGTTCGCGTTCGCGGTGATGCGGCGGAAGCCCGCCCTTGCGGGCCTGCAGCATGGCGTCGGCCACCTCGCCGTAAACGTCGAGCTGCACCTGTTCGGCGGCGGCATTGCCGATGCGCACGGGTGTCGAGCCCTCGTAGCCACTCAGCCAGGGAACCTGCCATTCCAGCAGGTTTCGCTCGCCGGCGACGCCATACATGATCTGTATCTGCGCCGGGGCGCCGGCGACCGCGCGCAGCAGCCACTTGCGCCAGGCGCTGGCTTCCTCGTAATAGCCGAGTTTCATCAGGGCGAGCAGGGTCAGCGTCGCGTCGCGCAGCCAGCAATAGCGGTAGTCCCAGTTGCGTGGCCCGCCGATCTTTTCCGGCAGGGAGGTTGTCGCCGCGGCGACGATGCCGCCGGTCGGCATGTAGGTCAGCGCCTTCAGCGTGATGAGCGAGCGTTTGACCTGTTCCGTCCAGCGGCCCACTTTCGGGCAGGTCGCGGCAAAGGATAACCAGAATTCCTCCGTGTCCGGCAGCGCATATTCCACCTGCCGCTGAGCCGGCTGCGGCATATGCGAAGGAGACCAGGTCAGGGTGAAGATCTGGCTCTCGCCAGCGGCAAGCTGGAAGGAGCCGACCGTGCTCAGGCCGCGGCCTTCGAGCGGGACGGCGCAATTCAGGGTTAGCCTGTCCGGGCCGGCAATGGCGGTGATGCCGCCATCCTCGCCATGCGTGACCCAGGGAACGGTTCGGCCGTAATCGAAGCGAAGGTTGAGCTCCATATCGAAGGCGACAGTGCCGCTCTTGCCCTCGACGATGCGCATCAGATCGCTCGTGCCATCGCGAAGCGGCATGAAGTCGATGAGAACGGCGGTGCCGGTCTCGGTCTGAAACTCGGTTTCGAGAATGAGCGTATCGTTGCGGTAGCGGCGCGTGACGCGGACATTTTCACCTGACGGTGACAGCGACCAGAAGCCGTTATCCTCGGCGCCGAGCAGGGCGGCAAAACAGGCGGGGGAATCGAAGCGCGGAAAACAGAGCCAGTCGATCGAGCCGTTCTTCGAGACGAGTGCGGCGGTTTCGCAATCGCCGATGAGCGCGTAGTCCTCAATGGGTACCGACACCGGAGCCTCCTTTGCATAGCAGTCGGGCTTTTAGGTAGAGGCCGTGCGCGGAGGTCAAGCGCGGAAACTAACGGGGCGGTAGGCGTGCCGGCTATCATGTAAACTCCGGATATCAATGGGGGCATCGCCAGCAATGCCAAGCCGAAATGGAAAGTGTCGATAAATAAAAGTCTGTGGTTGAAGGCTCTGCTGCCTCCCGCATTGCGCGCGCCGATGTTACAGCTGCTGCGGGAATTGGGGACCATTAATGAAAAAGATAATCATTGCATTCGCGGCGGCCGCGGCAGTGGCCGGCTGCGCCAAACGTCCTGACGCTATCGTTCAAGTCGATATTCCGATGGCTGCCTATACGAACCTCAGTTGCGCTGCGCTCGCCGTGGAACTCAAGAAAGAGAAGGCCAAGCTCGACGACCTTTCCAAGCAGCAGATCAGTGCAGCGAACGGCGATGCTTTCGGTGTCTTCCTCGTCGGCGTCCCCATCGGCAGCGTCGCCGGGGGAGACAAGGAAGGGGAAATTGCCGCGTCCAAAGGCAAGGTTTCCGCCATGCAGTCCGCTGGAATGAGCAAGGGCTGCAAGCTGCCAGGTTGACAGCCGGGGCCGCAACCATTGAGATCGGCCCGGCCAAAAGTGAGGCATTGGCCGGCGATCCCGATTTCAATATCCATTCGCGTCCGTCGTTTCTTCGCCCAAAGACCGACGGCATTCGTGCAATGCCGCGCGGCGATCGTCCGACCCTCTTATCGGAACCGAAATCGGCCTTCCGCAGTTAGTTTCCAGTCACTTCACCTCTGGGTACTACTGACATTAGCGACCATTCCGCCTTCTGGAAAAAAACGATCTCGATCGACCTTGATACCGGCGAACGCCTGGTTCTCCGCTCACCGCAGGATGCGCTCTATGCGCTCGTCTCGGACTGGCCGGTCAATGGCGGCGTCCACCAGCAAAGGGCGATCGATTTCTGCCGCGCCTGGCTTGCCGGACGCATGCCGGCCGAGACGGTGCGGCAGGCTTTCATCCTGGCCGCGCTGGAAGCCGGCGTTACGATCAATGATGATGAAGACGGTGCCGAAGCCTCCGCTTTGAACCCTGCGGTCTAGCTGGAGCGACGCTGCTATATCCACGCGCCACGCGGCCGGCATCCGCAGCGTCAACAATGTGCCTTTCATGTATTGCAAATATTATTCCCGCTGTGTTTGTAGGAAATACGCAGCGTTACCGCGCTCCGATTCTTTGGGGATTCAACTGAATGAGAATTAAAGTCCTTGCTTGTGCCGCTCTGCTGATGCTGGCCGGCTGCAACGCCCCCGTGTCGCAATCCGTTGCGGATTCCCAGCGTCCTCCCTCGAGTGATGTCCGGCAGAATTTCATCAACATCGTGTTCAAGAGAAGCTACCGGCACGAAGCAGGAGAAGTCGTATGGGCCCGCATTTCCAGCGTGGTGGTGCTTGAACCTGAGAAAAAGATCTATGCTTACTGCGTGCGTTTGGTGGCCAAGCGCGGCTGGGGAGACTGGGCCTACCTCGGCGTCTCCTTCACGGATGGCAAAATATTAGGGGCGACGGTGAATGACGATCGCTGCCGCGACAAGCGGCTGCGCTACTACCCGTTTCCTGAGCTGACCGGCATGAAGACCTGACGCAGGGAGAAGGTTCCGGCCGCGTCGTCGTTCAAGGCTTTGTTGAGCGGCGGCGCGACGGCGTCGTTGGGGTGCGGCACCTCCAGCCTTCTTCATGCTGCGGTGCGCAGCCTGCAGGGCGGAGCAATGGCATAGAGATAAGCCATGTTCGTTTCCGGAAGATTAATTGGCTTGCAATCTGACGAGTTCGGCAACCACAGCGTGAGAAACAGCGGCTGCCACGTTGAGGACAGATAGACGCTGGGAAGAGGTTGGCAGCTCAGCGCTTGGCCAGCACTCGTGCCTGCACCGGCAGCTCAATCCCCTTGAGCACAAGCATGCGGGTTTCGGCGCCTGCCGCAAGGTCGGCGGCCTTCGCGGCTGTTTCGGAGGAGATCAGGATCTCGCCGGCGGCGGCCTGGGATTCGAGCCTTGCGGCCTGATTGACAACGCCGCCGATGGCGGTGAAATCGCTGCGAAAGCTTGAGAATTCGCCGATCTGGACCTCACCGGAATGGATGCCGACGCCGACGCCGAGGGTGCGGCCGGGTAATGCCTCGAGCACCAGACCGCCTAGCGCGGCGGCGCAGTTTCGCTGGATCTCCTGCGCGGCCAGGATCGCGGCGCCGGCGTGATCCTTTCTGACGATCGGAAAATTGAAGATCGCCATCAGGCCGTCGCCCATCTGCTTGTTGACGATGCCGTCATGCGCCCAGATCGCTTGCGCGCAACGATCCTGAAACAGGCTGACGATCTCGCTCAGCTGCACCGCCTCGATGCGCTCCGAAAGATCCGTGAAGCCCCTGATATCGGCAAAGAGGATGGTGGCGTCAACGGTGATCTGGCGCTGCTTCTTGACGTACTGGAAGGAGCGTTCGCAGATCGTGCAGATATCCGGGTTCATCTTGCTGCGCGTGATGCCGAGGGCGCGGAAGGGCAGGGCAAGCGGACCGCCGATCGGGATCGGCACATGCATCTGGTCCCAGCAGCCGCGACAAATCCTGGCGCTGCCGTGCCTGGTTGGCTCACTCGATGAGGCTGTCGTCATGTCGCGCAATCCATCGCCTGATAACCAAGAAATAAGCTTCCGATACTCGCCTGCTTTTTGCAACTCTGCTGATGGTCTGGGGTGACGATGACCTGAAGTATTTCATATCGAATTATGATGCGTTCATTTTGTTGAGGATGTCGAAACCCATCTTGCAAAATGCTATTCCCGGTAGATAAATTCGATCCAGTGTCATCGCCTTGTCTACAAGGTGCAGTCGATACTTTTTTAGCGAGAAGTTTGGATGACGTCTGAAGAATTGCGCAGATCGGAATATGCCTACAACAAACGTAAATTGCTCCTGATCTTCCTGGTTATAGTTGCCATCACGGCAGGAATCATTTGGCTAGGCTTCCATCCACCTGGGGATAAGGACCCTCGTGTGGCTTGGTTCTTCGTGGTGCCGGGTGCAGCGTTTTTTGGCATCCTAGCATTGCTGCTGCTGCCCAAGCTATTCTCCGTGGAGCCGGGACTCGTCATGTCGACGGCCGGAATCCGTTTGCCGAATTTCCCCGGCCAGACACTGCCGTGGTCTGCCATTCAAAGCATTGGCAGAGTCCAGACCAAATATGCGGATAACATCATTCTGCACCTTGATCCCACTGCCGCCAGGACCTTGGTCAGACGGGGGCTGACGAGCCGGCTGCCGGAATGGTTTGTTGGTTCACGCGCCAAGGTCGGCGTTGCCCTGAAGCTCTTGCGGGGCAATTCGGACAGGATATTCGATGAGTTCGTCGAATTGCTGTCCGAAGCTTACGAAGCCGAACGCCAAACCATGCAGGAAGATGGCTCGACCGCCCCGGATGATGAAGACGAAGCGTTGGAACCCGCTCTCAACAGCGGCGGGCATCCTATATTCACCTACATTCTTCTCGCCACTCTGATTGCGGTCTATGCCGGCGAACTAACCTTCGGTCTCGAGCCGCCCGTCGCCGGCACTCCCACCAATTGGACTCTCTTCGTCCTCGGTGGGACGTTTCGTCAAAGCATTGTCGAGCATGGTCAATGGTGGCGGCTGTTTACCGCACCCTTCATGCATGGAGGTATCCTCCATCTCGCGTTCAATTGCGTTTCTTTATGGTTCGCAGGAGGGCTCTTTGAACGGCTGATCGGCTGGCGCTGGTTTGCAGCGATTTTTTTCGCAAGCGCGCTTGGCGGGTCTGTCGCATCGGTGTGGATCAATGCGCCGAACACGATCGGGGTCGGCGCCTCCGGCGGGATTGTCGGTCTTTTTGCAGCCGTGATCGCTGCCAGCTTCCGTTTCCGCTCAGGGCCGATTGCAGATACCCTGCGGATCGGGGCAGCTCAAATTCTGATTCCCTCGCTGCTGCCATTCCTTTCGGCAGCAAGAGGCGGTGAGAACATCGATTATGCCGGACATTTCGGCGGCGCCTTGACCGGGGCCGCGCTATCGTCGCTGCTGTTGGCTTTCTGGCCGAGAGAACGCCCGACGCCTCGTTTCGGCGCCGCGGCAACAGCCTTCAGCACTCTGTTCGTTATTATAGCGGCGGCGTCGCTTTGGCCGATCAGCAACACACGTCAATTCATCGTCAATGACCCCATGGCGAACTATTTCGCAGGAAAGTACGAGCAAGCCGCGACAGGGTTCGTCATTAGGACAACCGAGAATCCCCCGACGGCTCCCTATTATCATCTCTGGCGCTTTATGGCTCAAAGCCGGGGCAATGATACAAAGGCAATCGCCGATCTCAAGATCGCGGCCAGTAAAACCGACCAGGGAACATGGCCCTATCCCGTTTTCAGTCTCTTTCTCGGCGATTTGAAACCGGATGAACTGATGGCGAAGGCGGCCGATAGCAACCAGCGTTGCGAAGCCACATTTTACAATGGCGAATGGTATCTGTTGGGCGGCAACACCCAGGAGGCGCGCCGACGTTTCGAGGCCGCCTTGTCCTCCTGTCCCACGACATACATGGAATATGACGGCGCGAAGGGTGAATTGAACAGCCTCGGCGTGCAATAATTCTGTGCCCGCTCAGGCCCGAAACCGACCAGGACCGGGAAAAGGCGGATGAATTCGCCAGTATCGATCACACCGCCGTGGTAGGCGGCAGACGTCTGCTTTGTCTGTGTAATCCGATAGCATCGTTAAGTTGAATATCGCGAGCGCCGACGATAGCATCGCGGCAGGACATACTGTAGAATATTTTTAGTAATACCTTCGCTCTCCAGGAAAGACCGGGGATGGAGCGCCGTCTTGCAGCAATCCTGATCGCTGATGTCGTCGGTTACAGTCGATTGAGCCAGATCGACGAAGAGGGCACCCGTGCGCGTTTTCAAGCGGACCAGAACGATGTCTTCGAGCCGGCGATTGCGCGTCACCATGGCCGACTGGTCAAAACCATGGGCGACGGGCTGCTGGTCGAATTTCAGAGTGTCGTCGATGCCTTGCGCTGCGCGGTGGAGGTTCAGCAACTGAAAGCCACGCAGAGTGCCGCGGCGCTGCCGGAGCATCGGCTCGAGTTCCGGATCGGCATCAATCTCGGCGATATCATCGTCGAGGGCGAAGACATCCAGGGCGACGGCGTCAATATCGCCGATCGAATACAGGCGCTGGCCGAACCGGGCGGCATCGCCATATCGGGCACGACATACGACCAGGTGAAATCGAAAGTCCCGGTCGGTTTTGCTTCGCTTGGCGAACAGCGGTTGAAGAGCATCACCGAACCGGTCCGGGTCTATCGTGTCCTGCTTGACCCCACTTCTGCCGGTAAAACCCTCACAAGCCGGAGGCGCCTGCCGAGACGCCGCCTCTTTGCAGGCATCGCAGCGGCCGTTGTCCTTGCTCTTGCGGGCGCAGGACTCTGGTGGCAGCCGTGGATGCCGGCAGAACCGCCGGGGCCTGCCGAACGTTTCGCCTATCCGTTGCCGGACAGGCCCTCTGTCGCGGTTCTGCCCTTCATCAATGTCAGCGGCGACAGCGAGCACGACCATCTCGCGGAGGGGTTGACGGACGATCTGATCACCGAATTGTCCAAAGTATCGGGCCTCTTCGTCATCGCCCGCCATTCGGTCTTCGCCATCCAGGGCTCCGTCGGCAAGATCCAGGACGTGGCCGCCGAACTCGGCGTGAAATATGTGCTCGAAGGAACCTTGCAGCGCGCCGGGCCGCGGCTGCGGATCAATGTCAAACTGATCGACGCGGTCACCGGCCTGTCGCTTTGGGCCGAGCGCTACGATCGCCAATATGCCGACCTCTTTGCCGTTCAGGACGATGTGATCGGCAAGATCATTTCGGCCCTGTCGGTCAAGCTCAGCGCGCGCGAGCGCGACCAACTGGCCCGGATCCCGACCGAAAATCTCGAAGCCTATGATTATTACATGCGGGCCGAGCAGGAAGGCTTCATCTTCAGGGATGTCGATACCTATCGCCGGACCCTGTCCTTCTACCAGAAGGCGATCGACCTCGATCCTGGCTTTGCCAATGCCCATGCGGGAATCGCCCGCGTCGCCGTCGATGTCTGGCGCAACGACTACAATTACCTCTGGTCGGCCGCCGTCGCCCGCAAGATTGCCTATGACGCCGCCGGGCAGGCCCTCAAGCTCGATCCCAACAATGCCAGGGCTCACACGGTGCTTGCCCTGCTGCAATGGGTGGATGGACGCGAGATGGAGGCCAAAAATTCCGCCAACATGGCGGTTGCGATGGAGCCGAACGATGCGGAGGCCGCCGCCAACCTCGCTCTCATCCTGGTTCACACCGGAAGCAGCGGGCAGGCGATCACTGAGATGGAAAAGGCTTTGCGGCTCGACCCTTCGCCGGCGTCGAGCTTTCAACTGCTGGCGGGGATCGTGTTTTATACCGCGGGTGACGATCAGCGCGCGATCTCGCTGATAGAGCCGACGCTTGACAGCCTGCCGAAGGTCGAGCCGGCACGCGAATATCTGGCGGCGGCCTATGCCGACCAGGGCAATGAAACCAAGGCTGCAGCGGAGACGGCAAAACTGCTGGAGCTCTTCCCGGAAAGCAATCTCACCTATTACGGCTATCTCTATGATTACTGGCGGGACGGCGATCTGCAGCGCCATCTGGCTGGATTGCGAAAGGCCGGCATTCCCGAATGGCCCTTCGGTTTTACAGGCAATCAAGCCGACAGGCTCAGCGAGGCAGATCTGCGCAATCTTGTCGATGGCAAGAGCTGGACCGGCAAGCACAAGAACGGCACGGATTTCACCCAGTATTTCGACAAGGCTGGAAACACTGCCTATCGCAGTGCCAATACCAACATCACCGGTATCGCCGAGGTGCGGGGCGACAGTCTCTGCGAAAAATTCGACGGCTATTTTCTCGACCGGATGGTGTGCGGATATGTTTACCGCAACACGTCAGGTGAACAGCGCGACAGGCCATACGTCCATGTCACGCCGCGCGCCTTGACGTTCTTTTCACCCACACCCTGACGGGTCGGGCGTTGCGGCTTCATTTCGTATCCGGCTGCTGCCAGACGGTGTGCATCTTCTCCGAAATCAGCGTCTGCTGAACTTCGGACCAATGCTTCTTCGAGTCGGTCACCTTGGTCGGATTTTTCTCCATGCCTTCGGCCGCGCCGGGGTCATAGCTCAGGTACAGTTTGCCATCGATGATCCGCCAGGCTTTCGGATCGATATTGGTGGTCACTGTCCCGAAAGACACGCCGTCGGCGCAATAGCCGCCATATTGCGGCGCATATTTGGACGGATCGCCCTTGAAGAGGTCGCGATTTCTCGCGCTGGCGAAATACCAGGTCGCGCCAAGCCAGTGGTGGGAATAGGTCTCGGATCCTTCGACGGCTTGGTTTTCAGTGAAATAGGCGACCGGGTCATAACCCTTGATCGCGACATCGCCGAAATAGCCGGTATTGACGAGTTCCTCGGCCCCCGCAGGCTGAAGCAAGGAAAGCAGCATAACCGCAGCGCCAACAGCCACGCCCATTCGCTTTCCGGATTTTTGCGCATGATAAGACATAACAAGCTCCATTCCTGGACGCGGTCTGTTACCTCAAGCGAAATGCTATTGCCGTTTGGTGCATTCCTTGTAGAGCGGTTCGCCCACAAGCTCGGCTTTCTGGCAAACAGCACCGGCTTCCATGAGTAATTTGGCCGTATCCCAATGCGCCCGCCACCCGGCTTGAGTGAGAGGCGTGTACCCGTTTCTTTCCGTCGCTTCGACATCCGCGCTCTTCGTCAGCAGAAAAGCGACCACGTCGGTGCGGCCCTCTTCGGCGGCGCCGTGCAGCGGCGACATCTGATAGAAATTCTTCCTGTCGTTGACGTCAGCTCCCTCGGCGACAAGCCGTTTCACCACCTCCAGATTTCCTCCATAGGCTGCCGCATGCAGCGCCGTCAGCCCGCCCTTGTTGCGAATTTCGATGTCGCCGCCGCGATCCAGCAAAAGAACGACGACATCGGCATGGCCCGCCAATGACGCGATAATCAGCGCCGGCTCGCCCGCCTCATCGAGCTCCGACAGATCGGAGCCCTGGTCCAGCAACTGTGTGACGCGGGCGATATCGCCGTCCTTGGCCGCCTGATGCAAAGGACCTGCCCATGCCGGCAGGACGCCAATGGCAAGCGTAGCAACAGTCGCGATAAAAATATTCACGGGCACGATCTCGGTTTGATCAGGGTTCGCATGCGCCGTTTTGTGGCGTTGTAGCACGTGTGCAATTCGTAAACAAGATTGCGCTAATGGACGCGCTCCCGATCAACCCCACTTGCGCGCTACGGCTGCGACCGGCGGTTCCAGGGAATACGGTCACACTTGTTACTCCCCCTGTTCGATTTCCGATGCGAAACTATCTCAGACCAATGCGCGATGAACCGGACTTCCAAGCCCGGGAAATCGCCCCAATGAGGAGATTGAAAGCCATGACTGCTTCAGCCGAGAACGGGAAAAGCGGACAAGCCATGCACAAACCGCCGGTCGTGTCGCCGCAGGCCTGGGAGGCGGCCCGCGAGCAGTTGCTCGTGAAGGAAAAGGCTGAGACCCGCGCCCGCGACGCACTCGCCGCCAAGCGCCGGCGCATGCCGTGGATGGCTGTTGAGAAGGCCTATGCGTTTGAGGGGCCTCAGGGCAAAGTCAGCCTGCTCGACCTGTTCGATAACAGACATCAGCTCATCCTCTACCGCGCGTTTTACGAGCCTGGCGTGTTCGGCTGGCCCGACCATGCCTGCCGCGGCTGCTCGATGGTGGCCGATCAGGTCGCCCATGTCGCCCATCTCAACGCCCGCGACACGACGCTGGTCTTTGCCTCGCGTGCGCCGCAGGCCGACATTGCACGGCTGAAGGCGCGGATGGGCTGGACGATGCCGTGGGTCACGATCACCGACAGCTTCGACAAGGACTTCGGCGTCGACGAGTGGCACGGCACCAACGTATTCTACCGCGACGGCGAGCGCATCTTCCGCACCTATTTCATCAACAACCGCGGCGACGAGCAGATGGGCGGCACCTGGAACTACCTCGACATCACGCCGCTCGGCCGCCAGGAAGTCTGGGAGGAATCGCCCGCGGGCTATCCGCAGACCCCGACCTACAAGTGGTGGAACTGGCACGACAGCTATGTGCCGGACGCCGAGCCCGACAAGAAATGGGTCGAGGTGTCAGATGCGGGGGAGGCGGCGTTTCGGGCCGAGAGTGCAAACGAGAAACCGTAGGGTCGGTTCGGCCGGATCCTCCGTCCTCGCGGCAGGAGGATACGGCGGTCCGCATGAAAGTCTGGCGAACCGCAGATTTCCTTTCAAGGCAGCGCCGGTCGTCGACGATCGAGCCAACGATTGACGACTGTGCGACAGGGGCAACGTCCCCGAACGCGCTTGCGCCATACCGCCTCCTCCCTGCACCTTCTGCGCGCAAAATTTCACCGACATATCTCCTTACTGTCACGGAACCGTGCTAGATTTCGCCCGATTTCCAGGGGAGGCGGGCATGGATACGGATTTTCGTGTGACCGGCGGGAATGCGGCTGCGCTTTTTGCGCTGACCATCCATCGCGGCGACGGCATGGTGCTGATCGGCATGGACTGGAAGAATGGGCGGCCGCCTGCCGATTTCGTTGGTTTCGCCATCCAGTATCGTGAGCCGGATACTGATTTCTTCAAGACGGTGCATAACCGCATCGGCTTTCCCGGCCAGCTGGTTCCCGAAGATGGCATCCGCACCACGGAAGCGCCGATCCAGAAGTTCCGATGGGTGCATTTTCCCTTCAATGCCGATCTGCCCGGCAAGTTCACCTACCGCGTCACGCCAAAGTTCATGGATGCCGCGGGCGCGCTGACAGCGGGTGAGGCGCAGGAGGCGGAGCTGGCGCTGATGCGCGAGACCATTCCCGGCAAGCTCAACGTCGCCTTCACCCGCGGCTTCGTCTCGTCGCAGGCCTTCGTGCGCAATTTTGCCCCCGACGCGCCGACGATCATCACGTTGGTGCCGCCTGTCGGCGATGAGGGGCTGGACTTCGTGCCGACTCATGCCGATGCCGAGCGGGCGCTTACCTGGATGGGCTTCGAGGCGCGGGCGGAAACCCTCGCGCTGCTTGACAAAGCGCGCGACGCCGGCGCCGAGGTGCGCGTCATCGCCTATGATCTCAACCTGCCCGAGGTGGTCACCCGGCTGGAGGCGCTGGGGCCGAAGCTCAAGATCATCATCGACGACAGCGACCGCACCAAGGGCCATGGCCGCCCGAATTCGCCGGAGACGAGGGCGGCGGAGCGGCTGATCGCCTCGGCGGGTGCTGCCAACGTCAAGCGCCAGCACATGGCCAACCTGCAGCATCAGAAGTCGATCGCGGTCCGCGGCGGCGGCATTTCGACAGTGCTCTACGGTTCGACCAATCTCAGCTGGCGCGGGCTCTATGTGCAGTCGAACAACAGCCTTGCCGTCCACAGCGAAAAGGCGATCGACGATTATTTTACCGCCTTCGAGAGCTATTTCACCGCCAAACGCGCAGAAAACTTCCGTGACTCGCCAAGTTCCGCTGGCTGGATCGACCTCGGCCTCGACGGCGTCGACGCCAAGGTTGCCTTCTCCCCACACAGCGATGCCAATGGCCGGCTGGACGAGATCGGCGCCGATATCGATACCGCCCAGTCCAGCGTGCTGTTCTCGCTCGCTTTCCTCGGCCAGATGACCAGGGGAGCGATCGGTCCGGCGCTCGGCCGCGCGCTCGAACGCCCCGAGGTGCATGTCATGGGCATCGCCGATGCCGAGGTGCGCGCCGGCAATCTCGGCCTCAACGTGCTGACACCGGATAATCGCCGCAGGGTGGTGCGGGCAGCCGCCTTGACGGGCAACGTGCCGCCGCCCTTCCTGACGGAACCCTCGGGCCTTGCCGGCGTCGACGGCAACCAGCGCGGCACGCGCATGCACCATAAATTCATCGTGCTCGATTTCGACAAGCCGACGGCGCGCGTCTATCTTGGCTCCTACAATTTCTCGAACCCCGCCGATGACGAGAACGGCGAGAACCTCGTCGTCGTGCGCGACCGAACGGTTGCGACCAGCTACATGATCGAGGCGCTCAGGATGTACGACCACTATATCTTCCGCGTCGCCTCCGAAGCGAGCAACGGCCCGGCCCGTCCGCTGGAGCTCAAACGCCCGCCTCAGCCCGGCGGCACGCCGTGGTTCGAACGCGACTGGACCGACCCCATCCGCGCCCGGGACCGGGAGTTGTTTGCCCGGGCGGAGTAATGTGGCTGGTCACGATGGCCCTTGAACCTCAACCATTCCACGCGGGTGATTTCGAAAGGCGGTCTTCGCTTTGGGGACGATGGCCTTGTCCGTCGAAGAGTATGCAAAGTGGCTGTCCGCATGGCCGGGGAGCACCTGATATCCCGAAGTCAAATTAATACTTTGCCGGTTGCCAACATATTCTTCTCAAGGTGGAAACATTCCGGGGACGGTTGCGTTTTACCCGCTACCGGTAGTGCGACTGACATCCCGTCTAGGAGGAGGCTTATTTATGAAGGTCATGATCGTCGAAGATGAGAATTTTATCGCTCTGGAGCTCGAACGCATTGCGCAAGAGGCAGGACACCAGACTATCGGGCCGGTATCGACGGTGGAGCAGGCTCTCGCCCACGCAAAAAGAAGCGATGTCGCGCTCGTCGATCTCAGTCTCTCCGATGGGCTGAGCGGCGCCCAGCTCGCGCGGCGGCTGATCGACCGCCATGGGGTTGACGTCATCTTCGTGACCGGCAGTCCCGAGAATGTCGGTCACGGTATCGAAGGCGCGCTCGATGTGATCTCCAAGCCCTTCACCGATGAGAGGATCGCCAGCGCGCTCTCGCGGGCAGAGGCCCGACGCAAAAACTTCGACAGCAGTAAGGCTGCGTTCTGAACGGCCGTGACGTTACGTTGTGAACAGCGACCGGCGGCGTTGTGATAAGAAGGAAATCGATGTCGTCAGGCCGCTGACGCCTGCCCGAGGAGATAGTCCGGATGAAACACGCGCTGTTTGCCGTTCTCTTCGCACTCTCGGCCTGCGCCAGCGCCGGGGATCCGCAGCCTCTTCCAGGCAGCCTCACCTATGGCGGCAAGGTCCTGCGGTCGCCCTACCGTCCGGGAACGGTGGTCAAGAATACATTTCTTGGCGATTTCGGTTACCGTGTGTTCGAGACCTATGTCGTCCAACCGGACGGGACGCTCAAGCTCACATCCCAGAGCACGGGACCGGACTTCCTCTGGCAGTGAGGAGGTTCCGCAATCCAGAGGGGCGCAAGGGGCGCGCTTCGAGTGTCTGCAAAGGCTGCTCGTCGACTTTCGCGTTTTTCACTCCAGCGCAATTGAATGTTGCGCTGCGGTAAAGATCTCGTCTATACCCCAGGCATTCACCACGGACCCGGTGAGATCCCGGGTGGCTCTTCTGGCCGCCGATCCGCCAGACAACGCAAAACCTGCATGCCATCACGCGACCGCTCGAAAGAGTGGGTCCGGCCATGCTTTGCGAGAATCCTTCCTATGCTGCTTTCCTCCATCCGTCGTGATTGGTCCGCCAATCCCATGCGCGAAATGCTTGCCGGAGCGGTGGCGACCTTCGCCCTCATCCCCGAGGTGATCGCCTTTTCCTTCGTGGCGGGGGTCGATCCCGAGGTTGGTCTGTTCGCCTCTTTCGTGATCAGCATCGTCATTGCCTTTACCGGTGGACGCCCGGCGATGATTTCGGCGGCGGCCGGGTCGGTGGCACTGGTCGCGGCACCGCTGGTGCATGCCCACGGTTTGCCCTATCTCTTTGCGGCCGGGCTGCTGGCGGGGCTGATGCAGATCGTGTTCGGCCTGCTGCGGCTTGGCGTGTTGATGCGCTTCGTGTCGAAGTCCGTGCGCACCGGCTTCGTCAATGCACTCGCCATCCTGATCTTTGCCGCGCAGATGCCACACATCATTGGCGCCGGCTGGATGGAGTATGCCGTGCTGGTTGCAGGGCTCGCGATCATCTATCTCACGCCGCGGATCACCACCGCGATCCCGTCGCCGCTGATCTGCATCCTGATCCTGACCGTCGCCTCGATTGCGCTCGGGCTTCCGGTTCTCACCGTCGCCGATCTCGGCAAACTGCCGGATTCGCTACCGGTGTTCGGCTGGCCGGCCGTGCCGCTGACGCTGGAAACGCTTCGGATCATTGCAGCACCCGCACTTGCCATCGCCATGGTCGGACTGCTGGAATCGATGATGACGGCGAGCGTCGTCGACGATCTCACCGATACGCCGAGCTCGAAGAACCGCGAATGCACCGGTCTCGGCCTCGCCAACGCGGCCGCCAGCCTGTTCGGCGGCATTGCCGGCTGCGGCATGATCGGCCAGACGGTGAGCAATGTGAAATATGGCGGCCGCGGCCGGCTCTCGACGCTGTTTGCCGGCGCGTTCCTGCTGATCCTCATGGTGCTCCTGAAGCCGTGGGTCTCCGAGGTTCCAGTCGCCGCGCTGGTGGCGATCATGGTCATGGTGTCGATCGATACGTTCGACTGGTCGTCGCTGAGAGCGGTTATCGTCCATCCCCGGATGTCGAGCGCCGTCATGGTGGCAACCGTCCTCGTCACCGTCTTCACCGCCAATCTGGCGCTTGGGGTAACGGTCGGCGTTCTCCTCAGCGGCGTGTTCTTCACCTTCAAGGTCGCCAGCCTGCTGCGCGTCGACGTGGCGCCCGACCAAGCCGCCGGGCGGCTGATCTATCGCGTGTCTGGCCAGGTGTTCTTTGCTTCCGCCGACGTCTTCGTCGAAGCCTTCGACGTTCAGGACGCGGTCGGCAAGTCCGTGCTGATCGACGTGTCCGAAGCGCATTTCTGGGACATCACCGCCGTTGCCGCGCTCGACAAGGTCGTGCATCGGTTCGGAGCGCACGGCATTGCCGTGGAGGTCGCGGGCCTCAACCAGGCGAGCGCAACCTTGATCGGAAGCCTCGACAGCAAGGTGGTGCTGAAAGAGGTGTGAGGGGCGCGAGAGCTACCGCGAGACGATCACGTAATCGTCGCTGTTGCCGGTTATCGCGTTCAGCCGTCTGACGGCCAGTTCGATGAACGCCTTGACCAAAGGCGGCAAGTGCCGACTGCTGGGATAGACGACATGCAGGCCGCCGGCCGGCGTCGTGTAGCCGTCGAGAACGCGGCGCAGCCGCCCGTCCTTGATGCAGGCATCGGCGACGCCGTGCGGCAATTGCGCAATGCCGTGGCCGGCGATTGCGGCGGCCATCACCGCCTGCATCTCGTTAGCGGCGAAGCGCCCCGAAACCGCGATCGTTTCCTGACCGTGCGGACCTTCCAGCAGCCATTGCGCCTGGGCGGTTTGGCCGGCGATGACGCAGTCATGGCGGGTGAGATCTTCAGGCACGTCAGGTGGGCCGCAGCGAGCGAGATAATCCGGGCTCGCGCAGAGAAGACGGTGCGTCGAGCCGAGCTTGCGGGCGATCAAGGTGGAATCCTCGAGGACGCCGGTGCGGAAGGCGAGATCTATGCCGCTTTCGACGAGGTTCAGCCTGTCGTCGGTCAGGCGCAGCTCGACGCTCGTCTTCGGGTAAGTCGAAAGAAATTCGAAGATCGTATCCTGGAGGAAGTGGCCGCCGAAGCCGACCGGCGCCGATATGCGGATGGTGCCGGCAGGCTCAGCACGCGCTTCCGCAAGACGCAGGTTGGCACCTTCGATGGTGCGCAGCGCATGGCTACTTTCTTCGTAGTAGAGACGCCCCGAAGCCGTCAGGTTGAGGCTGCGGGTCGTGCGCTGCAGCAGCCGCACGCCGAGTTCGCGTTCCAGCGCGGCGATGCGGCGGCTGACCGTCGTCTTCGGCATGCCGAGCAAGCGCGCGGCGGCGGTGAAGCTGCCCGCTTCGACGACGCGGGCGAAGATCATGATATCGTTGAGATCGAGCATTGTATCCTTGAATGGCACGATGTTTTCCAATTATATGCCATTATGGTTCAATGCGACAGGCCCTAACTTTGCTGCATCAGTCACAACAAGGAGCAGGCAGATGAGCAACACACGAAGCGTACTGGTCACAGGCGCCACCGGCCAGCAAGGCGGCGCGGTTGTACGCGCGTTGATGACGCGGGGACACCGCGTCAAGGCGATCACCCGCCGGCCCGAGAGCGACGGCGCGAAGCGGCTGACCGCGGCAGGAGTCCAGGTCGTCGCCGGCGATCTTGACGACGCGGCATCCGTGGCGGCAGCAGCAGAGGGCGTCGACGCGATGTTCCTGATGGGCAACAGCTACGAAGCCGGAACGGAGGCGGAAACCCGTCAGGGCATTGCCGCCGCCGATGCGGCAAAGGCCGCCGGCATCGGCCACCTGATCTATTCCTCCGTCGCCGATGCCCACAAGACGACCGGCATTCCGCATTTCGACAGCAAGTATCTCGTCGAGAAGCACATTGCAGGCCTCGGCATCCCTTACACGATCAGCGCACCCGTCGCCTTCACGGAGAACACCGTGGCGCCCTGGGCGATCGACGGGCTGCGCCAGGGCGTCTATGCCGCAGCGCTGCCGCCCGCCCGTGTGCTGCAACAGGTCACCATCGATGACATCGGCGCTTTCGTCGCGACGTTGGCCGAGAGGCGCGAGCAAGTGTTCGGCAAACGTTTCGACATCGCGGGCGACGAATTGTCGGGCGAGCAGCAGGCTAAGATCTTGTCCGAGGTGCTCGGCCGCCCAATCACTTACCGGGAATTGCCGATCGCGGCGATACGGCAGCAGAGCGAGGATACGGCGCTGATGTTCGAATGGTTCGACCGTACCGGTTACGACGTCGATCTTGCCGCCCTGCGCCGCGATTTTCCTGAGGTCGGCTGGCACAGCTACGCCGACTGGGCGAAGGGGTTCGATTGGAGTGTGGCGGCTGGGTGAATTCGCTGTGACACCGGTGATCTGACCGGTGTCACCGACAGGTGATGCCTTGATGGCCTTCGCCACACTCTCCGTCATCCTCGGGCTCTACATTTGAGCCGAGGATCCATGCCACGGCCGCTTACGGGTGCCGCGTGGATGCTCGGGTCAAGCCCGGGCATGACGGAGAGCAGGGGGCATGTCCGAACTCTACATCGCAGAATTGAAGAGCGCTGGACCGGCAGATCGATCGCTTCCACGCCGCATGGCGATTGTCCTGCTGTTCAAGATAGACAGGAGCCGCCGCTGCCAACGATACCTCACGCCTGAGCGGTGGGCCTAACAACGATGTCGCTGATATCGACATCGGCGGGTTGCTCGATGGCGAAGGCGATGGCGCAGGCGATGGCATCGGGTGAAATCGCCATCTCGTCCATGCGCTTTGCCATCTCGGCCTTGATCTCTGGGCTGGTCATGGAGCCGGCGAAATCGGTTCTTATAAACCCCGGCGAGATGTTGGTGACGCGCAGATGCGGGCCGGCCTCCAGCCGCAGGCCCTCGGCGATGGTGCGCATGGCGTTTTTCGTGCCGGCATAGACGGCCATGGTCGGCTTGATGATGAGGCCGGCGGTCGAGAGCGTGTTGACGAAGTGGCCGGAACCCTGCCGGCGGAACACCGGCAAGGCTGCGGCGATGCCATAGAGCGGGCCCTTGATGTTGACGTCGATCATCTCCTCCCAATCCTCGACCCGCAGTTCATCAAGAAGGGAGATCGGCCCGATGCCGGCATTGTTGATCATGACGTCGATCCTGCCATAGCTGTTGCAGGCAAGCGCCACGAGAGCTGTGAGATCCTCGCGCTTCTTGACGTCCATGGCGAGGCAGACGGCCTCGCCGTCCTTGTCGGTGATGCGTTGCGCCAGCGCTTGCAGCCGGTCGACGCGGCGGGCGCCAAGCACGAGCTTCGCGCCGCGCTCGGCCAGCAGCAGCGCCGTGGCTTCGCCGATGCCGCTGCTTGCGCCGGTGATGGCGACAACCTTATCCTTGATATCAGACATGTTCGTTCTCCTTTGTGTCTTTGAGGATTGCAGGTGCTGCCTGGAGAATCTATGCTATTGGCTCCATGATTTCGTCGAGATCGTCCAATCCCATGATCGATCCCTTGTCCGATGTCTTTTCGCTGCTCGACATAGAGAGTGCGCGCTGCACGCGTTTCGAGGTCGGCGGGCAATGGGCGTTTCGCTTTCCGGCCAAGCCCGCACTCAAGTTCGTCGCTGTCCTCCGCGGCGCCTGCTCGATCGTTCTGCCGGGTGAGCCGCCACTTTCGCTTGTCGCGGGCGACACCTTCCTGCTTGCCAATGCACCCGCCTATGTGATCGCCAACGATCTCGATAGGGAGCCGGAGGACGGGATCGCCTTCTTCGACTGGGAGCATTCCAACATCGCCCGGCACGGCGGTGACGAGACCGCGCTGATCGGCGGCAGCTTTGTCATCGGCGGCGGCAACGCCCGGCTGCTGCTCGACGCGCTGCCGCCGTTCATTCATATCCCGGCCAGCGACCGCGCCGCCGCGCTCCTCAGCACTACGCTTGCAACCCTCGACGGCGAACTCGAGGCCGTGCAGATGGGCTCGACGCTGATGACGCGGCGCATGGGCGACATCCTGCTCGTGCAGGCGCTGCGGGCCTATGTCGGCCGGAAGGGTGCTGCCGAAACGGGATGGATCGGCGCGCTGACAAATCCGCAGATCGGCGCGGCGATCAGCCTGATCCACAACAGCCCCGGCCACCGCTGGACGGTCGAGGCGCTGGCGACCCGGATCGGCATGTCGCGCTCCGCCTTTGCGCAACGCTTCAAGGAACTGGTCGGCGTTGCACCCCTCGACTATGTCACGCGCTGGCGCATGCATCGCGCCCGCGAAGCCCTGCGCCAGGAGGACGTCTCGGTCGCCGGTCTTGCCGCCCTACTCGGATATTCCTCCGAAAGCGCCTTCGGAAACGCGTTCAAGCGTGTCTTCGGGCGTGCCCCGAAGCGCTACTGGTCGGACGCGAAGGTCGGGTGAGAACGGCTGTTCCGCTTGCGAGGGTTGCTGGGGAATCCTATTGTCCGGCGGCAGACCATCGTCCTTGAAGGGGGGGAGACTTCAATGCCGTCGAGTTTCAATGTCGAAAGTGCAGATGGTTACGAACGGCTGATGGGACGCTGGAGCAGGAAGCTGGCGCCGATGCTGGTCGATTTCGCCGGCCTCGCGGATGGCGACCGCGTGCTTGATGTCGGCTGCGGCACCGGCAGCCTCGCATTCACGCTGGCGGAAACGCCGGGTCTGCAGGAGATCGTCGCCGTCGACTATTCGCCGGTTTTCGTCGAGGCCGCAACGCGACGCAACACCGATCCACGCGTATCGATCCGGCAGGCCGATGCCTGCGCGCTTCCCTTCGAGGATAACCGCTTCGACCGGGCGATGTCGCTGCTCGTGCTGCATTTCGTGCCGGAGGCGGGAAAGGCGGTATCCGAGATGCGCCGTGTGGTGCGCCCGGGCGGCGTGGTCGCGGCCGCCGTCTGGGACCATTATGGCGGCATGTCCGGCATGCGGATGATGTGGGATACGGTGGCGATGCTCGACGAGAACGCGCTGGCAATGCGCCGCAGATATTGTTTCCAGCCGATGATGCGGCCGGGGGAAATGAAGGAGAGCTTCATCGCGCAGGGCCTAGCCGATGTCGAGGAGACCTCGCTGCTGATCCGGATGGAATATCTTTCCTTCGAGGATTACTGGGATCCGATCGCCGCCGGCGAGGGACCGCTCGGCAAATATGTTGCCGGTCTGGATCCGGCGAAGCGAAAGGCCGTCGATGCCGCCGTCAGGGCCGCTTACGAAGCTGGCGAGCCGAATGGGCCGCGATCGTTCGCATCGGTGGCGTGGGCGTGCCGGGGCAGGGTGGCGGACTGATTAGCGGGAGGGCCACCTCCTCTAAAGGGAGAATCGTGGTGCTCCCTCTTCTCCCCAGCGGGGAGAAGGTGGCCCGAAGGGTCGGATGAGGGGGCCTACGGCACACCACTCAATATTGCCCTTCGCTTACGCTCCGTGCATTCGCGGCTTTGCCGCTCACCCCCTCATCGCCTCGCTATCGCTCCGGCACTTCTCCCCGCTGGGGAGAAGAGGCAGGCAGCGGGCCGCATGCGCCAACGTGAAAGCCAGGGTGCGGGAAGGTCTACGCCTTCAATGGTGGCGCTGGACGCGCCCGGCCGATCACGGCAATCGTGATGGAACGCGGGCAGCATTGCTGACGTTATTGCCCGCTGTCTCCGACTGCAAACGCTGCCGCAACAGCATCACCCGCCCGGTTCGGGCACCCCTTCCGACGGCATCCGGAATTGCCCGCCTCGCCGCCGCTTTCGGACGGAGGAATATCAGATGTCCGCTTTGGAAAGCCTGCGCCGGCTGACGCCGCAGCAGCGCAACACCGTCATCGCCAGCTATCTCGGCTGGACGCTCGACGCCTTCGATTTCTTCATTCTCGTCTTCGTTCTCAAATATATCGCCGAGGAATTTCACACCGACGTTCCTGCCGTCTCGGTTGCGATCTTCCTGACGCTAGCCATGCGGGCGCTCGGCGCGCTGATCTTCGGGCTGGCGGCCGACCGTTACGGGCGGCGCATCACGCTGATGGCCGACGTGCTGCTTTATTCGCTGTTCGAATTCCTGACCGGCTTCTCCACGGGGCTCACGATGTTTCTCGTGCTCCGAGCGCTCTACGGCATCGCCATGGGTGGTGAATGGGGCGTCGGCGCCTCGCTTGTTATGGAGACGGTGCCGGAGGAAAGCCGCGGCATCGTTTCCGGCATCCTGCAGGCCGGCTATCCCTCGGGCTATCTCATCGCCTCGATCGTGTTCTTCCTGCTCTTCCCGGTCATCGGCTGGCGTGGCATGTTTTTTGTCGGCGCGGTGCCGGCGCTGCTGGTGCTGTATATCCGCCGCAATGTCGAGGAGAGCCCGGCCTTCCTGAAACGGCAAGCCGAGGGGCGCCGGCCGTTCCTGACGGTCCTGCGCGAAAACATTCCGCTGTTTATCTGGGCGGTGTTCCTGATGACGGCGTTCAACTTCTTCAGCCACGGCACGCAGGATATCTACCCGACTTTCCTCGAAACCCAGCGCAACTATTCGAGCTATACGGTTGGGGCTGTCGCCATCGTCTACAATATCGGGGCGATCTGTGGCGGGCTGTTCTTTGGGGCGCTGTCGCAGCGGATCGGCCGGAAGAAGGCCATCGTCATCGCAGCACTGATCGCGGTACCCGTCGCGCCGCTCTGGGCCTATGCGCCGGGGCCGGTGCTGCTTGCCATCGGCGCCTTCCTGATGCAGTTCTTCGTCCAGGGCGCCTGGGGCATCGTGCCGGTGCATCTGAACGAGCTGTCGCCGGACGAGGTGCGCGGCACCTTCCCCGGTTTTGCCTACCAGCTCGGCAATCTGCTGGCGTCAGGCAATGCGACGCTGCAGGCCGGGTTGGCCGCCCGCTGGGACGGCGACTATGCCTATGCGCTCCTGATCGTTGCAGCCGTGGTGGCACTCGTCGTCGCGGCCCTTGCCGGCTTCGGCTACGAGAAGAAGGATGTCCGCTTCGGCACGGAGGAGGCCGAGGAGCCGCATGGCGCGATGCGAATCTAGCGCTGCCTGCGGTTATGAAGGCCGGCGGCAGTTGTCGCCGGCCCTTCTTTGTGCCCTGTGGCCCGATCCCGGATGCCTTTCAGGCACTCACCACCTTGCAGGCGCAGATGCGATCGTAAAATGTCTGTCCCTTCCAGACGATGAACGGCCATACCCACCAAGCCACGACCGCTATAGTCCAGATAAAGTACGATTTGGCGGTGCCATGGTCCTCAGGCGTGTATCCGCTGCGGAACATTCCAAGCAACGCGTCGAAGTCTTCCGTGGGATAGACCGGGAGCAGCGAGATTGCGAAAACGGCAGCGCTGAAAAGGAGATTCGGGCTGAATTTCAGGATCTCGCGTTTAAACGCGGTGCCGAAGTCGGGATTTTTTCCATCGACGGATTGGACTCTCAGGAAGAAAACCGCCTTTCCGAATGTGCGGCGGCTATTGGCAGAAAAACAGGCGAAAGCCAAGGCTATCAGCGCGGTGTTGGCTATGCCTGACATCAAGCTGGAATATGCAGGTATGGTTTCGGTCAGCGGATTGTTGTTTGCGTCGATAGGGATGGTTAGCACCTGCGCCGGTGTCACGTAGTCCCATGGCTCGATGGCAACATTTATTTGCAAATATCTCTGTTTTCGCCAATCGATTTGACTTACCTCGCAAATCTCACTGGTGCGAATTTCCGTGGCTCTCAACGGCCATCCCGCGTCAATTCGCTGTGCAAGTTGATCGGGCACCGCCTCGCTGCATTGCACGGACGTCCGGCCGTGCAAAAGGAAGTCCAAGGGAGAAATCGTTGAAAAGTAGTAGACGGCTATGAGGATGGCAGCCTGAAAGATGATGATGTCGACGGTATAGGCAGCGAAGCGTTGCCAGAAGTGGCGGGAAGGCAGAGTGACGTTTTGCGGCATCTGCGGTGTAGTGTCCATGTCGCCCCCAATGTCCACGCTACCTGATCCAACACGTTGATTCGTTTCAACATGAAGTAGCAAAAATGCATGATCTTATCACAGAGGTATCATGCTCTTGCGAGTCCAGTTCTGGGGCGATTTC
Organism: Rhizobium sp. CRRU65; assembly: GCF_048551595.1. Classification (NCBI taxonomy): domain Bacteria; kingdom Pseudomonadati; phylum Pseudomonadota; class Alphaproteobacteria; order Hyphomicrobiales; family Rhizobiaceae; genus Rhizobium; species Rhizobium sp. CRRU65. The sequence goes on along the minus strand of NZ_JBLYZH010000019.1, from coordinate 93,691 downwards.
TGGGCCTGGAAGGCGAGCCGCCGCGCGACCTGCCGGCCATCCGCATCGCCTCGATGGCGTGACGATATGCCGACCGTCCTCGAGCGTTGTGGGGCTTGTCGCCGAACGCCGCCATGCTAGGTAAGGGCTGCCGGCATCGATCTCCTGCTGCCGGATGAATCCTTCCCCTCCGCAGCCCCGAGTTTTTCCATGTCATTTTCTCCCGCCGCCCTCTGGCCCGTCGTCATGCTGTTTGCCTCCAACATCTTCATGACATTTGCCTGGTACGGGCATCTCAAGCACAAGAACAGCGCCATCTTCCTCGCCATCATCGTCAGCTGGGGCATCGCCTTTTTCGAATATTGCCTGGCGGTGCCGGCCAACCGTATCGGTTCGGCGGTCTATACGACAGCACAGCTGAAGACGATGCAGGAGGTGATCACGCTGATCGTCTTTGCCGGCTTCTCGATCTTCTGGCTCGGCGAGAACCTGACCTGGAACCATGCGATCGGCTTCGCCCTGATCGCAATCGGGGCATCTTTCATCTTTCGTGCATAAACTTTAGCCTTTTCAATAGATTACAAATTGTCCATGTCTAGATATCGCCACATTTCCTACAGATTGGCGTCGCAATCGGCTGGCAGCCTGTCAGTTCAAGCATTTCCGGGTCGCGGAAATGCTCTGACGTTTGTTTGACGCAATTCCGGACGCAAAACCGCGACGCGCTTTTGCTGGAATTGCTTTAGCGGTGATCATGAGGTGAACGGCCATGAGCCTGTCTTTCCCGACCATGGCGGCGATCCGGTTCGGCTATGGTTTCCGGCCGGGCGAGGCGCCGCCGAGCAGCAAGGACGAGCTCATCGACCAGCTGCGCAAGGGGGCGGCGGCGACGCCGGACTTTCCCCTCGGCGGCCCCAACATGCGCCACCAGGCGATCCTCAGCCTGCAGGAGCAGTTGCAGCAGATCCGACAAGACGCCAAGACGGTGACCGACGATACGACGCAGCGCGAGATGCGCAAAGGGGTGCAGCGTCAGACGCAGCAGCAATTCCAGCACGATGCGAACCTGCGGCTGATGCAGGCCGTGTTGTCGCCGTACGGCTTCTACGAGAGGCTTTCGACCTTCTGGACCAATCATTTCTCCACCAGCGCCAGCAAGAGCCTGCCGATGCGCCTCATCGTGCCGCTCTACGAGGCCGAGGCGATCCGGCCGTTCATATCAGGCACGTTCGGCGATCTCTTGCGCAATGCCACCGCCCATCCGGCCATGCTGATCTATCTCGACCAGGCGGATTCGCTCGGGCCGGATTCGGCCGGCGGCATCAAGCGCAACAAGGGGCTCAATGAAAATCTCGGCCGCGAACTGCTGGAACTGCACACGCTCGGCGCCGGCAGCGGCTATAGTCAAGCGGACGTCACGGCGGCAGCCATGGTGCTGACGGGGCTCACCATCGACCGCAAGGAGATGGACATCGCGTTCCGGCCGAATATTTCGGAGCCCGGGACACATGAGGTGCTCGGCGTCAGTTATGGCGGGCGCAGGCGCTCGCGCGACGATTATCTCGACATGCTCGACGATCTCGCCCTCCATCCGAAGACGGCGGCGCATATCAGCCGCAAGCTGGCGGTGCATTTCATCGCCGACCAGCCCGATGAGGGGATGGTGTCCGACATGGCCGAAGCCTGGAAGAAAACGGATGGCGACCTGACCGCCGTCTACACCGCCATGCTCGACCATCCCGCCGCCTGGCGCGACGAGGGCGCCAAGGCGCGCCAGCCTTTCGACTATGTCGTCACCGGCCTGAGGGCGTTGAATGCGGGACCGGTCAACGGCGTTGTCGGCAGTTTCCTGGCGGCCAACCAGCAGGGCACGGACGAGGGCGACATGGCGGCGAATACGCCTGGCATGGCTGGATCGCCGGTGACGACCGATCCCGCCGGCGAGGCAAGGGAGAAGCGCCTCAAAGCCTTCCAGACGGCGCGGGCGCTGGGGCAGGGGGCACTCAGGCGCATGGGCCAGCCGACCTGGCTGCCGCCGAGTCCGGCCGGTTTCGAGGAAGGCTTCTCCGCCTGGATCACCGGCAGCCAGCTCGCCGAGCGGCTGGCCTGGGCAAGGCGGGCCGCAGCCCAGTTCGGCCGGGATGTGGATCCGCGCGAATTCCTGAAGTCGACGCTTGCCGATGCCGCCCGAGACGAGACGATCCGCGTGGTGTCGCAGGCGCCGAACAAGATCAGCGGGTTGACGCTGGTGCTGGCATCGCCCGAATTCAATCGCCGCTGAGCAGACTTTCGTTGGCAAGCCAACGCTTCGTCTGCTTAGCTCCTTTGTTTTGTCGCAGGTTCTGGCTGGAAAACCGTCGGACACTTTTCCGGAACCTGCTTAGGAGGCCCGCCAATGACGCTGCCCATGAACCGGATTTCGCTGTCCCGCCGCGGCTTTCTGACCTCTGCCTGCTGTCTTGCCGCTGCCCCCGCCTTCACGCCGGTCACTTTCGCGGCGATGCCGGGTGACAAGCGTTTCGTCACCATCGTGCTGCGCGGCGCGATGGACGGGCTGGATCTGGTGCAGCCCTATGGCGATGCCGGCTTTGCGGCGCTTAGGCCGACACTGGCGCTGACGCCCGATACCGGACTTCTCGATCTAGATGGCCATTTCGGCCTCAATCCGGCTGCCGCAGAGCTGATGCCGCTGTGGAAGAGCCGCGAGCTTGCCTTCGTGCACGCGGTGTCGACGCCCTACCGCGACCAGCGCAGCCATTTCGACGGGCAGGACATGCTGGAATCCGGCGGCGAGCATGTCGCCGAGGAAAAGACCGGCTGGCTGAACCGGGCGCTCGCCGTCATTCCGCGCTCGGATGCGCGCAAGGCGATCGACATCAACACTTCGACGGAGCTGATCCTCTCCGGACCCAACAATGTCGATGTCTGGGCGTCGGATTCCAATCTGGCGCCGGCGCGTGACGAGATGCAGTTCCTGGCGCGGCTCTATGCCGGCGATCCGCCGTTCGCCGAGGCGCTTGCCGAGGCGACGCGGGCCAATAGCGCCTCGATGATCATCGAGCCGGAGGGCCAGCGCGGCGCAAAGATCGCCGATGTGGCGGCGCTCGCGGCCAACATGCTGAAGGGCGATTACCGCATCGCCAGCTTCTCGATATCAGGCTGGGACACGCATATCGGCCAGGCCGGCCAGTTCAAGCGGCCGGTGCAGGACCTTTCGCAGGCGATCAATACGTTGAAGACCACGCTCGGGCCTGAGATCTGGGCAAAGACGGTGGTGCTTGCCATGACCGAGTTCGGCCGCACCGTGCGTCAGAACGGCTCAGCCGGCACCGACCACGGCACCGGCGGCTGCGCGCTGCTATCAGGCGGCACCATCAACGGCGGCCGCATCCTCGGCCGTTGGCCGGGCATCGGCGACGGCCAACTGCTCGACGACCGCGACCTGATGCCGACCGCCGACGTGCGCGAGCTCGCCGCGGCAATGCTCTACCGGCAGTTCGATGTAAGCGCCGATGATTTGACCGGGAAGATCTTTCCGGGGCTGGGGTTCGACAAAGGGTCGCAGTTTCTGCGTGGGTGAGGCACGGTCCCGCAAAGCGGGAGCGATCGATCCAGTGAATCGATCGCAGGGCCGAACGCCCTGAGCCCAAGCGAAGGGCCGGGCGGCATCGGCGACAGGCGCTATCGGCCGGTCATCTTGAGCGCTGCCTCGGGAAGCCGCTCGCCGTGAACCTCGATGCCGGAGAGGGCGGCATCGATTTCGGCGAGGTCCTCGGGCAGCAGGTCGACGTCTATCGCCCCGAGATTTTCTTCCAGCCGGTGCTGCTTCGTTGTACCCGGGATCGGGACGATCCATAGCTTTTGGGCCAGCAGCCAGGAGAGGGCGATTTGCGCGGGCGTTGCGCCCTTGCGGTCGCCGATACGCCTGATCAGGTCGACGAGTGCAAAATTGGCCTTGCGCGCCTCGAGCGAAAAACGCGGCACGCTGTTGCGGAAATCGCTTGGATCGAATTTGGTGTTCTCGTCGATCTTGCCGGTCAGGAAGCCTGCGCCGAGTGGGCTGAAGGGCACGAAGCCGATGCCGAGTTCCTCAAGGGTGGGCAGCAGTTCCGCCTCGGGGCCGCGCCAGAAGAGCGAATATTCACTCTGGACGGCGGTGACTTTTTGAACGGCATGGGCGCGGCGGATCGTCTGGACGCCGGCTTCGGAAAGGCCGAAATGCTTGACCTTGCCCGCTGCGATCAGGTCCTTGACGGCACCGGCCACGTCTTCGATCGGCACGCCGGGATCGACACGGTGCTGATAGAACAGGTCGATGCAGTCCGTCTTCAGGCGGCGCAGGCAAGCATCGGCAACCGCCTTGATATGTTCGGGGCGGCTGTTCGTGCCGCCGCGGCGTTCACCTGTTTGCTGATCGATATCAAAGCCGAATTTAGTGGCGATGACCACCTGGTCGCGGATCGGTGCGAGCGCTTTGCCGACAAGCTCTTCATTGACGAAAGGGCCATAGGCTTCGGCGGTGTCGAACAAGGTGACGCCCTGATGATGGGCGGTGCGCATCAATTTGATCATGTCGCCCTCGTCGGCGGGCGGGCCGTAAGCGGCGCTCATGCTCATGCAGCCGAGACCAAGTGCCGAGACTTCGAGGCCGCCGATATTGCGTGTTTTCATGGTCGTATCCGTTCCTGGTTTTGCATGGGCTCGGGCAGTCCGTTCCGCGGTGCGGGAGCAGCCGGGCTTGCCGTCGGGTTGACGCGAACTTAGTCCTCTTGTCAGCTTTCGATTAGATGCTGTAATGCGCATGGACCTATAAGACGGACTAATGAATGCCCCTGGACAACAATTTCAACGAACTCGTGGCCTTTCTGACCGTCGCCCGGGAACGGAGTTTTACCCGGGCGGCCGCGAAGCTCGGCGTGTCGCAGTCGGCGTTGAGCCAGACGGTACGCGGTCTCGAAGAGAAGCTCGGGCTGCGCCTTTTGACCCGCACGACCAGAAGCGTGTCGCCGACACAGGCAGGAGAACGTCTGTTGGAGCGGGTCGGACCCAGATTCGAGGAGATCCAGTTCGAGATCGCCGCCTTGAGCGAAATGCGTGAGCGGCCGGCTGGCACGATTCGCATCACGGCAGGCGAGCATCCTGCGATTTCCGTCCTCGCCCCAGCATTGGCGCGGTTTCTTCCTGATCATCCGGATATCAATGTCGAGGTGATCGTCGACTACGGCCTGACCGACATCGTCGCCGAGCGCTACGACGCCGGCATCAGGCTCGGCGAGCATTTGGCAAAGGACATGATCGCGGTCCGGATCGGTCCTGAAATATGCATGGCAGTTGTTGGAGCGCCCTCCTATTTCGAGCACCATCCGCGCCCGGATATCCCGCAGGATCTGACGGCTCACAACTGCATCAATATGCGGCTGCCGACACACGGAACGATATATCCCTGGGAATTCGAGAAGGATGGACGTGAACTGCGCGTCCGTGTCGAGGGCCAGACGGTGTTCAACAACATCGCCATGCGGATCGGCGCCGTGCTGGACGGACTGGGGCTGGCCTACATGCCTGAGGACCAGGTTCAGTCCTACATTGAAGACGGGCGGCTGATCCGGATTCTGGAGGACTGGTGCCAGCCCTTTCCAGGATACCATCTCTACTATCCGAACAGGCGGCATGCATCTCCCGCCTTCACCCTGTTCGTCGATGCGCTCCGCTATAGAGGAAAGTAATGCCGATTTTATTCCATCACGACTTATCAACAGCTTGTGATTAATTAGTCTACCTAATAGACCCTAGCTGTCCGAGGCGTCTAATCCTTTCGGTCCGATGCCGTTACCATCTCGCCATCTGAAACGAAGCGAGAAGCCGACATGCGATATGGATTGTCCAACACCCTGGCCGCATTGCTGCTTGCCTCAGCGCAGCTTGCCGCGCCATTGGCGACGGCTGCCGATGCGGCAAAGCCCGAGCCATTGGTCATCCAGGAGCAGGGCAGCTTTGCCGTCGGGGGAACCAGCACGACGGCGCCCGGAACCTTCGATCCGCTGAAACCTCTCGATCCCTCAGGGCAGACCTATCACGGCGATCATGCCTTTGCCTTCTATCAGGTGCCGGCAAACCCGCGTCAGTATCCGATCGTGATGTGGCACGGTGCCGGACAATTCTCCAAGACCTGGGAGACGACGCCCGACGGCCGCGAGGGCTTCCAGAACATCTTCCTGCGTCGAGGTTTCTCCACCTATCTCGTCGACCAGCCGCGCCGGGGCGGCGCCGGGCGGAGCATGGCCGAGACGGTGGTGAAGCCGACAGCGGACGAGCAGCTCTGGTTCAACCAGTTTCGCGTCGGCACCTGGCCGACCTATTTCGACGGCGTGCAATTCTCCCGCGATCCGGAAGCGCTGAACCAGTACTTCCGCGCGATGACGCCGAACACCGGGCCGTTCGATATGGACGTTGTGTCGAATGCGGTGGCAAAGCTGTTCGAGAAAATCGGTCCCGGCATTCTTTTCACCCATTCGCAGGGCGGCGGACCGGGCTGGCTGACGGCCATCAAGAGCGACAAGGTCAAAGCCGTCGTCGCCTTCGAACCCGGCAGCAGCTTCGTGTTCCCGGCAGGCGAGGTTCCCGCCGATATGCCGAGCGCCTTCGACACGCTGACGGGCGTGCCGGTACCGATGGATGACTTTATCAAACTGACGAAGATCCCGATCGTCATCTATTACGGCGACAACATCCCAGACCAGCCAACGACGATGCCGGCGCAGGACAGCTGGCGGGTACGCCTGGCAATGGCCCGCCTGTGGCGCGATACGGTGAACAAGCATGGCGGTGATGTCACCGTCGTGCACCTTCCCGAGATCGGCATCCGCGGCAACACCCACTTCGCGTTCTCCGACCTGAACAACGTAGAGATCGCCGACCTGGTCTCGGCTTTCCTTAGCGAGAAGAAGCTCGACTGATCTCGGAAATTATGAGGTGAAGACCATAAAACAACTGTTGGGAAACTTGATGCTGTCCGCCAGCATGATGCTTGCTGTTCTGCCGGGCGTCGTCAGCGCTCAGGCACCGGCCGAAGGCGACGACAAGTCCCGGCGTTCGCGCGCCCAGCAACTGATGGGTGCGACCGCGCCGAAGCTGGCTGAACTGACCGACGACGTCCTTTATGGCGACATATGGGAGCGCCCGCAGTTGTCGAAGCGGGATCGCAGCCTGGTGACCGTTGCCGCGCTGATCGCAATGAACCGGCCCGACCAGCTCAGATCCCATCTAGCCATGGCCCGCCAGAACGGTGTGTCCGAGGACGAGTTGATCGAGACGATCACCCACCTTGCCTTCTACGCCGGCTGGCCGAATGCGGTCTCGGCCGTTGCCGTCGCTAAGGACGTCTTCGGACGTGAATGAGGCGATTGGCCTGCCGCTTTTGCCGAAGCCGGTCGCCCGAATGTTCCGCACAAAACCAGGAAAAGACATCCATGCGTCATCTCATCAAGCGCATTTCCATTCTCTTTGCCATGGCCGGCGCCGTAGTTCTGGTCGGCTGGAACGTCGATGCCGAACCGAACCGGACGACGCTGCCCGAATTGGCGGGCCTTGTCCATTACACGACCGTCAGGCGCGGCAACGTGACCGAACACATCATGACGACGAACGAAGCGATCGAGGCTGTGAAGAATGGGCAGCCCGTTCCAGACGGTACGCACTTCGTGCTGGTCGACTACCGTGATGGGGAAATCTATCGCACCTTCGTCATGGAAAAGGGTTCCGGCTGGGGCAGCGATTATGACGAAGACCGTCGCACTGGCGACTGGCAGTTCCAATGGTTCAAGCCTGACGGCGGCGTCAACATGGCCGAGAATACGGCGCGATGCCAATCCTGTCATTCGTCCAGGGCCGACGAAGACTTCCTCTACACGCTCGACGCTCTCAAGGAGTTTGACGGAGCCGTCATTGACTAGGCCGGATCGAATCTCCGGCGAGGGCGTCGCATCGTGAGTCCTTTTTTCGTGATCCGCCTCGTGCTTGACTTCACCGCCGCTGGGCTGCTCTTGGCCGCGCTCGCCTACTGGTGGCTCGACAACACCTCGCATGAGCTGATCGGCACCAGCATGTTCATCCTTCTCCTATCGCACAACGTCTTCAACAGGCGGTGGTGGGCGAGGCTTCCGAAGGTGGAGCGCGGCAAGCGGAGCTTTCTGACAATTGCTTCGAATATCTCGATCGCCTTGGCGATATCAGCTTTGCTGGTGACCAGTCTGCTGATATCGCGCAGCGTGTTTGCTTTCCTTCCCGTCAGCGGCCGGCCGACGGCGCGCGAAATTCACATCCTTGCGGCCTATTGGGTGTTCATCCTCGCAGCCGCCCATCTCGGCCTCCACTGGTCGATGATCATGGCGGTCATAGGCAGATTGCTGCGGGTCGGTGCCCCAAACCCGATCAGGACCGCTTCCCTTCGCGTAGCCGCGAGCGCAATAGCGGCGTGGGGCATCCACAGCCTGTTCGTCATGGGAATCGGAGACAGGCTCATTGCCCGGCCATCGATCGATTTCTGGGACTTCCAGGAGTCCACGATCGGGTCCTTCCTGCATCACATCGCGATCCTGGGGACGTGTGCGTGCGCTGCTCATTATGCGGTCGTCTGGCTTCGGCGGGTGATATAGGGTGCCCGCGCGTGTGATATTCGCGCTGGCGGTGATGCTGTGGCGGTGAGGGGGCAACCTCTCTTCCGTCATTCCTGTGCTCGTCACAGGAATCCAGCCACGGCGTGTCCGCGCCGTGAATGACTTGCCAGAACGAAGGGACTCTCCCGCGCCCAAGGACTTGGGCGCACTGGATTCCTTTGACAGGCACAGGAATGAAGGAGAGGCTGTGTATCGCCGCCGCCCGGCCCTTCGCATGGCTCAGGGCGTTCGGCCCTGTGATCGATCCACTGGATCGATCACTCCCGCGAAGCGGGACCGGGCCTCACCCCAACACATCATAAAGCCTGAAAATGAAGCTGATCTGGTAGATCAGGTTGGCGATGATGAAGGCGGTGTGGAAGCGGCGGTTGGGGGTCCAGGCGGCGATGGCGCAGAGGAGGATGTAGATGATGTTGCGGGCTGGGTACTCCCAGCCGAGCGAGAGGATGCGCTCATGGCCCTTGATTGCCGTGTCGAGAATATCGACGGCGTAGGTGAGGCCGAGGATGCCGAAGAACCATTTGCGCCGCGAGATGAAATATTCCTCGTAGCCGCCATATTCGTCGAGCGAGGCAGGAAAGAGCAGGGCGCAGAGCAGGAAGAACAGACTGCAGAAGCAGATGAGGAAGAGATAGATGCCGAAGCCGATCGCCGGCACCACCTGCAGGCGATATTCCCACCACCAGATATGGATGATGAACAGGAACATCGACAGCGCCCAGCCGAGATGGATGGGATAGACCTTGGCCTTGGCGGGATGCTGGACGATGCCGGCAAGGCCGGTGAGCACTCTGGCGAGTGAAAGGCTGATGACCATGCCCATCACCACCTTGATGTGAAGGAAGACCTCCGGCGAGCCGACCGTTTCCATGCTTTCGATCCTTAGGCTGTCACTCCTCGGGGACTTGCTTCGGTTTGCCCTCTTCGTCGAGTGCCACCATGATGAAGGTGCCGGCGGTGACCTTTTCCTGCTGGTTGTAGCGCGAACGATGCGCCCAGGCTTCGACGATCAGCGTGATCGAGGTGCGGCCGACACGGTCGATATCAGTATAGACGGAAAGCGTGTCGCCGATCTTGACCGGCAGCTCGAAGGCCATCTCTTTGACGGCGGCGGTGACGACGCGGCCCTTGGCGCGCTCGGCCGCACGGATGCCTGAGGCAAGGTCCATCTGCGCCATGACCCAGCCACCGAAGATATCGCCGGCCGGATTGGCGTCGCCCGGCATGGCAAGCGTCCTCAGCGTCAGTTCGCCTCTCGGCTTGGCGGCATCGGTCATCAAGTCTTCTCCATCTGGTGCGGGCCACGGGCCGGCGATTCACTGGGAAGCACCCTAGTGCAAAGGCTGTGGGGTGTAAAAGACGGCAAGGCCAAGCGCTACGGACGGCCGACGGGAAAAATGTTGCTGCCGTTTCCGATTGAAATTTCATTCGATTTCAAATGGTTGAATTTTGCAGCTTTCACCTGACCTTACGTTATTTAATATTTTTCTAATTAAGCTTTACGCTCCAGTAATTCCGGCAATTCAGAATGCGATCGATCTCAAATACAAGAATCGCCGGGAACCTCATGCGCAACGTCAAGATTTCCACCCGCCTTTACTGCCTCGTCGCATTCGCGCTTGCCGTGCTCGCTGCGACGATGGTCTTCTTTCTGAACTATTCCTATTCTGAGCTGGAAGCGGAGCGGAAGGCGGGGCTGGCGCAAATGGATGCAACGGCGCTCGGCATCTTCGACAAATATTACAAGATGGAACAGGCGGGCACGATGACCCGCGAACAGGCGCAGGCGGCCGCCAAGGACGTGATCGGCGCGATGCGCTACGGCGCCGACGGTTATTTCTGGATCAACGACATGCACCCCACCATGGTGATGCACCCGATCAAGCCGCAGCTGAACGGCACCGATATCTCCCAGATGAAGGATCCGACCGGCAAGTTCCTGTTCGTCGAGTTCGTCAACAAGGTGAAGAAGGACGGCAAGGGCTTCGTCGATTATCTTTGGCCGAAGCCGGGCGCCGACCAGCCAGTGCTGAAATATTCCTATGTCGCAGGTTTCGAGCCCTGGGGCTGGATCGTCGGCACCGGTGTCTATGCCGATGACCTTGCCGCGCTCTATCGCCAGAACGCGATGTGGGCCGCGCTGCTCTGCCTGCTTGGCGCCGCCGCAACGATTGCCATCGCCTATGCCATCGTGCGTAGCGTGACTGCACCGATCGCCCGGCTGAAGGCGGCGATGAACGCGATTGCGGCCGAAGAAGCATCGGTGGAGATATCAGGCAGCGACCGTCGCGACGAGATCGGCCAGATGGCCAAGGCGCTGCTGGTGCTGCGCGATTCCGTCGACGAGCGCAGCGCGTTGCGCGGGCGGGAAGACGAAAGACAGCAGCAGATCGAGGAAGAGCGCCGCGGCAACGAGGCAAGCCTGCGTTCAGCATCCGAGCGGCAAACCCAAGCGATGCAGGCGCTCGGCGTCGGCCTTGAGAAGCTGGCGGGCGGCGACCTCACGGTTGCGATCGGCGATATCGGCGAGGATTACGCCAAGCTGAGGAGCGATTTCAACGCCGCCGTCGATGCGCTGAACGGCGTCATCCATGCGATCGCCGAATCGAGCCATGTCGTCAACGAAAGCGCTTCCGACATCAGCGAGGCAACCGGCAACCTGTCAAAGCGCACGGAGCAGCAGGCGGCCGCACTCGAAGAGACGGCGGCAGCGCTCGACGAGATCACCGCGACGGTCAAGACGGCATCCGAACGGGCGAACGAGGCGCGCGAGATGGTGGCCGAGACCAAGGCGAGTGCCGGAAAATCCGGCGAGATCGTCCGCAATGCGGTGACGGCGATGGGCAGGATCGAGGATTCCTCCAACCGCATCGGTCAGATCATCTCGGTCATCGACGAAATCGCCTTCCAGACGAACCTTCTGGCGCTGAATGCCGGCGTCGAGGCTGCGCGGGCGGGCGAGGCGGGCCGCGGCTTTGCCGTCGTCGCCCAGGAAGTGCGCGAACTCGCCCAGCGTTCCGCCAATGCGGCCAAGGAGATCAAGGAACTGATCAGCCGGTCGGCGACGGAGGTCGAGGGTGGGGTGGCGCTGGTGCGCTCGACGGGCGAAGCGCTGCTGGAGATCGAGGCGCTGGTCAACCAGGTCAACGATCACGTCGCATCAATCGCGACGGCGGCGCGCGAGCAGTCGACCGGGCTGAACGAGATCAACGGCTCCGTCAATCACATGGACCAGATGACGCAGCAGAATGCCGCCATGGTCGAGGAGACGACGGCGGCAAGCCGCACGCTCGCCGACGAGAGCACTCAGTTGAAGACGCTGCTTTCGAATTTCCGCCTGCGCGCCGAGCAGTCGGCGGTGACCCGATACACACGGGCAGCGTGAGGAAGCGGAGAGATGAAAGGCCGGGAAACCGGCCTTTTTCAATTCCGTCGCGTTCAGATTGTGCCGGTAAGTTTTCATTCACCGTTTTTAATTAAAATTGGAGTGAGTTTTTTCGGTCACTGCCCAGCCAGCCTGCGGAAGCGATAAGAGTATGGCGTTTGTTTCCTTTCCTCGGCGAACCCTTTTGCCCGTTATCCTCTCGGCGGCGCTGACGACCTGTTCGATCAGCGACGGACTGGTGCCGCCCGCCAATGTCGACAACGGCACCAGGGTCAGTTCGATCTCGCCCGCGCGGGCACCAGCGGCGCGCATGGCGCCTTCGGTCCGAATGGCGCCGGTGGAAAGCCAGGCCTCCTATCCGGTTTCCAGCGCGCCCGTCGGCAATAGCCAGGGCTCCGTCGATTACCTCGACACGCCAAACCTCGCCGGCACCGGCCACGCGGCACGAGCCGCTCCGCCGCAAACCGCACCGGGACGTAAGCTGCCGATGATCGACAGCGACGAGGCGCTGGCGCAGCAGAACCAGAACTGGGGCGGCACGCAAGATCTTGCGATCCCGTCCGGCGGCGTCAACATGGATGACGATCTCGGGGCGGAGCCGGTCGTCGGGCTGGCACAGGAACAACAGCAGCAGATCGCCGAGGGCAATGCCACCGAGCCTGTTGTCGACGGCATCGGCACCGACAATCCAACGCAACTCAACCAGCCGATGCGCCAGCCCGTACCGCAGGCGATGCCGCAGCCGGCGGCCGAGGCACAGATGAGCCGGGCGCCCGCCTGGAACGACGGCAGCCCTGTGGTGGCGCCATCACGTGTTCCCGAAGAGGACGAGAGCGAAGAGGTCGCGATGCTGCGGCCGAATAATCCGATGATGAGCGAGCCGGCAGCACCCGTCGATCCCAGCGTCATGCCGTCCTCCGAGCTTGCCTGCCGGCGCGAGCTGAAGCGCATGGGCGTGCTCTTCGACGACAAGCCACCGATCTCGAATGGGCCGGCCTGCCAGGTGCCCTATCCCGTGTCGTTGAAGGGGCTTTCCGGCAATATCGGCGTCCGCCCGGCCGTAACGCTGAACTGTCAGGTGACGCTTGCCTTCGCCAAATGGGTGAAAAACGAACTGGCGCCGTCCGCCCGCTATCGTTACTGGTCCGGCATCAAGACGATCCAGCCGCTCGGCGGCTATTCCTGCCGGCGCATGAACAACAGCCGGCAGAAATACAATCCGATGTCGGAACACGCCCGCGGCAACGCCATCGACGTCGGCAAGTTCGTGCTGAAGAACGGCCACGAGATCGACGTGCGCAAGAAGGGCCTGTTCTCGCTGCGTGAGGGGCGGCTGCTGAAGGCGGTGCGCAGCGACAGCTGCCGCTATTTCAACACCGTGCTCGGCCCCGGCAGCAACCCGGAGCATTGGAACCACTTCCACTTCGATCTTCGCTCCCGCAAGAGCGGCAAGGCCTATTGCGACTGATGCATGTCCTCCAAAACCATGCGGCGGGTGCCGATGTTGTGGCCGCAATTGGGTCGGGCTGGCAGAAAACGGTTCATCCCCGCCGCAGGGCACGCTATAGATCGGCCAGACGGATTGCCGTTTCGAGAGTTTGATCCATGAGCTATGATTTCCACGTCGGCCAGAAGGTCGTCTGCATCAACGATACCTTCAAGCATGTCAGCATCGACCAACTGATCCGCAAGGGCGAGATCTATACGATCCGCTGGGTGGGCGAATATACCCATTATATCGACGGCACGTTCATCGGGGTGAAACTCGCGGAGATCAACCGCGGCAATGATGACGGGCCGGAAGGTTATGGCGCGGCCGACATGCCCTATCGCGCGACGCGTTTCCGGCCGCTGGTGAAGGATAAGATCTCGTCACTGCGCAAGCTGTTGGCGCCGACGCCCGATGCACCTGTCGAGCCGAAAGAAAAAATCAGGAAGAAAGAGAAGGTCTGAGCGCCGCCCGGCACCGATCAGGCCGTCTTCCTGCTCAGAAACAGCGCGGTCTCTTTGCTGACCTCAAGCACGCCGTTGCGTTGGCTGAAGGCGTTGGCAATGGCTTGACGGAATCTGGTGAGTTGAGTTTCGCAGGCGCCATCGCCGGGCGGATAGGAGGTGAGCGACAGGAAGACATCCTCGGGCTCAGTGATCCGCAGGCTGGCCGGATGCTGCGACATGGTCACGTTTCCAAACTGCGACCGCATCGATCGTTCGGCAGCGTCATATCCAAAGGCTTCGGCAGCCGGGTCGGATGGAGCACTGCCGAATACGGTCGTCAGCGCGTAGATCTCGCGCATATTGCCGGCGCCGTTGGTTGTGACCGCGAGTAAGCCACCCGGCTTCAGCACTCTTGACATGTCCGTGATGCCCGCCGCCGGGTCGGGCAGGTGATAGAGCATATGCATCGCGATCACGGCATCGAAGGCGTCATCTTCGAAGGGGAGCGCGGCTGCGTCGGCCTGGCAGCCCCGGACGGAGCCGAACGGCAGGGCGCTGCAACGCGCCGCTGCCTCGTCGACCATGCCTTGCGAAAGGTCGGCGAGCGTCAAGTCGAGGTCCGCCGGCAGCAGCCCTGCCGTTGCCGCCCAGAACCAGGCTGGCCCGCAGCCGACGTCGAGGACGCGATCGCCCGGTTTCAGGGACAGTTGCGCCGCAACCCATGGAAACCAGGCCGTCTCGGCGATGGTGTATTGGCTATGCAGTCGAGCCCGCGCGGCGAGCTTCCGGCTGTCGCCATACTGTCCCGCATTGTCTGCTGTTATGGAGGACATGGCATCTCTCTGGGCTTCTTCACGGGCGCCGCGAGCTTGTTTGCAGAAACTATAGAGAGCTCTGCCCCCGGACAAGACCTGACTTTGTGGGGGCGAGCCGAGCTGCCGTTGAGGGATTGCCTTGGCGCGACGAGACTGGCTGTGAAAAATAAATCGTATCCGATTAAATCGGAATTGTATTGACATCAGTTTTAGCGAAGCGTATTAGAGCGCATCCGATTTAATCGGACACGTACAAAACTAAAACCGAAAGGATATCACCATGACCGAGAAGCTTCTTTTTACCGGCAAAACCCACATCTCCGGCGGTCGCAATGGCTCCGCACGCAGCAGCGACGGCACGATCGACATCAAACTGCCGCAACCGCATCCGACTGCCGAAAACCTGTTCGGCATCGCCTGGTCTGCCTGCTATATCGGCGCCATCGAGTTTGCCGCTTCGCAGCGGAAGATCACGCTGCCTGATGGTCCAGAGGTCGATGCGGAGATCGATCTCAACGTCGATAATGGCTCCTTCTTCCTCAGGGCGCGCCTCAATGTCAGCCTGCCCGGCATCGATCGCGACGTTGCGCAGGAATTGATCGAGGCAGCCCATGGCATCTGCCCCTATTCCAAGGCGATACACGGCAATATCGACGTCGAGACTACGCTTGTCTGAGCGGGGAAGGGCGGACCTCACCGCCAGAGGATTTCATGCGGAGGGCCTGCCGATCGGCCGGCAGACCCCTTCTTGAGGTAGCAGGCACCGGAACCTTGCCGATCTGGAGAACATGCCATGATCAATAGCCACGCCCAGCCACACCAGGCCTATGACGAGTTTTCGCTCGTACTCGACCCAGCCGTCTATGAGCCGCTGCCCGAGGATTGGCTGATCGGCATCACCGACGTCGTCAGCTCGACGCTGGCGATCAAGTCGGGACGCTATGAAGATGTCAACTTCGCAGGCGCATCTGTTATCGCCGCTCTCGGTAATGCCTGGGGTTCGTTCGATTTCCCCTTCGTGTTTCGTGGAGACGGGGCGGCATTCGCCTTGCCGCCGCACGGCATCATGGCCGCGACCTCGGCGTTGCGGCAGGTCGCGAGCTTTGCAAGAAGCGATCTCGATCTCACCCTTCGTATCGGGTTGCTCACGGTGCGCGAAATCCGCAATAGTGGGCGCGACGTAAGAGTTGCGCGCTATGCGGCTTCGGAAAACGCGACCTATGCGATGTTTGCAGGGGGAGGGCTCAAATGGGCGGAGCAGCAGATCAAGAGCGGCAGGTATCTGGTCAGGCCGGGCCGCTACGCGACGAAGCCCGATCTGACCGGACTGAGCTGCGACTGGACGCCATTCCCGAGCCAGCAGGGCGAGATCCTATCGCTGCTGGTCGAGCCGGATGACGATACGAGCCCGGAGGTCTTTGCGGCGCTGGCGAAGCGTGTACTTGCCGTCTTCGATGCGCCGTCGCACCGGTCTCATCCGGTTCCCGTAGATATGGCTATCCCCAGGGATATTGCCATGCCCAAAGGCAGCGGGAAGCGCGTCGATGCGAAACGCTGGTCGGAGGTCGCCTCCCATTCGGATTTCCGCAAATTCGATGACGGTTTGCGCCTGACGCTGGACTGCACGCGCGAACAGATCGACAGGGTCGAAACCATGCTTCTTCTGGCAAGGGCGCGCGGCGAGATCAATTTCGGACTGCACCGCCAGTCGCATGCGCTGATGACCTGCCTCGTGCCATCAGGCAGCCCGGATTCGCATCTGCATTTCCTCGACGGAATGGGCGGCGGTTATGCCAAGGCGGCCGAGATGATGGAGGCCGGTGCGCTTGGCGACGTCCTGCATCATGCTCGCTGAAGACCCGTCCAGCCGGAGAGACGTCGTGGCCGCCTATCAACCTAAGCGGGCGTGCCTGTTTCCCGCATGGCCAGATTTGCCAGCATTTCACTGAGCTGAGGCAACGCCAATTCGGTTTCTTTTTCTATCTCGGCGGCGGTGAACCATCTGAGCTCGGTGTGTTCATCACCGACAAGTCGCGGCCGGCCGTGCCATTTATCGACGTGATAAACATGGAAGGTGACGGATGCTTCGGGCGGGTCTTCCGATACGAACCGTCCTAGAAACTGCCAGAGCTCCGACGTCACGCCTATTTCTTCCATCAATTCCCGGCACATTGCCGTCTCGGCGTCTTCGCCCTCTTCGATATGGCCGCCCGGGAGGCTCCAGCGATCCGGGTGCACTTTGCGCTCGGAACTGCGCCTGGCCGGAAGAACGGTTCCATTCTGGCTCAAGACGCCCATCGCGATGTCGGGCATGCATTCTCCTCTCCTCATCGATCTCGCGCCGATGCTGCCCGGAGCTACGGTTCTTTGCAATGACCGGTGTCCATCAAGCCCCTCGACTCATAGTCTGACCGTATAGGTTGACCCCCGACGTTGCCCAGGAGCATAGTCCCCGGACAGACGCGAATGACCTGCTGATGCGAACGAGGTCGGTCAGTCGATCTTCGTCCGTTTCCGAACAGATCAAACGGAGAGGAGAGCGTCATGCCACCCACATTCCTATCAACGCCCACGCGGCGCGAACTGCTTGCGGCCACGGCCGCCGCCGGAGCCATGAGTATGCTTGCCGGGACGCGTAGCGCTCAGGCAAACGGCGACGGGGTTAGCCCCTTCAGCGTCAATTTCCCCGAGGATCAGCTTGACGATCTGCGCCGGCGCGTCGCGACCACCCGTTGGCCTGACAAGGAAACCGTCGCGGACGATACCCAGGGCGTGCAGCTCGCAACGATCCAGAAACTCGCGAAGCATTGGGCGACGGATTACGACTGGCGCAAGATGGAGGCGCGGCTCAATGCGCTGCCGCAGTTCATCACCGAGATCGACGGGCTGGATATCCACTTCATTCACGTGCGCTCCCAGCATAAAGATGCGCTGCCGTTGATCGTCACACATGGATGGCCTGGCTCGATCATCGAGCAGTTGAAGATCATCGAACCGCTCACCGATCCGACAGCGCATGGCGGGAGCGAAGAGGACGCATTTGACGTGGTGATCCCGTCTTTGCCGGGCTACGGCTTTTCCGGGAAACCGACGGGGTCGGGGAACTGGAACCCGCCGCGCATCGCCCACGCCTGGGTGACGCTGATGCAACGTCTCGGCTACACGAAGTTCGTGGCGCAGGGGGGCGACTGGGGCAACGCGGTGACCGAATTGATGGCGGCGCAGGAGCCGCCGGGATTGCTCGGCATCCATACGAACATGGCGGCCACGGTTCCGGCTGACATCGCCAAGGCTCTTGGCGCCGGCGGCATGCCGCCATCCGACCTGTCGCCGGACGAAAGGCGCGCCTTCAATCAGCTCGACGATTTCTACAAGAATGGGCTGGGCTATGCGATCGAGATGAACAACCGGCCGCAGACGCTCTACGGGATTGTCGATTCGCCGGTCGGGCTTGCGTCGTGGATGCTCGATCACGACATCCGCAGTTACCGGATGATCGCCCGCGTTTTCGACGGAGAGCCCGAGGGGCTGACGAAGGACGATATCCTCGACAACGTCACGCTCTACTGGCTGACGAACACAGCAATCTCCTCGGCACGCCTCTATTGGGACAACGCGCACCATCCGTCGGGCGGTTTCTTCGACCCCAGGGGCATCAAGATCCCGGTGGCGGTCAGTGCTTTTCCCGATGAGATCTACCAGGCGCCGCAGAGCTGGGCGGAGAAGGCCTATCCGAAGCTCATCCACTACAACCGGCTGCCGAAGGGCGGTCACTTCGCCGCTTGGGAACAGCCGATGGCTTTCACTGCCGAGCTCAGGACCGCGTTCCGGCCGCTGCGGCAGTAGACTCAGGCGGGATCAGGCGACTGAGGCCGCGATTACGATTTCTCCGGTTCGCCCTGAGTTGACCGCAGCAGGTTGTCGCGCAGCGTCGTCACCGATTTCTGCACGACGGGAAAGTCGTCGCCGAGGCCGATGGCGCCAAGCAGCGCGTTGCCGGGATCGGTTTCAACGAGTTGGCGTCCTGCCGGCGTCAGGCTGACCCGCACCTGCCGTTCGTCGGCGGGATCGCGGTGACGGGTGATAAAACCATTCGACTCCAGCTTCTTGAGGATGGGCGTCAGCGTGTTGGATTCGAGGAACATCTTTTCCCCCAACACCCCGACGGTCTGGTCATCCTCTTCGGAGAGAGCCACCATGGCGATGTATTGGGTATAGGTCAGGCCAAGCTCGTCCAGGATCGGCTTATAGGCGCGGCCGAAGGCGAGATTTGCCGAATAGACCGCGAAGCACAGGAAATTCGAAAGTTTCCTGCCTTCCTTGCCCGCTGGCGGGGAGGCGGGCGCAGGCATATCCGGCCCCTTAGCTGCTTTAGATGTCGGCATCGTTCCATCCTGTCCAAGCTTTCTGACGATGACATCTATATAGATCGTATCCGATTAAATCGCAATAGTGTCAAAGTTGGTTTTCGAACCTGCCGTTTGTGGTGACTCGACAAAGATCAGCGGAAACTCCTGGGAGGCTTCCCATACTTCTTGCGAAAAGCGGTCGCGAAATGGGCGGAGTCGGAGAATCCGATTTCAAAGGCGATCGCCGTCATGGGCAGTGTGCTATTTTCGACTAGAAACCGGCCATAGCGCAATCTCGTCTCGACGATAAAACGCTTCGGGGTCATGCCGATATTGTCCTGGAACAGACGCGCGAACTGGCGTGGTGACAGGCCGACCAGAGAGGCCACCTGTTCCGGTGAGACGTCGCGGCCTTTCCGACTCTCGATGAGAACAACGGCTCGCTGTATGCGCGAATCTTCTGTGCGGCGAAATGTTGTGGCGCGGCCGTGATCGAAGGCGCTCATGTGCTTCTGCTCCGAGAGCGAAAGCTGGTGCACGGCCTTGGCCGCCCGATCCGGCCCGCAATGCGTGCGGATGAGCTCCGTCATCAGCGACAGGATCGATACGCCGCCAGGCACGGTAATGCGGCCGTTTTCGATCAGGAAGTCATCGCGCGTGGAGAAGGCAAGGCGCGGGAAGGCAATTCGGAAATCCTCCGCGTGAAAGGGATGAACGCACGCCTTGCGTCCGGCGAGCAGTCCCTCCTGCGCCAATACGAAGGCGCCTGTACACACACCAATGAGCGGGACACCTGCCGATGCCGCCACCCTGAGATAGTCGCGATGCTTGCTAGGTGCGGCGCGCAGATGTGGCAGGAGGCCGCCGATAACGACGACGTAGTCGAAGTCGGTCGGGTTAATGTAGGGCGCATCGGCGTGAACCCGGATGCCGCAGCTGGCGACCGCTGCATGGCCGGGAGCCCCCATGATCGACCAGCGACAATGCAATGGACGGGAATTGTCGGCAAAGTCCGCCGCATGCCTGAGAGGCTCGACGATACCCGTCAGCGACATCATCGGGAAAGTCGGCCAGAGGAGAATGCCGACAGAGAGATCGGCCTTTCGGTCGCGTGCGAGCAGAAGCCGCTCGGCCCAAAGATCGTCGAGCCAGCGCACATAGTCCGGCTCGTTGGCAGATATTTCGGAAGGTTCCTCGGATGTGATCATGGCGTGTGGCGATGATAGAGTCATCATGTCCTTTTTTCAAAGAAAATGTCCGATTTATAAAATTCAGCCGCAGCCTTCAGTGTCAAGTTTCCTCTCGTCGAACACGACTTCCGGGGACAGAAACCACCGGACCGGGGAACCAACAAATCAAGGATCAGAACAATGGCACTTTCTCTTTCGAGAAGGATGGTGACGTGCGCTCTGCTGGCAGGCAGCTTCATGTCCCTTTCATCTATCGCCAATGCTTTCGAACTTGCCGAGCAGGGCAAGCTGACGGTTGCCTTCACCGGCGACATGCCCGGCTCCGGCTGGCAGGACGGGAAGCTGGTAGGCTATGACGGTGAAATCATGCAACGCATTGCCGAGAAGCTCGGCCTCAAGATTCAGCCTGCCCTCATGGAATGGTCGGGTACGATCGCCTCCGTTCAGTCGGGCCGCGTCGACGTCATGCTCGGCACCATGGGCTGGACCGAAAAACGCACGAAGATCATGACGCTGTCCGAGCCGATCCACTACTTCAAGAACGGCATCATGCAATCGACGAAGACGAGCTGGGACAAGCTTTCTGATCTGGAAGGCAAGAAGATCGGCACGATCACCGGCTTTTCGTTCGTCCCTGAACTGAAGAGCATCAAAGATCTCCAGCTTTCGCTCTACGACACTTCCGATGCGGCCGTGCGCGATCTTATCGCCGGGCGCATCGACGCTGTCATCGGCGATCCGCCGGTGATCTCCTACGCCATCAAGCAGAACCCCGATTGGAATATGCACTTCCTCGCCTTCACCGATAACAGTCCGGATTTTCCGCTGCTGACCGGTCTCGGCCAGGTCGTTTATGGCCTCAACCAGAAGAACGACGATCTGCGCCAGAAGATGGACGCCATTATCGCCGACATGTGGAAGACTTGCGAGATGAAGGAAATCGGCGCCCGCTACGGATTGTCGTCGGATGTCTGGTTCAAGCCTGCGGGTCAAAACTTCCGCGCCGGTGTCGATCGCCCCGCAGATTACAAGCTGCCGTCCTGCGCAGCTGGCGGCTGAACGGCCGTGTGGACGGAAGCAGCAGTCGGCAGCTTTCGTCCACCCTCTTCGCCTACTGCATAATTCCTTAAATCGGAATCGATTTCAGGAGAAAATTATGCAGCAATTCAAAGTGCTACAGCGTCCTTGGCGCGTCTGAAAAGACGCGCGGCGCTGTAGATATAATCGCATAAGGAAACGGCGATGAATGCGCTTCTGAGCGTTGCAGGCCTGCGCAAGAGCTATGGTCCTATCGAAGTTCTCAAAGGTATCGATTTCGACGTCGCGCCAGGTGAGAAGATTGCCCTGATCGGCCCTTCCGGCTCCGGGAAATCCACCTGTCTGCGCTGCATGAATTTTCTGGAAAAGCCCAGTGCTGGCGAGATCCGCCTCGATGGCGAGCGGATCGGTACGCGCAATGGCCGTATCATGAGCGACCGGCAACTTGCACCGCAGCGCGCCGAGATGGGCATGGTCTTCCAGCTCTTCAATCTCTGGCCGCATCTGTCGGTGACGGAAAACGTGGCGATCGCGGCGCGCAAGGTGCGCGGTCTGCCTGCCGCCGAGGCACGCGAACTGGCTTTGGAGATGCTGGCCAAAGTCCATATGACGCACCGCGCCGAAGCCTCACCACTCGAGCTGTCCGGCGGCCAGCAACAGCGCGTCGCGATTGCGCGGGCGCTTGCCCAGAAGCCAAAGCTCATGCTGTTCGACGAGCCGACATCGGCACTCGATCCCGAACTGGTCCAGGAGGTTCTGAAAGTGATGGAGGAGCTGGCAGACGAAGGGCGCACGATGCTGATCGTCACGCACGAGATCGCGTTTGCACGCGAGATTGCCGACCGCGTTCTGTTTCTCGACGGCGGCACGATCGTGGAATCCGGCCCGGCACGCCAGGTCATAACCGCTCCTCGGGAAGCGCGCACGCAAGCGTTTCTCAACAAGATCCGGCACTAGGCGTGTCATGATTGGATTTTCCGTATTCTTCTCGGTCGTCCAGGGGCTCGTCGCCGGGCTTGGCGTAACCGTTTTCGTCACGATCGCCTCGCTCGTGTTCGCAGCCGCTTTCGGGTTCCTTCTCGCTCTGCTCAGGCAATTTGCCGGGATCAGGTTCATCAATCTCGCGATCGATGCCTGCTGCGAGATTCTCTGCAATGTGCCGGCCTTGACGCATCTGTTTATCCTCTACTTCGGGCTTGCCAGCCTCGGCGTGAAATTGACGTCGATCACGGCGGCCATCCTGGGCCTCGGGCTCATCGGGGCGGCGATCACCTGCGCAATCTTTCGCGCCGGTTTCGCCGCGCTGCCTGGCGGGCAGGCGGAGGCGGCGCTTGCTGCAGGGCTGACCCCACTCCAGACCATCTTTGAGATCCTGACGCCGCAGGCCATGCGGATAGCGCTTCCGGGGCTCGGAAACTACGCGGTGCAGCTTCTCAAGGATACATCCGTCGTCTCGGCCATTGCGGCGCCGGAAATCATGTTCTTCGCCCGTTCAATGGTGACGTCGTCCTTCCAGACAACAATGATCTATGCGACGGCGGCGGCACTCTACCTGTTGCTGAGCCTGCCATTGATGCAGGCAACGCAGTTCCTCGAAAGACGTTACGGGAGATTGAAAGGATGAGTGCTTTCCTGGCGCCCTATGGCGATTATGGTGCCGAATGGCTGCCTCTGCTGCTGCGGGCGATGGTGAATACGGCCCTGCTTTCCGTTTGTGCGTTTGCCCTGGCATTCGTTTTCGGCCTGCTGCTTTCGCTCTGCCAGAAATCCAGTTTCGCAGCGCTGCGGTATTTTGCGGCTCTCTATGTGACGATCGTGCGTGGCGTGCCGCTGCTGGCGGTTCTGTTTCTGATTTATTTCGGCTTGCCGGGTGTCGGGATTGTCCTTGATGCTTTCGGCGCGGCGATTGCGGGCCTGGCGTTGTGTTTCGCGGCCCAGGTCGCAGAGCTTTTCCGCGCCGGCCTGAAGGCTATACCGGCCGGGCAGAGCGAAGCCGCGTTGGCCGCGGGCTTTACCCCGGCCCAGAGCTTCGTCCTGATAATCCTGCCGCAGGTCGCCCGTGTCATTCTGGCGCCGATGATCATCACCTTCGTCTCGCTGCTCAAGGATTCTTCTCTCGCTTCGCTGATTACCGTCAACGAACTGGTCCTCACCGGGCGGTCCATGGCGACCGAGTATTTCCTGCCCTTGCAAATCTACATTGCCGTCGGCCTCTGCTATTTCGCGATAGCCTGGCCTTTCTCGGTCCTCTCGCGCCGGCTAGCCCTTTCGGCCGCCCGCTAACTCGTCATCACAAGGCCAAGACCATGACCATTGAAACGACCGTTGCCACGGGCAACGCACGTCGGCATGCAACGCAATCGCATGAACCTCGCTGGCCGGTGATCCTCATGACACCCGACGTTAGCGAGGCGCCCGATGCGCCGACCGAAACGGAGTATGTGGTGCGTGCCAACTATGCGGACGCCATAGCCGAGGCCGGGGGAATTCCGTTGATCCTACCTTATAACACCCGGAACCTGGCATCTGCGTTGGCGCTCGCCGATGGCATCGTCCTCACCGGTGCGCGGCCGGGGACTGAGGTGACAGGCGCGCGCAGACAGTTCGAAACTCAGCTGGTCGAGCAGGCCTTGAAAACGGGCAAGCCGCTTCTCGGCATATGCCACGGGATGCAACTGATCGGCGAATGCCTTGGAGGCGAATTTCAAACCGAGCTGCCGGCCGCGGCCGTATCCCACATCCCGCAAGATATCCCCGACGTTTTGGCGCACGAGATCATCGTCGAGGAAGGCAGCGTGCTGACCGATTGGGTGGGGAAGGGGCCGGCACGCGTCAACAGCCTGCACCGGCATGCTTTGGCCGGCCGAGGACGCTTCCGTGTCGCCGCGCGGGCGCCGGACGGAACCATCGAAGCATTCGAAGGGGACACGGACGGCTTTTGCCTGGGCATCCAGTGGCACCCCGAATACCGGCTGAGCGAACTCGACAGGAATATCATGAGGGCCTTCGTCGACCGCAGCGCAGAAGCAGCAGTCCGCAAGGCACACGATGCTTCATCGGCTGGAAGCAATCGCGTACGCGAACGGCTGGCACAGCTCGAGCTTGCTCTGCCGGAAGCATCCTCGCCGCCAGGCGCATTTTCCGGGGCTGTGCGGACCGGCAGCATCATCACCGTTTCCGGTCAGGTGCCGCTGAAGGATGGTGTGGTGCTGCGGACGGGACATCTCGGAGCATCCGTCTCCATCGAAGAGGGGCGAGAATGCGCGCGCTGGGCGCTTCTCAATGCGCTCGCGCAGCTGGAAGGGGCTGCGGGCGGCTTTGACAACATCCTGGGCTTCGTCCGGCTCGCGGGCTATGTCGCGGCGGATGCTGCTTTCGAGCGCCACGGCGCCGTCATCGATGGGGCTTCCGAATTGCTCCGAGAGCTCTTCCCGGATCGATGGGCGCATGCCCGCATCGCAATCGGCGTAACATCCCTGCCGCGCGGGGTTCCTGTTGAAGTCGAGTTGACGGCCGTCGTCGGCGACGAGGCTTGAGATGGCGCGCGTTGCGGTGATCGGCGCCGGCGTCATCGGCGTATCGTCGGCCTATCTTCTGGCCCGGGCGGGGCATGATGTGACACTTATCGATGCGGCAAGCGAGCCCGGCATGGGGGCGAGTGCCGGCAACGCCGCGCAGCTGTCCTGGGCCTACGGTGACGCAATGGCATCACCAGCCCTGCTGAAGCATCTGCCAGCCATTGCGATGGGCCGCGATCCAGCCTTCCGGATCCACTGGCAACTCGATCGGGACTTTCTCTGCTGGGGGCTGAAATTCCTTGCCAATACACCGTTCAGGCGTTGGTGGAACAATACAGAGGAGATCCTGCGCCTTGCCGAGCAATCCCGTCACGAGCTCGCAATCCTGCTTAAGGAAACCGATATCGAATTCGACTATCGTGTCGCCGGAAAACTGCACCTCTATGCCGATCGGCAAAGTTTTTCTGCCGCCGATTCCAGTGTCGCGCGCAAGAATGCCCTCGGCTTCGAACAGCGCCTGCTGACGCGAGTGGAGGCGGAAAACATCGAGCCTGCGCTCGCCGCGTATCAGGGAGAGATTGCCGGGGCCGTTTACACTCCCGGTGATGCCCTCGGCGATGCGGCCGGATTTTGCCGCCAGCTGACCGCCTGGATGATCGAGCGCCGGCAGGTGTCGGTGCTTTTCGGCAGGAGGGTCTCGAGCTTCGTCCAAGCGGGAGGCGTGCTGACGGGGCTGAGGTTCGAAGACCGCGATGAGCTTCACGTCGATGCAGCCATCGTCGCCGCAGGACCGCAGATCCGTTCCCTCATATCCGATTTGCCCGAGGCCCGAGACATACGCCCCATCAGAGGCTACTCGCTCACCGTTCCAAGAACTGGCCTTGCACCAAGTATCAGCCTGACAGACGTCAAGCGAAAGCTTGCCTTTGCAGCCATCGGCGACCGTTTTCGTGCCGCCGGACTGGCAGATATCGAGCGTTCTGGGGCCGGTTTTGATGCCGGACGTTTCGAGACGCTGAGGCTGGCCGCGTCTGTTGTGCTGCCCGACCTTTTCGAGCGTTCGGACGAACTGATGAGATGGTCGGGCGAGAGGCCGATGACGCCGACCTCCAAACCCATTATCGCCGCCTCCCGACACATCAAAGGTCTCTACATCAATGCCGGTCACGGCATGCTGGGTTGGACGCTTGCATTGGGCTCTGCCCGCCGCGTGGTCGATCTCCTCTTTCAATAAGTCGGTGGCTGGCGCCCGGTGCCTACAGTTGCTGACGCTCTTCCACCTGCCGCAGCGTTCCGGCAGAGGCTGCCGAGACTTCGCTCAATTCATACCTCTTCACATCCATCTGATCGTTCCGGATCATAAAATCCGGAACGAAGGGAGTCAGAGCTCATCACCAAATGGAATCCGGAATGCGAGGTTGGTCCTAGCCGAATTTCTCGGTCGTATCGGCCTTGCCGAAGACCCAGTAGCCGGAAGCCTTGATCCAGCCGAGCGGGCAACCTCGTTCCAGCAGGTAGGCGCGGATATCGCGTGTCACCGAGGCTTCCGCCGCGACCCAGATGAAGGTCTCCGGCTGGACATCGACCGTACTCAACAGTTTCAGCAGTGCTGCGGCATCGGTTGCCTGCGAAAGCGGCCGGTGCACCCAGTGGAGGTGCAGCTCGGCTGATGTCTCGAAGGTCTGCTCTTCCAACGGGCCGGTGACGGCTGCGATTGTGGTGACGACGGTTCCGGCGCCGATTTCCTCGATCCGGCGGCCGATCGCCGGCAGTGCTGTTTCGTCGCCGATCAGCAGCCATCGTTTTACGGTCTTCGAGACTACGGCGGAGCCTCTTGGTCCGCCGATCTCGAGCCTGTCGCCCGGGTTGGCGTCGATCGCCCATTTCGTCACCGGACCTGCCTCATGCAAGGCAAAGTCGATAGTCAATCTCCGCTCGGCATTGTCATAGCGGCGCGGCGTGTAGTCACGGCGCTCTTCTCCACCCTCGGCAATGGGAATGAAGATCTTGATGTGGTCGTCAGCACCGAGACTGATGAAATCGGCGAGATCGTCACCTGCCAATACGACCCGGCGCATGCTCGGAGTGATATCGACGACGCTTTCGACTGTCAGTAAGCGCCGCCGCGTGTCGTGGCGAATCCGCTCGATGCCAGGGGTCGATGAAGCTTGATCTTTGAATTGATTGCTATCCATGTGTCCTTCCGGGGCTTCTGAAGCTCGATCCGCAGGACACAGTCGCGCAGATCGAAGCCGCAAAGCCGTTCGATCATACGCGTTGAGTGACGTTAACGCTTACGTGGCCGGGTGACCCGACCATTGACGGCATGATGTAGCCGACGGCGGCGGCATGTGCAACCGCAAGGGAGCTAGCAATGGCGATGATTGCCAAAGTTTAACTTTCCGGTGCCGTTCCGGTTGGGCAATGATCGGCCGATCAGCGGTTATGGAGAAGACAATGGACAGCAGAATCCAGGACGTGCTCGACATCTATCACGCGATGATCGAGACGGAGCATAACAGCCCGCGCGAGCTGCCTCCGGGCGGCCGCGATGGAGGACAGGATCAGCGGTTGCGCGCGGTCGGGCCCGCGACCGGGCAGTTCATCAATATCCTCGCCAAGAGCCTCAAGAGCCCGACCATTCTCGAACTCGGCACCTCCTTCGGTTATTCCGGGATATGGCTGGCGGAAGCCGCGCGCGCTTCCGGCGGGCGGCTGATCACCATGGAAATGCACGACTACAAGTCTGGCTACGCACGAGACATGGCCGTCAAGGCAGGGCTCGCCGAGCATGTGGAATTCAAGGTCGGCGATGCCGTCCAGATGATCGGCGCGCTTTCCTCCGGCATCGACTTCGTGCTGGTGGATCTGTGGAAGGATCTCTACGTTCCCTGCCTCGAAGCCTTCTACCCCAAGCTCAATCCAGGCGCGATCATTGTCGCCGACAACATGCTGCGCCCGGGAGGCGATGATCTCAAACGCTATGGTGAGGCTGTCCGTGCCAAGCCCGGGATATCAAGCGTGCTGCTGCCGGTCGGCAGCGGGCTTGAGGTCAGTCGGTTCGATTGAGGCTGACGTGAGATTAGCGGCCATTTTGTTTTTAGTTGCAGCAAAAAAGATGACACGTTTGAAGCTAATTTCCGACACTTTCCCGATCAAAGCTCCGCCATCGCGAGCTTTGGAGATGTGATGTCGGGCATTCTTATCGCCACCCTGTTGGCAACGGTTTCAGCAAAGATTCCTGCCGGATTTTCCAGCGGTGACCTGCTTTATTCTGATTGCGGCGGCTCCCGGCAGTTTGTCGTCGGATATGTCGCGGGTTGGTTGGACAAGTGGAACCGGGACGAGTATTTGGCCCGCCGTATTTTCACTGAAGTCGTTCCTGCGCCGAAAGCAATGGTGAACTCGGCGTATTTTGCCAACTCCGTTGGGGTAAACGTCTGTGTGCCGGTTGGAACGACCGCGGAAGCAATCGGCAATACGTTGTGTACATTCCTGGAAGAGAATCCCGGCATTCGCGAGGCCACCGGCGACGAGCTGATGACGACGTTGATCGCCTATAAATACCGCTGCCCCGTGCCGTAGGAACGTCAAACTCCCCCCGGCTTGTTGGTTTCGATGAAACGGCTGAGCGAGGTGGCGGCGTTCAGCATGTGGGCGCGCATGCGCCGGGATGCCATCTCGCCGTCGCCTTCGGCGATCGCCTGCATGATTGCCTCGTGTTCGTCCCGGGATCGGCGGAGCCGTTCGCCCTGGCGCAGCTGCGTGCGCCGAAAGGCATTCAGGCGGTTGCGCACGGCGATCGCCTGTTCGGCAAGGAAGCTATTGTGGGTGGCGTGATAGATGGCTTCATGGAATTGGCGGTTGAAGCTGTCATAGGCATCGAAATCGCCGGTCTCGACGATCGACTCTGAGAGGTCGTGCAGTTCGATCAGATGGCTGCGTTCCAGCGGTGTCATGCGGTAGGTGGCGAGCCTGACGCAAATGGCCTCGATCTCGGCCACCGTCTCGAACATCTCCATGATGCGCTCCGGTGTCATACGGGCAACGACGCCGCCGCGCCGGGCGCGAAGCTCGACGAGGCCGCCCGCCGCCAGCTGACGCAGCGCTTCGCGAACCGGCGTGCGGGAGGCGCCGAAGCGATCGGCAAGCTGCTGTTCGTCCAACGCTGCGCCCGCCGCCAGCGTGCCGGTGGCGATCTCGTCCGTCAGGGCGTTGCGAATGCGGTCGGAGAGCAACCCGCGATCATCGCCGTCATCCTCGGTTTCGAAACCACTCGCCATTTCCGTTATCTCCGATCTGTTTCAGCATCGACGGCTCGATCGATTGTGTATGCAAATGCGATTGACGTGCCGCTAGGCGTATACACTGATAGCATCACGAAGGTGTTACGTATTCAATAATTGACTTTATATCAGATGGGAATACATAAATCTCCAGCAAGCAGGCTTCTGCATACACGAAGCCGCTTCCAATACCGATTTGAATACGACGGGAACCGCAACGCGACGAAGGCCAGCGCATCGCGCCGGGCAAAGCGAACTGTTCCGACACGGCATCACAGACCAACCGATTTTGACTTGGCTTCGGTTCTTCGGTCCCGAGCCGACATGCTTTCGATCCTTCAATTCCTGGACGCACAAGGAACCAGATCATGATGATGAACAGACGGACTTTCTCGGCTGCCCTTGTTGCCGGCGCCGCCGCTTCTCTGCTTGCCACCCGCGGCATGGCCGCGACACCCTCTGCCGTTAAGGCGCGCAACGTCGTGCTGGCGCACGGGCTGTTTGCCGACGGCTCGTGCTGGACCGAGGTGATCGCCCGCCTGCAGGCGGCCGGGCTCAACGCCACGGCGGTGCAGAACCCGCTGACGACGTTGCCCGAGGCCGTCGCTGCCGTGAAGCGGGTGCTCGACCGACAGGATGGCCCGACGGTTCTGGTCGGGCATTCGTTTTCCGGCATGATGGTCACCGAGGCCGGCGTGCACCCTGACGTTTCGGCGCTCGTCTATGTCGCGGCGCGGGCGCCGGATGCAGGTGAGGATTATACCGCTCTCGCCAAAACCTTCCCGACGCCGCCGGCGTCCGCCGGCATCGTCTTCGACGCCGACGAAGGTCGGCTGGGCGAGGAAGCATTCCTGCGTGATTTTGCCGGCGACCTGCCGGAGGCGAAGGCCAAAGTGCTTTATGCCGTGCAGCAGCCATTTCAAAAGGCGCTGCTGACCGGCAAGACGACACAGGCTGCCTGGCGTTCGAAGCCGAGCTGGTATGCCGTTTCGACCGAGGATCGGACGATAAATCCCGATCTCGAACGCTTCATGGCCAAGCGCATGGGGGCGAAGACCATTGAAATCCAGGCCAGCCATCTGTCGTTGATCTCCCACTCGGACGAGATCACAAAGCTGATCCTCACGGCGGCGGGGCAGAATACGGACTGATGCCGAGGCCGGAAAGCGGCAGGGCCGTTCGCCGGCTGGTCACCGGCGCAGCGGCCTGAACGCTGCTCGAAGCTCGGCGGAGAAGAGCTCGGGCTGCTCCCAGGCGGCGAAGTGGCCGCCCTTGTCGACCTTGTGGAAATAGATAAGGTTGCGATAGGCGCGACGGGCCCATGTCTCCGGGGCCTGATAGCTCTCCCCAGGAAAGACGGTGATGGCGACCGGAAGCGCGATCTTGGAGGTCTTCTCCCCGGCCGCAAGGACGGGACTGCGCCCGCCGCCATATTCCCAGTAGATCCGGGCCGAGGAAGCGGCGCTGTTGGTCAACCAGTAAAGCGTGATGTCGTCGAGCACCTCGTCGGGAGACTTTTCGGGATCGCTGCTGTCGTAGGTCCAGTGCGTGAAGCCTGGATGACCGAGCGTCCATGCCGCAAGGCCGGCCGGGGAATCCGATATGGCGTAGCCGATCGTCTGCGGTCTCGTGCCCATCATCGTGGCATAGGACCTGTTCCCCATCTTGGCTGCGGCGCTGAGGGCATCGAACGCCGCGCGTTCCTCGGTGGAGAGTCGCTGCGGCGCTGGCCCGCCAGCGGCGAGCACCGCGGCAACTTCGGGCGGCACGACAGCCGGCAGGTTGATGTGGATGCCGAGCAGACCTTGTGGCGCGAGCCGTGCCATCGCGCCGGAGACCGGCGAGCCCCAGTCGCCGCCCTGGGCGACGTAGCTGCTGTAAGCGAGGCGCTTCATCAGTTCTGCCCAGGCCCGCGCGATGCGGTCCGGCCCCCAACCGGTGCCGGTCGGCTTGCCGGAGAAGCCGTAGCCCGGCATCGACGGAATGACCACGTCGAACGCATCTTCGGCGCGTCCGCCATGAGCGGTCGGATCGGTGAGCGGGCCGATGATCTTGAGGTTCTCGAATACCGATCCCGGCCAGCCATGGGTGATGATGACGGGCAGGGCATTCGGATGTTTCGAGTGGACGTGAATGAAGTGGATGTCTAGGCCGTCGATCTCGGTGATGAATTGCGGCAGCGCGTTCAGCTTCGCTTCCGCCTTTCGCCAGTCGTAGCCGGTGCCCCAATAATCGACGAGCGGCTTGATCTTTTCGAGCTGTATGCCCTGCGTCTGGTCGTCGACCGTCTCGCGTTCGGGCCAGCGTGTTGCCAGCACGCGCCGGCGAAGGTCGAGGAGGTCCGCCTCGGGAGTGTCGACGCGAAACGGGCGGATCGCATCTCCCGTGGCAGCCGATGCCGGATAGGACGGAAACAGGCTGGTCGCGCCCACGGCGGCGATCCCGATCGCCGCGGTGGTCAGGAACCTGCGCCGGTCGCGGTTCGGGGATTCCGAGCCGGCACTTGTGAGCATTTTGAAGAGCATGGTCATGGCATTGTCCTTTGAAGCAGACGCCTTGGGCAAGACTTCGATGAGTTCGGCCGTCGTCAGAATAGCATGGGCGTAGGTCGGGCCGTTCGGCTTGTGCGCAGCATGCATCATTAGGTGCGAGAAGGCGGCCGTCGCGTCGCTCGCCAGGGTCGCGAAATAACCGAGTTCCATGACGAAGCGGGCGGTGGATTCGATACAGGTATCCCCGCCGGATCATCTCGATGCGAGGCCGGCCGTATTGCGCAGGTGATCGGGATGCGTGCCGCCGCCCATACTTCTCGCCACCATCGCGACGATGGTTTCGAAGAGTTCGTTCTTTGCCTCGACGGCGGTGATGTCGCCCGACGCGGCGGCATAAGAGAGGGCTTCGGCGGCGCCGAGCATGGCCCAGAGGCCGGCTGCGGCGATCGTGCCGGCACCGGTAAAGGGCGAAAGCGCGATGCGGCATTTCTCGATGAAGGCCGCTTCGTATTCGCGCTTGATCCTTTCGAGTTCCGGCGAGCCGGCAAGTGCTGCGATCACACCGGGGATTTCGCGGCCCTGAAGAAGCACGCAGTCGACATAGGAGGTGGCGATGACTGTGGCCCGGTCGGCGAGCGACGGCTGGCTTGCCGCAAGGGCTGCGTCCATCACAGCCGTCTGGCGGGCGTCGAATTCGCGGTAGAGCGCTGCGAGCAGGCCGGGGCGGGTTTCGAAATGATCATAGACCACGGGTTTCGTTACGCCCGCCAGCTCTGAAAGCCGGCCGAGGGTCAGCGCTTCCGTTCCTTCGTCACGGACGATCTGCCAAGCGACGTCGAGCAACTGGCGATGCCGATCCTGCCGCGACAGGCGGCGGCGCGGTTGCGGATTGGTCGGCTGACCTGTTGTTTCGGCGCTTGACATCGCTATATACCAAAAGTAACTTACTGAAAGTAGCTTACCAAAGGTATACAGCCCGCGACTTCCGTCCGCAATCATTCAACGGGAGTTTTCTGCATGCACGCGCTCATCGTCGTCGCGCATCCCGATCCCCGGTCGCTTACCCATGGCGTTGCTGCGCATCTCGCCGAGGGCATCACTCTTTCCGATGCCGGCCATTCCTTCGAGATCGCCGATCTTGCGGCCGAGGCCTTCGATCCTCGCTTCAGTGCTGCCGATATCGCCCTGCATCTCAGGGAAGGGGTGTTGCCCGCCGATGTTGCCGCCGAGCAGGCAAGAATCGATCGCGCCGATGCGCTGGTGCTCGTCTATCCCGTCTATTGGTGGTCGATGCCGGGGCTGCTCAAGGGATGGATCGACCGGGTCTTCACCAATGGCTGGGCTTACGACTACGGCGCGGATGCTAGGCTGGTGAAGCGGCTTGGCCGACTGCCGGTGCATCTGGTCGGCCTCGGCGGCGCTGATGTCAGGACCTATGCGCGGCACGGTTATTTCGGCGCGATGAAGACGCAAATCGATCATGGGATCTTCGACTATTGCGGCGCCCGGGTCGTGACATCAGAGGTGCTGTTCGAAGCCGGACCGGACCATGCGACCGCTCATCTGGAGGCTGCGCGTGCCGTTGGCCGCAGGCTCTTCGTCACATCCGGGCGATACGAGGCGACTGACGCCGCGTAAAGGTGTCCGAGTGTCGGTAAGGTTTATCGGCTGGCTAAGGCAGAGTCTTGCGCCGCCGGCCTTTTCACGAGACAAGCCTTGGATGACTATTCCGACGACACATCCCTTCGCCTTCGATCCAACCTACGGCATGAAGCTTGACGAGCTTCTTGCGGTCGAGCCGCCCGAAGCCCCTGAGGGTTTCGATGTGTTCTGGAAGGCGCGTTATCTCGAGGCGCTGACGGTCGATCCGCAGCCGGTGCTTTCCCGCAGCCGGATCACCCATCCCGACTGGCATGTGCTCGACCTCGTCTATCTCTCGACCGGCGAGTTCCGGATCGGCGGCTGGCTGCTCCTGCCGCGGGAAGGGCAGGTGCGGCGCGGCCTCGTCGTCGGGCACGGTTACGGCGGGCGGGATGGTCCTGATTTCGATCTACCGGTCAGGGAAACGGCGCTCATATTTCCCTGCTGCCGCGGGCTGTCGCTCAGCGCCCATCCGCCGATCTCCGAGAACCCGTCCTGGCATGTGCTGCACGACATCGACACACCGGAGGCCTATATCATCGGCGGCTGCGTCGAGGATATCTGGCTCGCTGTTTCGACGCTTACGGCACTTTATCCCTGGCTTTCAGGGTATATCGGCTATAGCGGCATCAGCTTTGGCGGCGGTGTCGGAGCAATGGCGATCGCCTACGACGAGCGCATCGATCGCGGCCATCTGGCGCTGCCGAGTTTCGGGCATCAGCCGCTGCGGCTGATGCTGCCGAGCGTCGGCAGTGCGGAATCGGTGCAGGAATATCAGGCTGAACATGGAAACGTGCTGGAAACGCTGCGCTTCTACGATGCGGCGACCGCCGCCAGCCGGATCAAGGTGCCGATGTTGACGGCCGTCGCCCTTTTCGATCCTGCCGTCGCGCCACCCTGCCAGTTCGCTGTCGCGAATGCGATACCAAAATTTAATGAAATCTTCATCCTGGATGCGGGGCATTTCGACTATCCTGGCAGCGCTGAGCAAGAGGCGGTTCTCCGCGACAAGGTGAGACAGTTTTTCAGGGTGCCATGAACCGCGAATATCTGCGCTGGTATAGTCAGCGGCTGCATCGAGACATGGAGATGCTGGTGTTCGGCCATGCCGGCGCCAAGGTGCTGGTCTTTCCGACGCGAGACGGGCGTTTCTTCGAATATGAACAGCTCGGCCTAGTCGCGAGTCTCGCCGACAAGCTGGAAGCTGGCCATCTCCAGCTCTATTGCATCGAGGGCCTGGCGGCAGAGACCTTCTATGGCTTTCACCGTCACCCCGCCGAGCGCATCCGCCGGCATGGTGCCCTTGAGGATTACATTCTCAACGAGGTGCTGCCGCTGATGGCGACGAAAAATCCACATGACTGCACCATCGTGCATGGCTGCAGCCTCGGGGCCTTCCAGGCGGCGAGCCTGTTCTTTCGCCATCCGCATCTCTTTCGCAAGCTCGTCGTCTTTTCCGGCCGTTACGACCTGACGACGAAGGTGGAATCCTTCGGCGACCTGTTCGACGGCTATTACGATGACAGCGTCTATTTCCACACGCCGGCGCATTTTCTTCCAGGGCTCGGCAGCGACTGGCGGCTCGACAGGCTGCGTGAGCGCGACATCGTTCTCACCATCGGCGACGCCGACCCTTTCCTCGACAACAACCGATATCTCAGTCGGCTGCTCGGCGAAAAGAATATCGGCCATCAGCTGCATGTCTGGGATGGACGCGCCCACCGCGCCGGCGCCTGGCGGAAGATGGCAACGCTTTATATTTGACGGGGCGCCATTATGGCCAATGCAGCGCCGCCGTCGCCACCGGCGCGTCCCAGAGGGCGATCTCCTCGTCGCTCAGCAAAGCAAGGGTGACGGACAGTCCCTGCATGTCGAGCGAGGTGACATAGGTTCCGACCAACGAACGCTCGATCGGAATGCCGCTTTGCTCGATAAAGCGGCGGGCGCCGTTATAGGCGAGGTAGAGTTCGGCCGGCGGCGTGCCGCCGAGGCCGTTGACGAAGAGCAGTGCGCGGGTACCCGGCGCCACCGCGATATCGCCGGCGATGGTTTCGCAGAGATGGCCGATGATGGCGTCGGAGGCGGCGAAGGGCTGCCTGGCATGGCCGGGTTCTCCATGGATGCCGACGCCCATTTCCATGTCGCCCGGCCCAAGCGAAAATGTCGTGCGCTCGGTCTGCGGCACCGTCACGCCGTTCAGCGCGACACCCATCGAGCGGATGCGGGTGTTCAATCCCTCGCCAAGCTGCTTCAATTCGGCAAGCGACATGCCGCGTTCGGCCGCAGCACCCAAGAGTTTTTCGACGATCAGCGTTCCGGCAACGCCGCGCCGGCCATTGCCTTCGCCGGACCTTGATGTCTCGATATCGTCGCTGACGACGACCATGTCGATGTTGTGGCGGTCGCCGGCCATCTCGATCGCCATTTCGAAATTCATCAGATCGCCGTCGTAATTCTTGACCACGAGCAGGCAGCCGGCGCCGGTATCGGCCTCTTCGATCGCAGCGATGATCTGACTCGGTGTCGGAGAGGTGAAGATATGGCCGACGCAGGCGGCATCCAGCATGCCGTGGCCGACGAAGCCGATATGCATCGGCTCATGGCCGGCGCCGCCGCCAGATATAAGCGCCACCTTGCCAGGGGTGAGATGGCGGCGGCGGATGCATCTGCGCTCAGGCCCGAACACCACCAAGGCCTCATGGGCGCGCACGAAGCCTTCGACGCTTTCGGCGACCATGGTTTCCGCAGTGTTCATGAACTTCTTCATCAAGCCCCTCCCAAGGCCAAAAGCATTACGTTACGTCAACCCGCTCACTACTCACTGCTCACTCGCCCCTGAAATCGCGACGATCTTCTGCACCAGATCGGAGATCGCCTCTTCCAATAGGCGGTTTTTCCTGTCGTCGCCGAAGTCGGGCACCATCAGCGAAAGGTGCCGCAATTTCTCGGAATGGCCGAGGTCCGGCAGCTTGCCGGGATGGGCGGCCTGATAGGCTTCGAGAAAGCGCTCCTGTTCGGCGGCGCTAAAATGGCAGACGCGGACGATGGTGGCGAGATGGCGCGCCGGCAGCGGCGTTGCATAGGTCGGGCTGGTGATCTGGGTGACGAAGCTGCGATGTTTTCCAAGCGCCGTCGCCAGGCGCTGGCGCGTGCCGGATGGCCTGTTGTCGATGATCTGCGCCAGAATGGACTTGTAGGCGATAATGGCGTCTTCGGTGTCTTCGCGCGCCATTCTACTCTCCGGCAGCCTTTGTGCCATCGGCGTTGAGGCCGATGATCGCCGATCTTATCGCGGGACGCCGGGCCGGCGCCACGGAAAAATGCCTAAGACCGGCGGCGAGCAGGCCGGGCAGATAGTGCGGATTGCCGGCCATGTCGCCGCAGATGCTGACTGGCTTGCCGGCGGTCAGCTTCACCGCCTGGGCAAGCAGCCGGAGCACGGCGGGTGCAGCCTTGCCGGCATCGGCGTCGATATCGTCGCGGGCGGAGGCGGCAAGATATTGGGTGAGGTCGTTGGTTCCGAACGAGAAGAATGCCGCCGCCCCGAAGGCGTCGAGCATCAAAGCGGCAGCCGGCACCTCCACCATCATGCCGATCGGCGGCATTCGGTGGTGCAGGGCGCGGCGGCCGAGCTTTTCGGCTTCCTCCCGGAAGATGTCGCGCATCCTGTCGATTTCGTCGGGAAAGGTCACCATCGGCAGCATTACGGACAGCCTACCGAAGACGGCGGCGCGCAGCAGGGCGCGGGCTTGGACGCGGGCGATTTCCGGCCGGGCAAGCAGCAGTCGGATGCCGCGTAGGCCCGAGGCAAGAGCCGGCAGATCTTCCAGGCCGGGGAGCGGCTTGTCGCCGCCGATATCGAGCATGCGGATCGTTACCGGCCTGTCGCCTGCCTGCTCCAGTACGCGGCGATAGATCGCCAACTGCTGTTCCTCATTGGCGGCATCGGCCACTGAGGTTATCGAAAATTCCGAGCGCATCAGGCCGACGCCTGCCGTTGCCGGATCGAGCGCATCGATCTCGGCGGGATCGTTGATGTTGATCGAGAGCAGGATCGGCACGCCGTCCGCCGTGCGCAACTCGCCGCCGGTGGTTTGCGTGTCGCCGGCGGGTTCTTGTGCAGGCGCGAGCGGCGGGATCAGCATGCTGCCCGCCTGCAGGATGACCGCACCGGCGTTGCCATCCACGCTGACAGGATCTCCGTCTGCGGCTGAAAAGCGGCCTGTGCCGATCACCATCGGCACCGATTTCGCCCGGGCGAGCAGGGCGACATGGCCGGCGGTGCTGCCTGCGAACAGCGCGATGCCGCCGCCTTTCGACCAGTCATGGGCGAGAAAGCGGCTCGGCTCCATGTCCTTGCCGACGAAGACCGAGCCGGGCGGGAAATCGGCAATCGGGGTGCCGGCGAGCGCGCCGAGCACGCGGTTCTTGATGTCGAGAATATCGACGGCGCGTGCCCGCATCTGCTCTTCATCGGCCGCTTCGAGTTCGCCGATATAGGCGTCGAGGGTGGCGACCCAGGCAAAGACGACATTCTCGTCGGCTTCCAGGCGTGCGCCGGTCGCTTCCGCGATCGTCGGATCGCGCAGCACCTCGATCTGGAAATCGATGATATCCCGGCTTTCGGCGTCGGCTCCATCGGCAAGGTGCTCGAGTTCGCTGATCGAGATGTCGATCGCCTTCTCCAGCGCGCCGTATCCCCCGACGGCTCGGGACGCAGGGGCGGTGTCCGGCTGCTCGGCAGCGGAAGGAGCCTTCGGCTCCTCCGCGAGAAAGGCCGGGCCGGATGCGATGCCCGGGGATGCGCTCTTGGCTTTCAGTCTAAGCGGTTCGGCCATGTTTCTTTTCCTCATCGAAGTTGCGCTCGATGAGTTCCTTCAGGGCGCGGATCGCCTCTTCGGCGAGAATGCCGTCGGCCCGTATTCTAAGGATCGACCCTTTTCGGATTCGCGCGCCCATGATCTTGATGATGCTCTTGCCGTTCAGCCAGACATCGCTGCCGTTGACGGCGATCTCGATCGAACAGGGGAAGGACTTGGCAAGCCGCGTGAAGGTGACGGAGGGGCGGGCATGCAGCCCGACGCCGTGCTTGACTTCTACCTCCGTCTGGCAATTCACATGCAATGGATCGGGCTCCTGTTTTTCACTACGCAATCCTGTTGTCATCAGGGGGACAGTTCCTCGGCTGTGGCGACGACCTTGGCCAGCGAAGCGCCCCCCGACGCCTCGGCGGCGGCGATGACGGCGCCTTCAACCAAAGGCGCGTTGCAGATGGAGACGAGGGCTGCGCGGGGAAGGCCCAGCATTTCGATCGCCATCTCGCTGTTCGTTTCAGCACCGCCGAGATCGACGAAGACGGCGACGCCGGCATCGGACCAAGCGGCCTCGATCGCCCTGAGGATACCGCCGGCATCGGTGCCGAGTTCGCCATGGACATTGCCGCCCGACCAGGCGAGCGGCACGCTGTCGCCCACCATCTGTCGCACCATATCGGCGATCCCCCTTGCCACCAGCGGCGAGTGGGAGACGATCACGATACCCACATTTGCGGTCTTTCCATTCATTGCGGGCGGTGCTCCCCGAGATAGCGGCAGATCGCCGTGGTCAGTAGCGCGCAGCTCGACGCGCCGGGATCGACATGGCCGATCGAACGGTCGCCGAGATAGGCCGCGCGCCCGCGCATCGCCTTCATGTCAGCCGTGCGGCTGGCGGAACGTTCGGCCTTGCGGGCGACGTCACCGAGCGGAGACCGCTTCGCCAGCGCGGCATGGACGGGATAGAGCACGTCGAGCAGGGTCTTGTCGCCGGCATGCGCACGCCCGCGTCTGGCGACGGCATCGATCGCCTGTTTCAGCACCAGGGAAAAATCGGCCTTCTCGTCGTTTTTGCGAAGCTCGCGGCCGATCTCCATCAGCAGCGTGCCGTAGAGTGGCCCGGCGGCACCGCCGACATTCATCACCAGCGTCAGGCCGATCTTTTCCATGGCGTCGGGGAAGGGCAGGCTGGACAGGCTTTCGCCTTCGGCGCTCACCGCCTCGCAGCCGCGCCGCATGTTGGTTCCGTGATCGCCATCGCCGATGGCGCGATCGAGCGCGCAGAGATGATCGGTGTTTGCCGCGATCGTCGCGCGGCACACCTCGATCAACCCTGCCACAAGCACCGGTTCCGCCTGCACTGTCATCCTCCCTGTCGCCGCGCCTCCCGCGGGCTTTCAAGCGTCTCTTTGGTCAGGCGAGGCTTGCCGCCACGCCAAACGCGCCGGCAACCGCGACGGCGCCGGGATCGGCGACACCTGCCAGATCCCTTTCGCCGACATAAGAGGCGCGTCCGGCTCTCGCCTTCATCATCGTCTTCGTCGACTCCGCACCTGCGGCAGCAGCCCTGGCCGCCGCCGCGACATCGCCGGATGCGAGCGCCTGCAGGGCAGGCGACAGCGCATCGACCATCGTCCGGTCGCCGACTTCGGCTCCGCCATAGAACGTCATCCTGTCGAGCCCGGCAATAAGGGCTGCTGATATATCGGCCTTGTCGGCCATCGCCTTTGCTGCGGCGGTGAAGAAGATCGACAGCAGCACGCCGCTCGATCCGCCCATGCTGGTGCCCAGGATATCGCCGAGCGAGGCAAGCGTTGCCGCCGGCCGGTCGAGCGGCAGCGTGTCGAGGCGAGCCAGCACGCTGCGGGCGCCCGTCGCCACCGTCGAGCCGGTATCGCCATCGCCGACGCGGCCATCCAGCCGGTTGAGTTCGCTTTCCTGCGAGATCAGATGTTCGCAGAGTGCCGTGATCAGGCGCCGGTTGTGGGCGTCATCTCCAGCTGCGCCGTTCGCGCCGTTCAAGGCGGCCGATGTTCTCGGTGCGGCGATGACCCTGATCTCGTGGCGTTCGACGGCCGGCATCCAGGCATGCGGCTCGACCGCTGCCGTCAGCGCGGCCTCACGCACGGCGTCCAGCCGGATCAGCGACAGCGAGAAGCCGTTCATGTTGAGCGCGGTCATCATCGGCGCCGGGCCAATGATCAGCCGGACGCGGCGGCCAAGCGGCGAGGACAGCACGGCATTGGCGATGACGGTCATTTCGAGCGGCGGCACGGCGCCGAGATTGTTGATGAGGAGCGCGTGGTTTCCGCCCTCGCGTAGCGTCGGGGTTAGGCGCGCCACCATGGTGGAGACGATATCGGCAACCGGCTGCAAAGCGATGCGCTCGACGCCCGGCTCGCCATGGATGCCGAGGCCGAGTTCGCCTTCGTTCTCGCCGAGACGATCTTCGTGCGACTGGCCGGGCACGCTGCAGGTGGAGAGCGACATGCCGAGCGAGACGATGTCGCCGGCCGCAGCCGCGGCATGGGCTGCGACCGTCTTCAGGTCCTCGCCCCTTTCGGCGTGATAGCCCGATATCTTGTGGACGAACAGCGTGCCGGCGACGCCGCGCGGCTGGTTGATGCCGGGGATGGCGATATCGTCGGCGACGATGACCATCTCGACGTCGAAGCCCTCGGCGCGCGCCTTTTCGGCGGCGAGGCCGAAATTCAGCCGGTCGCCAGTGTAGTTCTTGACGATCAGCAGGGCGCCCTTTTCGCCGGTCACGGCGCGGATCGCCGTCAGCACGGCATCGACGCTCGGCGAGGCGAAAATCTCGCCGGATACGGCAGCCGTCAGCATGCCCCTACCGACGAAGCCGGCATGGGAGGGCTCATGGCCGGCGCCGCCGCCTGAGATGATCGCCACCTTCGACTTGTCCCAGTCCGCACGCAGGATCACCTTGATGTCGGGAAAGCTGTCGAGGCGGGCAAGACGACCCTTGCTGCTCGTCAGAAGCAGACCGTCCAAGGCTTCGGTGACGATGTTTTCCCTGCGGTTGAAGAAGTGTTTCATCGATTGAGACCCGTCTGTTTGTTTTTCATGCCATCATCAAGTCTGTTTGCCGGTCAGGACAGGCGCTGTCCAGCCACATCGAAATAAAGCGGATCACGTAGCGTCAGGCTGATCCGGTCGCCCGGCGCAATCGCCAGATATGGATCCGCAAGTGTGACGAGCTTGTGTTCCCGCGCGGCCTGCCTGGGATCGCGGACCCTGATGTGCAGATGGTTCTGGTCGCCCAGATGTTCGATCCAGTCGATCTCGGCGTTGGCATCTTTGCCGACGACGATATCAAGATGTTCGGTGCGGGCGCCGACGGTTTTCGTGCCGGCCGGCGGCTGACCGCCCGGGAGCAGGTCCGCCGGCAGAAGGTTGATATGCGGCTGGCCGAGGCGGGCGGCGACATGCAGGTTGGCGGGATTGCCGTAGATTTCGCGCGGTGTTCCTACTTGCATCAGCCGTCCCTCGGCAACGATGCCGATGCGGTCGGCCATGGTCATGGCTTCCACCTGGTCGTGGGTGACATAGAGCAGCGTCGAGCCCAGTTCCTTCTGGATACGCTTGAGCTCCAGGCGCAGTTCGGCGCGCAGCTTGGCGTCGAGCGAGGACAGCGGCTCGTCCATAAGATAGATCGCCGGCCGGCGCACCAGCGCCCGGCCGATCGCGACACGCTGCATCTCGCCGCCGGAAAGCCTGGTAGAGCGGTTCTCCAGCTTGTGG
Source organism: Rhizobium sp. CRRU65 (assembly GCF_048551595.1). Taxonomy (NCBI): domain Bacteria; kingdom Pseudomonadati; phylum Pseudomonadota; class Alphaproteobacteria; order Hyphomicrobiales; family Rhizobiaceae; genus Rhizobium; species Rhizobium sp. CRRU65. Next base: position 51,812 of record NZ_JBLYZH010000019.1, on the reverse strand, counting down.
TCGATCCGGACCATGCGCGCGACTTCGCGCACGCGCCGGTCGATCTCCGCAGTGCTGAGTTTGCGGACCGGCGCCTTCAGCGGGAAAGCGAGGTTCTCGTAAACCGTCATATGCGGATAGAGCGAATATTGCTGGAAGACGAAGGCGACGTCGCGTTCGGCGGGCGCTTCGGCGGCGACATTGCGGCCGCCGATCTCGATGCCACCGCTGTCGGGCTTTTCGAGGCCGGCGATCAGCCGCAGCGTCGTGGTCTTGCCGGCGCCTGTGGGACCGAGCAGCACGACGAACTCGCCGTCGCGGATCGAAAGATCGAGGTCGGCCAAAGCCTGGGTGTCGCCGAAGCGCTTGGCGAGGTTCCTGAGGACGACATCAGCCATGCCGGGTCTCCTGATAGAGCGAGGACGGTACGGCACGGCCCGATGTGCAGTCGAAGAGCGCGAGTTTCGCCGGGTTGAATTCGAGGCCGACCCTTTCGCCGATCTGGAAGCTGCGATTGGCGGCAACGCGGGCCTTGATCAGGCCGCCCTGGGTTTCCACAGCCACGACCTGGTTAGTGCCGAGATATTCGCTGCCATAGACGGCACCGCGCAGCGCCGAGGCGTCGCTGAAGCGGATATGCTCCGGCCGGACGCCGAGCGCCAGTTGGCTTTCGGCCATGTCCTGGTGGATCTCAGGAACGGCGACATCGACGCCGTCGAGCAGGATCGACTTGTCGCCGCTTTTCAGGCCCGAGGTGAAGCGCATGAAGTTCATCGGCGGCGAGCCGATGAAATCGGCGACATACATGGTCGCCGGCTTGGCATAGATCTCCTGCGGCGTGCCGAACTGCTCGATGACGCCATGGTTCATGACGGCGATCTTGTCGGCCATCGCCATCGCCTCGTGCTGGTCGTGGGTGACGTAGACGGTGGTGGCATGGATGCGGTTGTGCAGTTCTCGCAGCTCGTGGACCATGATCTCGCGGAACTCGGCATCGAGCGTGCCGAGCGGCTCGTCCATCAGGAAGCATTTCGGGCGCCGGACGATGGCGCGGCCGAGCGCCACGCGCTGCCGGTCGCCGCCGGCAAGGCCCGAGACCGAGCGGTTGAGAATATGGTCGATCTGCAGCAGGCGGGCGGTCTCTTCGACGCGTTGACGGATTTCGGCTTTGGGCATGCCCTGCGACAGCAGCGGGAAGCCGATATTCTTACGCACGTTCATATGCGGGTAGAGCGCGAAGAGTTGGAAGACGAAGGCGATGTCGCGGGCGCTGGCGCGGTTGAAGGTGACGTCTTCGCCGTCGAGATAGATCTTGCCGCTGCTCGGCAGCTCGAGGCCGGCGATCATGCGAAGCGTCGTCGTCTTGCCGCAGCCTGATGGACCGAGCAGTGCCAGGAACTCACCGTCATGGACGGTGAAGCTCGAATCCTCGACGGCGACGAAGCTGCCGAACTCCTTGCGGAGATTTTCGATCCGGATATCCGCCATGGTTCACTCCGGGAATTTCGAGACGATGATGAACATGACGGTGCCTGCAAGCAGGGTGACCAGCGAATAGGTGTAGAGCACCAGCAGGAAGGGCTGGAACAGCATCAGGAAGCCGAGCCCGATCAACACGGTGGCGATGGTCTCCATCGGGCCGCGGCGCAGGAAGAACGACCGTTTCGGACGGGCAGGGGTGCGTGTTTCGATCAGGTGGCTCATTTGCGGACGGCTCCGAAGGTGATGCCGCGCAGCAGCTGTTTGCGCAGGAGAATGGTGAAGACCAGGATCGGAATCAGGAAGATCGTCGTGCCGGCGGCAACCGCCGGCCAGTCCTGACCGCCTTCGCCGATGATCGTCGGGATGAAGGGCGGCGCGGTCTGCGCCTCGCCCGAGGTTAGAAGGGCGGCGAAGGCATATTCGTTCCAGGCGAAGATCAGGCAGAAAATTGCGGTGGCGGCAATTCCTGTGGTCGCCTGCGGCAGCACGACCTTGCGGAAAGCCTGCAGGCGGGTATAGCCGTCGATCATCGCCGCTTCCTCATATTCGCGCGGGATTTCGTCGATGAAACCCTTGAGCAGCCAGACGGCGAGCGAGACGTTGACGGCGGTGTAGAGCAGGATCATGCCGAGCGCCGTGTCCGAAAGGCCGAGCTCGCGATACATCAGGTAGATCGGGATGGCGACGGCGATCGGCGGCATCATGCGCGTCGACAGGATGAAGAACATCAGGTCGTCGGCGAGCGGGATCTTGAAGCGGGAAAAGCCATAGGCGGCGAGCGTGCCGAGGAAGACCGCGAGGAAGGTGGAGCCGAAGGCGATCACCAGCGAATTGATGAAGCGCGGCAGGAAGTTTGACGGGCCTGCTATCACCATGTTGCGCTTGCGCGTCACCTCATCGCAGGTGCCGACCGGTGCCGGCAGCGAGGCGATATAATCAGGTGTCTGCCGCGTGCGCGTGGTGAACAGATTGCAATAACCTTCGAGCGATGGCGAAAAGACGATCTTCGGGGGATAGCTGATCGAATCCGGCGGCGACTTGATGCTGGTCAGGAAGATCCAGACGAGCGGGATGAGGGTGATTAGCGCGTAGAGGACGACGATGGTGCCGGCGATGCGCTTGCTGGACAGGCTCGGTACGACAACCGAATGGGCTGAGTTGGCGGCGCTCATCGTTGCTTCACCTTGTTCAATGCCTTGACGTAGATGTTAGCGAGGCCGAACACCGCGACGAAGAGGATGATGGCGAAAGCCGAGGCCCGGCCGGTCGCCCAGCTTTCGAAGGCGGCGCGTTTCAGCGTGATCGAGGCGACCTCAGTGACCGAGCCCGGCCCGCCGCCGGTGAGCAGCGTCACCATGTCGAACATCTTGAAATTCTCGATGCCGCGGAAGAGTACGGCGAGCATGATGAAGGGCAGGGCCATCGGCACGGTGATCGACCAGAACTGGCGCCATGGCGAGGCGCGGTCGACCTCGGCCGCCTCATAGATATAGTCGGGGATCGAGCGCAGCCCGGCTAGGCAGATCAGCATCACATAGGGCGTCCACATCCAGGTATCGACGATGATAATCGCCCAGGGCGCCAGCGAGACATTGCCGAGCATCTGGATATCCGACGTCGGGATGCCAGACACCATCGACACGGCATAGGCGAAGAGGCCGATCTGCGGCTCGTAGAGGAAGCGCCAGAAATTGCCGACGACGGCGGGCGACAGCATCATCGGGATCAGGATGATCGTCGTCCAGAAGGCATGGCCGCGAAACTTGCGGTCGATCAGGTAGGCGAGCGTGAAGCCGATCACCGTCTGCAATACGATCGTCCAGAAGACGAAATGCGCGGTAGTCTGCATCGCTTGCCAGATATCGGGGTCGTTCAGAACGCGCTGGTAATTTCCAAGGCCGACGCCCAGGACCGGCGCATTCGGCCGGTTGGCGCGGTAATTGGTAAAGGAGAGATAGACCGCCCAAAGCAGTGGGAAGATATTGATCGCCAAGAGCAGGGTGATGGCAGGCGCAATAAACAGCCAGGCGATCGCCCTGTCGGAGAGGCCGCGGACGCGCCGGGCGACCGAGGAGGGCGTTGCCCTCGCAGTCGCATCGGCTGCCTTCTCGACGATGGAGGAATGGGAAATGGTCAAGTCTTCACCTGGTATTTTTGGGGTACGGGGTCTATTAGGATATGAGAGATCTGGCGGCCCGGCTCGTCTGCCGATCCGGGCCGCCATCCTGTCGAGGATGGCACGCATCAGGGATGACACGCGTCAGATCTTGCCGTCGTCCTTGAAGACGTCGCTCCAGTCTTTCACCAGACCGTCGAGCGCTTCCTTGGCAGTGCCGTTGCCGGCGACCACGTAATTATGGACGCGCTTCTGCATGGCCTGCAGCAGCGAGGCGTAGCTCGGCTCGGCCCAGAAATCCTTGACGATCGCCATCGAGTCCAGGAAGGCCTGGGCATAGGGCTGGCTCTTGGCAAAGCCTGGCGCATTGACGACGGAGTTCAGGCAGGAAAAACCGCCGAGTTCCCACCATTTGGCCTGTACATCGGGCTGTGCGAACCACTTGATGTATTGCAGGGCGGCATCGCGTTTGTCGGAATAGGAGACCACCGAGATGCCCTGGCCGCCGAGCTGGGCGAAATGCGCCTTTTCAGCCGGATTGGGGAAGAAGCCGATCCTGTCGCCGCCGACCTTCTCGTCCTTGTAAAGGCCGGGCCAAGTGAAGGCGAAGTTCATCTGCATGGCGACCTGGCCGGATTTGAAGGCGTCGGCGGATTCGACCATGTAGACGTTGGAGCTGCCGGGCGGGGTGCAGCAATCATAGAGCGACTTGTAGAATTCGAGGCCCTTGACCGCGTCGGCCGAGTTGACGAAGCCTTCCATGTCATAGGGCTTCTTCGGGTTCTCGTACTGGAAGCCCCAGTCGTAGAGCACGTTGGTGACGCCCATGGTGATGCCTTCGGAGCCGCGCTCGGTATAGATCGAGGCGCCGTAGACGGTCTTGCCGTCGATCTCACGCTTCTGGAAGAACTCGGCGATCTGCTTCAGTTCGTCGTAGGTCTTCGGCGCTGCGAGATCGTGGCCGTATTTCTCCTTGAATTCCTTCTGCAGTTCCGGCTTCTCGAACCAGTCCTTGCGGTAGGTCCAGCCGACGACGTCGCCCATGGCGGGCAGCGCCCAGTAGTTCGGGGTGTTCTTCGGCCATTCCGAGTAGCCGACGACCGTCGCCGGCACGAAGTCATCCATCTTGATGCCTTCCTTGTCGAAGAAGTCGTTGAGCTTGACGTAATGGCCGTTCTCTGCCGAGCCGCCGATCCACTGGCTGTCGCCGATGATCAGGTCGCAGAGCTTGCCGTGCGAATTCAGCTCGTTGAGGAAGCGATCGGCATAACTCGTCCAGGGAACGAATTCGAACTTCATCTGCGTGCCGGTCTTGGCGGTGAAATCCTTCGAGAGCTCGACCAGCGCATTGGCGGGGTCCCATGCGGCCCAGCACAGGGTCAGTTCATCGGCTTTGGCGAGATTGGGCAATGCCGACGACATGACAAATGCCGTGGCCAGCCCGAAAAGGGCTTTCGATGTTTTCTGCATAAGTTCCTCCCAGAACTAAGGGCCGGCTCCCCGCCGGCGTCGCATGTTCACCCACTTCAGAGAATGCTCACATGAACTCCTCAATCATCATGTTTAGCAATATGTTTAGTGATATCTATTTTTATAAACATTGCAAGCGCCAATCGTTGCTGCGATGCGACAGGTGTCGCGCCACCTGGGCGGATAGTTTTGGGGGCCGATCTTTTCCGGCGGATCGCGAAAAATTCTTTGGCGAGCGTACCGATGCAGCGACATCTGGCCTCGCTGCGACATGGATCACACGGTATGGACTGCGCGCCGCTCCTGTTTTTCCCCGGAGCGGATCAAGCTTGGCCTCGCTTCGGCGGGGCCTTTTTCTTGAATCCTTTCTTGGGATTGATAGTGGCCAGCTATCCGGCTGCATCGGGAATATTCCTGCGTAGTGCGAGATTTAGCCTTTCCGGCCGGATGCAACGGGCGTATTCAGCCAGTGCGCGGCTTTCCAAGTCCGCGCACCTCCGCGCGTCAGATCTTCGATCGGCTTCCTTCCCGTTTCCCTGCCGCGTCATCCGGAATTTTTATTGGCAGATCGATGACCACGGCTGAGACGAGCGAGAATGGGCAAGAGGCGGCGAGCGGCCGCCAGGCGAAGATCGTGGCGCTGGTCGTTGCCGTTTCCTTCTTCATGCAGATCCTCGACGGCACGATCGTTACCACCTCGTTGCCGCAGATGGCGGCAAGTTTCGGCGTGCAGCCGGTGTCGATGAGCATCGGCATCACCGTTTACATGCTGACGATGGCGGCTTTCATTCCGCTGTCCGGCTGGCTTGGCGATCGGTTCGGCGCACGCCGCATCTTCCTGATGTCGATCGCTGTCTTTACCGGCGCCTCGCTGTTTTGCGGGCTGTCCGGCAGCCTTGCGGAATTTGTGCTGTGGCGCGCCGTCCAGGGGGCGGGCAGTGCGCTGATGACGCCGGTCGGGCGCATCATCGTACTGAAAAATGCCCGCAAGTCGGAACTCGTCCAGGCGATCGCGCTGATCACCTGGCCGGCACTGACGGCGCCGGTGATCGGCCCGGTGCTCGGCGGCTTCATCACCACCTATGCCAGCTGGCACTGGAACTTCCTCATCAACATCCCGATCGGCATTCTCGGCATCGCGCTGGTGCTGCGTTTCGTGCCGGAGCAGCGCGAGACCAATCCGGGCCGGCTGGATCTCCTGGGCTTCGTCCTCAGCGCTGCGGGACTGACCTTTCTGCTCGCCGCGCTCGAACTCTCGGTCAAATGGGACGGCGGGCTTTTGCCCGTCTTATCAATGCTGGCGGCGGGCATCGTACTGTCTGTCATGGCGACGCGGCATTTCCTTGCCGTCGACAATCCGCTGCTCGACCTTTCTGCCTTCCGCATCCAGACCTTCTCGATGTCGACGCTGTCGGCGGGCACGGCCTGCCGGATGGCCATCAATGCGACGCCGTTCCTGCTGCCTCTGCTGTTCCAGCTCGGCTTCGGCCTCAGCTCGATTGCCGCCGGCACCTATCTGCTCGTCTATTTCCTCGGCAATTTCAGCATGAAGGCGGTGACGACGCCGCTGCTGCGCTTCTTCGGCTTTCGCACAGTGCTTGGGGTCAACGGGCTGATCGCCGCGCTTTCGATCGTCTGCTGCGGTTTCCTCTCGCCGCAGACGCCGCCATTTTTCATCCACGCGCTGCTTTTCCTTGCCGGCCTGTCGCGCTCGATGGAATTCACCGCTTTGAACACGTTGGCCTTCGCCGATATCGGCCCGGCGCAGCGAAGCTCGGCCTCGACGCTGTCGAGCATGCTGCAGCAGGTATCGATGCTGCTCGGCGTGGCGGTGGCGGCGGCCGTGCTCAACATCGGCTCGGCTCTCAGGGGCGCCGACAATCCGGTTCTTGCCGATTTCCGCTGGGCTTTCGTCGTGGTCGGCGCGATCGGCGTCGTCTCGTCGCTGCGCTTCCTGCAATTGCCGGCGGAGGCGGGGGCCGAAGTATCCGGCCATCGGAAATTCCAGAAAAGTTAGCTTGCTGCGGAACCAATCGGGCCGCTCGGCGTTTATGCATCTCATTTCAGGTTCTTCGTTTCCCCATCTCCTTCAACGGCTTCCATGGGATCCTCCCCAGGCCAGGGTCATGTTCTGAAAATGCCGGATTCCCGACATCCTTCTTCCGCGCCGCCTGCAACAAGAGCGAGGGATAACCGCTGTTTACCCCGGGCGGTCAATACAATACGACATTGCCATGCGGACGACTCGGACGCTTGCGGGCGGTCGTCGCTGCGAGAGAACGCCGGGAGACCGAATGAGCAATTCTAGCGGCGATGCGGATGCCCTGATCCACATCCTCTATATCGACGACGACGAGGGGCTTGCCCTACTGATGCAGAAAAACCTGCGTGGGCGTGGCTTTTCGGTCGAGCGGGCCGAGAGCGGCGCGGCCGGCCTTGCGAGACTCGGCGAAGGCGGTATCGACGCCGTCTTGCTCGATCATATCCTGGCCGGCGAGACCGGCCTCGACATTCTGCCCTGCATCACGGCGATGCCGGATCATCCGCCGGTGATCTATGCGACGGGTTCGGACGATACCAGCATCGCGGTCGCGGCGCTGAAGGCCGGCGCCGACGATTACATGCTGAAGGGGATCTCAGCCGATTATTTCGACCTGCTCGCCGCCGCCCTCGAACAGGCGCTGGAGCGGGCGCGTTTTCGCCGCGAGACGGCGCAGGCGCAGGAGGTGATCCGCCAGCAGCGCGACCTTGCCGAAATGCTGCTTACCGAAGTCAATCACCGCATCGCCAACAGCCTCGGCCTCGTCGGCGCGCTGATCCGTATGCAATCCTCGATGACCACGGATCAAGTGGCGATCGACGCGCTGCACGAAACGCAGATGCGCATCAATGCCATCGCCAGCGTGCACCGCCGGCTCTATACCAACCGCCAGGTCGGCTCGGTGCAGGTCGACGAATATCTGAACAGCTTGCTCACCGAACTCGAAACCTCGATGCGCGACGACAAGCGACCGCACCGGATCGTGCTCACCGCGCAGCCGGTCAATCTGGCGACAGACAAGGTGATCACGCTCGGGCTGATCGTCAGCGAGCTCGTCACCAATGCCTTCAAATATGCCTATCCGGACAGCGTGCCGGGCGAGATCCGCGTCATCGTCGACCAGACGGACGAGGCATTGCGTGTCATCGTCGAGGATGACGGCGCCGGTTTCGACCCATCGAGCCCGGCCAGGGGAACCGGCCTTGGTACACGCATTTTGACGGCGATGGCCGCCAGCTTGAAATCGGATTTCGCCTATGACCCCGGCCACGACGGAACCAAGGCGACGCTGGTGTTTTCGTTGCACGAGGTGAAGTAGCGTTTGACGCTGGACTCGACGATGTTTCTCTCGTTCGCCGCTATACAACAGGCCGTTTGTCCCATCTCTACAATAGTTTACCGACATCACAGCAAGGAACATGACGCTAGGGGAGGAGACATGACGACGATTCGCACACCGAAGGAAGTCTATGATTTCTGGTTCGTCAGATGCGGCCGGGAGCTGTGGTTCCGCGCGACGCCTGACCTCGACGCGGAGATCAGCACGGTTTTTCGCGATACCCATCAGGCCCTTGCCGCGGGTGTTGACGCCGAATGGCGGGCGGATGCGGAGAGCCGGCTGGCGGCTGTCATCGTGCTCGACCAGTTTCCCCGCAACATCTATCGCGGCACGGCGCTTGCCGTTGCGACCGATGGGCTGGCGCTTCGGGAAGCCAAAGTCGCGCTTGCGTCGGGCGCCGATCAGGCGGTCGAACCCGCATGCCGGACCTTTTTCTACATGCCGTTCGAACATGCCGAGGACCTTGGCGAGCAGGAGCGATCGGTGGAACTGTTCGGCGCGCTCGGCGATGCCGAATATCTCGATTATGCGATCCGCCACCGCGACGTGATCGCCACCTACGGCCGTTTTCCGCACCGCAATGTCATGCTCGGGCGGGAGTCCACGGCTGAGGAATGCGACTATCTCACCCGGCCCGATGCCGGTTTCTAAGGGTTTCCAGGGAGCTTCCGCCTTTCTGTCGCCTTTCTTTACTAAGACAAGCTGGCATTCTATTCCGACGACAACCTTTCCCGGAGGCGCTTTTGCGGCTGAGACCGATCCTGCTTCGCACCATTCTTCTGCTGACGCTGGCGGTCGCGGGCGCGCATTTCAAGGGTGTTGCGGCTTTCGCACAGGAGCCGCAGGCACCGGCGGCCGTGCAGGCGCCGCTCGCCGATACGCCGTTCGACCAGGCGACAAAGGAGATCGACAAGGCGAAGGTCCAACTGACGGCGCTTCAGGACGGCGTCAAGCAGAATGCCGACAACGACGATGCCCTGGTCGGGCTTGCGACCAAGGCCGACGAGCTCAGACGCGCCGTCATCACCATATCGGTCAATCTTAGGCCGCGTTTCGACCAGATCAAGAACCGGCTTGTCGAGATCGGCGATCCGCCGAAGGACGGACAGCCGCCGGAAGCCGAGGTCGTCACCCAGGAGCGCAACGCGCTCGCCGCCGAACGCGCGCAGATCAACGCGCTGACGGGCGATGCCGAAAACCTCTCGATCACGGTGACGAAGCTCGTCAACGAGATCACCGAGATGCGGCGGCGGCTGTTTGCCGATACGCTGCTCAGGCGCACCGAGATTTCGGTCTCGGTGCTCGACGATGCCGGCAGCGCCTTTGTGCACGAGGCCAGCGAATTCTCGCAGGCGCTGTCGAGCTGGGCCACCTTCGTCTGGAAATTCAAGCGTTTCCCGATGTTTGCCGCGATCTTCCTGTCGCTTGCCGCGGCGCTGATCCTGCTCTCCGGCAGCTACCGGCTGTTCGGCTCCTACCTGCAGCGCGACGAGGCTGTCGAGAACCCGTCCTATATCGGCCGGCTGTCGATCGCCTTCTGGTCGACGTTGATCCGCACCCTGGCGCTCTCGGTGCTGCTCGTCACCTCGTTCTTTTTCCTTAACGGGTTCAATGTGCTGAGGCCCGACATCGCACCTGTCATCGGCGCGCTGTTCGGGGCGATCGGGCTCGTCTATTTCGTCGGCCGCTTCGTCAATGCCATCTTCGCACCGCACGAACCGCGCTGGCGCCTCGTTCGGCTTTCCAATCTCGGCGCGCGCTCGATCGGCTACTGCCTGCTGGCGATGGCGATCGTCAACGCGCTTGATTATCTGTTTGGCACGATCGGCGAGGCGATGGGCTCGCCGCTGGTGCTGACCGTGGTCAGAAGCCTGATCGCCGCGCTGATCATCGGTCTGATCCTGATCGCGGTCTCCTTCGGCAAGCCGATGCTGGCCAGGAACGGCGATCCCGATGCGCCGGGAAGGCATTGGCCGCGCGGCATGGCGATCATCCTGCGGGTAGTCGGCGCCGGCCTCATCCTCACCGCGCTGACCGGTTATGTCGGGCTCGCGCGCTTCGTCGCCACGCAGCTCATCATCACCGGCGCGGTCGTCGTCACTATGTATGTCGGCCTGCTTTCCGGCAAGGCGATATCAAGGCAGGAAAGCTTCGGCGACACCTTCTTCGCAAGCTTCCTGACGCGCCGCTTCAAGCTCGGGCCGGTGGCGATCGACCAGGCCGGCCTGCTTGTCGGCCTTGCCATCTATGCGGTGGCGCTTCTCGTCGGCATCCCGCTGATCCTGCTGATGTGGGGCTTCCATGTGCAGGACCTGCAGATTCTTGCCTATAGGCTATTCACCGAGGTCAGGCTCGGCGGTATCAGCATCTCGCTGCTCGGCATCTGCACCGGCATTCTCTTGTTTGCCGGCGTCTACCTGCTGACGCGCTGGCTGCAGCGCTGGCTCGACGGTAATGTGATGGCGAGAAGCCATGTCGATCTCGGCGTGCGCAATTCGGTCAAGACGGGCATCGGCTATCTCGGCGTCGGCATCGCGGCGATCATTGGCGTTTCGGCGGCCGGCATCGATCTGTCGAGCTTCGCGCTCGTCGCCTCCGCACTTTCGGTCGGTATCGGTTTCGGCCTGCAGAACATCGTCTCCAACTTCGTCTCCGGCCTGATCCTGCTCGTCGAACGGCCGTTCAAGGTCGGCGACCATGTCGTTTCCGGCACGGCCGAAGGCATCGTCAAACGCATTTCGGTGCGCGCCACGGAGATCGAGACCTTCCGCAAGCAGTCGATCATCGTGCCGAATTCGGAGTTGATCAACGGCCTCGTCGGTAACTGGACACACCGCAACAAGATCGGTCGCTCGGAAATTCCGGTTTCCGTCGCCTACAACGCCGATCCGCAGCAGGTGATGGACATCCTGCTGGAACTGACGGCCAAGATACCGCTCGTCATGCGCAATCCGGAGCCGCATGTCGAATTCCTGCGCTTTGGGCCCTATTCGCTGGATTTCGAGCTGCGTTTCTTCCTCGCCGATATGGGTGACGGCATGGCGGTGCGCAACAATCTCAGGATCGAGATCCTTAAGCGCTTCAAGGCCGAGGGCATCGAGATCCCGCTGCCACAGACCGATCTTACCATCCATCGAGAGGCTCGTCCCGCGCTTGCCGATGCGGGCAGGGATCAACCCAACGAGCAGGAAAACTCGGCCGACACGCCCATGGAGGAGGAAGAGCAGCCGGTGCGGCAATTGCGCAGCAAGACGGCAGACGGCAATCGGAAAGGCTGAACGGGTCATTCAGCCATCATTCACAGCTATATGTGCATGATCTCCACTATCGGGATCGCTGCCGGGGGCAGCACCGATCGTTCGAGGGGAGGGCGCGCCAGCGCCGCCGCACATGATGGCAAGATTTGCCGCCGTTCTGCTTGTCCCGCTGCTTGCCGCACCCGCGGCTGAAGCGGCATCCATCACCAACACCGATCCAGCCGCCGTCGTGCTCGTCATCACCGAGAGCGGCCAGCGCGTCGAGGTTGTGGTCGATGCCGGCGCTTCGGAAAACCTCTGTGCTTCCGGCTGCTTCATGACGACGCCCGACGGCGACCGCATCGGGCTCGACGGCGGCGAGACGATCGACATCGTCAAGGGCTCGGCCGTCGTCAAGTAGCGCCTGTCCCGACTAATGCGCTCAAGCTTCTCCGGGATTGGGAACAGGTTCCGGCCGGGCAACAACCGGGCGCGTCAGCCGCGTGATGGCGAAGAATGCGGCAACGGCGACGGTGCTGAGCAATGCAGCGATCGATAGTGACCATGATACGCCGAGATAGCCCATCAGGAAGGCAAGCGCGAACGGCGCCATCGAGGAGACGACGAGACGAACCGACATGATTTGTCCTTGCCGCCGGCCGTAGCCATCGCTTCCGAAGAGCGCGAGCGGCAAGGTTCCGTAGACGATGCTGTTAAGCCCCGAGCCGAGGCCGAAGACGACGGCGAAGACCAGCGCACCAGGCACCGAGGGTGCGGTGGCGATGAGGATGACAAGGGCTGTCGGCAGCAAGATGGCGCAGATGATCGCGAGCATCACTTGCGACAAGCTCTCGCCAAAGACCATGTTGATGAGGCGGCTCAGCACCTGTGACGGGCCGAAGAGCGTTCCGACCACCACTGCCATGGCGCCGAGGCCGAGGGCCGACATCACAGGCACCATGTGAACCAGAAGCGCCGAGTTCACGAAGCTTTCCAAAGCAAAGCCTGTCACCATCAGGATAAAGGCCAGCCTGCGCACCGACGGCGGAAGGCTCGGCTCGGCGCGTTTTGCGGCCTCCTCTCCGGTCCGTCCCCTGGTTTGGCTGATGCCACGGGAGAGCCAGGCATGAATGGGAAGGCAGACAACGAGATTGAGCGCGGCGAAAATCAGATAGACGTTCTGCCATGAGAGATGCGCATGCAGCGCCGTGGTGATCGGCCAGAAAATGGTTGAGGCGAAGCCGGCGATTAGGGTCAGATAGGTGATGCTGCGCTGGGCGACCTGCGGCCTGATCTGCACGAGCAGGGCGAAGGCTGCGCCATATTGCACCAGGTTCGAGGCGATCTCGATGCCGATCAATGCCGCGACGAAAGCGATCTTTCCCGGCGCGAAGGCGCAGGCGACGAGGGCGGCGGCGGCAATCGCCGAGCCCGACGTCATGATCCTGCCTGCGCCGAAGCGATCAATCCACGTGCCCATGAGAGGTGCGGCCAGACCGCCGATCAGAAGGGCCACAGAGAGCGCGCCGAAGATCCATTCAGATGACCAGCCCAAATCACGGGCCATGTCGGGGGCGAGGATGCTGAAGCTGTAATAGAGCGATCCATAACCGATGATCTGCGTCAGCCCGAGCGCGGCAATGGCCGCTACCGGTGGTCGTTCGGTGCTGATTGTCATAGGGATCTGAGGCTCACGCGCTGTTCGAGCTTTTCGGCTTCTTCCTTCCTCTCGCTGTAGCGGTCGGTCAGATAGTTCGAGGCATCACGGGTCAGCAGCGTGAACTTCACCAGTTCCTCGCAGACGTCGACGACGCGGTCGTAATAGGACGAGGGTTTCATACGGCCGTCCGCGTCGAATTCTTGGAAAGCTTTTGCAACCGAGGACTGATTGGGAATTGCGATCATCCGCATCCATCGTCCAAGGATGCGGAGCTGGCTTACCGCATTGAAGGACTGGGAGCCGCCAGAGACCTGCATCACCGCCAGCGTCTTGCCTTGCGTCGGCCGAACAGAGCCGACCGACAATGGAATCCAGTCGATCTGCGCTTTCATGATGCCGGTCATCGCGCCATGACGTTCGGGGCTGACCCACACCTGGCCTTCAGACCATGCCGACCATTCGCGCAACTCCTGAACTTTCGGGTGGCTCGCCGGCGCCGCATCAGGCAGCGGCAGACCTTCCGGATTGAAGATGCGCACTTCGCAGCCGAAATATTCGAGCAGCCGCGCGGCCTCCTGTGCGAGGAAGCGGCTGTAGGACACTGCTCGCAACGAGCCATAAAGGATCAGGATGCGCGGCTTGTGCGTCGAGAACGCCGGCCTGAGCGCGTCCATATCCGGTTGACGCAGATGCATCGGTGATATGGCAGGCAAATCAGACAATGCGCTTGCCTCCGGCATCGAGCACCTTCTCGCCGTCTTCCTTGGTGAAGGCGCCCTGATGCGTTTCCGGCAGGATTTCGAGAACAAGTTCCGAGGGCCGCGACAGACGCGTGCCGAGCGGCGTGATGACGAAGGGCCGGTTGATCAGGATCGGGTTTTTCAGCATCGCGTCCAGCAATTGCTCGTCGGTAAGATCAGGGTTGTCGAGGCCGAGCTCCGCATAGGGCGTGCCCTTTTCGCGGATCGCCTCGCGAACGCTCAAACCGGCATCCGCAATCACCTTGATTAGCTGGTCGCGCGACGGCGAGTTTTTCAGATATTCGATAACGTTGGGCTCAATGCCGGCGTTCTGGATCATCGCAAGCGTGTTGCGCGAGGTGCCGCATTCGGGGTTGTGATAGATCGTAACATCTATGGTCATGAGGCGGATTCCGTCTTGGTGAGAGTTTCAGGATCGCGGGCTTCCATCAGCAGCCATCCCGCAAGCATCAGCGCCAGCAAGGCGCCGAGGACTTCAGCGGCGATAAACCCCGGTAGATCGATCGGGCGGATGCCGGAAAAGGTGTGCGTCAGCGATCGAGCAATCGCGACGGCGGGATTGGCAAAGGACGTGGAGGCGGTGAACCAGTAGGCGGCGGTGATATAAAGGCCGACCAGCCATGCCACGGCATCGGCGCGAAAGCGCACACCGGCTAAGATGACGAAGACGAGGCCGAAGGTTGCCGTCACTTCAGAGAGCCATTGCGCGCCGCCGGTGCGCACGGTTTCCGAGGCCTGCAGCACGGGGAGGGCGAACATCGCATGAGCGAGCATCGTTCCGGCAATGCCGCCGACGATCTGCGCGGCGATATAGGGGGGAACGGAGGAGGCAGGCAGTTCGCGCCGGAGCGCAAACACCAGCGACACGACCGGATTGAAATGAGCCCCGGAAATCGGGCCTAAGATCGTAATCAGGACGACGAGGATTGCCCCCGTTGCCAGCGTATTGCCGAGCAGCGCAAGCGCCGTATCGTCCGTCAGGCTATCCGCCATGATGCCCGAGCCGACGACGGTTGCTACGAGCAGCAGCGTGCCGAGCGCTTCGGCGACCAGTCGTCGAGACGGGGGAAACATCGGCGCGCTCATGCCGGCAGGCTCCGGACCATCAGGGCGGCCGATGCCGGGCACAGGCTTGCGGCCTGCCGCGTCGTCAGGATCTCGGCCGGCGCTTCATCGCGGGCGATCGGACGAAAGCCGAGCGATTGAAAGAAGGAGGCGGCTGTTTCTGTCAACAGATAGGCGGCAGTGGCGCCTTTCCTTTGTGCCTGATCGAGCAGGCTAAGGGTGATCGCATGGCCGAAGCCAAAGCCTTGCTGATCGGACAGCACGACAATGGAACGCAGGAGTACAGTCTCGCCATAGAGTTCCAGCCCGCCGAAGCCGACCGTCTCGCCGCCACGTGAAAACCGATAGAAGCTTCGGCCGGCGTTTGTGAGGTCATCGACCGGAAGCCCGGCGCCTGCGAGCGCGCCGCGAAGTCTGTCGTCGTGCCCTTCCAAGGCCTGCTGGTTCAAATCGAAACCCATCAGCTCGCCTTGGGCTGTTTAATGCTGGCGCCTTCCATGGTGCCGATCTGGCGCAGGTGCGATTCCAGGGCGAGCTTGTCGATCGAGGAAAGAGGCAGGCTCAAAAAGGCGCTGATCCGGTTCTTGAGGAAGCGGGCGGCCTGCGCGAAAGCGCGGCCTTTGTCGACTTCGCTGCCCTCGACGACAGCCGGGTCCTCGACGCCCCAATGGGCGGTCATCGGATGACCGATCCAGACGGGACAAGCCTCGCCGGCAGCGCTGTCGCAAACCGTAAAGATGAAGTCCATCTCCGGAGCGCCCGGCTCGGCGAATTCGTCCCAGCTCTTTGAACGGAGGCCGACTGTTGGGTAGCCCTGCGCCGCAAGCTCCTTCAGCGCATAGGGATTGACTTCACCCTTCGGCTGGCTGCCGGCCGAATAGGCCTTGAATCGACCCTTGCCTTCGGTCTCAAGGATGGATTCAGCCAAGATCGAGCGGGCAGAATTGCCCGTGCAGAGAAAGAGCACATTGTAAATGCGGTCAGGGGTCATTGCAATTTCTCCTTCATTTTAGGGGCGCAGCAGGCCGCGACCTCCGCGGCAGGTGCGCAGATTTCCGGATGCCCGGAACAGCAATCTTCCATCAGAAAGCGAACCAAGCCACCAAGTGCCTCGTAGTTCGCGGTGTAAATGATCGATCGGGATTCACGCTGTTGCGCGATCAACCCCGACCGTTCCAGCTCTTTCAGATGGAAGGAGATATTAGAGGGCGAGACCTCCGCCTTCTCAGCGATCGCGCCTGCCGCCATGCCGTCGGGACCCGAAACCACGAGCATGCGGACGATGTGAAGGCGGGTTTCCTGCGAGAGCGCGCCGAATGCGATGAGGGCTTGACGTTGATCCATATTTCAATAATCCTTGAATCATTGAAACGAGGTTTAGCGCAAATGAACGTCATCGACAACAGCAAAATTCAAGAGAACGAAATCGATCTCGGCCTGCTGCTCAGTGTGCTTACCGGCGCCAAGGATTCTCCGCTGATTTTCTATTACGACGGCAAGGCGGTAAAGCCTGGCTATCATGTCACCGAGGTCAAGGCGGGCCAATTCTCGGCGTTGGATTGCGGCGCCAATCCTGAAGCGTGGGCGGAAATCTTCATCCAGCTCTGGGATATCGAGGAAGGCGACCGCACGCATATGCCGGCCGGCAAGTTCCATGCAATCATCCGCAAGGTTTCCGATCATGTGCAACTGGATGGTTCGGCGAAGCTGACCTTCGAAGTCAGCGACGGCGTGCGGCCAATGCAGCTTTATTGCGCAGCGATGCCGGTTCTCCGTGCCGGCGCCGTCCATGTTGCGCTTTCGCCGCGGCCGTCAAGCTGCAAGCCGCGCGACCGATGGCTGGCAGAGGAGAACAGCAAGGCGGCGGCCTGCTGTGGGCCGCAAGCGGCAGCGAGCGGCTGCTGCGCGTAACGACACATAAGAACGCGCGGCAGGGCAGGTGGCAGAGAGATCGGGATCGTATTGACTGACCACCAGTCAGTGATGTAGATGGAGGCTGCCGGTTTGATGCCGGCGCCACCCGTTTCATGCCCGGAGATTGCCATGAGCGCGCAGACCCTGTTGAACTCTCTGTTCCAATACAAAGCCAGCGTCGACGACGAGCTACTCGATGCCTTGAACGCGCTCGGCGTGGAGGCGCGATCCGATGAGTTCCGATCGGCCCTTCGCGTGTTCAATCACGCCCATCTCGTCGATCGCATCTTCACCGCCAATCTTCAACGGCTGGATCACTCCTATGCGGCGAGCTGGAGCAGCGAAGCGCCGCCCTTGGCACAGTTGTCCTCCGATATCCGGGATACGGATCGTTGGTATATCGATTATACCTCGCGTATAACGCCCGAGGAAATGGAGGAGGTCGTCGACTTCACCTTCACCGATGGCGGACGCGGGCGCATGTCCCGCGAGGAGATGCTGGCCCATGTGGTGACGCATGCCGGCTATCATCGCGGTGAAGTCGGTCGCCTGCTGCCTGATATCGAGAGCACCGCAATGCGCGACGTGTTTACCGGCTACCTGCACAGGACCGATCCCGCGCGCCGTCAATGAGAGTGGACCAGTCTTGCCGCCGGCCAATCCTGTTTCAAAACCGAGAACCAAGCCACCCGAAGAACGGCGCGACGAGCTGATGACCGCGGCTGAGCGGCTGTTTCTGGAAAAGGGCCTGGAGCAGACCACGATCGAGGAGATCACGACCGGGGCGGGGGTCGCCAAGGGCACCTTCTACCTGCACTTTTCCTCGAAGGCCGATGTTCTCCAGGCGCTGCGCGCCCGCTTCTTGCAGGGCGTGCTGGATGGCATCGTCGCGGCGGTCGAAGGACTGCGGTATGAGGATTGGCGCGGGAAGCTGGCGGCCTGGTCGACGGCATGCGCCACTGGCTATCTCGACGCGGCTGGGCTGCATCATCTCGCCTTCGTGGCGGCTCCTCCTGCAACGCGGGAGGGGCTTTCGCGCAACATCCTGATCGACCATCTGAACGAATTGCTTGCCGCTGGTGCTGGCGAGAATGCCTGGTCGGTCAGTGATCCCCGCTTTACGGCGGTGTTTCTGTTCAACGCCCTGCACGGTGTGGTCAATCAGCCCGGCATCGGTGAGACGCCCGCGGCCCGCGCCGAATTGCTGCGGGGGCTTGAGGGGCATTTCCTACGTGGGCTGGGATTGCCGTCAGGCATTGATTGAGAGCTGGGCATCCCACCATCTGAGCACCCGCATCGCCCGGAGCGTGATCCACCGCGAGGGCTTGCCTTGCCCGTCATCGACCTCGAACCACACTCGACCGGCAGGGCTGTTGTCGAGCGGCAGCTGCCGTCCTGCAAGCGTCTGGACCGAAGGTGGTCGATTGCCTCACCGAGGCGCGGATCGGGGTCGGCGCCGGTCAGGATTGCGCTGGCGCGGAAATAGTCGAGCGCGCGCAAAATGTCGTAGCGCCACCGGTTCGGATGTAGGAAGTGCAGGAAGCGTTCGTCGGCCGGCTCGCCGGTGCCAAGGCGGCGGAAGAGGTTGCGGGCCAGCAGAAACTCCTCACCCGTCCTGCGCGCCTCTCGAGACCGATGCGTGCCGCCGGTCGATCTCTGGTATTCCAGCAAACCTTCCAGCACATTGATGGTGCTGGCGAAAGACGAGCGGACGGAGCCATTGATCCGCTCGCAGTTCCAGCCACCGTCGTCGAGACGCTCGCCGGCCAGCCTGTCGACGATGGGCGAGACGTCGATCCCCAAATAGGCGCCATCGGCAACGGTGCGGCCGTTGATGCACTCCTCTACTTCGCCTTCCCAGTAGGGCTGGCCGCCTTCTTCCCAACGGGCGTTGGCGCCGATCAATTTGACGGCGCGCCTGGCGCAATCGCAGGCGGGATCGAGACCGAACTCGCGCAATTGCGACAGCGAGAAGGTCGTGGCCGTCCACGGCTGGCCACGCTGCTTCCACTCGCGCGGGTCGAAACCGGCGGGCAGGAAGGCGCCGCCTGCCCATTGCCCGTCCTCATCCTGGCAGGAGAGCAGCCTGGCGCCCCAGCCCTCGGTCTCGACTTTGGCCCGCTCAGTCATCCACTCCCGCTCCGGAGCATCGAGCAGGTCGCGCATCACCTGCCATCGGATCGACGGGTCGGAGTCGAGAAGCCATTCGATCACCGTGTCGGATTGGATCATGGGCGAACCTGTCGGCGGGTCGGGGTCGATGGCTCGTTTATAATCGCTTCGGCCGAGCGGTGCCAGCCGGGTGGGCTCGTCGGCGGCCGGCTTACGCCAAGGAAGGCACGAAGCTGAAGATCAAAACCTCGGTTCGACCTATAATGCGACGGTTGTCGGCGAAAGCCTTTTCGATGCCGAGAATGCGGCGCTTCGCGCCCGATTTCTTAATCATATCCGCAAAGAAGTCGGAGGCGGCTCGATCGGGCCGCCTCTTCATTTATATCCAGGCGCGCCGATTAATAATTACTCAAATCAATTGATGTATCAGTTTGATCCGGGGACAGATTTTACATCAAAGGTTTGCTATGGCGTTTCTAGGTATTTCGGGGATGCAATATTCCGGGGAAATGTTTGCGGGTGCGCGCATTATTGTCGCGGAAGATTCCAACGTATTCACCTCGATGATCAGCAAACGTCTGAAGGAGCTGTTCGACATCGATGTCGAGATCTGCCGCAACTTCGAGGATCTGCAGGTTTCCTACGACAAGTCTTCCGATCCGATCACGCTGGCGATCTCGAATATCAACCTGCCCGGCGCCGAAAACGGCGAAGCGCTCGAATATCTGGTCGATCTCTCCATCCCGACCATCGTCTTCACCGGCACATTCCATGAAAACATGCGCGACAAGCTGATGGCCAAGGATATCGTCGACTATATCCTCAAGGACAATATCTTCGCCGTCGACCTGCTGGCGGAATCGATATGCCGCTTCCTCACCAATCATCGCCACCACGTGCTGATCGTCGACGATAGCGCGACTGCGCGCGCCCTGCTGTCGAGCCGGCTGAAGCGCTACAATTTCCGTGTCAGCGTCGCCGAGAGTGGCGGCAAGGCGCTGGAGATCCTGAAGGCCAACCGCGATATCGGCCTTGTCATCACCGACTACAACATGCCCGACATCGATGGCTTCGAACTGACGCGGCGCATCCGCGCCAGTATCGGCTCGCACGAGCTGCGCATCATCGGCGTTTCCTCCTCCTCGAACCGGCTGCTTTCGGCGCGATTCCTGAAGGCCGGCGGCAATGATTTCATGCTGCGTCCTTTCATCGACGAGGAGTTCTACTGCCGCGTCAACCAGAACCTCGATACGTTGCTGCAAATTCAATCGATGCGCAAGGAACGGGCGGTTGCCTGACGGCCCTTCCAGTATCGGTGTCGCCAGGGGGGCGGAAATGACGGTCGGGGACAGTCGTCGAATTTTTGCAATTACAAGTAACAGCGCCATTATTTGTCCCCTTCACGCGCACAGGTCTCTCGGTTATCGTCCCCACCGGGGAGAGGGCCGAGTCGTGCCCGTCAGGCGCATGGGGGAATAGCGGCTGTGGCTTTTCAAGCGGATTTTCTGCGGGATGGCATCGGGTTACGCTCCGGCGGGCTCAAAATACTTCTGGTTGAAGATTCCCGGATGTTTTCCGCGGTGCTCTGTCACCGGTTCCAGACGGAGCTCGGCCTTGCCGTCAAATCCTGCCCGTCGCTGAAGGCTCTTCGCAAGGAACTTGCCGACGACGCTCACGGGTACACCATGGCCGTCGTCGATCTCAACCTGCCGGATTCGCCCTATGGCGAAGCGCTCGACTGCACGATCGAGCACGATATCCCGGCGATCGTCTTCACCGCGACATTCGATCTCAACACGCGCAACAAGATCATGGAGCGCAATGTCATCGATTACGTGCTGAAGGACAATGAATTCGCGCTCGACAATCTGGTCGCCACCGTCCGGCGGGCGATCTCCAACCGCAAGACACGGGTGCTCGTCGTTGACGATGTCGTCTCGGCGCGCCAAGTGCTCGTCGATCTCCTGAAGGCACAGCAATATCTCGTCGTCGAGGCAAATTCGGGGCTCGAGGCGCTGGCGGCGCTCGAGGCCTACAGCGATATCGAGCTCGTCGTCACCGACCATCACATGCCCGATATGAGCGGCTACGAGCTGACGCGGCGCATCCGCCATCGTTTCGGTTCGGACAGGCTGCGTGTCATCGGCGTTTCCTCCTCCAACGACCGCATGCTTTCGGCGAGTTTCCTCAAGGCCGGCGCCAGCGATTTCGTCTACCGGCCCTTCGTCGCCGAGGAGCTGCAATGCCGCATCGCCAACAATGCCGAAACGCTGGCGCAGATGCGGCAGCTGAGGGCAGCGGCGGCCTGCGACTATCTGACCGGTCTCTATAACCGCCGCTATTTCTACGACAACGGCCCGAAGCTGGTGAACGAGTGCCTGCGGCTGAAGGTGCCGAGCTCGGTCGCCATTCTCGATATCGACCATTTCAAGCGGCTGAACGATACCTATGGCCACGAGATCGGCGACAAGGTGCTGAAGGCTGTCGCAAACAGGCTGTTTACGATCTTCGAGGGAAGCGACAATCTTCTCTCGCGGCTCGGGGGTGAGGAATTCGCCATCCTCTTCCCGCAGATGGATTCTGCAGCCGCAACCAAGCTCTGCGACGAGATCCGCTCGGACATTTCGCGGCTGAAGGTCACGGCCGACGACGAGGAACTCGGCGTCACGATTTCGATCGGCATCGCCGAAATCGCCGGTTACGAAACCTTCGAGAACTACCTCAACGCCGCCGATCAGTTTCTCTACATGGCCAAACACAGGGGCCGCAACCAGGTCTATTCCGACGCCAAGATGACGGAAGAGGCGGCGCAATAGCGCCTCTGGGGCGAGGCCAAGCCGCCGCCCTTAATCTCAGGCGGCGACGATCCTTTCGCATCAGGTGAGATCAGCTTTTAATGTCTCAAGCGGCGACGGGCCGTCTTATTGTCTCAAGCGGCAACGGCCTGGCGAGCGGTCGCCATCGTCATCTTGCGCTCGGCGCGCTCCTGCTGCGGTGAGCGATGGTAGAGTTCGCGATAACACTTGGAGAAGTGCGAGGCCGAGACGAAGCCGCAGGCGACGGCGACCTCGACGACGGGCATCGACGACTGCACCAGAAGGTGGCGCGCGCGGTCGAGGCGGATTTCCAGATAGTAGCGGGCCGGCGAACGGCCCATCTCCTGGCGGAACAGCCGTTCGATCTGGCGGCGCGAGAGGCCGGCGCCGTCGGCGATCTCGATCAACGAGAGCGGCTCGGCGAGATTGCCTTCCATCAGCTCGATGATCGACAGCACCTTGGCATTCTGCACACCGAGACGGGCGCGCAGCGGCAGACGCTGGCGGTCGTGCGGGTTGCGCACGCGGTCGGTCAGGTGCTGCTCGCAGATGCGGTTAACAAGGCTTTCGCCAAAGTCCTCGCCGACGAGGTTCAGCATCATGTCGAGCGAGGCGGTGCCGCCGGCGCAGGTGTAGAGATTGCCGTCGATCTCGTAGAGATCTGCATAGACTTCCGCCTGCGGGAAGGCTTCCGAAAAGCCCGGCAGGTTTTCCCAGTGGATGGCGCAGCGCTTGCCGTTCAGGAGGCCGGCCTGGGCAAGCACATGCGCGCCCGTACAGAGGCTGCCGACGGCGACGCCGCGATTGTAGCATTCACGCAGCCAGGCATTGACCGACTTGTTGTTGAACTGCTCGACATCGATGCCGGAACAGACAAGCACCATGCCCGGCCGGTTTTCGCCGCCGAGATGACGGCGCTCCTCGGCAAGCGAGGAATTTGCCTCGACGCCGATGCCGCAGGAGGAATAGACCTTTTCTCCATCGACGGAGGTCAGCCGCCAGGTATAGGCCTGATAGCCGAGCATGCGATTGGCGATGCGCAAGGTGTCCACGGCCGCCGAAAAGGGCAGCATGGTGAATTGCGGTACCATAAAGAAGACTACCGAACGCTTCTTGATCTGCATCCTGTTCATAGCGAAATCCATGCTCGAGGGGCGATGACACATTCGTTGCGCGGAATGCGTCGCGCCGATGTCCTGAAAGCGACACTGGCATGGAAAAATGCGGCCGGGAAGAGCAAATATGCGACATCGCCGGCGATTTGGCCGATCAAACCGTGGGAACGGCTGCGGGCAATGCAAAAGAGAGGCTCATAGGCGACTGAAATTCAATGTTGAAAATGGCTTAGGAATGGACGATCAGGCCACGAAAAAGGCGGCGTTGCACGAGGCAGGCGCCGCCCTTATCTTGGGAGGAATGTCGCATTCATTACATGGTCCGGTGTTTGTTGTCGTCCGTGCTCGGCCAGCCGATGTCCTTGCGAATGTCGAAGGGCATGGCTTCGATTTCACGGGCCGTCTGCCAGCGCGTCCAGGCGAGCACAAGCTTGCGGGCATAATGTGCCAGGTCGAAGCGGCTTTCGCTGGAGGTGAGGGACTTACCACCACCGCGATAGGTGAGAGTGGTCATTTTCCGGTTCCTTTCTAGGGTCTGGGGCATGGTCGTCAATGGGAGGTTCGTCCATGTCCATGATCCTAATATGGGCCTTGAAAACTCATCATTCAAACGAATAGATCTTATGGATAACATCAGAGATATTGAATGATCGTTGCGTGCCCGCCGGCCGTCTGTGGCACCTTTGCAGCCTGGCATCGAGCTTAATCCCCCGGCTTTCCGTGCAGGGGGATCGCAAATCTGCAGCTAAATATGATGCCGAAATGCGTGAGAGGTTTCGGACGACATCACGCTCTATTTCTTTGATTTAGAATCCCGGTTCAAACTTTAGGCCGGTCCGGCCTAAAATTGTCGGATCTAGTGTGCAGCGGCCGGGGTGATGATCCCGAGATTGCCAAGCCCGACGACGATCAGCTGGACTGCGACTGCGGTCAGCAGAATGCCGAAGACGACCTCCGAGACGATCATGGTAACTGGCTTCATACGCTTGGCGAGCTTGTCGATGTTGGTGAACACCAGATAGTCCAACGCGCCGACGATCAGGATCAGGCCGATGACGAGTATCGCGCTGGCGATCGAGACGACTTCGCCCGACGCGATGATGATGACCGTAATGCCGACAGGATTGAGCAGGTATGGGACCGCAAGCGGAAATACGGCCAGCTTGTCCGGATCGACTGGCGCCGCAATGTCGTCATGCGGCTTTTCTGTCGGTCCTGATGCCATCTTGATGGCGATCAGCGCGAGGATGATACCGCCGGCGACGGCGACGGCGCCGCCCGTGATGTGGAGAAGCCGCATCAGCAGAGCGCCGGTGGCAAAAAGGATCAGTGCCGTGACAACGGCGATCATAACCATCTGGCGGCCGATGCGCACTTTGGTTTCGGTATCGAAGGCGTGGGTCTTTTCCAGAAACGGCACCAGGGCAATCTTCGGCCCCATGCCGATCAGAAGCAGCAGCAGAAGTTTTCCGACGAGTGCGGCATCGATGACTGTGAAATCCATGGAACGTGCCCTCTAAATTTGTGACGCGGAAATCGAGACCCTCCCCGCCCGGGGGAGGATAGTGACGAAGAGAACCAAACGAACTCGCCAGTTTTTCTGCGAGCACTCAGCGCGGGCATACGTCCCAGAAGCCCGTCGTCTTGGCGGGCGAGGTGTAATACCAGCATTGACCGGATTGCGGCGGCGTGCCTGCCAGTGAAACGGCCGCAGCTCCGGCGACGAAGCCGATGGCAGCACCCGCGGCGATGGCGGTCCCCGGACGCCAGTAGCGGCGAGGGGTGACGACCACGACACCGCGCCGGACGGGCGGGCGAACGACGGGAGCGGTTCGGCGTCCGACCGCAGCGCATCCGCGTGGTCCGCAGGCTGCAGCGCCGCAGCCTCTCGGACCACATGCCGCCACGCCACGACGGGCGGCTTCGGCCGTTGCGGGAACGAGGACGGGCGCGCTGACCGTCATCATGACGGCAAGTGTCGCAAGCATGTGCGATAGGATGACCAGGATCTTCATTTCATTTCCTCCCATTGCTCTCGTGTTTCGTTTCATTGCCTAAAAGCGCCGGCCTCAGGCCGGGCCCGCAGCGGTGGCCGCGTTGTGAGCGGCGAGCGTCTGCTGGGCAGCGGCTGCAATAGCGTCGTCCCTGCCGCCCGAGACCTGGACAGTCGGCACGGCGAGCTTAATGCCGTTTTCGTTGAACGCCTCATGGATCATCCGCAGGGCCCGCCGCTTCAGCGTGAACTGCTGGCCCGGAAGCGTCATGACCTTCATCCGCAGGAGCAGGCCTGAGTCGCCGAGGCTGTCTATCCCCTGCATCTTCAACGGCTCGATCGTCGTCGGTTTGAACTCCGGATCCTCGAACAGTTCCAGGCCGATCTTCTTGATGATCTTGCGGGCCTTCTCGATGTCGGAATCGTAAGTGATGGTGATCGTCATCTTCTCGATCGCCCAGTCGCGGCTCATGTTCTGGACTGCTCCAAGCTCGCTGAAGGGCACGATGTAGACCGCGCCGCGCTGGTGCCGGAGCTTGATGGATCGCAGGCTGAAGGACTCGACGGTGCCCTTGTAGCTGCCGCTTTGGATATACTCTCCCACTCTGAAGGCGTCATCGAGCAGGTAGAACATCCCGCTGATCACGTCCTTGACAACAGTCTGCGCCCCGAAGCCGATCGCGACGCCAACCACGCCGGCGCCTGCGATCAGCGGACCGATTTCGACCCCCAGCGATGACAGTGCCATCATGATTGCGACGGCACTGAAGAGGATCATCAGGAAATTGCGAAGGATCGGTAGGAGTGTTCTGAGACGCGTGCGCCGCCGCTCTCGTTCGCTACCGACTTCCAGGACGGCCTCGGTGTCGCCGAGCTTGCGATCGATCAGCACTTTCACGACGCTCCAGGCAAGATCGACGACCAGAAGAATGATCCCGGCGCTGAGGAGGCCACGCACGAGGCGTAGAAGCGGCGAATCCTGCATCGTCATTTGCGTCAGCCTGATATCGAGCGCATCGGCAAGCAGGATGATGGCGCCGACGATCAGCGCCGCCCTGATGCCGCGCTCGACGATCACCGAGACGACGGTGCCTTTCTTGTGGCCGTCCTCTTCGTCCGTGGAAGAGCGCAGAATATTGTTGACCGACGCCTTGGTGAGGGCGATGGCACCGGGCAGGGCGGCGCAGACCACGGCGATCCAGAACAGTCTCATGGCGCCGACCACCCACAACAGCCAGACGGCAACGAAATAGACTGTCCAGAGCCAGTTCCGCGTCCGCAGGCCGATCCGGCTCGCTTGACCGGCAGCCAATTGAAACGGCCGTCTCCAGACGGCTTCGATACCGATGAAAAGCAGCACGAGGCCGAGAGAATAGGCGGCGAGCTGTCGGGCCGGGACCGAAAAGCCGAGAGTACCGAGCAGGCGGATGCTCACCCAGCCAAAGGCATACCAGCCGACGAGATAGCCCAGGCGTTTTGCCCAGTGGCCGGCGGTATCGCTTGTGATCGGGACGACACGAAATCCACCCCCTTCCTCCGCCCGCGGCGCCAGGAACACGTCGAAAAGCGCGCTCGCCAGACGGAAGACGACAATTGCGAAGAGGTACCCGACGACGATCTCCCTGATGACTGGCGGCCATTGGAACAGCAGGAAGAAGCCAATGCTGCCGAGACCGAACGAAAGGACGTAACATGCCGCCCACAGAAGCCTCGCAGTCAATGCGGTCACTCTTTCCAGAACCGTCGCATAGGGTGCACGTGCCATCCATGAGCGCCAGCCGGCGCTGATCCACCAGAACAGCCATTGCGCGGCCAGCCCGACGGCGACGAAGGCCGCGACCAGGAAGATCGGCCGCGTCCCGCCGTTCGCCTGGACGTCCTGGTCGAGTATGGCCGCACCACGCATCATCTCCGAAGGAAAGGACTGGATAGCCCCGAGAAGGTTGGAAGCGTGGACACGGAACCGCATCGTGAATTCCGAGAATGAGGGCTCGGCGTTCGGCGTTGCGACGGGTGGTTCCGTTACTGCCTTTGCTGCTTCCGATTGCTGCTGCAGGAAGCGCTGGACGTCAGGATCAGAAAACATGCCGATAAAGCGCTGGACACTTTCAGGCTGTGGGCTCGCAGGCGTGGCGCTCTGCGCCACGGCACTGGAGGCACAAAGGAGAATGGACGCCAGGATGGCCCCGGCGAGAAGCGGTCTAACCATGCGGATCTTGGAAAGTGGTAGCATCGTCTATCCTGATCTCGATGAAGCTGTTCCGTCTGCCGGTTGCTGACGCGCTATTGCCTGCATGTCTCCTTCGATCGACCTGCGGCAGTGCACTCGGATGCCTTCGGCTGCCTACCCACGGGACCCGTGAGGCCGCTGACCTGGCCGGCGTAATTATCTCTGGTATCCGCATCGACGACCGCGACCGGGGCGGCCAGGATCAGGCCGGCTGCACTGCCCGCCGCCGCCGCCGTGCTCGTCGTCGCGGCGAGGATCTTATCCCCGAGCCCGACCTTGCTGTCGGTCAGCGTCTGGCCGTCGGAAATCCGCGCGCCGATGAGCTGAACGACCTCGGGCGATTCCGCAAATTTTCCGTGGTTCAGCCTGTCGCCCGCCTTGACCTTGGTGAGGTCGATGACTGTGATCTGGCTGTCGGCCAGTTCCTTCTTGAAGGGGGCCTGCTCGGGATCGATGGCGCCGAGTCTGGCGACGTCGCCCCATACCCTGCGCGATACCGCGAGCGCGCGATCGTCTCGCGAAACGAACAAGGTGAACTTCGGATGCTGCTTGCCCATGTCGACGATCTGCTGGCGGAAGACATCGACATCCACGTCGGGCGAGGCCAGCATGACATTCTCGAATTTGGCAGGGAGGCGGCCGTTGCGGATCGCCATCTGCCGAAGCGCTTCCAGCGCCAGCCAGTTCCCCATCGAATGCGCCAGGATCGAGACTTCCTTCACCTCTGGATCCTTCGCGAGATACTGGAAGAGCATCTCCAATGCGTTGCGCGTGTAGTTGGTGCTCTCCCTGTCATAGCCATATGCGAGCAGACTTCCGCGCGACGGCCACGTCACCAGCACGGGCGCACTGTGGACGCCAGAATCCTTGACGATCTGAGCGAAGCGATAGACGGAATCTTCGAAACGGTTGTTGAAGCCATGGATGAACACCAGCACGCTGCGGTCGCGGCTCTTCCTGACAGAGGCGCTCAGCCATTTCTTGGCGTCGTCGCGCGTGATCTCCTCGGCTTTCAAGGTTGCGAAGTCCGTTGCCGGATTGGATGGAAGCCTTTTCGGCCAGGCGACTTCGCCGATCTTGCGGACGTTCGCAGGCGGGATGGATACGGTGATGTCGGCAAAGGCCGGGGCGAGTGCGCGTTCGCCCGTGAACATTTCGCCTTGGATCGTGGAGCGGCTGCGCGTCGTGGTCACGAGCATGGCGACCTTGGTGGCGTTCGGCGCGCTATCGGCAACCGGGATGAGCACGTTCTTCGGGTGGCCTCCGCATCCGGCCAATGCGCAGAGCAGCAGCAGAGCCGATATCCATTTCAAACCCAGAGCATTACCTAGTTTCTCCGAGCCACGGAAATGCTCTGTCTTTTTGTTTTCACGCAATTCCGGACGCAAAACCGCTGCGCACTTTTGCTGGAATTGCGCTAGGGAAGGGCTTGGTTGAATTCGGCCGTCAAGACATTTTGCTGTGCTCACTGGCGTTCCTCATAGCCCTGTCAAGTTTGTACGGGCCTCGACGCCGCACGCCGCGGCGGTCGAAGTCGGCACTGAGGTCAGACTATGCGAAGACGAGATGGCGTGCCCGTATGATCGGGTATGTTACGGTCGGGGAGACAGTATCAGCGAGGTTGCAGGTCCGAGGTGGCGGCAGTCGACGCAATTGCGTCGGGATCGGGCACCGTCATCCCCGCTTTGCGAAGTCCTTCGATCAGACGATCGCGATCTTCGGGCTGCATGTTGCGCATTGCGAGTTCCGTTACAATGTTCGGCAGGAAGTCTGGTCGCATGCCGACGAACACCTGTCCTTCCCGGCGGGCGTCGTCCATCATGCCAGCTTCTGCGTAGATGATGGCGGCAACAACATGGAAGAGAGGGAACTTCTGCATGTTCGCCTGCCTGATCTCCAGCACGGCGGTGTGGTTGTCGCGGAGCATGTAGGCGGCCAGGGCTCGCGTTCCGTGGTAGAAGCCGCCGCTGCCTGGATTGAGCGCGATGGCCTGGTCCAGCAGGCTTGCTCCACGTTGCCACTGGCCAGCGATCGCAAGCCGCGTTCCGAACTCGCCCATCAGTTCGGTGTCATTGGGATTGGTGGCGAGCGCCTGCTCGCCCACACGAAGTGATTCAGCCAGCTGCCTGTCGAAGAACAGCGCCGTCATCAGTGCTTGAAGTCCGCGCGTATTGTTCGGATCGATCTGGGTTGCGCGCCTGGCGGCATCGAGTGCACGCTGTATGGCTGAATCCTGGCCTGGTGTCGGATTGAACTTGTACCGGTCCTCATCGAGATAGACGATCGACAGCATTGCCCAGGCGGTCGCATAGCTCGGAAACCGCGCGACCGCAGCTTCTAGGCAATCCCGGACGCGCGCATGCGCTTCGGCGCTCAGTTCCGAACGATAGGCATAGAAGCGCAACGTGCACTCATACGCGCCGAGGTCGTCCGGCGGCGGACCGGCGGAGTCGATCTGTGCCATGACCCCGTAGGGTTGGGCGATGGCGGTCGCGACCTTTCTGGCGACATCCGTCTGGATCGCAAACAGGTCTCCCGATGCGAGATCATTGTCATAGTTCTCCGACCAGAGGATCTCGCCGTCCGAGGTATCGAGCAGTCTCGCCGTCACACGAAGACGCTTGCCCGACGTGCGTACCCCGCCGGCAAGGAGGTAGCGTGCGCCGAATTCGGCCCGAATCTCCGATGCGTCCACATCGGCGGGGAGGGACTTGGACGTTTCGCGGCCGAAGACCTTGATCTCCTTGAACCGTGGCAGGATGGTCATCAGTTCCTCGGTCAGGCCAGCCGTGTAGAGCTGTGCCTCCGGCCCTTCGCCGAGATTGGCAAAGGGAGCGACCACGAGGGCCGGACGATCGGGCGACAGGCTTGCAACGCGTTCGAGCGACGGAGCGGGAGATCGCGTCCCGATCCAATAGAGCGAAATAGTCACCGCAGCGAGCGCAGCAGCACCCGGCAACAACACCCGCCTTGCGCGCCACCAGCCTCCGGGGCGGACCTCAGAGGGCGATGTTTCGCCAGCGTCTTCGTCTCCAATTTCGGCTGACTCCGGACAGGACCAGGCGAAGGTTGGAACATATCCGCCTTTGGGGATGTCGATCCTGACAGGGTCATGCTGCCCGGCGACGAGATAATAGCGCTCGAGCGACCGCCGCAGCCGTCCGGCCTCGATCCTGACCACCGGATCGTCCTGGGTGAAGCCGGGATCCCGGCCGAACACCTCGATCGCGATCGAATAGGCTTTGATCCGGTTGTCCCGACCCTCGAGGGTTTCCGAGACGACATAGCGGAGAAACGCTGCCGCGCGACCGACGCCCGGAAATTCAGGGCTGGAGACGACACGTTCCAGTTGCTCGCTGATATCGTCGGCTTGAGGCGCCGGCCTTGAAGAAATGGGTGCAGCAGACCCCTCTGCTGGTATCGATGTCTGCATGTCTGTCCCCAATCCCCCGTGGAGTCACATCGCTGCCAGACCGTATGTTACGGTAACATACTCCACGAACCGATCGTCGTCCATGAAGATCGGGATCTGGCACACGTTGCAGTGGCGACGTCTCGAATGCCGGTAAGGAGTGGACCATGGACGAAGACGTGACCGCAGTCCGTCGGCAGTTTCCAGCCAGGATCAAGGCGATCGACGATCTCTCTGCCCGCAGTGAGGATTTTCGGGAAATCTGCAGGGACTTTGCCGACGCCCAATCGGCGCTGCAAAAATGGAACGTCTCAACCGATCCGAAACGCGAGGAGCGCGTCGTCGAATACCAGGAACTGATCGCCGAACTCTCCAAGGAGATAGAGGGCGCGCTTGACGCCTCGGTACCGCCAACCGCTCGCTGACGAGGAGAGACTACGCACGCGGCAAGCCATCGCGAGGCGTATGTTACGGTTACCTACTTGCGTTCCATCGCCCGGCAACGACCATCGCGACAAATGTCCGGCGCTGAAACTTTGCGCTTCCACGAAACGAAACGCCTCCGAAGGATATTGCCGTGGTTTCCGAAAACTTGGACGAGCCTGCCATTTCCCCAACGCCTCGGAATCCACTCCGCAGGATAGCACTCATCGTCCTCCTCCTTGCGCTCGTCCTGTTCGTCCTCTCCATCTTCATGGAGCGGCGCACGCCGTCGACCTCGCAGGCTCAGGTCCAAGCCTATATCGTCGGCATCGCGCCCGAAGTTACCGGCCGGGTGGTGGAAGTCGGCGTCGCCGACAACTCGCGCGTCGAGGCCAATCAGATTCTCTTTCGTATCGATCCCGAGCGCTATGAACTCGCGGTCAGTGAGGCCGAGGCGAGCCTTGCAAGTGTCGGCCAGTCAATGGGCGCCTCAACGGCTGCTGTCGATGCGGCGCAGGCAAAGCTCGTAACGGCCCAAGTCGATCGGGACAATCTTCGCGAACAAGCTGCGCGCGCCGCAGAGCTGCAAAAGAGGGGCGTGTATTCCAAAGCGCGGGCTGATTCAACCAAATCGGCTTTCGGTCAGTCAGAGGCGGCCGTCACCGGTGCTGAGGCTGAGTTGGCCAAGGCCAAGGAGCAGCTCGGGCCGAGCGGAAATGACAATCCGCAGCTCCGGGCAGCTCTGGCTGCGCTCGAAAAGGCACGACTCGATCTGCTGCGGACCACCGTTCAGGCACCTTCGGCCGGGGTCGTGACCAACCTCCAACTTACAACGGGTAAGGTTGTGTCGGCTGGACAGTCAGCCATGACCTTTATCGATGTCGGCACGATCTGGATCACCGCCGCCTTCAAGGAGAACAGCCTCGAGAAGGTAGCCGTCGGCAACCGGGCGGAAGTTCTTTTCGACGCGCTTCCCGGTCGGGTGTTTCCGGCGCAGGTCGAGAGCGTTGGTTTCGGTGTATCGCAAGGGAGCACGGACCCGAACACCGGATTGCCGACGATCCGGAGCGATAGCGGCTGGGTCCAGGAGCCGCAGCGGTTTCCGGTCCGCCTCATCATCGAGGAGGCGCAGCGGCCCAAGGGCGGCGTACGCTACGGCTCGCAGGCGACCGTCGTCATCTACACCGGCGACAACCCGGTCACCAATGCCTGGGGATCGCTCTGGATCCGCATCATGTCGGTGCTGACCTATGTCCGCTGAGAGGAGCCTCGCGGTCGAGGAGCAGAAACGCAAGGGGCTGCGGGTTGCGTTCGCGGTCTCGATCGGCTTCACGCTCGCAGTCTATGCGGGGGCCATTGTGCCCTTCCTCGGTCCGCTCTTTGCCGCCCAGTTTCTGCTCGGAAGTTCGCGGCCGATGCCGCTCGGCAAGACCATCGGCGCGGCGATGATCATCCTGATCGCCGGGATGGCGATGATGGTTCTGACCAAGGTGCTCGGCGACCGTCCGGCGCCATTTCTGCTGATCCTGGGGCTGACCTATTTTGCGTGCTTCGCCGCACAGTCGACGGGAAAGGGAGGACCGGCCGTCTTTCTCGTGCTCGTCGTTTCGATCATCGTGCCTCTGCTCGGCATCCTGAACAAGGAGCTCGCCAATTCCATCCTGTCCATCCTGGTCGCCGGGGTGTTGTCCGGCACGGCTCTGATGTGGTTCGCCCATGCGGTCTTTCCCGAGCCGTTCTCCCCGGAGGTTGAGGCGGTGGCGATCGACGAGCGGCCGCCGGCCTTGCTTCGGGCGCTGGCAAACACGGTCATCCTTTTGGGCTCCGTCGTGATCTGCCTGACGAGCGACAACCTGACCGCTGCGGCGGTCATTCCGATCACTGTTGCTTCGCTGCTCGGGCAGCTCGACGTTGCCGCGAGTGCGCGAGTGGCGATCGGGCTCGTGGTCGTCAACCTGTTCGGCGGAGTGCTCGCCTCCGTTGCCTATGCCGCGCTATCGCTGCGCCCCAATCTTTTCTCGATCTTCCTCATCGTTCTCGTCGTCGTCCTCCTCATCGGAGGGCGCGCGGCTGGTCGCTCGAAGGACGCCCCGGTTTTTGCCGGCGCCCTGACAACCTTCCTGATCCTGTTCGGCCTCGGGGTCTCGCCTCTGCCGGGGAGTGCTGCAGAATCCTTCGCGACCCGCATCGTCTATGTCGCAGCGGCCTTGATCTACGCGCTGCTGTTTGCCGTCATCCTGTGGCCGCGGACGAGGGAAACGAAGAGGATATCGGCATGACATTTCCTCGCCACTGGAATGAATGTAAGTATATGTGAATATACTAAAGCCGGCAGCCTACACACCATGTCTGACCGCAAGGAGGATTTGAGATGGCTAGACCTCATGCATTGTTAATCGCCACGGGCCTGTTCCTGCCTTTTGCAGGGTTCCCGTTTTCGCCACATCCGATGCCGATCGCCGCCGCGCAGGAGCCTGCCGCTTCTAGTCCCGTCGCGGCGGAAGACGACGCGCCGGCGCCGCTGAGCGAGGACGAACTCGAAATCCTGGTAGCGCGGATTGCACTTTATCCGGACGAACTGGTCGCGCTCGTCACATCGGCGTCGCTCTATCCTCTGCAGGTCGTGGAAGCAGCCCGGTTTCTCGAAACCTTGAAGAAGCAGCCCGAGCTCAAGCCGAAGACGACGTGGGACGGCAGCATCGTATCGCTGCTGAACTATCCTCAGATCGTCACGATGATGAGCGAGGATCTGGACTGGACGCAGTCTCTCGGAGAGGCGCTCTCCTACCAGCAGAAGGACGTTCTGATCGCCATACAGCAACTGCGCGACAAAGCGGTCGCCGACGGCATCATCAAGAGCGACGACAAGATCAAGGTCAGCCAGGAGAACGACAATGTGGTGATCGTCTCCGCCAGTCCCGACAAGATCTACGTTCCGCAGTATGCGCCGGAGATGCTGTATGAACCGAACTATGTGGCCGCGCCGATCGGCTACTATTCCGAGCCGTATCCGAACTACTACTATCCGACCGCCACCTTTTTTGCCGGCGTGGTGACGGGAGCAGTGTGGGCGGCTGCCGTCGACTGGAACCGTTGGGGTGTATGGGGCGGGCGCTGGAACGGCAACGTTGATATCGACTGCAACAACTGCTTCAACAACATCAACGGCAAAGTGAATATCAACGACGTCGACTGGAAAAACGTCGACCGCAGCAAGATCGGGTTCGACAGTGCGCAGTTCAACAAGATCGACCGCAGCTCCTTCCGGACCAGTATCGAGGCGAACGGCAACAACAGGGTCGGAGCAAGAGGCAACGACCGTGCGAACACGGTCCGCGACCAGCCACGCAAAGTCAGCGTCAACGATGTCCGCAAGAGCAAGATCGATGCGGACAGGGTCAATGCTGCTCGCAACAAGGCAGGCAATTCGGGAGTGGTCTCCGGGGGCGGGAAGGGAGCGCAGGCTGCGCAGACCCGCAGGCCCGAGGCAAGGACGCCGAACAGGGCTGCCGAAAACGCAAGGCCCGGGGTCAACGCCAAACGCCCGGTCGCAAAGCCGAAGCCCGCGGCCCGGGTCGACAGCCGGCCGAGAAAGCCGTCGGCACTCGGCCAGGTCGATAGCGGCAGGCGCGCTGAGATGCAGTCCAACCGCGGCAGACAGGCCATGGCCGGCGGCAATCGCGGTGGCGGTCGTGGAGAAATCCGCCGCGGCGGTGGTGGCGGCGGCCGTCGTCGATAACCGGAAGAAGGAGGAAAGTCATGACCAGATCAGTCAGAAACATGCTTCTGGGTTCGGTGTTCGCTTTTGCGGTTCTCGCCACCAATCCGGTTTCCACATCTGCAGCGGAGCCATCCGATGCGACCGTCATCTCGGGCTTCGCCGCGCAGAGCGATCCGCCCGTATTCGAGACGCCGGAACAGGCCATCGACGCTTTCAAGGCGGCCTTGGCGGCTGATGATTTCGATAAGTTTACGGCGCTGCTGGGCATCGATGCAGCGAAAGCGAAAGCAGGCGAAGGGGTGATGGACACCTACGCACAGATCCGGGACGGCACAAGCAAGAAGATCGTCGTCAAGGACGTCGATAACCGCAAGATCATCGAGATCGGCGACAAATTATGGCCTCTGCCATTTCCGATCGTGAAGGGCGACGATGGCAAATGGGGTTTCGACACCTATGCCGGGTTCGAGGAGATCATCAATCGTCGCGTTGGCGAGAACGAATTGCAGACTATCGACACGATGCAGGCCTATGTCGACGCCCAAAAGGAATATTCTTCCGCCGACCACGATGATGACGGCGTCCTGGAGTATGCCCAGAAACTGATCAGCAGCGACGGCAAAACCGATGGTCTCTATTGGTCGCCTGATCTCGGCGAGGGTGATAGCCCGGCGGGCAATGCCCTCGAAGACAATGCGGCGCTTGATAAGGCCAAGGCCGGCGAGGGCTATTACGGCTATCGCTACAGGATCATCGACAGCCAGGGGCCGAACATCGCGGGCGGAGAGTTCGATTATGTGATCAACGGCAACATGATCGCAGGATTTGCCCTTATCGCCTGGCCGATCCGATATGGCGAAACCGGCGTGCACACCTTCGTCGTGAACGCGAACGGCACGGTCTACCAGGCCGATCTCGGCCGGGAGACCGAAAAAATAGCTGCTGGCGTCAGGACCTTCAATCCGGGTGACAATTGGGACGTGACTGCCGATTGAACACGGTGCGCGTGTTTGGAACCAAGTCTGCTCCACCTCGTTGCCGCTTCGTACCTGACAATGTTGCAAAGGAGGAAACGATGATTTCCGCAGAGCAGATCCGTGAACATATGGAAGTGCGGGCTGCCGATGGCACCCATGTCGGCACAGTCGATCACCTCGACGGCCCCACGCGCATCAAGCTGACGAAGCTCGATTCGGAGGACGGCAAGCACCACTTGATCCCGATCGATTGGGTCGATCACGTGGATGCTCACGTCCATCTGTCGAAGAACGCCAGGGATGTTCGAAGCCAGTGGGCCACCATCAACTGACAGCCGGTCGGCTGCGGCTTGCGGGCCGCAGCCTCCTTGGAACAGGATGATCAGAGCACGATGTCGTCCAAAAACTACTCACTCTTTTCGGCAAAAGGAGCCCGCCAATGTCGAAGCAATTGAAGAGGGGCGATGAGGTAAGCTGGAATACTAGCCAGGGAAAGACCGAGGGCAGGGTGGTCAAAAAGCAGAGCAGTCCGACGAAGATCAAAGGCCACAGCGTGAAGGCATCGAAGGCCGAGCCGCAATATATAGTCGAGAGCGACAAATCGGGAAAGCGCGCGGCACACAAGCCTGAGGAACTCAAGAAGCTTTGACGCCGGCGGCCGTTCTGTTCGAGCAAAAGGAGATCGATATGCCAGCCAAGTCCAAGGCCCAGCAGAAGGCGGCAGGCGCCGCACTTTCGGCCAAGCGTGGCGAGACGCCGAAGAGCGAACTCAAAGGCGCCTCGAAACAGATGGTGGAATCCATGAGCGAGAAACAGCTTGAGGAATTTGCATCGACCAAGAGGAAGGGCAAACCCCAGCACGTCTCGAAATAGGGGTGCCGAGCACCGCCATGCGTTACAGGACGTTCCCGCGCTTAACAGCTACGGGGCCGTGACCTTGAAAGCGGTTGCCTCTGCCGCCGGCGATGGCTGCCTATGAAGCAAGATTGGCGGTTCGTCCGCGGTCGGTGTATGGTTCCGACGATCGTTTCGAGGCAATTGCCCATCAGCTAGAAGAGCGCATCGCGCTAAAATGGAGTTCGAGATTGGCCGTCGCTTTTACCAAGGAAGAGAGTTTCGAAACCGCTTCGGAAACCCTGCTGCCCGATCGTCCGATTTCGGCTCATCCGAACCTTGTCACGGAAGCGGGGTTGAAGGCTCTGGAATTACAGTTCCAGCAGGCTCGCGAGGCCTATGATGCTGCGAGCCCAATCGAAGACGTGAACGAAAGGCGGCGGCAGGCGGCCAGTCCTTTGCGTGATCTTCGCTACTTAACGGCAAGACTTCGCACCGCTCAGCTCATGCCTTCCCCTACGTCAATCGATACTGTCGCCTTCGGCAGCACGGTGACTTTCCGTCGTGACGACGGGCGGGTGCAGACCTATCGCATCGTCGGAGAGGACGAGGCTGATCCGAAGGCCGGATCGATTTCCTATGTCTCGCCAGTCGCACGGCTTTTGATGGGCAAGGCTGTCGGCGATATGGTGGAGACAGGCGGCCAGGAACTGGAGATCATCGCCATCGCGTAGGAGAGCGCTATTCGCGTAGCCCTCTCATTATTTTGGTACCATACGGTACTTTATTTATCGAACATTTACCATCCGTGGCTAGAACGATGACATTCCATCATCGAAAGTCATGCTCATGGTCAGCGCAATTTCCAGTTCTGCATCCACCATTTTGAGTTCAGCCGCTTCAACCTCGTCTTCCAGTTCGTCAGACCAACTTGCCTCTCTCGAGGCGCAGCTTGCCGAAAAGCAGGCAGCCCTGTCGGAAACGCAGGACGAGCAAGAGAACGCCACGATCGAAAAATCTATCGATACGCTGGAGGCGAAGATCGCCAAGCTCGAAGCGAGCGAGAGCAGCCAAACTCAGGCGTCTGCTGCATCGAAGCCTGCCGGTGACGTTCCGAAAGAACTTTCCGGCGAAAGCGAGCGTATCGGCACGACGAATTTTGACGAGACCAGCGAGTTCGGCAGCCGCACGGCTTACGTCTGATAAAAGCAACCCGGTCACCGGGATGATGCCGCATTTTTGAGTGATGCATCAAAGACGGCGCTGGGCCACGGTGACGACTTCGCGCGTCAGATCCGCCAGGCGGTCGGCGGCGAGGCGATTTATCTGCCAGTAGAGCGAGACATCGAGCGGAGTGTCGGGCACCAGCTCGACTAGCCGTCCGGATGCGAGGTGCTCGCGGGTCAGCTGTGTCGGGTTCATTCCCCATCCCATGCCCGAAAGGCTCGCCTCGACGAAGCTCTGCGGCGACGGCAGCCAGTGGGTGGGATAATCGAGATCGCGTCCGAACGTTCGCCTGATCCAACTGCTCTGCAGCCTGTCCTTCTGATTGAAGGTGAGCGCCGGAGCGTTGCGGATCGCCTCTGATGTCACGCCCTGTGGAAAATGGCGCGCGACGAAATCGGGCGTTGCCGTGGCCTGGTAACGCAGAACCCCAAGGGCAAAACGCCTGCATCCGCGGACCGGCTTTTCCAGGCTGGTGACGGCGGCGATCACCCGCCCGCGCTGCAGCCATTCGGCGGTGTGGTCCTGATCGTCGACGGCGATATTCAGCAGATAGGAAGAGCTTTTGGCAAAATTCGACATGGCCTCCACGAACCATGTCCCGAGGCTATCGGCATTCGTCGCGATTTGAAGCGTGACCCTTTGGCGTGGTTCGTTGGGATCGACGAGGGCCGGCAGCTGCCCGAAGAGTTCTGCTTCGAGCATGCCGACATTTTCCATATGGCGGCAGAGCCATTCTCCCTTTTCGGTCGCCGTGCACGGCGTGCCTCTGACGATGAGGACGACGCCTAGACGCTCCTCGAGCTGCTTCACGCGCTGGGAAATGGCCGAAGGCGTCACGTTCAGCGCGGTCGCGGCTCTTTCGAAGCTGCCTGTCTGGACAATGGTTGCGACGGCGCGAAGAGCGGGATAGTCGAGCATGGATTAGTTTTGCTTAATTGGAGTAAGATGGATTAATTAGCCTAATTCTCCTAATCGCGATAGCGCAGCCTCACCGAAATGAGGGGCGTTGGCCGAAGCGATGAATTTTTCGATCTATGGAACCGGCCTGATGATGGGCCTCAGCCTGATTGTCGCCATCGGCGCGCAGAACGCCTTCATCCTCCGCCAGGGCTTGCGCAACGAACATGTCTTTGCCGTCTGCCTCGCATGCGCTGTATCGGATGCCGCGCTTATCGTGCTTGGCGTGACCAGCCTGCAGCAAATCGCCAGGTTCATGCCATGGCTCGATCCGGTCATGCGCTATGGCGGAGCCGCATTTCTGGTCTTGTACGGAGCAAGAAGCCTCTATTCCGCCTTGCGATCCTCCGCTGCTCTGACGGCCGGGGAAGCAAAGTCGTCAAGCTTTCGGCAGACACTCGCGACCTGCCTCGCACTCACCTGGCTCAATCCGCACGTCTATCTCGACACGGTCGTGCTGCTCGGCACGATATCGACTCGATATCCGGGAGAGCAGACTTCTTTTGCGGCAGGGGCGGTGACGGGTTCCTTCCTGTTCTTCTTTTCGCTCGGATATGGCGCAAAGCGGTTGCGGCCGATTTTCTCCAAACCTTCATCCTGGCGCATGCTGGAAACGCTCGTCGCTTTCACGATGTGGATCATTGCCTTCAAATTGCTGGGCGGGATGTGATCGGCGTTCGACCGTCGATCATCCGCTGCAGCGCAGGTCGAGCGGCGACGTTGTGAGTTGACCGGCATCGATCTGCCCAGATTATGACCGGATTCAAAGCGATCAAGCGTCTCTACCGCGTCCCATCGCACGCGCGGCGCTCCGGGACGGCCAACTCTAGCTCGCGCTGGCAATCTGCCAGCAGATGTGGCGGAAAGCGCCTTAACTCCCGGAGCGCATGCTCGTGGTTGGCATCCCTGCGCCTTTGCGCCTTGAATGCGGAAAGGGCCTGTACGATATTCCAGATGGTTGTTTGAGACATGTCGGGCCTCCTTGGCTGCATTTAGCTGCCGACACGCGAAATATCGGGTTCAATTGACATTCAATCAAACAAAATGATATGGGGTTATAAATCAGAAAAATTGAAAGATGTGACGATGAGCATTCCATTTCGCCGTCCCATTCCGCTGCTTGACAACGAGGTGCTGCGTACCTTCGTGGCGATCGCAGAGACAGGCAATTTTTCGACCGCCGCAGAGGCGGTCTTCCGCACGCCATCGGCGGTGTCGATGCAGATCAAGAAGCTTGAGGAACAACTGGGGGCAACGCTGTTTCTGCGCGACGCCCGCTCGGTATCGCTGACGCGCCACGGTGAGATGTTGCTGTCCTATGCCCGCAACATGCTGGCTCTGTCGAACGAGGCGGTGTCGCGATTCATCATGCCGGAGCTCAGCGGCGTCGTGCGCCTCGGCGCGCCGGAGGATATCGGCGAACGGCTGCTGCCGAGCATCCTGAAGAGTTTCGCCGAGAGCTATCCCGGCATCATGGTCGATGTGACGATCGACATGAGCCAGGGTTTGAAGAAGCGCATGGAGGAGCAGCGGCTCGACCTCGCGTTGATCAACTGTGCGACACGGCCGTTCCCGACGGGCGGAGAGGTGGTGTTCCGCGAGCGGCTGGTCTGGGCCGGCGCCAAGTGCGGTTCGGCGCATCGCCGCGATCCGCTGCCGATCTCGATCTGGGAAGACGGCTGCATCTGGCGCCAGGAGGCGCTCTCCCAGCTCGAACGCAACAAGCGGCATTATCGCGTCGCTTATCTCAGCGGCCACACGATGGCGCAGCGCGCCGCCGTGCTTTCCGATCTCGCCATCGCGCCGCTGCCGCTGTCCTATGTCAACGAAGACATGGCGATCCTCGGCCCCCAGGAAGGGCTGCCGGAACTCGGCGCCTTCGACATCCGCCTGCTGACCGCCTCGCAGGTGTCGGGGCCGATCGAGACGGTGGCTGACAGCATTCGCGGCGCCTTTGCCGAGAGAGCAAAGGCGGTCGCTGCCTAGCTGTATCGGACAGATTATGCGCCGATCGAAAGTGATAGCGCGTCCTATCGGACGCGTGTCTCTAGCGGGTATATTTATGGCCAGTGAACCTTTTGGTTTGTCGTGCGTTATTGGCGCGGGACGGCAATTGTCGCCGTTCGGGGTTGATTTCAAACAAGGATATCCGAGATGACGACAACGGCCAAAATTGCCGCAGCTTTTATGGTTCTTCTTGCCCTTTCCTCCTGCGGCAATACGATCCGCGGCATCGGAAAAGATACGGCAAATACCGTGAACGCCACGCAGGACGCCGGCCGCTCAGTCGACCGCGCCGCGAAGAAGTAACGACCGTTCAGATCGCTGCTAGAGTCGCCGGATGAGGTGCTGACCCCGGGGATCAACTATCGGCCGCGTCCGGATCATCCTAACGGATGACCGGGGGATAAAGCTTTTCCAGCCCGCCGGATCGGTCGAGACCGGTCCGGAAGGCTTGGTAGGCGGGATGTTGGCTAGAGCGGGCGGTTTCCATCAGCCGGATCTGCAGCCGGTCCGGCGTATGACTTCCGAGCCAGATTCCCAGATTTTCGAGCTTCAGCGAGTTCAGGAAACGCGATCCGGCGGCGAGATCGAGATGGCGGCGCAGGCCGTCGAGTAGGTTGTCGTCCTGGGCGGCGTTTTCCATGAGCAGCGCCAGGTATGACTTGTCGGTCTCCGACAGCCCAGCGAGCTTTTCCGCAACGGTATCGCGGTCGGGAAAGGGAACATTGCCTGTCATCGAATCGTCCATGCTTGATCGTGTTTTGGCCGTTATAAGCTCGCCTTAACCTTCTCGGCTACATCGACCGGCACCCATTTCGTCCACAGGCTCTCGTAGTTGCGAAGGAAATAGATCGCGGCATCCTCGTTGCTTGCGCGGTTTTCGTCCTGCCAGGCGAGCACCTGGTTGATCGTCGCATTGTCCCATTTGCGGGTCTTGAGATAGGTCGTGACAGGTCCGGCGCGGCTGGCGAAGGACCTGGTCATCAGTGTGAAGGCGCGCGAGACCGGGTAGGAATTGAGCTCGGGCCTGACACAGCCGGCAACCGCGGTACAGCGGTCCCATTCATTCTTGTTGTGGCCGACGCCGAAGCTCAGGCGCGTCATGTCGTATTTGCCGAGGATGGCAGTCGGCGCCCAGTAATAACCGAGCCAGCCGATCTTGTTGTCGAAGGCGCGGGCAATCGAGGCATCGAGCCGTTCGGGGCTGCCGGTCTCGACAAGCTCGAAGCTCTTCTTGTCGGCGGCAAGCGCCTTGAACAGGTTGGTGGTTGATATCTGGCAGCTCCAGTCGGCGGGACAGTTGTAAACTGCGCCCTTCGACAGGTCGTCCTCGGCTGGAAAGAGTTCGGGATGTTTCAGCGCGTCCTCGACCGAGCGGATGTCGGGGTGGGCGTCGGCGATGAATTTCGGGATCCACCAGCCTTCGACGGCGCCGTCGGCAAGGATCTCGGCTCCCTGCACCAACCGGCCGCTATTGACGGCCTGATCGAGCAGGGCCCTAACCGAATTGATCCAGTATTCCGAGGCGATGTCAGGGGCGCCTTTCTCGTTCATCGAGGCGAAGGTCGGCAGGGTGTCGCCATCGACGATGGTGACGGAACAGCCGTATCCCTTTTCCAGGATGATCTTGTCGAAGCTCGCCGCAATGCCTGCCGAGGCCCACTTCATTTCGGCGATCGAAACGCTGCCGCATTCGGCTGCTTCAGCCGGCGCAACGGTAGAAAGAGCCGCGGCAAAGACGGCCGGAATCAGAAACGTCTTCATCGTCATTCCCCGAATTCTTCTTAGGCGGACGCGCAGGCTCTGAAATCAACCGACAAATATCTCTGGCACCCGAGGGGAAAACGCCTGCCGGGCGATACAGCAACAGGCTTTCCGGTTCATGGCACCGTCCGTCCTTGCGGCTCCGGCAACTCGTCGCAGGCCATGTTCGACAATGGCGCGTTATGACGGAGCCTACGCGTTCGCTCGCAGAAATCAACCATCTTCTGCTTATGGTTGCGTGACTAAATTATTGAATTCGAAGAATTTATGTCGGCATCCCGAAATTGGCGCCCTTGGGCGAAAAGCACGCTCTTGGCGACCGGCGGCGGATCTTCGGCAGAAATTTCGACGAGAATGTCAAAAAAGATCGAAATTAACATTTGCGTAAGCCTTCAATAACTCTCCGGTAAGAATGTGCCGTTATCAGTTGGGGCGTGGCAGCAATGACCGCCGCTTCTCTGGTTCAGGTAGTGCGTACCGGAGAAAGCGAGCTTCGCCGTGTAAGGGCGAAGACGCCTGAGTTTTTCGGCAAACCGCGCAGAGCCAAGGCCATGCGCGGTTTTCGCGTTTGTGTGGGAACGTGACTGGGGCCAAGTCTTGACCGAGGCCAAGTCTTGACCTGGGATTACCGCCCATTGTAGGCCTCGCCTGAACGAGAGGCGAATGCGGGCCACCATGGCAAGAGCGATCATGCTGCAGGGAACCGGCTCCGATGTCGGCAAGACGGTTCTGGTCGCAGGGCTCTGCCGGTTGGCGGCCAATCGCGGGCTGACGGTCCGGCCGTTCAAGCCACAGAATATGTCGAACAATGCGGCGGTCGCCGATGACGGCGGCGAGATCGGCCGGGCGCAGTGGCTGCAGTCGCTGGCTGCGCGCACGCCATCCTCGGTCCACATGAACCCTGTGCTGCTCAAGCCGCAATCGGACAATGGCAGCCAGATCATCGTCCAGGGCAGGGTGTTCGGACAGGCGAAGGGACGCGACTATCAGCGGCTGAAGCCTGAGTTGCTCGGCGCCGTGCTCGAAAGTTTCGAAAAAGTGGCTGCGGGTGCCGACCTCGTTATCGTCGAAGGTGCGGGATCGCCGGCCGAGATCAATCTCAGGCCCGGCGATATCGCCAATATGGGCTTTGCGACGCGGGCGGGCGTGCCCGTCGTGCTTGTCGGCGATATTGACCGCGGCGGTGTCATCGCCTCGCTGGTCGGCACGCATGCGATCCTCGATGATGGCGACCGGGCGATGATTGCGGGCTATATCATCAACAAGTTCCGCGGCGACGTCTCGCTGTTTGACGACGGCATCCGCGCCATCGAAGGCTTTACCGGCTGGCCGTGTTTCGGCGTCGTGCCCTGGCTGAGGGGTGCTGCGCGCCTGCCGGCCGAAGATTCGGCCGTGCTCGAACGGTTGGCGAGGGGCGGGACGGGCGCGCTGAAGATCGCCGTGCCGGTGCTGCCACGTATCGCCAATTTCGACGATCTTGATCCACTGAGGACCGAGCCGGATGTTGAGTTGGTCTTCGTTCGCGCCGGCGAGCGGATGCCAGCCGATGCGAGCCTCGTTGTGCTTCCCGGCTCGAAATCGACGATATCGGATCTCGCCGACTTCAGGGCTGAGGGCTGGGACCGCGACCTCCAGGCGCATGTCAGGCGCGGCGGCCGGGTGATCGGCATTTGCGGCGGCTATCAGATGCTCGGCCGCGCGGT
The DNA here is from genome assembly GCF_048551595.1 of Rhizobium sp. CRRU65. Taxonomy (NCBI): domain Bacteria; kingdom Pseudomonadati; phylum Pseudomonadota; class Alphaproteobacteria; order Hyphomicrobiales; family Rhizobiaceae; genus Rhizobium; species Rhizobium sp. CRRU65. The sequence continues at coordinate 7,461 of NZ_JBLYZH010000019.1, read as the reverse complement.
ACATGATCCGCTCGGCATCGAGGGCGGGACGCTCGAGACGCCGGGGCTTGGGCTGCTCGACATCGAGACCGAGATGGCGCCGGAAAAGACCGTGCGCAACAGCCAGGCTCGCTCCGCGGAATTTGACGCGCCGCTTGCCGGCTACCAGATCCATCTCGGCATCACCCGCGGTCCGGATTGCATCAGGCCTTCGGCGATCATCGATGGCGCGCCCGACGGGGCGCTGTCGGCCGACGGCCGGATCATGGGCACCTATCTGCACGGGCTCTTCGGCAGCGACGCCTACCGCGCCCGGCTGCTTCAAAGCTTCGGGCTATCAGGCGAGCGGAGGAATTACCGCGAGAGCGTCGAGCAGGCGCTCGACGACGTCGCCCGGGAATTGGAACGTCATCTCGATCCACGCTGGCTGGCCGGGCTGCTCGGTTAGGCCCGATGTGTACCGGACGGGGCTGCCTCTCCATCATTTGGTGCCGTCGTTCGGCTATTGCCAAATTAGTTGACTGAGTCCATTAATTGTCGCGACTGACCCGGTTGAGAGTGACGAAAACTATGAGCGTATTGGATAGATTTTCACTGGCAGGGCAGGTAGCGCTGGTGACCGGCGGCGGCCGTGGTCTGGGCTTCGAGATGGCGCGCGCCCTCGCAGAAGCCGGCGCGCATGTCATCGTCAACGGACGCACGGCGGCGACGCTGGAAGGCGCCGTCAGGGCCATCCGTGCCGCGGGCGGCACGGCGGAGGCCGCCGCATTCGATATCGCCGATCGCGAGGCACAGCGTGCTGCGGTGGCCGATATCGACAAGATCCATGGTCGTCTCGATATTTTGATCAACAATGTCGGTGCCCGCGACCGGCGGCCGCTGGCTGAATTCGACGATGATGCGATCATAGAGCTGCTGCGCACCGATCTGGCGGCGGCGATCACGCTTTCGCGCGACGCTGCCGTGTTGATGAAGCGACGCAATCACGGCCGGCTGATCGCGGTGACCTCGATCAGCGGCCATGTCGTCATGCCTGGCGACTGCGTCTATCCAGCAGCCAAGCAGGGCCTGACCGGCCTGATGCGCGGCATGGCGGTCGAGTTCGGCCCGTACGGCATCACCAGCAACGCGATTGCGCCCGGCTGGTTCGCCACCGAGACGAATGCGGTGATGGCTCAGAACGAGGAATTGATGCCCTTCGTGCGCCAGCGCATCCCGGTCCAGCGCTGGGGACGGCCAGACGAGATCGCTGGCGCGGCGCTGTTTCTGGCAAGCGGCGCCGCTTCCTTCGTCAACGGCCATGTGCTGACGGTCGACGGCGGAATGACGGTCAGGATGTGAGCGGAGATGCCCGCATCTGCTGTCGCGCCGGCGTGCCTTTTCGCATCTGCTGTCAGTCGGCCGAAGGTTGATGTCGACTTCTTAGGTGCGCCTGACAGGTGGGCTGAGTTCGCGTACGAGCTGCTGCAGGCTGCGCTGGTCTTCCGCTCCCGTCTTGTCGTAGATGGCGGCCAGTTGCGATTTCACGGTGCCGTCGGCAACGCCCTGTGCATTTGCGATCTCGGATCGCGTCATGCCTTCGGACACGTAGCCGACCACGCGCCGTTCGGCAGGCGTGAGAGCAAAAAGGGCAGCAACGGCATCGACGGCCGACTGGATCACCGTTCCCGCCGCGGCGAGAAAGATCGCCGCCGCCGCCCGGCTTTCAAAGCGTCCCCTTTCGGAGCGCCGCTGCAACGGCAGAACGTGAGCGACGGCGGGGCGCTCCGCCGAGGCAAGAGGAACATCGATCCCAGCGGCTGCGAGACTGATTTCGTCGCGCGCGCCAAGCGCCACGGCGTTGGAAAGGGCGGCGCCTGCATAACTGTAGCGAGCGGCCAGACGGCCTGAAAGCGAGTGGACCACGTGCTGCTCGCGCAGCCGTGCTTCGGCGGCTTCATTGGCGAAGAGGATTGTCATGTCTTCTGCAACGATGAAGACCGCATGATCGAGGGCGTCGATGACCTCCCTGAGGACGGCGGCTTCGGCGCGCTCCATCTCGAACATGTCGTGGATCGTCACGGCACGGCGGATATGCGGACCGAGCAGCCCGACGATGTCGAAGACACGTCGTTCGCTCGGTTCGTATTGCACCGAAATGTTGATCGTCCCGACACGGGTCGGGCGCTTCAGCACGGCCATGTCGATCGAGTTTAGAACCCCATACCTGGCATGAAAGTTCTGGTAGAGCGCACCACTCTTCCAGACGGCTTCGCCATCGGGTCCATAGAGGGAAAACATCCGCTCCAGCGTATCCGGCTGATCGATCTCCATTCGGTGGAGAAGGTGGAAGAACGGGACGTCCTTCGCATGCGCGACGAGGGTGCGGATGGCCTCTCCGTCGTCGCAGGCGATCTGGGCCAGCCGTGCGGACCGCGTGGTGGTGTCGAAGACGGCAAGCGTGGTTAGAAAACCATTCACCTGACCATTGATCAGACGAAGAGCGTTTGGCCAGGCATCCTCCCGGGCCACGCAATCATAAATAGCGCCAATAATTTCCGACAGCTGCTGTTCCATGATCACAATCCTGCATCAGCCCGGCCAGCCCGGTCAATTGTCGCCGGCCATGGCGCCTTCATTTCCGGGATTTGCGGAAGATTTCATCCCCCATGCGGGAGATGTTTCATCGCGCGGATTTTTTACAACGCACTGCCGGCCGGAATCCAATCGGCTTGGACAACCAGAAATTGGAGGGCAATCTTCATGAAAGCGACAAAAGCGCCGATCGCGGCGCTTCTCATTATGGCAGCTCTTCCGGCTGCAGCGCTCGGCGGCGGCGGCCTGCCGGAACAGGTCCGGGAGGCCAATGCGCGCTTCCGGGACGTCAACCAAGCCGTCAAGGAAGGCTATTCGCCGATCCCATGCACCAGCGGCATAGATGGAGGTGCGATGGGTATCCACTATGTCAGTGCCGACCTCATCAAGGATGAGGCCATTGATCTCACCAGGCCGGAGGCCGTGATGTACGAGCCTGACGAACACGGCAAGATGAAACTCGTCGCTGTCGAATACATCACCACGAAAGGTCCCGCCAATCTCGGCGGCCAGCTGTTCAGTTTCACGAACGCCCCGAACCGCTACGGCCTTCCAGCTTTCTACGAGCTGCACGTCTGGGCATGGAAGAACAATCCGAAGGGACCGTTCGCCGACATGAACCCTGACGTCAGTTGCCGGCATGCGCACGGTTGATGAAGCGCCAGCTCACTCAAAACATCATGAAAGGATAAAACAATGCCGCAATTCGTTGTCGAACGAAACATTCCAGGTCTCGGGGACATGGACAAGGAAACCCTGCGCGAGATCTCGGCGAAATCCAACGCCGTCGTGGCGTCCCTTGGCGAACCCTATACCTGGATCACCAGCTATGTGACCGGGGACAAGATGTACTGCGTTCATGAGGCCGAGAGCGCGGAAGCGGTCTATCGGCACGCGGAAAAGGGTGGCTTTCCGGCGGACCGGGTGACGGAGATCACGACGCTCATCGGCCCTCATTCGGCGCGCTAGGATGTCGGAACCGGCCGGCGAACGAGTCACCGGCCGGTTCTCCGGGTTGCGATCTTGCCATCGGCATGCGCAAATTCATGGGGATCACAATGAACGAGAAGCTCTTGTCCGGCGCGGTCGAGCTGCGACTGCGCAAAGTGATGGCGCTGCTTACCTCTCCGCTGCGCGCCCTTGTCGTCCGGCGGCGCAGGCGATCGGCGGCAAATCAGCTTGGCGCCTTGCCAGATCACATGCTGAAAGACATTGCCGTGTCGAGGGGCGAAATACCCTTCGTCGCCTCCCAGGATGCAGACTGGAGCAGGTTCCGCTAGTGTCTCACGGCGGGCGTCCGCATCGGGCGTAAAACCTCGCAGTGCGTCGATACCGGTATCAATCTCTCTGCCATCTGCCCTACGGTTGTGGTGGCTGAGCTCGATGGCTAGAAACATCGGTTTGGTCGGGCTATCACTGGATGTCGTGGCGACCCGGTTCGGATTGCCGCCCATTTGCCCGATTTGCCATCTTAAGATTGTGGCGGCTCATGTGGAGGTTTGAAAATTAACAATCATATTCAGTGGCTTATAGAACATGGAATCACGGCCGAGCATATAGCCGAGCTGATAGCCGGATTGTGCGATCGGCTGATCGCGGATGGCTTTCCGATCTGGCGGGGAAGCATTTCAATGCCGTCTATTCATCCCATGTATGGCGGCGTCTCGGCCAATTTCGTGCGCGGCGGTGCGACCACGATCGAGAATGCCGAATATGGCACTGCAGGAGTGCTGAATTTCGAAAAGACCCCGATCTATTTTCTTTTGGGCCGTGGCGAAACGTCAGGTCGCTGGAACATCGCCAAGGGTGAGGGTGTCGATGACTACCCGCAGCTTGCGGAATTCGCGCATAGCGGCGGCACGGATCACCTGGTCAGCCTGCTGGAGTTCCCGAAGGAGGCTGCGCTACGCGGAGTCAGTCTGTCTCTCACAAGCAACAGGCCGGGCGGATTTTCTGATGATCAACTGGCGATCGTCGCGAAGCTCTTCCCGGCGCTGGGGCTGGCTTGTTACCGTATCGCGGCAACGAAAACCGCATCGGATATCCTCGCCGTCTATACAGGCGCCAAGACAAGTGCACGCATCCTTGCAGGCGATATTCAGAGGGGAAAGGGAGGGGCGATCAATGCTGCGATCCTGCTTGCGGACCTGAGAAACTTCACGGCGCTGACCGAGGTTTATCAGCCGGGCGAAATCGCCGGGTTTCTGAATGAACATTTCGAGCTGATCGGCTGGCATGTCGAGGAAAATTCGGGCGAGATCCTCAAGTTCATGGGTGATAGCGTGCTGGCGATCTTTCCGACCGATGCTGAAGATCCGCAAAAGGCCTGCATGGCCGCACTGGCTTCCGCAAAGAATATTCTGGAAGCCAACAAGGTGCTGAACGGTCAGCGGAGGAATGATGGAGGTCCTGACATCGGCGTCGATGTCGTGCTGCATCTCGGCGAGGTCTTCTACGGAAATATCGGCGCACGCGGCAGGCTTGATTTCACGGTGATCGGCAGCGCCGTCAACGAGGCTTCGCGCCTCGAAAAACTCTGCAGCACGCTCGGACATCACCTTCTGATGTCGGAAAGCTTCGCCGTCACCTGCGCCGTCGCCAACGAATGTCTGGGATCCTTCGAGTTGCGCGGGGTTTCGAAAGTGGTAAACGTGTTCAAGCTCGCCGACGCCGTATCCTGAAGCGTCGATCCGATGGCGCGACGACGGATCAGATCTCGCCTGAGACCTCGCGGCGGCGGCGGTCGAGTTCTTCGCTGTAGCGGCGCAGCGTATAGCTTTCGCTGAGCTGGCCGATCACCTTGCGTTCGATCAGGTTGTTGACGACGGCGAGCGCTTCGCTTTCGCTCTTGTCGAAGATCGCCGCCGCCTGCCTGGCATTCATCTGCGGCTGCAGGAAATCGTTGCGGTAGCGGATGAAATCGGCAAGCGCCTTGCCCTCGTCCTGGGCGTCGGTCGGATTGGCGTAGATCTCCGGCACCAGCACAAGGCCCGCATATTTGTCGCTCTCCTCGACGAGGATGACGCGCTGGGTCGAGCCGATCGGGAAGGCCTGCTTGAATTCCTCCAGAGAGATGCCCGCCCTTGCCGTCTTGACGTCGGCGCGCATCAGCTTGTCGACCGTCAGGTTGCGGATCCATCCGACGTCATGGGCGCTGCGGATGCTTTCGCCGCGAAGATGAAAGCGCCAGGTGGCGAAGGAGTAACCGAAGGTCGAACGCACGACGAGCGAGGAGGTGATGACGGCGGCGAGCACCAGCGCCGTGATCGGGAAATCGCCGGTGATTTCGAGCGCCAGGAACGTCATGGTCAGCGGCCCGCCGATGACGGCGACGGCGAGCGAACTCATGCCGACCACGGCATAGATGACGGGCGTCAGCGTCGCATCGGCGAAATAGGGGCCGCAATAGGCGAAGAGCTTGCCGAGCAGGGCGCCCATGAACAGCGAGGCGAAGAACAGCCCACCCCTGAAGCCGGAGCCGATCGAGATCGCCGAGGCGAAGGATTTCAAGAGGAAGAGGCCGATCAGCGTCGGGATTGCCACCTCACGGGAAAGATTGAGATGCAGCGCGCCGTGGCCGGCCGAGAGCACCTGCGGCGAGATCATCGCCAACAGCCCGACGATGATGCCGCCGAGGGCCGGGCGGAAGGGGGGGGCGATCGAGCTCTTGCGCGCCAGCTCTTCGACAAAGGCGACGCCCTGCATGATCAGGATGCCGACACCGGCGCAGAAAGCACCGAGCAGCAGTGCCGGGATATAATCGGCCGGCACGACCGAGCCGAAGCTGCCGATATCGATGGTGAAATCGCTGCCGGCAAGCAGCCTTGCGATCAGGGTGGAGACAAGGGCAGAGACGACGACAGGCGTCAGCGACACGATCGTATAGGTGCCGATGATCAGCTCGAAAGCATAGAAAGCGCCAGTCAGCGGCGCGTTGAAGGCGGCGGCGATGGCGCCCGCCGCGCCGCAGCCAACGAGGGTGCGCAGGTCCGAGCGGCGAAGCTGCAGCTTCAGGCCGAATTTCGAGGCGAGCCCGGCGGCAAGCTGGGTATAGCCGGCCTCCAGGCCGACCGAGGCGCCGAAACCGTTGGAGATCAGGTTCTGCACGGCAACGATGATGCTGTCGGTCAAGGACAGGCGGCCGCCATGCAGCGCATTGGCCTCGATCGGGTCGACCATCGGTTTCTTGCGCCGTTTCGCCAGCACCAGGAGCAACAGGCCAAGCAGGGCGCCGCCGATGACGGGGGCGGTGAGCAGCAGCATCTTATTCTCGATCTCGGACGAGCTCAGTCGTTCGCTGTCGGCGATGCCGAAGACCAGTTGATGCAGCTCATTGGAGACGTAGCTCATGCCGGTGACGGCAAGACCCGAGATGATGCCGACAACGGCGCCCGCTAGCGACAGGCCGACCTCGCTACGCCGGGTCAGCGCCCGCAGGCGTCCCGGATCGAAGAAAACACGCAGCGCGCGGAAACGGCGCCGATCCAATTTCATAAGCATGGCTAGACAACTAGGCGGGGAGAGGCCCGGTCAAGGGCGGAGATGGTCGGGCACTCCGCTTGCGACGCAATTGCGGCGAAAAGCCGGCGCGCGGGATAAATATTTATGACGTAAGTCTCTGATAAAAGACGATATTTTAGGTAGAGTAAGTCGTGTTGGCGTGGCAACGCCTCGTAGCCGGTGATCGAGCGGCCGCCAAGGCCGGTTGACTTCACCCCTGCGCTTGCCTAACCATCCCGATAACGGATGGTCGACTGACCATCCTGACATAACGGATGGTTCCGGATCGGTGTTACGCCCTTCCGGATGAAAAGGGAATGTGACGGGGCGGACCCAAGCCGGGCGCCTTCATCACAGCCGACCCCGCGACTGTAGAGCGGTCAGGGTCTTCCATCCGGCATCAAGCCC
>NZ_JBLYZH010000018.1:0-176914 GCF_048551595.1 Rhizobium sp. CRRU65 | reverse complement strand
CCACTTCTGTGGCAGGCCGTCTGTAATCTCGTCACGCGAAGTCGTCGCCACCTCTGTGAGCCGCCGCGACGACGCCGAAAACAATGCGACGATCTACACGCTCGCTTAACCTAGCGCATATGAGGGTTAGGGTGAGGGGCAGCCTTCGGCGTGAACCGGACAGCATTGGGACAAGCTCGGGCATATCCCGGTCTTTTGAATAACCTACTCGGAAAGCAGCTCGTCCGTCTCAGGAGCGCCCTCGGTCTTACGCAATGGCCTGAAGCTCATCCGGTGCAGCGAGCAGGGGCCGTGTCTCTCGATGCCGGCGCGGTGTTGCGCCGTGCCGTAGCCCACATGCGCGGCAAAGCCGTAATCCGGAAACACGCTGTGGGCCCGCGCCATCATTCGGTCACGCGTCACCTTGGCGACGATCGAGGCGGCGGCGATCGAGACCGAGCGGGCATCGCCCTTGACCACGGCCTGTCCGGGGCAGTCGAGGCCGGGCGGCACGTCGAGCCCGTCGGTCAGCACGTAGCTGGCCGGAATGGCGAGGCTGCAGATGGCGCGGCGCATGGCGTCGAGGCTTGCCTTGCGGATATCCGTCTCGTCGATGCGCGTCGAGCTGGAGGAGGCGATAGAGACGGTCGCGGTCGCCAGAATCTGCACGAACAGTTCCTCGCGCCGTTGCGCCGACAGCTGCTTGGAATCGTTCAGACCCTCAGGGATGCGCTTCGGATCAAGAATGACGGCAGCAGCAACGACGGGTCCCGCCAGCGGCCCGCGGCCTGCCTCGTCGGCGCCGGCGACGGGCCAGTGGCCAGCCTTGCGGGCTTTGAGTTCCAGCCGGAAATCCGGCACGAGCGGAGCCGTGTCGAAAAGCAGGGGAGAATCGGGTGGTGTGCGAGGTTTCATGCGGCTGAACCTCGCACACCAACCCGATTGCCCGCAAGTCCCCGGATCAGGGCGGCGGCCGGGGACGCTCCGGCGGATGGTGGCGGTCAGGGCCATCCGCGGGAATTGCGCTCGGGCTCGAAAACAGGCGGTTTCTCGAGAGCCGATGCGCAAGCTCAAAAATCAAAGAAGCGACAGCTGCACGCCGCTGCCATCGGGCGGCACGAACAGATCGTCGCGCAGCGGCATGCTGCGGCGCGTCAGCTCGAAACGTCGGGCGGCCATTTCAAAGCGCCGGGCAATCTGCCAGGCATAGGGGCCGGCGCCCTTCATGCGCTTGCCGAATTCGGCATCGTAATCCTTACCGCCGCGCATCGAGCGCACCAGCGACATCACATGCCGGTAACGATCGGGGTAATGCTGCAGCAGCCAGTCGCGAAACAGCGGGCTGACCTCGAGTGGTAGCCTGAGGATGACGTAGCTCGCCTCGGCGGCTCCGGCAGCCTTGGCCGATTCGAGGATGCGCTCCAGTTCGTGGTCGTTCAACGCCGGGATGAGCGGGGCGGCCAGCACAGCCGTCTGGATGCCTGCTTCGGCAAGCGTGTGGATCGTCTCCAGCCGCCGCGGCGGCGTGGCGGCTCGCGGCTCCATCGTCCGGGCAAGCTTGCGATCCAGCGTGGTCACCGAGATGCCGACGCGCACCAGGTTCTTAGCTGCCATCTCCTGCAGAATGTCGAGATCACGCAGGATCATCGCCGACTTGGTGACGATCGATACCGGATGGTTCGCCTTGTTCAACACCTCGAGAATGCCACGCATGATGCGCCATTCCTTCTCGATCGGCTGATAGGGATCGGTATTGGTGCCGATCGCGATCACCCGCACCTTGTAGCCGGGCTTGGCGAGTTCCCGCTCCAGGAGTTTTGCCGCATCGGGCTTGGCAAACAGCTTCGTCTCGAAATCGAGCCCTGCAGAAAGCCCCATATAGGCGTGTGTCGGTCGGGCAAAACAATAGATGCAGCCGTGCTCGCAGCCGCGATAGGGATTGATCGAGCGGTCGAAGGGAATGTCCGGCGATTCGTTACGGGTGATGGCCGTGCGCGGCTTCTCGACCTGCACTTCGGTCTTGAATGGCGGCAGCTCTTCCCACGTCTGCCAGCCATCGTCGACGGTTTCGCGTTGCTGCGCCTCGAACCGACCTGTCGGGTTCAGTCCCGCTCCACGTCCACGCCGCCGATCGACCTCGACTCTCAGACCGGAGGAAACGATCATCGCATCGGCAATATCTGCCGTATTGGCAGGCGCGAATGCGGCCTGCCCTGCCAGGGACTGCTCTCTCATCGGATTCTCCCGCGGCGAAAAGCCATCGCCTTCGCCCGTTTTGCTGATTAAATTCCTATCCGCAAAACGAGAACAATGCAAGAACAAAATGAGGAAAACGGTGCTGGCAAAAATTTGTGCGGCGCATTATAAATAGTCAATGTTGACGGTTGTTCTCGAATGTCAGGATCAGGAATCTGAGCTGGCACAGACTTTATCGGTATTGGTGGCAGGCGCGGTGGAGGGGCTGGTGAGCGATGTGGTCGTGCTCGATCACGGCTCGCGCGACGGCACCTCGCGGGTGGCCGACGCCGCCGGCTGCCGCTTCCATTCGCAGTGGGATATCAAGGACATCGTCCGCTCGGCGCGCGGCGAATGGCTGCTCTTTGTCGAGCCGGGCGCCAGACCCCAGGCCGGCTGGATCGATGAGATCGCTGAATATGTCGCGCTGAACAAATTGCCGGCGCGCTTCACCGCATCGCGTGCCTATAGGCGCCCTTTCTTCCAGCGTGTCGGCCGGGCCGTGCCGCCGCTGGAACTCGGCTTTCTCCTGCCGAAGAAGCAGGCGCTCGCCATCGCCAAAAGCGGGATGCGGTTGACTGAATTCGTCAAGGGCCAGAAGCCGCGCAAGCTCGCGAGCGAACTGATTCCGTCCTGGGTTGCCCGCGCTGCGCGATAGGTGCCACAACTCTCTCCATGAGCAAAAGATGGCGCCCAATAGGATTTCGCGCTATAATTCAAACATGGCGCCGTCGAAGCGCCTCGCTTCGCAACGGAATGGCCATGGAATGCCGGTGAACGGCAGAACAGGTCAGCGAAAATCTCCTCTTCTGCCGGGTTCCCGGCGAAAGGAGGTGCGTCATGGCACGCGGTAGGATCTACGGCCTCGTAGCCGTCATATTGCCGACATTGGTGATCGCGCATCCGCATTCGGCTGCATCGCAGATGATGCGCAGTTGCGCAGGCCGACCCGAAATCGTCAATTTCCTGGACAAGAACTTCGCCGAAAAGCTCACGGCAGTCGGACTGATCAACGAGAACGCCATTCTTGAGGTCTATGCCGCCGAAAGCGGCACCTGGACCCTCATCGTCACGGATGTTCACGGCATAAGCTGTGTTCTGCTGTCGGGTGACAGCTGGGACACGATGCCCGTCCTGCCAGGCCTGGCCACATAGTGAAGGCCCCTGTGCGCCAGGGGCAACCATGCCCTACTTCGTCGCGCCGCGTTTCAGGTGCTCGTCCAGCCGCGGCATGATCTCGACGAAATTGCACGGCGCGCTGCGATAGTCGAGCTGTCCTTTCAGAATGCCGTCCCAGGCATCCCGGCAGGCGCCGGGCGAACCCGGCAGCACGAAGATGAAGGTCGCGTTGGCAACACCTGCCGTGGCGCGCGACTGGATCGTCGCCGTGCCGATCTTCTCGTAGGAGATCCGGTGGAAGATGGCGGAAAAGCCGTCCATGCGCTTTTCGAACAAAGGCTCCAGCGCCTCTGGCGTCACGTCACGGCCGGTAAAGCCGGTGCCGCCTGTGGTGATGACGACGTCTATGTCTTGGTTCTCAGTCCAGGCCTTCACCCGCGCGGCAATCTTTTCGCGATCATCGGGCACGATCCCCCGGTCGACCAGCCTGTGCCCGGCCTCCCTGATCCGCGCCGCCAGCGTGTCGCCTGATTTGTCCGTCTCCGGCGTGCGGGTATCCGAGATCGTCAAAACCGCAATGCCGACCGCGATGAAGGGTCGCTTTTCGTCCAGACCTGCCATCACGCGCCTCCCGAAACCGTTTCTGTCGCCTGGAAATACCAGTCAGGGCGCTTGTCGTGAAGAGCTGCCGCCGCACCTTCGGCAGCAGTCATGCTCGCAAAGATGCCGAAACAGGTGGCGCCGGAACCGGACATGCGGGTCAACAGGGCGCCGCGAGCCTGCAGCATCGCCGAGATCGCCGCAATCTCGGGCACGAGTCCGCGCGCCGGCGGCTCCAGGTCGTTGCGGGCAGCAGCAATCGCCGCGAGCCAGTCGGCAGCCTGAGACCCGCTCAAAGCCAGGCTCAGGGCCGGATTGTTCTTTGTCGCCAGCCGGCGGAAAACCTCAGGCGTCGCGACGCCCTTCAGCGGATTGGCAAGCACCATGGCAAAGGCCGGCAGATCAGGCACCGGTTCGATCTTTTCGCCGATGCCGCGGGCAATCAGCGGCCGGCTCTCCAGGCACATCGGCACGTCGGCGCCGAGCTTCAGAGCCAATGCTGCGAGCGTCTCCGCAGATAACGTCGTGCCCCAGAGCCGCATCAGCCCGCGCAGCGTCGCGGCCGCATCGGCCGAGCCGCCGCCGATGCCGGAGGCGATCGGCAGGTTCTTTTCCAAATGGATGCGGACGGGAAAGGCGAGGGGACCGACCACCTCACGCAGAAGGTCGCGGGCCTTCAGCACCAGGTTGGTGCCGCCGTCGCCGGCAAGCGTTTCGCCAAAACGGCCGGACAGGGTCAATGCGTCGGTCGGCGACCGCATGAAGTCCAGCCGATCGCCGTGATCTGCGAAGGTCACCAGCATATCGAGCAGATGATAGCCATCCGGCCGTTGGCCCGTCACATGCAGGGCGAGGTTGATTTTCGCGCGTGCTTCCTCGGAAAAGCTAGAGCATGATGCCGAAAAGTGTGAGCGGTTTTCGGACGACATCATGCTCTATTTCTTTGATCTCACGCCGGCCACGCCCTCATCAGGCATGGTCCGTCAGGATTTCTTGTCGACCGGCGGCGGGGTGACGGGCGCCGGATCCGGCTGCTTCTTGTCGGCCGCCTTGGCATCGTCACTGGCGGGAGGCAGGCCGTTGGCGACCTTGTCCTTGATCTTCGGGATCTCGGCAGCTTCGGGCTCGGAGGCGAGCGCCCGGTTCCACTGGTAGACGGCCTCGAGCTTGCGCCCGACGCGCCAATAGGCATCGCCGAGATGGTCGTTGATCGTCGCGTCGCCGGCCTTGATCTGTGCGGCCCGCTCCAGCTCGTCGACGGCATCGTCGAAGCGGTTGAGGCGGAAATAGGCCCAGCCGAGCGAATCGATGATGTAGCCGTCGTCAGGGCGAAGGTCGACGGCCTTCTTGATCATGCCGAGACCTTCATCGAGGTTCCGGTTCATGTCGATCCAGGAATAGCCGAGATAATTCAGCACCTGCGGCTGGTCGGGATTGAGCTCCAGCGCCTTGCGGAAGTTCGGTTCCGCCTGGTCCCACTTCTTCAGCCGCTCATAGGCGATGCCGCGCTGGAAGAAGACGCTCCAGTTGGCGCGGCCGGGAATGGGGCCGATCGTTTCGACGGCCTTGTCGTAATTCGTGGCCATCGCCTGGTAGTCCTTGGCGTCGGAGAGCACGCTGCCATAAGCGAGGTAACTGCGGATGTCCTTCGGGTCGGAGGTGATCAGCGCCTGCAGGTGCTTGCGCGCCTCATCCACCTTGCCGCCCTGTGCAAGCGCAAGGCCGAGCTGCAGCTCGGAGATGCGCCGCATCGGCGAATTCTCCGGCACCTTCTTGTAGAGCGCGATGGCGCGGTCCATCTGGTTCTGCTTCTCGGCAATGCCGCCAAGCAGCACCAGCGTATCGGCGCTGTTCGGATCGAGCGCATTGGCCGTCTGCAGATACAGCGAGACGATGTCTTCGGCGCCGTCGCGGTTCAGCGCGCCGCCGACCGAAAAGAGCACGCCTGCAGCACCCTCTTCGGCCGTCTTGACCTGCTGGTCCTGCTTCTCGTTCTTCTCGATACTGTCGCGCAGCGCGTTCAGCGGCGCATAATTCGGCAGCAGGTTGTCGCCGACGGAAACGGCGTCGAGCGCCTTCTGCTTATTGCCTTGTGTTGCTTCGAGGCGGGCAAGCGCCATCACGGCGCGCATGAAGGTGTCGGGCGCCGTCGCGCCGCCTTCCTTGTCGAGCACGGCATCGTTCAGATGCTGGCGGGCGGATTTCACGTCGCCGGTGACGATGGCGATCGCGCCGGCATTGTAATTCTGGAAGATGCGGAACCAGTCCGGGCCCTTCATCTTCTCGACCATGGTGAGCGCTTCCTTACCGCGGCCGGCGCCGACGCGGGCCCAGGCGAGCAGCAGGTCGTTCATCATCCGGTCGAGATCGTTTGGCCCCTTATATTTCAGGATGGCCTCGGCGGACTTGTAGTCGTCGCGGCGCACGGCATCCATGCCGCGCACGATCGTGGTGATGCGCTCGACGGAAGGATCGCCCTTCAGGTCGTTGGCATATTTAACGCCGTCCTTGATATCGCCATTTAGCAGCAGCGAGATCATCAGCCGCTGGCGAATCTCGGGATTGCCGGGCTCGATCTGCAGCGCCTTCTTGTAGAGTTCGATCGCGGTTTCGTAGTCATGATCGACATCGGCCGTGCGCGCGGCGAGGAAGGCGCCGGAGAAAGTGGTGACGCTGTCCGCATCAAAGTGAACGGCCGTGCCGGCATCGTCTGTCTTGGCCGCATCCTCGGCGTTCGCGCCGCCGACACCGCTGAGCGAAAGGACAGCGGCAAGCGCTGCGCTCGTAAGAAGACGGATGGCAAGTCTCTGCCGCATTAGGAAACCTTTCTTCGACAGCGTCCCGGACAATGTGCCGGTCGCAAAACAAGTTGCGATCACTGATTCATAACAGGATGGCTTTTTTGAAGCGGCGCCGCAAGAAAATCAGCCTGCGATCAAGGACGTTTGATCAATTGACGCGCTCGATGCAGAAGTCGATCACTTCCATCAGGGCGGATTTCCAGACCGTATCGGGAAGGGGCGCAAGCGCATCCCGTGCGATCGTGCCGTAATGGATCGCGCGGCCGATCGTGTCGCTCAGCGTGCCATATTTGGTGATCAGCCCCAGCGCTTTTTCGAGGTTTGCGTCGGTGCTGTTGCCGGCTTCGATCGCATCGCGCCAGAAGGCGCGCTCGTCCTCGGTGCCGCGGCGATAGGCGAGAATGACCGGCAGGGTGATCTTGCCCTCGCGGAAATCGTCGCCGACATTCTTGCCGAGATCGGCCGCCTTGCCGCCATAGTCGAGCGCGTCGTCGACCAGCTGGAAGGCGAGCCCGAGATTCATGCCGTAGGATTTCAGCGCATTGCGGCCGGACCGGCCGGCCTCGGCGACGATTGGCCCGACTTCGGCGGCGGCGGCAAAGAGAGCCGCCGTCTTGGCGCGGATGACGGAGAGATAATCGTCCTCCGTCGTCTCCATGTTCTTGGCGACGGAAAGCTGCAGCACCTCGCCTTCGGCGATCACACAGGCGGCGGAAGACAGCACATCGAGTGCATCGAGCGAGCCGACATCGACCATCATCCGGAAGGCCTGGCCGAGCAGGAAGTCGCCGACCAGCACGCTTGCCTGGTTGCCCCAGATCATCCGCGCCGTCGATTTGCCGCGGCGCAGATCGCTTTCGTCGACGACATCGTCGTGCAGCAGCGTTGCCGTGTGCATGAACTCGACCGATGTGGCGAGCTTGACGTGGTTTTCGCCCCTGTAGTCGAACAGCGAGGCGGAAGCCAGCGTCAGCATCGGCCGTAGCCGCTTGCCGCCGGACGAGATCAGATGGTTCGCCACTTCGGGGATCATCTGCACGTCGGAGCCGGCCTTAGACAGAATGAGCTGGTTTACTCGCTCCATATCCGCCCTGGTGAGATCGACCAGCGGCTTTATGGATGCCAGTTTGTTTTTGCTTTCTTCAAGCGGTATGACCACGCCCAACGACCCGGACTCCTATTCATTCATTGCACCTGACAATAGAAAGGGGCGATGGACGCGGCAAGGGGTGAATTGTCGCGCTGAGCGAAATTGGAAGGAAAACGACGGCAAATGCATGAGCTTATCCGCGCCAACGACCCCGTTCTGCTCTCCTTTGCCGAGAGTTTGATGAAGGATGCCGGAATTCACTGCTTCATCGCCGATCAGGGCATGAGCGTGCTGGAAGGCTCGCTCGGCATGCTGTCGCGCCGCCTGCTGGTGGATGAGGAGATGGCCGATCAGGCGCGCCGCATCCTCACCGATGCCGGTCTCGGCGGCGAGCTGCGCGAGCGGAAGTGAGCTCCGATGACCGCCACTGACACTGTCGATGCCTTTCATCGCGGCGGCTTCCATGTGGTGCAGCCGAAGGGCAGGGGTCATCGCTCCGGCATGGATGCGATGCTGCTTGCGGCGCTCGTCGCCGACGATCGTCCGGTCAGGGTCGCCGATCTCGGCGCCGGCGCCGGCGCTGCCGGCCTTGCCGTCGCCTCGCGGCTTGCCAATACGCAAGTCGTGCTTTTCGAGCGCTCGGCCGAGATGGCCGATTATGCCCGCCGCAGCATCCTGCTGCCTGACAATGCCCATGTCGCCGGCCGCGTCAGCGTCGTCGAGGCCGATGTGACGCTGACCGCCAAGGCGCGCAACGATGCCGGGCTCACCGATGAGAGCTTCCACCACGTCATCATGAACCCGCCCTTCAACGACGCCGGCGACCGGCGTACACCGGACGCGCTGAAGGCCGAAGCCCATGCGATGACCGACGGCCTGTTCGAAAGCTGGATCCGCACCGCCGGCGCCATCATAATCCCAGGCGGGCAATTGTCGCTGATCGCCAGGCCACAGTCGATCGCCGAGATCGTCGCCGCCTGCGGCCGGCGCTTCGGCGGCATCGAGATCACCGCTATCCACCCGCGTCCGGGTGAAAACGCCGTGCGGATACTGGTGACCGCGATCAAGGGATCGCGGGCGCGGCTGTCGCTGCGTGCGGCCCTCATCATGCACGAAGAGGGGAGCCACAAGTTCTCCCCCCTCGTCGATGATTTTAACAATGGCCGGGCGGCCTACGCCAGGCTTTAGACTGGCGCCACACTTTTCCTGAAAAATGCTTCAGCCGGTGACGAAGTCGAAGAGCAGCTTGACGTTCAGCCCGGCGATGACGATCGCGATCAGATACGCAACCCCACTCAGCCAGCGCGGTGCCACGAGTTCACCCATCTTGGCTTTGTTGGCGGTGAACATCACCAGCGGGAAGACGGCGAAGGAAAGCTGCAGGCTGAGCACCACCTGGGTCAGGATCAAAAGCTCTGCCGTGCCCTGGTCGCCATACCAGATGGTGACGATCGCTGCCGGCACGATGGCGATGGCCCGGGTAATCAGGCGGCGCACCCACGGCTTTAGCCGAATCTTGAGGAAGCCTTCCATGACGATCTGGCCGGCAAGCGTCGCCGTCACCGTCGAGTTGAGACCGCAGCAGAGAAGCGCGATGCCGAACAGCGTCGGCGCGATGGCGAGGCCGAGCAGCGGCGACAGCAGCGAATAGGCATCGCCGAGTTCGACGACGTCAGTCTTGCCGTGCGCATTGAAGGCGGCGGCAGCCAGGATCAGGATCGAGGCGTTGATCAGCAGCGCGAAACAGAGCGCGACGGTCGAGTCGATCGTCGCAAAGGTGAGCGCCTCCCTCTTTTCGGGAACCGTATGGCCATAGGCCCGCGTCTGCACGATACCGGAGTGGAGGTAGAGATTGTGCGGCATGACGGTCGCGCCGAGAATGCCGAGCGCCAGATAGAGCATCTCGGGATTGGTGACGATCTCCGTCGTCGGGAAGAAGCCGGTGAGGACCGCGCCCCATTGCGGGTCGGCCAGCAGTATCTGCACGCCGAAGCAGACGGCGATAACGCCGAGCAGCGCGATGATGAAGGCTTCCACCCAGCGGAAGCCGAGCTTCTGCAGGAAGAGGATCACGAAGACGTCGAGCGCGGTGATCAGCACGCCGAGTTCGAGCGGGATGCCCATCAACAGGTTGAGGCCGATCGCCGTGCCGATCACCTCGGCGATATCGGTGGCGATGATGGCGATTTCCGCAAAGGCCCAGAGCGGCAGCGAGACATATTTCGGAAAGGCGTCGCGGCAGGCCTGGGCGAGGTCGCGGCCGGAGGCGATCGCCAGGCGCGCGCAGAGCGATTGCAGCACGATCGCCATCAGGTTGGAAAGCAGAGCGACGGTGAGCAGCGCATAGCCGAATTTCGAGCCGCCGGCGAGCGAGGTCGCCCAGTTGCCGGGGTCCATATAGCCAACGGCGACCATGTAGCCCGGTCCGGCGAAGGCTGCCGCCCTTCGCCATCTCGAGCTGTGACGCCCAGTACCGACGGTGCGGTAAACATCCGACAGCGACGCTTCTCCGCGTTCGTGCCGCCAGCCGTTCTTTGCATTCGGATTGAGGGCGTCCATGCGATTTCCACCTGTTTTATCGTCAGCGCACTATGACGAATTAGAATGATAATGCAAGTCATTCGCAATAACAAATTCAAACCCGCTATTTTCAGGAACGCGGCCATTGCGTTTGCCGTTCCAGCGCATACATGGAGGCGATCGTGCGACCCGAAGCGAAGGATGGAAAATGGCCGGATTCTTGAGAAAACTGCTGCCGAAACGGTTCCGCAAGGACGGCATCACCATTCCGGTCGTCCGGCTGCAAGGGGCGATTATCAGCGGCGGCGGCCAGTTCCGACCGACCCTCAATCTCGCCAATGTCTCTCCGGTTCTGGAAAAGGCCTTCGCCATGAAGGACGCGCCGGCGATCGCCATCTCCATCAATTCGCCGGGCGGCTCGCCCGTCCAGTCGCGCCTGATCTTCACCCGCATTCGCGAGCTCGCCCGTGAGAAACAGAAGAAGGTTCTGGTCTTCGTCGAGGATGTCGCTGCCTCCGGCGGTTACATGATCGCGCTTGCCGGCGACGAGATCATTGCCGACGCCACCTCCATCGTCGGCTCGATCGGCGTCGTTTCCGGCGGTTTCGGCTTTCCCGAACTCTTGAAGAAGATCGGCGTCGAACGCCGCGTCTATACGGCGGGCGAAAACAAGGTGATCCTCGATCCCTTCCAGCCGGAAAAGGAAAAGGATATCGAGTATCTGAAGAGCCTGCAGCTCGAAATCCACCAGGTCTTCATCTCCATGGTGCGCGAACGTCGCGCCAGCAAGCTGAGGGACGATGCGACGGTATTTTCCGGCCTGTTCTGGAGCGGCACGCGCGGCCTCGAACTCGGCCTCATCGATGGCCTCGGCGACATGCGCCAGGAGTTGAAGAGGCGCTACGGCCAGAAGACCAAACTGGAGCTCGTCACCGCCGGCCGCGGCCTGTTCGGCCGCCGGATTCCAGGTGTGTCGCCGGTTTCGCTCGAGGGCGCTGCATCCGGTCTCGCGACAGGGCTTGTCGAAGCGGCGGAAGAAAGAGCATTGTGGAGCCGTTTCGGGCTTTGAAGGGAGCAAGAGAGGGGCATGCCGCAGTTAATTACTATTCTGATCCTGGTCTTCTCAGCCTGGTGGCTTTACCGCCGCTTCGTCTCCGATGCCCGCAAGCTCGCCGAAAAGTCGCGCCGTGCTGAAAAAGAGCGCCAGACCGGCGCGATCGGCACGCTGGTCAAGGACCCGGCGACGGGAGAGTACCGGCTGAAGCGCGAGGGAGAATAAGAGGCGTCGCCACTCATTTGCCCCTCATCCGGCAATGGCTCCGGGCGCTCTGCAGGTGGAAGCCCCCCTCTGCCCTGCCGGGCATCTCCCCCACAGGTGGGAGATCGGCAAGTGGCTAAGGCTTCCCCAAACAACGGAACGCCTGCGCGGAGCCGTTATGAAAGCCGGCACATTCCCCCCAGCCGATCTCCCCCTTTGTGGGGGAGATGTCCGGCAGGACAGAGGGGGGCACCCCCCACAGCACAAGAAAGAATTCCTCTTCCATATCGGCATTCGATGGCTCTCCGCCGCTGCAAAAGTCTTGACCCCCGCCGCCCTCCATGGCACCTGTCGCGCCGATAAATCCCAAGCAATCGGTGCCGTTCGATGTCAGCTATCCCAGACCATATGAACCCGAAGCGCTCCTTCCAGGCGCTGATCCTGACCCTGCATAATTACTGGGCGGACAAGGGTTGCGCGGTGCTGCAGCCCTATGACATGGAAGTCGGCGCCGGCACCTTCCACCCTGCCACCACGCTGCGCGCCCTCGGCCCCAAGCCCTGGAAGGCCGCTTACGTCCAGCCGTCGCGGCGCCCGTCCGACGGCCGCTATGGCGAAAACCCGAACCGGCTGCAGCATTATTACCAATACCAGGTCATCCTGAAGCCGAACCCTGCAAATCTGCAGGAGCTTTATCTCGGCTCGCTGGCGGCGATCGGTCTCGATCCGCTGCTGCATGACATCCGCTTCGTCGAGGATGACTGGGAAAGCCCGACGCTCGGCGCCTGGGGCCTCGGCTGGGAATGCTGGTGCGACGGCATGGAAGTCTCGCAATTCACCTATTTCCAGCAGGTCTGCGGTATCGAATGCTCGCCGGTCGCTGGCGAATTGACCTATGGTCTCGAACGGCTCGCCATGTATGTCCAGGGCGTCGACAATGTCTACGACCTGAACTTCAACGGCCGCGACGGCGACGAAAAGATCAGCTATGGCGATGTCTTCCTGCAGGCCGAGCAGGAATATTCGCGTCATAATTTCGAGTTCGCCAATACCGAGATGCTGCACCGCCATTTCGTCGATGCCGAGAAGGAATGCCGGGCGCTGCTCGATGCCGGCGCCCCCGGCGACAACGCCAACCAGCGCCTGCACAAATGCGTCTTCCCGGCCTATGACCAGTGCATCAAGGCAAGCCATGTCTTCAACCTGCTCGACGCCCGCGGCGTCATCTCGGTCACCGAGCGCCAAAGCTATATCCTGCGCGTTCGCACGCTTGCCAAGGCCTGCGGCGAAGCCTTTCTGCTGACCGACGCCGGCGGCGTCAATCTCTCGAAAGAGGCGGCGTAAAAGCCGTCTCGAAAATTTCCGTCGCTTCCGTCGCTCCGCTTCTTTTGTATTGCGCAAACCGCCCCCACATTGTCTTGTGGGTGTTGCGATCACGTATGGCTTCGGTATCTCTTTTGAAGAGCGGTATTCTTTACTTTAAACTTTTGTATGAAAATTCCGCCCCCAGGATGTTGCGCCTTTTAGCATGGCCCATCTTATGCGCCATGCTGTTCGTCCTGACTTCGTGCAGCAATTTCGACAAAGAATTCACCGTCTATTCGGCAAACACTACGATCGAAGTCTATACCGACGGCAGTGCGTTTGTGTCGGAACACTTCGACATTTTGGTAAAAAAGGCGGAAAATTACGGCGGCGTCTACGTTGATATCCCTCAACGTTTCACGGATGCGTCAGGTGGTGTTCACTGGCGCGATTTCGAACTGGCCGCAGCCCGGCGTGACGGAATCGACGAATATTATTTCAAAGAAAACAATGTGCCGGGCTATTCGGTTTACATAGGAGCGGAGCACTGCAAAAGCTGTTCTGCAGATCTGCTCACCGGTGTTACAAAGATCCAGATCGCTTACTGGCTCGGACGCCTGGTTCGTCAGGAAGGCGATCACGAGGTTCTCTTCCTGCCGGCCTATATGGGCCGCGTGCACGGCCAGGGAGCGAAAAAAACGCTTACTCTGAAGCTGCCGCCGGGCGGAACGGTACGCCCCTCGCAACAGGATCGGGCGGCGGGCTATGACATTACGCGGAGCGCACCGAATGAGATCTTGGTATCTATTCCAGTAGGTAAAGCGGATCGAAAGCTGCCGGACATCGAGATCGAATATCCCGCAGGGACCTTTGTGACCGTAACGAGCGGCGAGCGGGTGCAGTGGTGGCTTTCCGATCACTTTCTCCCATTCATAAGCATTTTGGGACCGCTCATCGCCGGTCTGTTTGTCCTCACGAGATTGGGGCAGGGCTGGCGATTGCCTGCACCTTCAATTGCTGGCGATAGCAAAAAGACGGAGAGCATCTCGCCTGCTTTAGCCGCCTATGTGTTTTGGAACTGGAAGCCGGATACTGCAAAGGCGGCCTTCATGGCGTCTGTCTGCCATCTCGCAACGAAGAGACTGCTTCGCATTTCTGGCCTTGGGGAGAATGCTGAAGCTTCGGATTTGTCTGCCAGGCAGGTGCGCAAGAAGGGCAAGGTGGCGCGCGCCAGATGGTATGGTCTTCCAGCTGTGACACGTTCGGTATTTGGTCGAATTGAAGGAGAGCGGCCCGTCAATGATCGGCGCACCGTCGTATATGCCCTGTATGGTTTCGAACGTGACTTGCACCAGATAGTCGCCGAGGAATATTGGAAAGTTAGAGGCGGCGCAGATCGAGCAGCGTTGACGACTTCGGCTACAATTCTAGTTCTTGGCATTGCCACTGCCTATTTGTCGGGCCTCTTGATTTTTTCCGCGGCCATCTGCGGGATATTGCTCATTGTTTTTCTGGTGGTAACAATGTTCCGCCATCCAGAGCGGTTTCCCGTGGCCACCGGCACCTCCGAGCAGTTCAAACAGGCGATTAGTTTGTTTGTGGGTCTTCCGGCGATACTGATTGTTGCACTTTGCTATATCGGCACGACCGAGGTGATCGGCGAACAGCAGCCATATCTGGTGGCGATCTTGCTGCACATTGCCGGCATTATCGCCGTTTTGGCGATGCTGCGCATGCCAACGTCGAAGCAGCGGCAGATCCGCAATAACATCCTCAGTTTGCACCGTTATTTCCACGGTGAGATCGATTGCCCGCCAATGTCGATCGAATGCTACGAGCACCATCTGCCCTTCGCCGTCGCGCTTGGTGTCGAGCAACGCTGGACCGAACGTTTCAACCTCTGGCGAGAGAGCGAGAAGATGGATGCCTATGCTCCGGATTGGCGAACAAGTTCTTAGACGAGCGGTATTTTCAAAGTCTGATCGAAATCAGTCAAAGAATGACTGCGCCAAGATGACTTTGTTATGCCGAATCACTAACGTGCGATCATCAAATCGGGGGAGCTCATCTGCATGTATGTGATACTCGCTATTATCGTTGTCATCGCTCTCTATCTCGTCTTCATTTACAACGGCCTGGTTCGCGCGCGACAGATGGCGGAAGAAGCCTGGTCGGGCATCGACGTCCAGCTCAAGCGCCGCGCCGACCTGATCCCGAACCTTATCGAGACGGTCAAGGGTTATGCCGCCCACGAAAAATCGACGCTCGAAGAGGTGGTTGAGCTCCGCAACAAGGCGCAGGCCGTGCCATCGGGCGATGTGGCCGGCAGGGCGCAGGCGGAAGGTCTGCTCGGCCAGGCGCTCGGCCGCGTCATCGCGCTTGCCGAGGCCTATCCGGATCTCAAGGCCAACCAGAACTTTGCCGAGCTGCAGGCCTCGCTGGAAACCATGGAAGGCGAACTGCAGATGGCGCGGCGTTATTACAATGGTGCGGCCCGCGACCTGAACGTCAAGGTCGAAAGCTTCCCGTCCAATCTCGTCGCCGGCCAGTTCGGCTTTGCCAAGCGGGAATATTTCGAAATCACCAACGAAGCCGACCGCGCCGTCCCCACCGTGAAATTCTGACGATCCGGCATTTTGCCTTTGCCAGAAAGCGATTAAGAGCAAGGGCAGATTGCGGCCGGCTTGAGCATGTCGCGCAAAACCAAAGACCTGAAGGGTGGGCCAAGCGAATCTGAAAGATCGCGACGCGCTTCAGGGTCGCCCCATGGACGGAAGAACAGCATGACACGCACAGCCAAACTCACGATCATTCCGCCGGGCAGGCCGCTTTCGGGCCGCGCCATGCCGCCCGGCTCCAAGTCGATCACCAATCGCGCGCTGCTGCTTGCCGGCCTTGCGAAGGGCACGAGCCGGCTGACCGGGGCGCTGAAGAGCGACGATACGCGTTATATGGCCGAAGCGCTGCGTGCCATGGGTGTTACGATCGACGAGCCTGACGATACCACCTTCGTCGTCACCGGCAGCGGCAGGCTACTGCCGCCGAAGGCGCCGCTCTTCCTCGGCAATGCCGGCACGGCGACACGTTTCCTGACGGCGGCTGCGGCTTTGGTCGACGGCACCGTCATCGTCGATGGCGACGAACATATGCGCAAGCGCCCGATCGGGCCGCTGGTCGAGGCGATGCGAACGCTCGGCATCGACGTGAGTGCCGAGACCGGCTGCCCGCCGGTCACCGTCAAGGGCACCGGCCGCTTCCAGGCCGACCGCATCCGCATCGATGGCGGCCTGTCCAGCCAGTATGTTTCGGCGCTGCTGATGATGGCGGCCGGCGGCGACCGGCCGATCGACATCGAACTCGTCGGCGAGGATATCGGCGCGCTCGGCTATATCGATCTGACCACGGCGGCGATGAAGGCTTTCGGCGCCAAGGTCGAGAAGACCAGCCCGGTCACATGGCGCGTCGAGCCGACCGGCTACCACGCTGCCGACTTCATCGTCGAGCCGGATGCCTCGGCCGCGACCTATCTCTGGGCCGCCGAAGTCCTCACAGGCGGCGCGATCGATCTCGGTGTTCCCTCCGACGCCTTTTCGCAGCCGGATGCGCGCGCCTATGACATGATCGCCAAATTCCCGCATCTGCCGTCGGAGATCGACGGCTCGCAGATGCAGGATGCCGTTCCCACCCTTGCCGTGCTTGCCGCCTTCAACGAGACGCCGGTTCGCTTCGTCGGCATCGCCAACCTGCGCGTCAAGGAATGCGACCGCATCCAGGCGCTCTCGACCGGCCTCAACCGCATTGTTTCAGGCCTTGCCCGCGAGGAGGGTGACGATCTGATCGTGCAGTCGGATCCCGCACTTGTGGGCCAACATCTGCCGGCGGAGATCGACAGCTTCGCCGACCACCGCATAGCTATGAGTTTCGCGCTGGCCGGCCTGAAGATCGACGGCATCACCATTCTCGATCCCGATTGCGTCGGCAAGACCTTCCCCGCCTATTGGCGGACGCTGGCCACCCTCGGCGTGACCTATCAGGACAAAGATTGACGAAACGCGCAGCCGAGGCTGCCGGCGGGGAGACAGGGATGGGGCGTCGGTTTTTCGGATTTTGCTTTGCACTGCTGTTGATGCTCGCCGCCCCGGCGGCCTTTGCCGCCGAGGTGATCGACAGTTTTGCCTCCGACATTACGCTCGAAAAAAGCGGTGCGATGACGGTGACGGAAACGATCACCGTCAATGCCGAAGGCAATCAGATCAACCACGGCATCTTCCGTGATTTCCCGCTCTATTTCACCGATGCCGCGGGTCGCCGCCGCAGCGTCGATTTCGATATGGTGTCGGTCCAGCGCGACGGCGATAACGAGCCCTGGCACACTGAATCGATATCAGGCGGCATCCGCATCTATGCCGGTTCTGCCGACGTGACCGTGACGCCGGGCCGTCATCGATACGTCTTCACCTACAGGACCAATCGCCAGATCCGCTATTTCGACGATCATGACGAACTCTATTGGAACGTCACCGGCAACGGCTGGATCTTCCCGATCCGCTCGGCCACGGCGACGGTGAAGCTGCCGCCTGATGTCGGCGCGACGGAGACGACCTTCTTCACCGGCCCTGAGGGAGCCACCGGAAAGAATGCCCGCGTCAGCGAGAGCGGCGCTGGCTTGGTCTTTTCCACCACCGCGCCGCTTGATGCCTACGAAGGCCTGACCTTTGCGATTCGCATGCCGAAGGGGTCTATCGATCCGCCGAGCGCGGATATGGAAAGCACCTGGTGGCTGAAGGACAACCGCAATTATTTCATCGGCTTCGGCGGTCTGCTCCTGGTTTTGGCATATTACACGCGCTCCTGGCTGAAGGTCGGCCGCGATCCTGCCCGTGGCGTCGTCGTGCCGCGCTGGGACGCGCCTGATGGTATCTCGCCGGCGCTGGTCAACTATATCGACAATAAGGGCTTCTCCGGCGAGGGCTGGACGGCGCTGTCCGCCACCGCGCTCAATCTTGCCGTCCGCGGTTACGTCAAGCTCGAAGACCTGAAGAATTCGATTGTCATCCAAGGCACCGGCAAGCCACTCGGCAAGGAGAAATTCCAGGCCGGCGAAATCGAATTGCTGAAGGTCGCCGGCGGCGCCGGTTCGACGCTGACGATCGACAAGGCCAATGGCGAGCGGGTGAAGTCCGTCGGCCAGGCCTTTCGCTCGGCGATCGAGAAAGAACATCGCGGCAAATATTACAATTCCAACCTCGGCTATACCGCCGGCGGCATCGTGCTCAGCGCCGCAGCCCTAGTGATCCTGTTCGTCTTCGGTTCGCTGGCGCCGGATACCATCGCGCTGATGCTGATCCCGATCGCCATTTCGGTCTTCGTTGCGGTGTTCGCCGCCGGCCTCGTCAGGTCGCTGCATCGCGGCAAGTCGCTGTTCGGTAAGATCATCGCCATCATCTCCGCCGCGATCGGCGTCTTCGTCGGCATCAGCATCCTGGCGGCCATGGTGCTGGCGCTTGCCTCGTCGCTGGTGGAACTGCACGAAACGCCGATGCTGTTTGCCGTCGGCGGCATCGTGCTGCTCAACATCCTCTATGTCTTCATCATGGGTGCACCGACCCCGCTCGGCGCCAAGATGATGGATGGCATAGACGGCCTGCGCCAATATCTGACGCTTGCCGAGAAGGACCGGATGAACACGGCCGGCGCCCCTGAAATGTCGCCACGGCATTTCGAGACGCTGCTGCCCTATGCGGTGGCGCTCGGCGTCGAAAAACCCTGGTCACGCACCTTCGAGACCTGGCTTGCTGCAGCCGCTGCCGGTGCGGCTGCAGCCTATGCGCCCGCCTGGTATGCCGGCAATTTCAACAGCGGCAGCTTTTCCGATCGTATCGGTGGGTTTTCCTCGTCCATGGCCTCGACCATCGCGTCGACGATACCCGCGCCGCCGCCCTCAAGTTCATCCTCCGGTTTTTCCGGCGGCGGCTCGTCCGGCGGCGGTGGCGGAGGTGGGGGAGGCGGGGGCTGGTAAGCTTTCCCGCTTGACCTTTCGGCCCTTGGCCCTTAACCGCCAGACAGAAAAGGAAAGGGTCGCGCATGAAGGTTCTGTTGATCGGATCGGGCGGACGCGAGCACGCGCTCGCCTGGAAGCTGGCGCAATCGCCGCTGATGAGCGAATTCTACGCCGCACCCGGCAATCCCGGCATTGCCGAACACGCCGTGCTCGTGCCGGTTGACATCGAGGATCATGAAGCGGTCGTGGCCTTCTGCAAGGACAAGGCGATCGATTTCGTCGTCGTCGGCCCGGAAGCGCCGCTGGTTGCCGGCCTCGCCGACCGGCTGCGCGCCGATGGCCTGGCGGTCTTCGGTCCCTCCGCTGCCGCAGCCCAGCTCGAGGGTTCCAAAGGTTTCACCAAGGATATCTGCGCCCGCTACGGCATTCCGACAGGCGCCTACCAGCGCTTCAACAATGGACCGAAGGCCAAAGCCTATATCCGCGCCGAGGGCGTGCCGATCGTCGTCAAGGCCGATGGTCTTGCCGCCGGCAAGGGCGTGACGGTTGCGATGACGCTCGATGAAGCTTTGGCCGCGGTCGACGACTGCTTCGAGGGCGCCTTTGGTGCTGCCGGCGCCGAAGTCGTCGTCGAAGCTTATCTCGATGGCGAGGAAGCGAGCTTCTTCTGCCTCTGCGATGGCAAACATGCGCTGCCGCTCGCAACCGCCCAGGATCACAAGCGGGTGGGCGAGGGCGATACCGGCGTCAATACCGGCGGCATGGGCGCCTATTCGCCGGCGCCTGTGATGACCGCCGAAATGGTCGAGCGCACCATGAAAGAGATCATCGAACCGACGATGCGCGGCATGGCCGAGAGTGGTCATCCTTTCTCCGGTGTCTTTTTCGCCGGGCTGATGATCACCAAGAAGGGGCCGGAGCTGATCGAATACAATGTCCGCTTCGGCGATCCCGAATGCCAGGTGATGATGATGCGGTTGAAGAGCGATCTCCTGCCGCTGCTGCTCGCCACCGCCAACGGCACGCTCGATCAGGTCAAGGCCGAATGGAACGAGGATCCGGCACTGACGGTGGTCATGGCCTCGAAGGGTTATCCGGGCGCCTACGACAAGAACACGCCGATCCTTTCCCTGCCGGACGCAGGCAAGGGCGAGAAGGTGTTTCATGCCGGCACGGGTCTGAAGGACGGCGCGCTGGTTGCGACCGGCGGCCGTGTGCTGAATGTCACCGCGTCAGGCGGCACGGTCGCCGAGGCCAAGGACCGCGCATACGCGCTGCTTGACAGGGTGAGATGGGAAAACGGCTTCTGCCGGCGCGACATCGGCTGGCGGGCGATCGAGCGCGAAACTGGCTCGGTATGAGTATAAACCGGCCCGTTCTTTAAATTTTTACCCTTTCCCCTGACGGGATGGAAACAAAGCTGCGCTAATTTGCTCCCAAGATGAGACGGAGTGGCATTGATGCGTCAGATTTTCCTCGGTGCGGCAATCCTGCTGATGGCAGGCCCTGTGATGGCGTCCTCGATAGAGGTGGTCGGCAAGACCGCGCCGCGCGCTGAAAGCAGCATCGTCACCGAAACCTGCGCCCATTGCCCGCCGCTGCAGGCCGAGCTGACCAAGAAGGACTATACGGTGCCGGAGCTGAAACCCGGCGTCCTCCAGGCGAGTGAAGTCCGCGATGTCGGCGGCGAAAAGAAGATCTATCGCACCGAAGGCTGGATGGGCGGCTCGCCGGTCGTCTTCGTCAGCAAGGCGACGCCTGAATCCATGATTGCGGCCGCGCCGCCGGCGGCGCCGGTAGACGGCATCGACATGAATGCGACGACGGCGGCCGTCATTGGCGGCGACGCCAGGCCTGTTGCAGCAGCCATGACGGAACAACCGGCAGCTCTTAACGCTTCCGAATTCAAGCTGCGTTTCTAGGAGCAACCTCCAGGAAAAGTGCGAAGCGATTTCCGTCCGGAATTGCCCAAAACAAATAAGTTCCCTGCCCCTGCCTGATCAAGGTTTCGATCGATTGGGGTCCCACCACCGGTGGACCGAATGCACCCTCGATGAGCAGCGAGGGTGCATTCTTGTTTATGCGCAATCACAAGCTGAATTATTGAAGTTGGATAGAAGAAATGCAACTTACGAAATTATTCGAGAAGTTATATTTCAATCGTCACAAGTCATGCAAATAGATGCCATGACCCGTTAAAACATAATTCAGCCATCCACTCTAATTTTACCAATCGAAAGGCCGGAGGACGCATGATTGCGCTAGCTGCGCGGGCGATATGAGACGTCCGCAGGTCGGGAGTTGCCCGATCCGGAATTGTTTCTAATTCAGCTGCTTTGCGAGGCAAATCATGAAAAAGCTCAAGATTGCGCATCAACTTTTTGCGCTGATCGGCGTCCTAATGGCTGCTTTTGCAGTCGCCACCTATTTCGAAATCCGCACCTCCGAACAATCAATTTACGACGAGCGTTTCGACATGCTGCGCACACAGGTCGAATCGGGCATCTCCGTTCTCAATACCTTCTATGAGCGCGAGAAGGCCGGCCAGATGACGCATGAGGCCGCCCAGACGGAAGCCTTCGAGATCCTGAAGCGCGTCAGCTTCCAGCCATCCGGTTACCTCTTCGGTTTCGACTACAACGTCGTTCAGCTTTTTCATCCGAGCCCGGTCAATCTCGGCAAGGACATGAGCGGCCAGGTCGACAAGACCGGCGCGAAATTCAGCCAGGCGCTGGTCGACAACGGCAAGGCCGGCGGCGGCCGCACCTTCTACTATTGGACCAAACCGGGCCAGCCGGAAGACCAGGTCTTCCTCAAGGGCGGTTATTCCAAGGCCTTCGAGCCCTGGAAGATCGTCGTCGGCACCGGCGTCTATCTCGATGACTTGCAGCAGAAGGTCAATGCGACGATCTGGAAGGCGCTGACCGCTTCGCTGATCGTCTTCGTCTGCGGCATCGCCGCCGCCGTCTTCTTCATCCGTGGCATCTCCCATCCGCTGAAGGACATCCACAATGCCCTGCAGTCGGTCGCCGAAGAGGATGTTTCGATCAGCATCCCGCATACCGGCATGAACAACGAAGTCGGCATGATGGCGAAGGCGACGCAGTCACTGCAGGAAAAGATCAGGGAGCGTCATGCGATGTCCGATCGCGAGGCGGCCCAGCAACTGGCGCTGGAAAGCGAGCGCGAAAACAATCTGCGCCAGCAGCAGGATGAAGCAACGCTCCAGGCGAGGGTGGTGGCGACGATCGGCCAGGCGCTGGAGATGATTGCCCGTGGTGATCTCACCGTCCGCTGCGCCGATCTCGGCCAGAAGTATGCCGCCCTTCGCGACAACTTCAACGATGCGCTGTCGCATCTCGAGGCCGCCATGGCCAAGGTCAGCGCCAAGGGCACCGATATCGGCACCAGCAAGGAAGAAATCCGCCGCGCCTCCAACGAACTGTCGCAGCGCACCGAGCGCCAGGCCGCCAGCCTGGAAGAGACTTCGGCCGCCCTCGACGAACTCACCGTCGCCGTCCGTCAGACGGCTGACGGCGCCCATGAGGCGAGCAAGCGTGTCCATTCGGTCAGCACCGAAGCGACCCATAGCGATGCGATCGTCACCCAGGCGATCGAGGCGATGAGCGGCATCGAGAAATCGTCGTCGGAGATCACCAAGATCATCGGCGTCATCGACGAGATCGCCTTCCAGACCAACCTGCTTGCTCTCAACGCAGGCGTCGAGGCAGCCCGTGCCGGTGAATCCGGCAAGGGTTTTGCGGTTGTCGCCCAGGAAGTGCGTGAACTTGCCCAGCGCTCTGCCGCTGCGGCCAAGGAGATCAAGGACCAGATCGCCCGCTCCTCCAGCCAGGTGGATCATGGCGTCCGTCTGGTCGGCGAGGCAGGCGAGGCGCTGAAGCGGATCTCCGACCAGATCAAGGCTGCCAACGAGATCGTCGCCAAGATCGCCCACAGCGCCTCCGAACAGGATACGACGCTGCGCTCGATCTCCTCGTCGATGAACCAGCTCGACGCCGCCACCCAGCAGAATGCCGCCATGGCCGAAGAGACCACGGCATCGGCCGAGACGCTGGCCACCGATACCGACGAGCTGATCGACCTCATCCGCGGCTTCCGCGTCAGTGCACCACAGCACCGCCAGGCCGAACCGATGCGCCGAGCCAGCTGAAAATTTGAAAACAAGCGATATTCGACCGCCGGATGAAAATCCGGCGGTTTTGCTTTGTAAGCACCCCCGGATTTTTAGGGAAATGCACGTCGCGAATAATAAAATTAAAGCTTTTTTATAGGGTGGGCATCAATTGTTACTTTACCCGGTCGCAGCATGTTTATTTTAGCAGCGGTAGACGCGTCTTCTTTTTCGGCGCGCTCGCACAGGCGGTAGAAAACCGCACCGGAATGTATTCACCCATTCCCGTTGCGAGGCGTCATGAAAAATTTGAAGATATCAAAACAGCTCATATTGCTGGTCGTCGGCCTGATGGTGGCGTTTGCAATCGCCACCTCCCTGCAGATCCGCTCCTCGGTCAATGCGATCTACAACGAACGCTATGACATGCTGCGGGCGGAGGTACAGTCTGCGGTCTCTGTTCTCAAAATCTACCAGGCAAAGGTGACTGCCGGCGAAATGACGCTGGAAGATGCCCAGAAGCAGGCCTACGCCACGGTCAATGCAATGAAATACGACCCCGATGGTTATTTCTTCGGCTATAGCTACGACATCCAGATGATGTTCCACTACGATGCCGCGAAAATCGGTCAGGTCAACAAGGGTCAGCCGGACAGCAAAGGAAAGCTCTATCGAGAAGAGCTGGTCAAGCTCGGGCAGCAGGGCGGCGGTCTCGTCGAATATTATTCCACAGCCAAACCAGGCCAGCCCGCCGGCGATTTTCGCAAGACGGCCTATGCACAGGCCTTCGATCCTTGGAAGGTCGTCGTCGTCACCGGCGTCTACATGGACGATCTCGATGCTCAGATAAACAGCACGATCCTGACCGCGCTCTCCGGCAGCATCGTCCTGTTCTTCCTTGCCATGGCCGCCGCCTACGTCGTCATCCGCGGCATATCGGGACCTCTCAACAACGTCCATGCCGCCCTGAAGGCTGTCGCCGAAGAGGATGTCTCCATTGCCATCCCGCATACCGGCATGAACAACGAAGTCGGCATGATGGCGAAGGCGACGCAGTCACTGCAGGAAAAGATCAGGGAGCGTCATGCGATGTCCGATCGCGAGGCGGCCCAGCAACTGGCGCTGGAAAGCGAGCGCGAAAACAATCTGCGCCAGCAGCAGGATGAAGCAACGCTCCAGGCGAGGGTGGTGGCGACGATCGGCCAGGCGCTGGAGATGATTGCCCGTGGTGATCTCACCGTCCGCTGCGCCGATCTCGGCCAGAAGTATGCCGCCCTTCGCGACAACTTCAACGATGCGCTGTCGCATCTCGAGGCCGCCATGGCCAAGGTCAGCGCCAAGGGCACCGATATCGGCACCAGCAAGGAAGAAATCCGCCGCGCCTCCAACGAACTGTCGCAGCGCACCGAGCGCCAGGCCGCCAGCCTGGAAGAGACTTCGGCCGCCCTCGACGAACTCACCGTCGCCGTCCGTCAGACGGCTGACGGCGCCCATGAGGCGAGCAAGCGTGTCCATTCGGTCAGCACCGAAGCGACCCATAGCGATGCGATCGTCACCCAGGCGATCGAGGCGATGAGCGGCATCGAGAAATCGTCGTCGGAGATCACCAAGATCATCGGCGTCATCGACGAGATCGCCTTCCAGACCAACCTCTTGGCGCTGAACGCCGGCGTCGAGGCAGCCCGTGCCGGTGAATCCGGCAAGGGTTTTGCGGTTGTCGCCCAGGAAGTCCGTGAACTTGCCCAGCGCTCCGCCGCTGCGGCCAAGGAGATCAAGGACCAGATCGCCCGCTCCTCCAGCCAGGTCGACCATGGCGTCCGTCTGGTCGGCGAGGCAGGCGAGGCGCTGAAGCGCATCTCCGACCAGATCAAGGCCGCCAACGAGATTGTCGCCAAGATCGCCCACAGCGCCTCCGAGCAGGATACGACGCTGCGTTCGATCTCCTCGTCGATGAACCAGCTCGACGCCGCCACCCAGCAGAACGCCGCCATGGCCGAAGAGACCACGGCATCGGCAGAGACGCTGGCCACCGATACCGACGAGCTGATCGACCTCATCCGCGGCTTCCGCGTCAGTGGCGAAAGCGCTGCCCCGGCCATGCATCAGGGTCGCCGCGCCGCATAAACGGCGCGGGGACAAAAGCGTTTTTATCACCAAATTTTTAGCGGCCGTCGGTTCTCCGGCGGCCGTGCCTTTTGAGGCTCATTGCCCGATGCGTTCGATCAGCCGCTCGATCTCGCGATCGGAAAACACTTCAACGCCGGCTGCTTTCAGCGCCGCCGCCGTCACGCCGTTGCCGGCCTGCTTGCGGCCGGAAAACGTGCCGTCATAGATGAAACCGGAGCCGCAGGACGGGCTGCCGTCGATGAGCAGCGCATAGTGGCAGCCGGCCTGCCGTGCGAGCGCCACGGCATTTTCCGCCGCCAGCAGGAACTCTTCCGTTACGTCGGCGCCCGTCAGCTCGACAACCCGCGCCGTGCCGGCCAGCACATCCTCGCCGGTCGCCGCTTCTGCGATCTCCGCCGGCGGCCGCGGCACCGTCATGCCCGCCGACATCTCCGGACAGATCGTCACCAACCGGCCTTCGGCCCGCCAACGCTCGATCGCCGGATGAAGCAACGGCTTCGCCCGCCCGTCATAGCGGACGGCCTGGCCCATGAGACAGGCGCTGACGAGAATCTTGCTCTGCATATCTGCTTGAATACAGCCGGAGCCGCGGCAATGCCAGACCGCCGATGGCGGCCGAATATTAGCCCGAGATCTTCGAGAAATCCGCAACCGTTCCCGTCGCCTCGCGGATCAGCCGCAGCAAGGCGAGACGGTTGGCGCGGATGGCGGCGTCCTCGTCGTTGACGAGCACGTCTTCGAAGAAGCGGTCGACCGGGCCGCGCAGCTTGGAGAGCGCTTCCATTGCCGAGCGGAAGTCTTCCCCGGCGACGGCGTTCGACGCATCCTTCGAGGCACTGGAGATTGCGGCGAACAATTCCTTCTCGGCATCGAGCTTCAGAAGCGCTGGCGAAACGCTGTCGGCGATCACGGTGCCCTTCTTTTCCTCAGCGGCAAGCAGCTGCGTCGCCCGCTTGGTGCCGGAAAGCAGGTTCTTGCCGTCTTCCGAGGTGATGAAGGCCGTCAGCGCTTCGACGCGGCGCGCCACCATCAGCAGGTCGTCGGCATCTGAAGTCAGCACGGCGTCGATCAGATCGTGGCGGGCGCCCTGGTCGCGCAGATAGACCTTGAGACGGTCGTGGAAGAAGGAGAGCAGGTCGCCATCCTTGGTCGTTGCCAGCAGCGGCAGGCGGATCCTTCGCTCCAGCAGGATCCTGACGACACCGAGTGCCGCACGCCGCAGGGCGAACGGATCCTTCGACCCCGTCGGCTTTTCGTCGATCGCCCAGAAACCGATCAGCGTATCGAGCTTGTCGGCAAGGGCGATGGTGATCGCCACTCTGTCCTCCGGCACGCGGTCCGACGGACCCTGGGGCTTGTAGTGGTCCTCTATCGCTGCGGCAACGGAGGCGTCCTCACCCTGCAGCACCGCATATTTGCGGCCCATCAATCCCTGCAGTTCCGGGAATTCGCCAACGGCTTCGGTGCGCAGATCGGCCTTGGCGAGCACGGCGGCGCGATCGATGAGAGCCGCGTCGGCGCCGGTGATATCAGCCAATTCCTTGGCCAGCGTGCGGATGCGCGCAACACGCGCGCCCTGTGTGCCGAGCTTGGCATGGAAGGTCACATCAAGCGCATCGAGCTTGGCCATGCGCTGGTCGAGGGGCTTCTTCAGGTCGAGGCCGAACTTTGCTGCCGAAGCTTCCAGCGTCTCGAGATCGGGCAAGTTGCCCTGGTCGCGCTTCCAGAAATGCAGCGCATCCGAAAGCCGGGCCCGCACCACCTTGCCGTTGCCGTGGACGATTTCCTTGCCGCCGTCGCTTGCCTGGATATTGGAGACGAGGATGAACTTGTTCGACAGCGTTTCGCCACCCTGCGGCCGCGTCACGAAACACTTCTGGTTGGTCTTGATCGTCAGCCGGATGATTTCGGAGGGGATCGAGAGGTAATCCTCCTCGAAGCTGCCCATCAGCACCTGCGGCCATTCGACGAGGCCGGAGACTTCCTCCAGCAGGCCTTCGTCTTCCACCAGCTCCAGCCCGTTGGCAAAGGCGATATCGCGGGCGTCGTGCAGGATGATGTCCTTGCGCCGCTCGGCATCGAGGATGACCTTGGCCTTTTCCAGGTTCGCCGCATAATCGTCGAAGCGCCGGACGGTGATCGCCTCGGGCGCGTGGAAACGATGGCCGTAGGTGATGTTGGAGGCGGTGATGCCGTCGATCTCGAAGGGGATCACGGTGGTTTCTTCATGCTCCGGGCCGAAGGTGCAGACGATCGACTGCAGCGGCCGCACCCAGCGCAGCGCGCCGGGCTTCGACGAGGCCTTGCCCCAGCGCATCGATTTCGGCCAGGGAAAATCGCGGATGATGCCGGGCATGACATCGCTGACGATCTCTTCCGTTGCGCGGCCGGGCTTGGAGATGACCGCGACGTAGAAATCGCCCTTCTTCGGATCGCTGACCACCTGCGCTTCGGAGACGGAGGAAAGGCCGGCGCCGCGCAGGAAGCCTTCGATCGCCTTCTCGTTGGCGTCGGTGCGCGGTCCCTTGCGCTCCTCGCGCACATCGGCCGAGCGCGCCGTCAGTCCGTGAATGTCGAGCGCGAGCCGCCGCGGCGTCCAATATTCGCGCGCGCCCTCGTAGGACAGACCCGCTTCGACAAGCGCATCGGTGACGAGCTTCTTCAGGTCGCCGGCAGCCTTGCGCTGCATGCGGGCCGGAATCTCTTCGGAGCGGAGTTCGAGAAGAAGGTTTGGCATGTCGAATTTCCTTGCCTCCCGCGACAGGGGAGGGATGGCATGGGCGCCGGGTCAAAACGTTGCTTCTGCTAGCAAAGAATGGCGCATCTGCACAACCGCAAAATCGCCGCCTTTCCGGCATGCTTATCCTGTGGATCGGCGCTCGGCCGTAAACTCCAACATTGCCTTGCCGCTTTTCGCCGCTATGGTCCCGCCACCTCTGACGAAACAGGAAATCCCATGGCCGCAGACCTCCGTTTTCTCGCAGCCCGCATCTCCGCCGAAATCAACGCCCGGCCCGAACAGGCCAAAGCTGCAATCGAGCTGCTCGACGAAGGCTCTACCGTGCCCTTCATCGCCCGCTACCGCAAGGAAGTGACGGGCGGGCTGGATGATACGCAGCTGCGCAATCTCGCCGAGCGGCTGGTCTATCTGCGCGAACTCGAAGCTCGGCGCGACGCGATCGTCGAATCGATCACCGGCCAGGGCAAGATGACCGACGAGCTGATGACCAAGGTCGCAGGCGCCGAAACCAAGGCCGAGCTTGAGGATCTCTATCTGCCCTACAAGCCGAAGCGCCGCACGCGCGCCGAAATCGCCCGTGAACGTGGCCTCGGCCCGCTCGCCGAGACGATCCTCGCCGACCGCGCCAGGGAACCGGCGGTATTGGCCGAAGGCTTCGTCACCGCGGATGTGCCCGATGTGAAGACGGCGCTCGAAGGCGCGCGCGACATCATCGCCGAAGGCATTGCCGAAAATGCCGACCTGCTCGGCAGGTTGCGCGCCCATATGCGCCAGGCCGCGCTGCTGAAGGCGAAAGTCGTTGATGGCAAGCAGGCGACCGGCGAGAAGTTTTCCGATTATTTCGACCATTCCGAACGCTGGGCGACCGCCCCCGGCCACCGCGCGCTCGCTATGCTGCGCGGCTGGAACGAGGAGGTGCTGACGCTGACGATCGAGGCCGACGCCGAGACGACCTCTCCGAACAAGCCGGTCGAGCGCATGATCGTGGCCGCCTACGAGATCGGTACCAGCCGTCCCGGCGACCGCTGGCTGATGGAGGTCGCGAGCTGGACCTGGCGCGTCAAGCTTTCCACGTCGCTCTCGCTCGACCTGATGCGGGAACTGCGCGAAAGGGCCGAAGAGGAGGCGATCCATGTCTTCGCCCGCAATCTCAAGGATCTGCTTTTGGCTGCACCCGCCGGCTCGCGCGCGACGATGGGTCTTGATCCCGGCATCCGCACCGGCGTCAAGGTCGCCGTCGTCGACGGCACCGGCAAGGTGGTGGCGACATCGACCGTCTATCCCTTCCAGCCGAGGAACGATGTGCGCGGCGCCCAGGTCGAGCTCGCATCGCTGATCCGCAAGCACAATGTCGAGCTGATCTCGATCGGCAACGGCACCGGCAGCCGCGAAACCGAAAAGCTGGTGGCCGACATGCTGGCCGAGTTGCCGGCGCCGAAGCCGACCAAGGTCATCGTGTCGGAAGCCGGCGCCTCGGTCTATTCCGCCTCGGCGACCGCAGCGGCTGAATTCCCCGATCTCGACGTATCACTGCGCGGCGCCGTCTCCATCGCACGCCGCCTGCAGGATCCGCTGGCAGAACTCGTCAAGATCGAGCCGAAGTCGATCGGCGTCGGCCAATATCAGCACGACGTCGACCAGCAGAAGCTGTCGCGTTCGCTCGATGCCGTGGTGGAAGACGCAGTGAATGCCGTCGGGGTCGATCTCAATACCGCGTCTGCGCCGCTGCTGTCGCGCGTCTCCGGCCTCGGCCCGTCGATCGCCGACGCCATTGTCCGCCACCGCGACAGCGAAGGCCGTTTCGAGACGCGAAAGGATCTTCTGAAGGTCGCCCGCCTCGGCGGCCGCACTTTCGAGCAGTGCGCCGGCTTCCTGCGCATTCCGAACGGCAAGGAGCCGCTCGATTCCTCCTCGGTCCACCCGGAGGCCTATGGCGTCGCCAAGAAGATCGTCGCTGCCTGCGGCCGCGATCTGCGCGCGTTGATGGGCGATAGCGCGGTGTTAAAATCGGTTGATCCGCGCCAGTTCATCGACGAGAAATTCGGCCTGCCGACGGTCAGGGACATCATTGCGGAGCTGGAAAAGCCCGGCCGCGACCCGCGTCCGAGCTTCAAGACCGCGACCTTCGCCGAGGGCGTCAACGAAATTTCCGACCTCAAGCCCGGCATGGTGCTGGAAGGCACGGTGACCAATGTTGCCGCCTTCGGCGCTTTCGTCGATATCGGCGTGCACCAGGATGGCCTGGTACATGTGTCCCAACTTGCCGATCGCTTCGTCAAGGATCCCCACGAGGTCGTCAAGGCGGGCGATGTCGTCAAGGTGCGGGTTGTCGAAGTCGACGCCAAGCGCAAGCGCATCGCTCTCTCTATGAAACGCGATGACGGTTCTTCAGCGCCGCCGCGGGGTGATTCTCGCGCGAACCAGGGTTCCCGGCCGCAGAACGAGCGCCGGCCCGCGGCCGCGAAACCCGAGAGCCAGGGCGCTTTCGGCGCGGCACTTGCCGAAGCGATGAAGCGAAAATAAGGGTTTAGCCGGCATTTCGGCAAAAATGCAACAGTTTGGCAGCGTTCTGAACAGAGTGCTAAATCCGGCGCTTGTAAGGCGAAAGAGAGCTACTAAGTTGATGTGACCATCCTGTCACATTTGCGAGGCGTCCATGGCGTCGGCATTCTTATCGATCGTCGAAAAAATCATCCGCAAGGGTTCGTTGAAACTTACCATCGCCAATGGCGAAACCCACACTATCGGCGACGGCACCGGTGAAACCGTTGTCGCCCGCCTTGCCGATCAGGAGGCCGAGGACGCCATCCGGCGCGACCCGGCCATGAAACTCGGCGAAATGTACATGCAAGGCCGGTTCATTCTCGAACAGGGCAACATTTACGATTTCCTGTCGCTCGTGAAGCAGAACACCACCAACGAGATCTTCGATTTCAAGATGGCGGCACTGCTCCTCGGCCGCATTGCCAAGCAGCAGCTGAAGAGCCGTGTGCCGGTCAATCGCAACAAGCACAATGTCGCCCACCATTACGATCTGTCGGCCAAGCTCTT
Organism: Rhizobium sp. CRRU65; assembly: GCF_048551595.1. Taxonomy (NCBI): domain Bacteria; kingdom Pseudomonadati; phylum Pseudomonadota; class Alphaproteobacteria; order Hyphomicrobiales; family Rhizobiaceae; genus Rhizobium; species Rhizobium sp. CRRU65. The sequence goes on along the minus strand of NZ_JBLYZH010000018.1, from coordinate 145,956 downwards.
CGATCTTTTCCTCGACGAGGACTGGCAATATTCCTGCGCCTATTTCGAGCCGCCGGGCATTGGTCTCGACGAGGCACAGCTCGCCAAGAAACGCCATATCGCCGCCAAGCTTCTGCTCGAGCCGAACCAGCGTATCCTGGAGATCGGCTCCGGCTGGGGCGGCATGGGCATGTACCTGACGGAGGCGACCGACAGTGCCGAGTTCACCGGCATCACACTGAGTGAGGAGCAGCTCAAGGTCTCGCGTACGCGCGCCGAAAAACGCGGCCTTGCCGACCGGGTGCGGTTCGAACTGCAGGACTACCGCACCATGACGGGCAGGAAGTTCGACCGTATCGTCTCGGTCGGCATGTTCGAACATGTCGGCATCGGCCACTACGGCAATTTCTTCCGCAAGGTATCGGATCTCCTCGACGACAACGGCGTCATGGTGCTGCATTCGATCGGCCGCCCGAAGCCGAGCTTCGGCACCAATGCGTTCATCGAGAAATACATCTTCCCGGGCGGCTACATCCCTTCCGTCGGCGAGGTCGTGCCGCCACTTGAGAAGGCCGGACTGCTGGTCAAGGATATCGAAATCCTGCCGCTGCATTATGCCTATACGCTGCGCCATTGGCGCGAGCGTTTCGTGGCGCGCAAGGCCGAAGCGGTGGCGCTTTACGACGAGCAGTTCTTCCGCATGTGGGAGTTCTATCTGGCCGGTTCCGAAATAGGGTTCCGCTGGGACGAGCTCTTCATCCTGCAGATCCAGATCGCCAAGAACCAGTTCGCCGTTCCCGACAATCGCAATTACATCGCGCGCAATGAAGCAAAGCTGAAGGAATTCGAGGCGGGGCGCGCTCCGCTCGAAAAGGTGACGTTCTGATCCCGCGGAAGTGCCGCTTCCGCTGGCGGTTTTGCCAAGGGACGGATTCTCATGAAAGGACGTGCCGATGAGCAGTGCGTTTCCCGAGATCTACCTGGTCCGCCACGGTGAAACCGAATGGAGCCTGTCCGGGCGCCATACCGGACGCAGCGATATTCCCCTGACGGCGAACGGCGAGGCCGCCGCTCGCAAGCTCGCCGACCGGCTGGCGGGCCTTGCCTTCTCCGCCGTCTGGTCGAGCCCGTCCGAGCGGGCCCGCAAGACCTGCGCGCTTGCCGGATTCGGATCGGGCGCGGTGATCAAGGACGATCTCGCCGAGTGGGACTACGGCGCTTACGAAGGCATCACCACCAAGGCGATCCTTGCCGACCGTCCCGGCTGGCAGCTCTTTCGCGACGGTTGCCCGAAGGGCGAGTTCGCCGCCGATGTCGGCGCCCGCGCAGACGCCGTCATCCATGCGCTTCGCCAAACGGCCGGCACCATCCTGATCTTCTCGAGCTCGCATTTCCTGCGTGTGCTGGCCGCCCGCTGGCTTGGCCTTCCGCCGGAAGACGGCTCCCGTTTCGTGCTCGATACGGCCAGCATCAGCGTGCTCGGCTACGAGCACGATCTGACCGAGCCGGTCATCCGCCGCTGGAACCAGAGATAGCGCTGGCATCCGTCATTTTTGCCTGTGTCATCTCGCTGCCGTGGTTAACACTGGGGTAACGAGATCAGGATAAATGTAGCGAACGCCGCCCTCCGCGGCTTTGTTTTTGCGTTTTCTGGAGTGCGGATGTGTCTCATCGATCAGTCGTATCGATCTCTCTGGCTATTGCCCTTTTCTCTGCTGGATCGGCGGTCGCCCAGGAAAGCGGCCAGCACTTCTGGTCCGGCGACTGGTACCTGAGCGTCGGCGTTGCCGGCTTCTCCGCCCCGAAATTCGAGGGCTCGTCGCATAATGAATTCAAGTTCAGCCCGCTGATCTCCGTCGGCCGCCAGGGTGCTGGCCCGCGTTTTTCCTCGCGCAACGACAATCCCTCCTTCGCCCTCATCGACAAGGGCGCCTTCCGCGCCGGCATCGTCGGCAAATTCGTGCCGTCGCGCGATGACGGCGACAGCAGCCAGCTGAAGGGCTTGAAGAAGGTCAAATGGGGGGCGGAAGCCGGCGGTTTCGTCGAAGTCTACCCGACCGATTTCCTTCGCGCCCGCGCCGAAGTCCGCCAGGGCATCCGCTCGCATGACGGCATCGTCGCCGACCTCGCGGTCGATGCCTTTACCGATATTGCGCCCGACCTGCAACTATCAGGCGGCCCGCGCGCGACATTCGCCACCAGCGGCTATTACGACGCCTACTACGGCGTCAACGCCAAGCAGGCGGCGGCAAGCGGCCTTGATCCCTATAAGCCGTCGTCCGGCATCCAGTCCTATGGCGCCGGCACGGCGCTGACATGGAAGGCGACGGAAAACCTCTCGGCAAGTTCTTTCCTCGAATATAAGCGGCTGGCGGGTCCCGCCGCCGACAGCAGCCTCGTGCGCGACCGCGGCTCGAAAAACCAGGTCCTGATCGGCGTTTCGGCGACCTATAAGTTCAATTTTTCCCTGCAGTGATTGACAGCGCCGCGGGTCATTTCAGATGCGTGGCGCTGTAACCATTTGAATTGCAGTGTAATTTCATCCCGGGATCGATTCTGATCTAGGGATGATGCAAGTGGCAGCGCAATGATCGCTTCTTGACCGGATCGGCGGCCCGCCGCTAGATGAGCGGCATGCACGATACCGGCGACTTCAACGATCGCGTCTCCGACGCACCTTCCGATAACTGGGTCTACCGGATCCTGCCGCCATGGCTTTGGCCCTATGCGCAGCTGGCGCGCTGGGATCGCCCGATCGGCTGGCAGCTCTTGATGTGGCCGTGCTTCTGGTCGGCGACACTTGCCGCCAATGCGGCGATCGGCGAGGGGCTCTATTCCGGCAGCCTGCTGGTGTCTCACCTGTACCTTTATTTCATCGGCGCGGTCGCCATGCGCGGCGCCGGCTGCACCTATAACGATCTCGTCGACCACGAGATCGATATGGAAGTGGCGCGTACGCGGTCACGTCCGCTGCCCTCCGGCCGCGTCACCCGCCGCCGGGCGAAGATCTTCATCGGCTTGCAGGCGCTGGTCGGCCTGTTCGTGCTGTTGCAGTTCAACTGGCTCAACGTCTTCCTCGGCGTGCTCTCGCTCGGGATTGTGGCATTTTATCCCTTTGCCAAACGCTTCACCGACTGGCCGCAATTCTACCTCGGGCTTGCCTTCTCCTGGGGCGCGTTGATGGGTTGGGCCGGGATTTTGGGCGGCCTCTCCTTTGCCGCCATCCTGCTCTACGCCGCCTCCGTCGCCTGGACGATCGGCTATGATACGATCTATGCGCATCAGGACAAGGAAGATGACGAGTTGATCGGCGTCCGCTCCACCGCGCGCCTATTCGGCGACAGGACGCGGCAGTGGCTGATCGGTCTTTACGGACTGACGCTGGCGCTGATGTTTATTGCTTTCGTTCTCGCCGGCGCCAATCTCATCGCCTTTCTGGGTCTGCTCGGTGCGGCCGGCATGTTCGCCTGGCAGATCGTCCGGCTCGATATCGATGATGCCGACCAGTGCCTGGCGCTCTTCAAGTCAAACAACCGCGTCGGCCTGATCATCTTCTTCGGCCTCTTCGTCTCGCTGCTGTTTGCCATTCCCTGATTGGGACGAACCGGGCGCGGGCGCCTGTCCCCAGATAGGAGGATTGGTCTAGCAGGCATTCGTGTTGTGCTTTATGGCAGATGGAAGCCATGCCTTGATCTGTTGATCCGTGAGGTTAGCACCACACAACATAGTCGCTACACGGCAGCCTTTCAGGGCAGATGCCTGCTCAAGAATAGCAGCGAGCCCGGCTGCTCCGGCTGGTTCGACGAGACGCTTCCATGTGTCATGAGCAAATCGCATTGCATCGAGAAGCTGATCGTCATCCACGAGAACGACGTCATCGATCGTGTCTTTAAGCCAGCCGACGGCCGACGGGACGGGAATCCGCACAGCAATTCCATCGGCAATCGTGCGTGCCTCCGGCGTTGAGATCACGTCACCCGCATTGTAGGACAGTGCCATGCAAGGTGCGCCCTTTGCGGCGACTGCGACGACCCTTGTTCGCGGTGATCGTGATTTGAACCAGCATCCTATTCCGGCCGCCAGAGCACCGTTGCCGAGCGGTATGAAAACGGCGTCGATATCTTCGACCTCTTCAGTCAGCTCCGCCGCAATCGTTCCTGCTCCTTCGGCAATGGCTGCGCTCGCTCCATCCTCGACGAACTGCAGCTTCCGTTCGGCGGCGTAGATTTTGGCGGCCTCCTTTGCAGCGTCAAAATCTTCTCCGGCGAGAAAGACTTCTGCCCCAAACCGGCGCATGGCTTCGATCTTCAACGGATTGGCGTTGATACTGGCGAACACGACCAGAGATCGCCCATGCCGCGCGGCATTGTAAGCAAGCCCCTGGCCGAAATTCCCGGCTGATGCCGTGACCAGAGGAGTTCTGTCTCCAACGACGTCGGCGAGAAAATACCCCGTCCCGCGCCCCTTGAAGCTGCGGATGGGATTTTCCGTTTCGTCCTTGGCGACGAGTGACAGCGCGAGCCTATCGGCACGCAACAAGTTGGTGTTCAGGAAAATCGGATCGATTTTTTTGCGTGCATCGTCGATTTTGGCGGCTGAAAGAGGTGTTTGTTTTGTCATGGGCAGATGATAGGAATTTTCGGCGCGGAAAAACCGCGCTCGTGACAAATTTATAGCGGAATTTCTGCTTATGGGCTTGGTTATACGCTGTGGATGATATTGATCGAACTATTCTGTCGATGCTGCAGGAGAATGCCGACATTCCCGGCAAGGTCATTGCTGACGCGGTCAATCTCTCACCTTCGGCCGTCGAACGGCGGATCAGCAAACTGAAGCAGGATGGGATCATCGAGAGGATCGTTGCGGTGGTCAGTCCGAAAGCCGTCGATCGCACACTGTCCGTTCTGGTTGAGCTTGAAATCCAGAACGAACATCGACACACGCTGGAGCAATTCCAGCGGTGGTTGGACCATGCGCCTGAAGTTCAGTCATGCTGGTATGTCACCGGCGACATGGACTATGTCCTGCTCGTGGCCGTCCGCAATCTTGAGGAATATAATATCTTCATTGAGCGGCTTATGGGCGAGCAACAGGCGCTCGTGCGAAAATACAAGAGCCTGATCGCACTCAAAACGGTCAAGCACGGATTGGGACTTTCCGTCCTTGAATGAGGGGATTTTTACTGGCTACGCAGTGATCCTGTCAAAATTCATCCCGCGGTGCCGATTGAGATTGAAGCGACAGTTTGCGGCCGAGTTCGACAGCGTCGCAAAACGGGCATTCCGCGACAGATGAGTGCGCAGAATGCCCGCCAATGAGCGTCCGGTGTCGCGATTTCGGTCAGTTGCGGGCGATGATTTCCTTGCCCTCGATCTTCATGGCGACGCCCAGCCGGCCGGTGGTGCGGCGCACGAGGAAGCGCGGACGGCGATTGGCGAAGTAGGAATGACGGCGGCGCGGCTTGAGATCGCTGGTGCGTAAGGCGCCGATGTGGTCTTCGAGCGGCCGGGCAACGCCGTCGGCCTCGACCATCAGCATCGGAATGCGGAAGGCTTCCGACCAACTGCGCCAGTCGGCGGCGATATCGCTGAGATCATGGGCGACGAGCAGCGGAATGCAGAGCTCCGGATCGGTGTGGTGAAGCTCCAGCGTCACGGTGACTTCGCCGTCGCCATGGTCGATGGCGCGGGCGGCGACACCTTTGAAGACGCGCTTGGGCAGCGCAATCGAGAGCGGCAGGCCGCTGGAGGGGAGGACCTTGCGCAGGACCGCGCCGCGTTCGTCTATGGTGATATTGACGTCATCCGAACAATCATGGATGGCGTAGCTGACCTGTTGGGGAAAGCGGGACGGATCGAGACGTAACGTCGTGCCAGCCCAAGCGGGCTTCATAACGGGATTGTTCATTTCATTCTACCCTTGTCTTACCTGAGAGCCGATTTCCGGTCTTCTCCTTGGGACTTTTCGTCCTCTATGGCCGACAATAGGCAGCCGCCCTTCCGTACAGCTTAAAAATTGCGGTTAAGAAAACTTTGCCTCCTCTGATGGTTATCAAAACCGAATCCGGCAGGGTTTCCGGAAGGTGAACGGTGTGGTGTGCTGGAACGATGCATCCGGAGGTAAGCCTCAGGTAAGCTTTCCGTGGCAAAATGTGCTCACCAGCATTTCGTCGTTCTTTTAGAGATTTTGCCAAAAAGGGCGCTTTTCATGATCACGGCTTCCCTCGCTTACACGATCCTGTCGCGGGATATGACGTCGAGCCTCAACAAGGTTGCGTCGCAGGCGACGGTCAAGAAGGATGCCCAATATTACGCCGACCATATCAACAAGGTCACATCCGTCGACGACTTCCTCGGCGACTACAAGCTCTACAGCTATGCGATGAAGGCCTATGGCCTCGAGGACATGACCTACGCCAAGGCCTTCATGAAGAAGGTGCTCGAGAGCGATCTCACCGATCCCAACAGCTACGCCAACAAGCTTTCCGATACACGCTACCGCGAGTTCGCCGCCGCCTTCAATTTCAACGAGCCGGCCAAGGACGTGCAGACGGACGCTCAGGAGGACGATCTCATCGGCCTCTACAAACAGTCCTTCATCGATGCCGACAAAGCCGCCAGCGCCGAGAGCAGCTATTACGGCACGGCGATCGACGGCGTGACGACCGTCGACGATCTGGTCAACAACACGCGGCTGCGCACCTATGTGCTGAAGACCTTCAAGATCGATCCGACCTATGCGTCGAAGGATTTTCTGCGGCAGGTGCTGACAAGCGATCTCAGTGACCCCACCAGCGTCGTCAATACGCAGGGCGGCGACAAGTACAAGGCGCTTGCCGCCCAGTTCGGTTTCAACGCCGACGGCACCGTCAACGGCACGGCGCAGACCGCTGCGCAGAAGGCCTCGGTCATCGAGACCTACACCCTGAATTCCCAGTCTGTCATCATCGACAATTCGGTCGGCTCGGATGTCTACTATGTCGGCAAGACGGCGGCAGACTACAACAAGGCCTATTACACGGCGAAGATCGGCACGATCACCAATGTCGACGATCTGGTCGCCGACAAGCGCCTGACATCCTACATCACGACGGCCTACAGCATGGGCGCCGACTTCACCGCCGCAGCACTGCGCACGGTGCTGACCGACCCCGGTTATGCCCAGCTGATGGGCTTTACCAATGTCTACAATGCTTTCAACTTCAAGGCTGACGGGTCGACCTCCAGCACGGCGCGCGTCCAGACGGTCGATCAGGCAAACAGTCTGCAGGCGGCCGCATCGGGCACGAAGAACTATTATACCGTCACCTCGCAGTCGAGCGGCATCACCAATGTCGACGCCCTGCTGGCTGACAATGTGCTGGCCCGCTACATTAAGGATGCCTATGGTCTCGGCACGAGTTTCAGCAATGCCGACCTGAAGAGCATCCTGACCGATTCGACCTATGCCGCGGCCCAGGGCCATGCCGATCTCAATGCCGACTTCAACTTCCAGGCGGATGGCTCGATCAACGGTTCCGTGATTCAGACTGCGGCGCAGCGGAAATCGACCACCGACAAGTCGGCGGCGAACGCAGCGCACTTCAACAGCATGATCGGCAATGTCACCAATGTCGATGACATCATGTCCGATGCTGTTGCGGTCAGCTATATCAGAAACAGCATGCAGATCGCCGATAGCGTCTCCGATGCGACGTTGAGGACTTTCCTCGTCGACCGTACGGCTGCCAGCGCCCAGGGCTACAGCGACGTTCACGATCTCTTCAATTTCAAATCGGATGGTTCGGTCCCGACCCTTTACGCCTCGCAAAGTGCGACGCAAAGTGCCAGCACCACCAGCAAGGCCAGCGATGCGGCGGTCTATTACCAGGCAACCATCGCCGGCATCTCAAACGTTGATCAGTTGCTGGCGGACCAGAAGCTGAACAATTTCGTCCGCAACGCCTTCGGCATCCCGTCGACCGTCACCGACGTCGCTCTTCGCAATATCCTGACCGATCAGAGCGGTACCGGCACCTATGCCGATGTCGCCGGCGCCTTCAACTTCAAGGCGGACGGCACGCTCGAAGACGGCTTGCAGGCGCAGACGGCCACCCAGATCAGCAGCACGAAATTTGCCGCCGAAGCGCGCACGGACGACTATTCCGCGCGGATGGCGACGATCGCCAATGTCGATGATCTGCTCGCCGATTCCGCCATCACCAATTTCCTGAAGAGCACCTACAATCTGCCTTTCGATATCTCGGACGCCGATCTGAAGAGCATCCTGACCGATGCGACGGCCGCTGCCGCCGCCGGCCATGCCGATCTCAATGCCGACTTCAACTTCGCTGCCGACGGATCGCTTCCTGTCGTCAGCTCGGTCCAGACGGCCGACCAGGCACAGACCACCAACGACAATTACGCGGCGCGTTATGACGACGAGCGCGACGAGGCGCTCGACGAGGTCGCATCCAACTACCAGAAGCTTATGGCCGACAGCAGCAGCCTGCTGAATTTCTCCGACGTCAAGAGTGTCAATGATTTCCTGCGCAGCAATTCGGCCGCCGATTTCAGCAAGAGCAATGACAATCTGCCGGATCTCTACCATGTGGCGCTGCAGGCCTTTGGCCTGACCGACCAGGACGTCCCGCGCTCGATGATGCGCAAGGTCCTGACGAGCGATGCCTATGATCCGGATGGTTATATCGCCTCGCTCAAGGATGAACGCATCACCAACCTTGCCCGCGCCTTCAACTTCGGCCCCGACGGCAAGGCGGCGTCACCTTTCCAGGCGCTTCCCGATGCGACCCTGGCCAAATACGCCACCGACTATAAGTCGCATATCACCATGCTGATGAAGGATGGACCGGTAAAGGACAAGGCAGCAAAGGATGCGACGGCCGAGGTCGACTATTTCGCCAAGGGCATGGCAAAGGTGAAGTCGCTCGACGATTTCCTGGATGACAGCCGCCTGACCGACCTGGTGCTGAAGGCGAACAACCTTGACCCCAAGGATTACGACAAGGCCACGCTGAAGAAGATCTTCACCTCCGATCCTGACGACAAGAAGAGCTACCTCAACACCAAGGCCGATGCGCGTTTCCAGGATATCGTCGCCGCCTTCAACTTCGACAAGGACGGCAATCTGACCCGCGCCAAGATCGGCACGATCCAGAACAAGGCGGCCGAGGAGCACACCCAGGAACTCTACGTCCAGCAGACGATGGAAGCCCAGCAAGGCGAAAGCAACGACGGCGTCCGCCTGGCGCTCTATTTCGCCCGCAAAGCCCCGAGCATCACCTCGATCTATTCGATCCTCGGCGACAAGGCGCTCTATCAGGTCATCACGACAGCCTACAACCTGCCGTCGCAGATATCGGGCATGGACGTCACCAAGCAGCGCGATCTCCTCAGCCGCTTCGTCAAGCTCGAGGATCTCCAGGATCCGAAGAAGGTCGACAAGCTGCTGCGCCGATTCACCGCGATGTACGACGTCCAGAACGCTGCCCAGCAGTCGCCGGCGCTGATGATCCTGACCGGCGGCGGCACGCAGCAAAGCTGATCGCCCCAACCTGCTGCACGCAGCAGGTTTGATCGCTCTGACCGTCAACCTCACGGATCGAGGCTGACAACCTTTCCCGGGTTCATGATATTGGCGGGGTCGAAGGCGCGCTTGATGCGGCGCATCAGCTCGATTTCAATCGTTGGACGGATCGCCGCCAGTTCATCCCGCTTCAGCTGGCCGATGCCGTGCTCGGCCGAGATCGAGCCGCCATGCGCCAACACCAGCCCATGTACGATGTGGTTCATCTCGCGCCAGCGAGCGATGAAGGCGGCCTTGTCGGCGCCGAGCGGCTGGGAAATATTGTAATGAATATTGCCGTCGCCCATATGGCCGAAGGCGCAGATGCGGGCGCCCGGCATCGCCGCCATGACCGCTTCTTCGGCCTCGGCCATGAAATGCGGGATCCTCGACACCGGCACGGAAACATCGTGCTTGATCGACCCACCTTCCGGCTTCTGGGCATCCGACATGCTTTCTCGCATGTGCCAGATCGCCTTCTGCTGCGCTACCGATGCGGCGATTGCGGCATCCAGCACCAGCCCGGCCTCGAAACCCTGTTCCAGCACCCCGTTCATCATCCGCTCCGCCGTCTCGGCCGAATCCGACGTCGAAATGTCGATCAGCACATACCAGGGATAGGCCGTTTCCAGCGGATCGCGCACGCCGTCGATGTGGCGTGTGGTGATCTCGACCCCGAAACGCGGCATCAGCTCGAAACCGGTCAGCGAGGCGCCGCAGAGGCTGGAGGCCAGGTTGAAGAGGGCAAGCGCATCCGTCACCGAATTCAAGCCGGCGAAGGCCACCTGATGGCCGAGCGGCTGGGGAAAGAGCTTGAGCACCGCGCCGGTGATGATGCCGAGCGTGCCCTCGGCGCCGATGAAGAGATCGCGCAGGTCGTAACCGGTATTGTCCTTTTTCAGGCGGCGTAAACCGTCCCAGATCTCGCCGGTCGGCAACACCACTTCGAGGCCCAGGCAGAGCTGGCGCATATTGCCATAGGCAAGCACGGCCGTACCGCCGGCATTGGTGGAAAGGTTGCCGCCGATGCGGCAAGAACCCTCCGAGCCGAGCGACAGCGGGAAAAGCCGCCCATGCGCCTCGGCTGCCTTCTGCACCTCGGCCAGGATGGCGCCGCCATCGGCCACCAGCACGTTCGCCACCGGATCGACATCTCGGATCTTGTTCATCCGCTCGAGCGACAGGATGATATCGGACTTGCCCTGACGCGGCGTCTGGCCGCCGACGAGGCCGGTATTGCCGGTCTGCGGCACGATCGCCGTTCCGGTCTCCGTCGCAAGCTTCATGATATCAGAGACCTCCTCGACCGAGCCGGGCTTCAGGAGGAGCGGGGAGGAGCCGTGATAAAGCCCGCGGTTTTCGATCAGATGCGGTGCAAGATCGGCCTCGCTACGCAGCGCGTATTTTTCGCCGACGATGGCAGCGAAGCGATCGAGGAGTTCGGTGGAAATGCTCATTCGGGCTCGGTCCTCCATCGTCATCTACAGCGCCGCGCGTCTTTTCAGACGCGCTTAGGACGCTGTAGCACTTTGAATTGCTGCATAATTCCTAAATCGATTCCGATTTAGGAATTATGCAGCAGGTCTTTTCAGTCGCGGGGTGCAGCTGCCCGCTGCAGCCGGTCGTTGATCGCCTCGCCCAGCCCCTCCTCGGGAATCGGCGAAAAGGCGATGCTCTGGGCGCCGCTGGCATCGGCCCGCTTCATGTAGTCGAAAAGGTTGGCCGCCGCCTCTGCCAGATCGCCGCGCGGGCTGAGATCAAGCACGATCCGTGCACTCTCCGCGCCGGAGACCGCAGCACTGCCGAAGGCAATCAGTGCCTCACCGGGTTCTACCGCCGTCGCATTGAGACGCACGGAAGCACCTGGCGCATAATGCGAGGCGAGCATGCCTGGCGCCTCGATCGCCGCCGATGCCGTTCTCGCCCGCAGCAGCGGTTGGCCTGCGACGCGCTCGATCTCGCGCGCCGCCAGTCCACCCGGGCGAAGCAGCCTCAGCCGGCCGCCCTCTGCCTTGACGATCGTCGATTCGACGCCGACGGCGCTTGGGCCCGCATCGAGGATCAATGGGATTCTTGCCCCGAGATCGGCTTCGACATGGGCGGCACTCGTGGCGCTGACCCCGCCTGAGGTGTTGGCGCTGGGGGCTGCGAGCGGCCGTCCGAAGGCGCCTATCAACGCGCCTGCGAAACCCTTCGGCACACGGATGCCGACGCTGTCGAGCCCGGCGGTCGCCAGCGAATGGATCGAACTCAGAGGCTTCAGCGGCAGTACCAGGGTCAGCGGCCCGGGCCAGAAGGCTCTGGCGAGCGCCCGTGAGACCGGGTCGAATTCGGCATGCTCTTCGGCCATGGCGAGGTCGGCCATATGGCAGATCAGCGGATTGAAGCGCGGCCGTCCTTTTGTCTCGTAGATGCGGGTGATGGCTGCAGGATTTGTGGCGTCGGCCGCCAGGCCGTAGACGGTCTCTGTCGGGATGGCGATGGCAAAGCCGTCGGCAAGGGCGGCGGAGGCCGCCTCCAGCGCTGCCTGCCTGTCTGCCGTGATATCGATCGTGCGTGCCATGTCCTGCCCGTGTTAGTCTTGGCAGTCATTAGGCTTTCCGCCGCCCGCGATCAATCGCTTAAAGCTGCCGGATGATTTCGCGCAGCTGTTCGTTGCGGGCGCCGAGCAAGAGGATGTTGCGGATCGCTGCCTGCGGATCATGGGTGCGGAAGAGCAGGCCGTTGCCGCGCACCGACCGGTCGATGGTCATCTTTTCGGCGGAGTTTTCGCCGGGTTTGATCGCGACGGCGAAATACATGCGGGAATAACCGACATCGATGCGCTCGAAGAAATTATCGTTCTCGCCGATGTCGGAATAGAAATTGGAGATGTAGAAGGCCCAGCTGACCTCTTCGTAATGGGCGAATTTCGTCCGCGCGGCGGTGACGTGGCAATAGCCGAGATGCGGGCTGTCCTCCAGCGTCCGGTGAAAGATCATCTTCGGAAACTGGATCGAGTGGTGAAAGCCGTTGATGTGCTGATGCGTCTTTTCGCCGGCCACCTGCAGCTTGCGGCCGGTCTTTGCCGCGACCTCATCATGGGTGAAATAGCGTTTTTCCTCGGCCAGCCAGTGCCGCCTCTCGCGGGGGATGCGGCCGGTGCGCAAAAACTCGGAATGCGCGGCAATCAGCTGCGGCTCTTGCAGTTTACCTGCTTCTTTCGCGTCGAAATAACGGAGTTTGGCCATGGTTCGCGTTCTTCGGTCGGTCTGAATCAGCAGCAGGATAGGACCGTATGCTTAAGGCGATGTTAAAAAACGGCCGCGGCAGCCGGATGCCTGAGGGGCAAATGCCGGCAGGTGTCGCAAACGCGACTGATATCGATATCAGGCAGCCGACCTCTTTGCGGAGCGGGTCTTTACGCCATGTCGCAATTGACGATAATTGCCCGGAGAGTCGGGCGATGTCATCGACGGGGATGGGCAGCCTTAAGCCTTGCCGCATCCTGTCGTCAATTTCGAAGCCGATGTCGCATTACAACCAAGCGGCAGGCAAGCTCGGTGCTTAAATGACGCCATGAACAATTCTCCCGAAGGAGAAGGAAGCGGGCGCGCTTCCGCCGGCCTTCCCACTCGAAGGCGGCACCGGGTGCACGAGGACATGAAGATGGATATTCGCAGCAACGTTTTGCGTCAGCTCAAGAGCCGCCGTGAGGGCTTCAGCCTCGAACAGCCGTTCTATATCGACGAGGATTATTTCCAGCTCGACATGGAGATGATCTATTATCGCGATTGGCTGTTCATCGGCCATGATTGCGAGCTGCCGAAGCCGGGCGCTTATTTCACCGTTCAGATCGGCAGCTATCCTGTCGTCATCGTCCGCGGCCGCGACAATGTCATCCGCGCCTTCCACAATAGCTGCCGCCATCGCGGCTCGCGCGTCTGCACCAAGGAGCACGGCTCCTCCGTGCGTCTCGTCTGTCCCTATCATCAATGGACCTATGATCTCGAAGGCAAGCTCGCCTTTGCTCGCCACATGGGCGATGATTTCGACAAGACCGGCTTCAACCTGAAGCCCGTCCATTGCGAGATCGTTGCAGGCTATGTCTTCATCTGCCTTGCCAACACCGCCCCGGATTTCCAGCCGGTGCGCGACAAGATCGAACCCTATGTCGCGCCGCACCGGATCAGTGAGAGCAAGGTCGCCTTCCAGAGCACGATTATCGAGAAGGGCAACTGGAAGCTTGTCTGGGAAAATAACCGCGAGTGCTATCACTGCGCCGCCAATCATCCCGAGCTCTGCCGCACCTATCCCGAAGCCCCGAGCGTCACCGGCACGGATGGCGGCGCCGACGATCCCGAGATCGCCGGCCATTGGGCGCGCTGCGAGGCCGCCGGCCTGCCGAGCAAGTTCCAGATTTCGCCGGACGGCCAGTTCCGCACCGCCCGCATGCCGCTGATCGAGGATGCCGAGAGCTACACCATGTCGGGCAAGCGCGCCGTCCAGCGCCAGCTCTCCGACGATATTTCGATCAGCCATATCGGCGCCATGCTGCTCTTCCACTACCCGACGACGTGGAACCACCTGCTCGGTGACCACGCCATCTCCTTCCGCGTGCTGCCGCTCAGCGCCAACGAGACAGCGGTGACGACCAAGTGGCTCGTCCACAAGGATGCCGTCGAAGGCGTGGATTATAATCTCGAAGAACTGACCCACGTCTGGACCGAGACCAACGATCAGGATCGCCGCATCGTCGAGGAAAACGCCTTCGGCATTCACTCGCCCGCCTATGAACCCGGCCCCTATTCCGCCTTGCACGAGGGCGGCGTCATGCAGTTCCTCGAATGGTATTCGAACTTCATGGTCAACCGTCTGCAGGGCGACCAGGCGAAAATCTCCGCCGTTGCCTGATCTCGCTAAAGCATTCGCGCAAAGACGTGCAGCGGTTTTGCGGCAGCGACATCGGAAAACTAGGACCTAAGGTGTGGCAGCGAATCTGAAAGATCGCGACGCGCTTTAGCTGCGCCGGTTAATCTCCGGTTCAGTTCAGGTTGTTTAAAAGGGAGAGCAGCCGGCCCCGGGCCGCTTTCGGAACCATTCCGGCGCGAAAGCGTTGCTAGGCAGGCGGTTATCGCTGTTGAATGGGAGAGAAGAATGTTCGGTTTGAGTAACAAGATCGCGACCGCAGTTCTGGCGGCCGCCGTGGTGCTGACGGGCTTTGCGCCGTCGCAGGCAATCCAGATGCCCACCGCCCCGCAGGTGGAAAAATCCTCCGCCGTCGAGAACGTGCAGTACCGCCGCTATTATCGCCCCGGTTACCGTCCTGGCTACCGTCCTGGCTACCGGCCTGGCTATCGTCCCGGCGCCTATTACCGGCCCGGTTATTACGGCGGCTATCGCGGCTATTCCTATTACCGCCCGGGATACCGCCGTTATAACGGCTACTGGTATCCGCTCGCCGCCTTCGGCGCCGGCGCGGTGATCGGCGGCGCTATCGTCGCGCAGCCGCGTTACGTCGAGCCTGCGCCCCGCATGGGTTCGAGCCACGTCGCCTGGTGCGCCAACCGCTACCGGTCCTATCGCGCCTACGACAACACCTTCCAGCCCTATAACGGCCCGCGCCAGCAGTGCTATTCGCCGTATTGATAAACGTGCTGTTCTCAAGAAACGTCTGCCCCTCACCCTAACCCTCTCCCCGTAAAAACGGGGAGAGGGGACGTGCCCCGCGAGAGGTTGGTGGGAACGGAGATGAGGCGGCACATCCCCTTCTCCCCGCGCGCGGGGGTCCGAAGGACGGGTCGAGACCCGTGGCTCGACCCCGGTGGTGGCGGCAGCCGGATGAGGGGCTGCGCGCCCTCAGAATGCCGGAAATTTCACCTCAAAGAATATCCACCCGCCGCAGCAGCCACCAGGCAAAGGCAATGGAAGCGACGATAAGGGCGACGGCGTATTCCGTGCCGTAATTGCCGACGGCGAAGGGCAGGTTTGCGGTGTTCATGCCGAAGAAGCCGGTCACCAGCGTCGGCGGCAGCAGGAAGGCCGTCATGATCGACAGCAGATAGAGGTGGCGGTTGGTTTCGGAGGATTGTTTCGAATCGATTTCTTCGTGCAGCAGGCGTGCCCGGTCCTGCAGCGCATAGATATCGTGGTCGACCGTTTCCAGCCGGCTCGTCAGCCGCCGCGCCACGTCGTCGAAGCCGAAGGGCATCTCGTCGTCGTCGGCCGCCGCCGCCCGGCGCATCAGCGCCAGCACGGTGCGCAGATGCCGATGCAGCCTGACCACGGTGCGCCGCACCGGCGCCAGGCGTCGGCGTTCATCGCGCTGCGCGCTGTCGTAGACGATATCCTCGATCTGGTTCAGCTCCTCGGTGAGCTCGATGACGATCGCGATCAGCGTGCGCTGGAACTCGATCACCAGCAGTTCGAAGAGATCGACCGGCCGGGAAAATTTGCCCGGATTCTTCTCGATCAGCGCCCGCGCCCGCTCGACGCTGCGCAGCGGCTGCAGCCTTGTGGTGATGAGGAAGCGGTCGGACATGGCGAAATGCAGCCAGCCGAGATTGTTGGTATCCTCGGCGAAATCGCGCTGACAGTCGACGAGCGTGCCATAGAGCATCTGCTCGTCGACGGTGATGGCCGCATGCGTGTCGCGCGTCGTCAGCGCCGATTTCGCGTCCTCCGTCAGCCCCTCCAGCGTATCGAGCAGGGCCGGCACACGGGCGTCGACAAGGTTGAGATGCAGCCAATAGAAACAATTGTCGGCGGTCAGTTCCGCCACCGTCGCACTGTTGTTCAGTCGCACCGCGGTCTTTTCTTCGGGCGAGAAGCGATAGCCCCAGACGAAACCGGGTATGTTGACGGGCAATGTGTCCATTGTTCGCCGGTCCTTTGCGAAGGCGATGTCTTCCCTTAGAGATTGTTCATGACGTCCATTTGTCCAAAGGTGCAAGAGCAAAGCACCATCTCAGGCGAATTATCGCATGGCGCCTAAGGGAAATCGAAATTGACGTTTACGTAAAAATCAATTAGCCCTTGCCTCGGAGGAGCTTTGCCGCGCGCGAGGCCGGTCTGCGGAGGAAAAACCATGTACAAGGCGCCCGTCGAGGAAATAGCGTTCACGTTGAAGCACGTAGCGGGCATGGGCGAGGCGATTTCAAAAGGGCTGCTCGGCGATCTCGGCGAAGATCTGGTCGACGCCATCCTCGCCGAAGCGGGACGTTTTGCCACAGAGGAAGTGGCGCCTCTCGCCGAAATCGGCGACCGCCAGGGCGCCCGCCTGATCGATGGCGAGGTCCGGCTGCCGGATGGCTGGCGCGATCTCTATCGCCATTGGATCGCCGGCGGCTGGAACGGCCTGACGGCGCCGGAGGCCTTCGGCGGCCAGGCCTTGCCGCATATGCTGAATGTCGCAGCACTCGAAATGTGGAATTCCGGTTCCATGGCCTTTGCGCTCGCTCCGACCCTGACGATGGGCGCCATCGAGGCGGTCAGCTCCCATGGCAGTGCTGCGCTGAAAGACACATATCTGGAGAAGATGGTCTCCGGCGAATGGACCGGCACCATGAACCTGACGGAGCCGCATGCCGGCTCCGATCTCGGCGTGCTGAAAGCCCGCGCCGAGCGCCGCGATGACGGCAGCTACCGCCTGTTCGGCCAGAAGATTTTCATCACCTGGGGTGAGCATGACGCGGCCGACAACATCATCCATCTGGTGCTCGCCCGCCTGCCGGATGCGCCGGCCGGCACACGCGGCATCTCGCTCTTCCTGGTGCCGAAATTCCTGGTGAACGACGACGGCTCGCTTGGGCCCCGCAATGATCTGTTCTGCCATTCGCTGGAGCACAAGCTCGGCATCCATGGCTCGCCGACCTGCACGATGATCTACGGCGACGGAAAATTCGGCAGTGAAAAGGGCGCTGTGGGATGGCTGGTCGGCGAGGAGAACAAGGGGCTGGCCTGCATGTTCACGATGATGAACAATGCCCGCCTTGCCGTCGGCATGCAGGGCGTGGCGATCGCGGAGGCCGCCACCCAGAAGGCGCTCGCCTATGCCAGGGAACGCACCCAGGGCAGGGCACCGCGTTCAGGCAGTGCCGGCATGAGCCCGATCGTCGAACATCCCGATGTCGCCCGCATGCTCCTCACCATGAAGGCGCTGACGCAAGGGGCGCGCGCCATCTCCTATGTCTGCGCCCATGCGATCGACATGTCGCACCGGGCAGGTGACTCCAGCCGCCACTGGCAGGAGCGCGCCGCCCTTTTGACGCCGATTGCCAAATCCTTTTCGACGGATGCCGGCGTCGACGTCGCCTCGCTCGGCATCCAGGTGCATGGCGGCATGGGTTTCATCGAGGAGACGGGTGCGGCGCGTTATCTCCGCGATGCCCGCATCGCCCCGATCTACGAGGGTACCAACGGCATCCAGGCGATCGACCTCGTCACCCGCAAGCTGCCGCTCTCCGGCGGCGATCAGGTGAAGGGCTTCATCGCCGAGCTTAGAGAGATCGCCGACGACGTCCGCCGCTCCAATCTCGATCGTTTCGGCGAGACCGCTGTCAGGCTCGACGCGGCGATCGTCGATCTCGAACAGGCGACCGCCTGGCTGATGAAGACGCTTGCCGAGAACAGCACCGCCGAGGCGCTCTCGGGTGCCACCCCCTATCAGCGCCTGTTCGGGCTGGTGCTCACCGGCTGTTATCTTGCCAAGGGTGGTCTCGCCGAGGCAGCCGATGGGGCAGGTGAAAACCGCATCGCGCTCTGCCGCTTCGCCGCCGAAAACCTGCTTGCCGAGACCGCAGCCCTGCGCGACCGCGTCGTCAATGGCGCGGCAAGCCTTGCTGCCGCCCGCATCCTGCTTGCCTGAGGAGACCTTATGACCGATCACATCATCGTCGAGCAGCCTTCTGCCTATCCCGGTGTCCAGCTGATCCGCTTCAATCGGCCGGAAAAGAAGAATGCGATCACCCGCGCCATGTACCGCATAATGGCCGATGCGCTGAATGCGGCCAATGCCGATCCCGGCATCCGCGCCACCGCTTTGCTCGGCACCGAAGGTTGCTTCTCGGCCGGTAACGACCTGAACGATTTTCTTGCTGCCGCGATGGGCGGCCGCGGCCTGGAGCAGGAAATCCTCGATTTCCTCTATGCGCTGGTGAATGCCGAAAAACCCGTCGTCTCGGGCGTCGACGGCCTGGCGATCGGCATCGGCACGACGATCCATCTCCATTGCGACCTGACCATCGCCTCCAGCCGCAGCCAGTTCCGCACACCCTTCGTCGATCTGGCGCTGGTGCCGGAGGCCGGTTCCAGCCTCGTCGCGCCGCGGCTGATGGGTCATCAGCGCGCCTTCGCCCTGCTGGCGGCCGGCGAAGCATTTTCGGCCGAGGAGGCGAGGGAAGCGGGCCTGGTCTGGAAGATCGTTGAACCTGGCGAGGTCGATTATCTGACTTTGGCTACGGCTGCAAAGCTCGCGGCCAAGCCGCCGGAAGCGCTGCGCATTGCCCGCGATCTCATCCGTGGCGATCGTGGCGAGATCATCGCCCGCATCGACGAGGAGGCCCGCTATTTCTCCGCGCGGCTGAAAAGTGCCGAGGCGCGGGCCGCCTTCGAAGCCTTCATGCGTCGCTGAGCGCCGCCTGGCATCGCTTCGCGGCGATCGACACCAACACCAGGAGCAAACGGATAGCGATTAGACCGCCGGCACATTGAATACCTCGCCGGCCCTGAGCGGCCGGAACCGTTCCGGGGGGATCTCGTGCTCGCTCATGGCGTCTTGCAACGCTCTTGCCGGCGCATCGACCGCTTCATTTGTCAGTTGGAAGGTGGCGAAGTGATGCCCGGCCACATAGGCCGCATTTGCCAACTTCATCCCGGCCACCGCCTCCTGCGGATTCTGGTGCTGCCCTTTCATGAACCATCGCGGCTCATAGGCGCCGAAGGGTAAAATGGCCAAACGAAAGCCGCCATGTTTCTGCTGTGCCGCTTTGTAATTGATGCCGTCGTGAAAGCCCGTATCTCCGACGTGATAAATTTTTCCGGCTGGAGTCGATAAAACGAACGACGCCCAGAGTGCCATCCGCCGATCGGCGGTTCCGCGAGCGGACCAATGGTGCGCAGGCTCCGCATCAATGCTTATTCCGGCGTGCGAAATGCGCTCGCCCCAGTCCACCGACGTCGTCTGCATATTGGGCACGGCGCGGCGAATGATCGTGTCATTGCCGAGTGGCGTCACGACACGCGGCCGATGCTTCGCACCCAACCGCCTGAGCGTTGCGATATCGAGATGATCATAATGATTGTGCGATACCAGCACGAGATCAATTGGCGGCAGATCATCGAAGGCGATGCCCGGTTGGACGACGCGCCTGGGTCCGGCAAAAGCGAAGGGACTCGCGCGCTCTGACCACACCGGGTCGGTGAGGATATTGAGCCCAGCGACCTGCACGAGCATTGTTGCATGACCAACCATGGTCACCCTTAGATCCTCGCCGTCTACGCGTGGATCCGGCTTGGCCGCCGGGTATGGACTTGGGACCGACTGCGGCCAGCGCTCACGTCCACCGCCGAATTGCCACCGCAGCAGATCACGGAAACCAAGGGGCTCAATACCTTCGGGATTGAAGAAATGTGTGCCGTCGAAGTGATCGGACACGGGGCCGTTATAGTAGGGGTTGCGTCTTTTGGTCTTTCCGACAGGCACGCCTATTTCTCCAGCGTCGCCACCACCTCGACATGCGAGGTCCAGAGGAACTGGTCGATCGGCGTCACCCCGGTAATGCGGTAACCGCCCTCGACGAGGATCGCGAGATCCCGCGCCAGCGTCAGCGGATTGCAGCTGACGGCCACGATCTTCTTCACGCCGGAGCGCGCGAGCTCCTGGCACTGGAACTCGGCACCGGCGCGCGGCGGGTCGAAGACGACGGCGTCATAGGGCTTGAACTCCGGCGTCATCAAAGGACGGCGAAAGAGATCGCGCTTTTCGATGGTAACCGGCTTCAGCCCTTGTGTGTTGCGCGCGGCATGATCGAGTGCTGCGAGCGCCTTTGCCTCGGCTTCGACGGCGTGCACGCGGCCGATCCGCGCCAGCCGCAGCGAAAACGTGCCGGAGCCGGCAAAGAGATCGGCGATCCGCTTCGACTTGCCGGCATGGGCTATGACCAGCTCCGCCATCGCCTCTTCCGCCGGCTTCGTCGCCTGGGTAAAGCCGCCTGGCGGCGGTGAAACCTGGACGCCGCCGAATTCGACCATCGGCTTCGACGGTTCGACGAGGATTTCGCCGTTCAGCGAAACACGGGCGATGCCGCGCAGGCTGAGCGCGGTCTCGATTGCCTTGCGCCGCTGCGGGTCGGAGAGTTTCTTCACGTCGTCGACGGAGATGTCCAGGCCGGAAAGCGTTTCGAGCACGGCGACGCGGAAGGGTTCGGCACTGGTCGCCAGCGATGCAGCAATCGCCCTGATCGCCGGCAGCCGGGCGATGATCCCTGCCGACGAGATCGGACATTCCTCGATGGCGACGATATGGTGGCTTTCGGCCTGGTTGAATCCGACCAGCATGTCCTTCTCGGTCTTTCGCGCCGCAAACACCACCCGCCGGCGTTCGCCCGGCCGGGCCGGAACGATCTCGCCGACCTCTGATGTCAGTCCCTTCGATTTCAGCGCGTCGATGACCAGTTGGCGCTTGAAGGCGCGGTAGGGCGCATCTGCCATATGTTGCAGCGTGCAGCCGCCGCAAGTGCCGTTGACGCCATCCGGACCGAAATGCCGGCAGGGCGGCTCCTGCCGGTCGGGCGAGGGCGTGGTGATCGACATGATCGTGCCCTGGCTCTTGACCCGGGCAATCGCCACCGTTTCCCCGGGCAGGGAAAAGGGCACATAAACAGGCCCGCCGGCGCTGCTGGCGATGCCGTCGCCCTGGGCGCCGAGCTTCTCGATCGTGACGGTTTCGGTGCTCACGGTTTCAATCCTGCCAGAAGGAATTCTTGATTGCCGTCGCCGCCGGAAATCGGGGAGGGGATGAGGCCGAGGCTTTTCCAGCCCATGTCCTCGACGAACCAGCGCTCCAGTTCCGCCGCGACGGCGGGAGCAGACGAGGGGTCCTTCAGCATCCCGCCCTTGCCGATCGCCTCGCGCCCGGCCTCGAACTGCGGCTTGACCAGCAGCACGGCGACGGCGCCCGGTTCGGCGATCTCAAGTGCCGGCGCAAGCGCCAGCCTCAGCGTGATGAAGGAGACGTCGGAAACGATGAATGTCGCGGGATGGCCGATATCCCCTGCCGTCAGGTTGCGGGCGTTGAGGCCTTCCCTGTTCGTCACCCGTGGATCGCTTGATATGCGCGGATGCATCTGCCCATGACCGACATCGATCGCGGTGACATGCGCAG
The DNA here is from genome assembly GCF_048551595.1 of Rhizobium sp. CRRU65. Classification (NCBI taxonomy): domain Bacteria; kingdom Pseudomonadati; phylum Pseudomonadota; class Alphaproteobacteria; order Hyphomicrobiales; family Rhizobiaceae; genus Rhizobium; species Rhizobium sp. CRRU65. Next base: position 124,052 of record NZ_JBLYZH010000018.1, on the reverse strand, counting down.
CGCCCCGCTGCAGCAGCACCTCGGTGAAGCCGCCGGTGGAGGCACCGACATCGAGACAGTGATGGCCGGCAGGATCGAGCCGGAAATGGTCGAGTGCTGCGGCAAGCTTCAGTGCGGCGCGCGAGACATAGTCCTGCGCCGGATCGTCGATCTCGATGGCCGCGTCCGCGCCAAACAGCGCGCCGGCCTTCGTAACCACCTGGCCGCCGATCCTGACGGTGCCGCGCTGCACGGCGTCGCGGGCGCGCGAGCGGCTGGCAAAGAGGCCGAGAGAGACGAGAAGCTGGTCGAGACGTTGGGTGTTTTGATCTGACATCGGCTGTGCATGACCGGCAAAGCCGCCGGTTGCAAGCATTTTGTTCCCAAGACCGTCATTGACGCTCAAAAGCTTTCGGCGATAATCCTCCCGCGGCGATCGCGGGGCGTGCCGCAGACACGGGGGTGTTCCATGCTGAAGCTCTTCACTCTTCTTGTCGCGGCGGGGATCGCATCGCCCGCGCTCGCGAACGACACTATGGCCGAGGTCAAGACCGGCGGGCTGATCTTTGCCCAATCCGACGATGTCAGCATGGCGGAAGAGGATCTCTTCATCTCCGCTTCGGAAGTGCGTGTCGACTACGTCTTCGAGAACAGCTCCGACAAGGATGTCGAAAGCCTGGTCGCATTTCCGATGCCTGACATATCAGGTCAGGTCGACAACAATTCCGCCATCTCCGATTATGACAGCGATAATTTCCTGCATTTTTCCACCGTGCAGGACGGCAGCCCGATCACCGCCAAGCTGCAGCAGCGCGTCGTCTCGCTCGGCATCGACGTGACTGACGAGTTCACCAAGCAGGGCATTCCCGTCCTGCCCTATAGCCAGAAGACGACCAAGGCGCTTGCCAAGCTCCCCGAAACCGTCCGCAAGGACTGGATCGCCCGCGGCCTCGTCTATCCCATGGGCGCCGGCGATGCCGCCGGGGCCGATCTCGTGCCGCTCTGGACGCTGCGCTCGACCTATTGGTGGCGCACCACCTTCCCGGCAAAGAAGAAAGTCAGCGTCGCGCACCGTTACAAGCCGGCCGTCGGCGGCACCGTCGCCATCAGCTTTCTCGAAGGTGGCGAGCCGAAGGGTGAGCGCTTCGAGGAATATTCCCGCAAATACTGCCTCGACGGAGATTTCGTCAGGGTTGCCCAGCAGCGTGCGCGGGAAGCCGAGGCCGGAGGTGCCAACTATACCGAAAGCTGGATCTCCTATGTGCTGTCGACCGGCGCCAACTGGGCGGGGCCGATCAAGCGCTTCCAGCTGACGATCGACAAGGGCAAGCCCGGCAGCCTCATCAGCTTCTGCGGCAGCAATGTTCAGAAGATCGGCCCGACCACCTTCCGGATGACGGCCCAGGATTTCGATCCCGCAAAGGATTTCGACATCCTGATCCTCAATCCTCCAGAAACGGCACAATAATCCGTAGGCCCGGCCGCTGTTGCGGTGCACAAATTTAAACAAATTTAAAGCCTGGCCATATAGGTTCAGCGTGATTGTAGCGGTTCATCCAAGCCGCTCGGCGCCATGAAGGCGCAAGCGTTTCCACGCCGATCATGTTCTCAAGTTCAAACATTCCGGCGGTTGCGTCTCGTGCGACCTGCCTTTCGCCGCGTCGACTGTCGTCAGGAGAAATCACCGATGTCCGCCAAAAACATATCCTTGAACGGTAAACTTGCGGCCACGTTCGCAGCCCTCATTCTCATTTTCGTCGCCATTTCCGCTTTCGTTTATTCCAAGGCGACGGCGTCCGCGGCCGCTTCTGCTGAGCAAGAAAAGTCCGAGCTGCTCGTCAACCAGATCGACGATGCGCTGCAGGCAATGCTGGAGCAGGCCGTCAACCTGCGTGGCTTCATCCTCTTCCGCAGCGACAGCACCTATGGCGATGTCTTCACCAACCGCGAGCGCATGCTGAAGGCGATTGCCGCTGCCAAGCAGACGGCCGCCGGCGAGCCGCAGCTGGTCGAGATGATCGACGGCATGCAGAAGGCCGCCGACCTCTATTTCCACGAACTTGCCGAGCCGCAGACCAAGGCTCGCAAGGAAACCGACATGCCGATCGAAGAGGTCGTCAAGATCGGCGTCAACGCCACCAAGGGCCAGCTCGACGGGTTCCGCCAGGCCTCAGCCAAGATCAAGGCCACCGCGCGTGAAAAGTCGAACGCGCTCGCCGAGATCCGCGCCGATGCCAACAGCGATCTGAAGACGACGCTGCTTGCCGGCGGCATCCTCGCCTCGCTTGCCGCTGCCGTTCTCGCCTGGCTGATGTCGCGCACCATCGTCCGCCCGGTCGTCGGCATGACTGCGGCCATGGATCGCCTCGCCGGCGGTCAGAACGACATCGAGGTTCCCGCGACCGACCGCGGCGACGAAATCGGCCGCATGGCTCAATCCGTCCTGGTCTTCAAGCAGGCGGCGATCGAGAAGCTGCGTCTTGCCGGCGAGACCGACCGCATGCGCGACGACGCCGAACGCCAGCGCCGGGCAGGCGACGAGCAGAAGGCGCGCGAGGAAGGCGAGATCCGCTATGCAATCGACGCTCTGGCGGGCGGCCTTGCCGAGCTTGCCAATGGCGATATGGCCGGGCGTCTCCAGACGCCGTTCGCGTCGCAATATGACAGCCTGCGCAATGACTTCAACCATGCTGTCGAAAAGCTGCAGGCAGCACTGCAATCGGTCGGCCGCAACGCTTCGGCGATCAATGCCGGCGCCGGCGAAATCCGCTCGGCCGCCGACGATCTTGCCCACCGCACCGAGCAGCAGGCTGCCGCCGTCGAACAGACCGCAGCAGCGCTTGAGGAAGTGACAACAACCGTCCGCGACAGCGCCAAGCGCGCCGAGGATGTCGGCAATCTCGTCGAGCGCGCCCGCCTCGGCGCTGAAAAGTCAGGCGAGGTCGTCCGCAAGGCCGTCTCCGCCATGCAGCAGATCGAGAAGTCCTCGGGCGAAATTTCCAACATCATCGGCGTCATCGACGACATCGCCTTCCAGACCAACCTTTTGGCTCTGAACGCCGGCGTCGAAGCCGCCCGTGCCGGTGATGCCGGCAAGGGCTTTGCCGTCGTCGCCCAGGAAGTGCGCGAGCTCGCTCAGCGCTCGGCTAAGGCCGCCAAGGAGATCAAGGCGCTGATCACCACCTCGGGCGAACAAGTCGTTGCCGGCGTCGGCCTCGTCGGCGAGACCGGCAAGGCGCTGGAGGTCATCGTCTCCGAGGTGCAGGAGATCAACCACCACGTCAGCGCCATCGTCACTGCCACGCGCGAACAGTCGATCGGCCTGCAGGAGATCAACACCGCCGTCAACAACATGGACCAGGGCACGCAGCAGAACGCCGCCATGGTCGAGGAGCAGACCGCGGCAAGCCATGCGCTCGCCCAGGAGGCAAACGCTCTCGAAGAATTGCTGCGCCAGTTCAAGCTCGGCCAGGCGGCCCCGGCGCCGCGCGCAAGCGTTGCCGGCACGAGCTCCCGGCCGGTCGCCTCCCCGGCCCACGCCCTGACCCGCACCGTCGCCAAGGCCTTCGGCGGAAGACAGGCGAGTGCTGCGGCCGTGAAGGAAGACTGGACGGAGTTCTGAGAGAGCGCCCTTCTTGGGGACGTTAAATGAAGAGGGCGGTGCAGTGATGCGCCGCCTTTCTTGTTGGGCTGAGCGGCATGAGTGGGAGCAGGTGGCTGCCCCTCACCCTAACCCTCTCCCCGTAAACGGGGCGAGGGGACTTGCCCTGCAAGACGTTGGCGAGGGACAGAGAGGTCGCGGCATATTCCCTTCGCCCCGTTTACGGGGAGAAGGTGCCGGCAGGCGGATGAGGGGCCATCACACGGCACCACCCTCGCAATTCACCTATCCCGCAACCCCAACCGCAACGCCGCGCCCCAGCGCCCTGAACACCGTCGAGACGATGCCGGCGCGGTCGAGGCCGGCGTGGGCGTTCATGGCTTCGGGCTTGGCCTGTTCCATCCAGATGTCGGGCATCACAAGCGAGCGCAACTTCAGGCCGTTGTCGAGCAGGCCTTCGGTGGCGAGGAAGTGCATCACGTGGCTGCCGAAGCCGCCGATCGAGCCTTCCTCGACGGTGATCACGATCTCATGGTGGCGGGCAAGCTGGCGGATCAGATCACGGTCGAGCGGCTTGGCGAAACGCGCATCGGCGACCGTCGTCGAAAGCCCGGCGGCATCGAGATCCTCGGCGGCCAGCAGACAATCGGCAAGCCGGGTGCCGAAGGAGAGCAGCGCCACCTTGGTGCCTTCCTTGACGATGCGGCCCTTGCCGATCTGCAGGATTTCGCCGCGCGCCGGCATGTCGACGCCGACGCCTTCACCGCGCGGATAGCGGAACGAGATCGGTCCGCCATCATAGGCGACGGCCGTGCGCACCATGTGCTTGAGTTCGGCCTCGTCGGCCGCCGCCATCACCACGAAGCCGGGCAGGGTGGTGAGGAAGGCGGTGTCGAAGGAGCCGGCATGGGTCGGCCCGTCGGCGCCGACGAAGCCGGCACGGTCGATCGGGAAACGTACCGGCAAGCCCTGGATCGCCACATCGTGCACGACCTGGTCGTAGGCGCGCTGCAGGAAGGTGGAATAGAGGGCCGCGAACGGCTTGTAGCCTTCCGCTGCCAGGCCGGCGGCGAAGGTCACAGCATGCTGTTCGGCAATACCGACGTCGAAACAGCGCGACGGATAGGCCTCGGCGAGCTTGTCGAGGCCGGTGCCGTTTGGCATGGCGGCGGTGATGCCGACGATCTTGTCGTCGAGGGCGGCTTCCTGCACCAGCGCTTCGGCAAAGACGCTGGTATAGCTCGGCGCATTCGGCTTCACCCTTGCCTGGGCGCCGGTGATGACGTCGAATTTGTTGACGCCGTGATATTTATCGGCCGCGGCTTCCGCCGGCGGATAGCCCTTGCCCTTCTGGGTAACGACATGGATCAGCACCGGTCCGCGCCCATTGTCGCGCACGTTGCGCAACACGGGCAGCAGGTGGTCGAAGGAATGCCCGTCGATCGGGCCGATATGATAAAAGCCCATCTCCTCGAACATCGTGCCGCCGGTGACGTAGCCGCGCGCATGCTCGACGGCGCGGGTGATCGCCCGGTCGATATTCTTGCCGAGATAGGCCGTCAGCTTCTTGCCGAAGTCACGAAAGCCCATATAGGTGCGCCCCGAGGCAAGGCGCGCGAGATAGGCGCTCATGGCGCCCGTCGGCGGCGCGATCGACATGTCGTTGTCGTTGAGGATGACGATCAGGCGCGCATCGAGTGCGCCGGCATTGTTCAGCGCCTCATAGGCCATGCCGGCCGACATCGCCCCGTCGCCGATGACGGCGATGACGCGGCGGTCTGATTTGTCGAGGTCGGCGGCAATCGCCATGCCGAGGCCGGCCGAGATCGAGGTCGAGGAATGCGCCGCGCCGAAGGGATCATATTCGCTTTCCGCCCGGCGGGTGAAGCCGGACAGCCCGTCTTCCTGGCGCAGCGTCCGGATGCGGTCACGCCGGCCGGTGAGAATCTTGTGCGGATAACATTGATGGCCGACATCGAAGATCAGCCGATCATCAGGTGTGTCGAAGACGCTGTGGATGGCGATCGTCAATTCGACGACGCCGAGACCGGCGCCCAGATGGCCGCCGGTGCGCGACACCGCATCGATCATTTCGTCCCGGACTTCGCGGGCAAGCTGCGGCAGGTCGCGATCCTCGAGCTTGCGCAGGTCGGCGGGATAGATGACCTGGTCGAGCAGGGGGGTCTTCGGCAGTTGTGTCACGGGCGGGCGCTCTTTCTTGCTTTTCCTTGTTCCGCTTTATTCGATTAGATTGCGGCAAAACAAGTGCATTTCAGGAACCGAAGGTTTTTACCTTAGAGCATGATGCCGAAAAGTGTGAGCGGTTTTCGGATAACATCATGCTCCCACTGTTAAAGCATGGTGCCGAAAAGTGTGAGCGGTTTTCGGCGGAGATCCAGCTCTATTTCTCGATCCGATCCGGAGGATTCGGATCATCGGGATCCATTTAGCCTTCCGGCAAAGGCACGAATTCCTCTTCATCACCCGGAACGATATCGAAGCGGCCGGTGCGCCATTCCTCCTTGGCCTGTTCGATCCGCTCCTTCGAGGAGGAGACGAAATTCCACCAGATATAACGTTTCGAATTGAGCGCCGCGCCCCCGAAGAGCATCAGGTGACAGCCATCGCGGCCGGCTTCCAGCGTGATCGCATCGCCCGGCCGGAAGACCAGCAGCTGGTCGGCGGCAAAACGATCGCCTGATATGACGACCTCGCCCGACAACACATAGACGGCGCGCTCCTCATGCGCAGCGCCGAAGGGAAATTTGGCGCCGGCCTGCAGGTCGAGATCGACATAGAGCGTGTCGGAGAAAACGCCGACCGGCGATGTCATGCCTTCGAACGAACCGATGACCACACGGCCGCGCACGCCTGCCGTCTCGATCAGCGGCATGGCGGATTTTTCCGTATGGGCGAAGGCGGGATCGATCTCCTCCTTGTCGTCGGGCAGCGCCAGCCAGGTCTGCAGCCCCGACATCAGCAGCGGATGGCCACGCAGATTGTCGGGCGTGCGCTCGGAATGGACGATGCCGCGGCCGGCCGTCATCAGGTTGATATCGCCGGGACGGATGACCTTTTCGGTGCCGAGGCTGTCGCGATGGCGGATCTCGCCGTCAAACAGATAGGTGACCGTCGACAGCCCGATATGCGGATGCGGCTTGACGTCGAGCGCCTCGTCCGGCTTCAGGATCGCCGGGCCCATCCGGTCGAAGAAGATGAACGGCCCGACGAGCCGCCGCTGCCGGCTCGGCAGAGCGCGGCGCACCTGGAAACCGCCGATATCGCTGGTGCGCGGGATGATCAGGTTCTCGATCGCATCGCAGGCGAAAGCATCGCCGGGCAGGGGGTCTTTACCGGGAAAGAAGGACATGGGGATCTCCGATCGCTGCAGTGCCGAGCGTCATTGACCACAGATAGCGCCTGGAGCGCCGCGCGTCCAATCGGACGCACAAAGGACGCTCCAGCACTTGAAAGCGCGCGGCGTGTCCAATCGGATGCGCGGCGGGGCTCAGATCGCGGTAAAACCGTTGTCGACGAAGAGATGGGCGCCGTTGACGAAGCTCGACTCGTCGCTGGCCAGATAAAGGGCGGCCCGCGCGACGTCTTCGGGCTCGCCGATCCGCCCCTGCTGGGCGGCAATGGCCGCATCCGAAACATCGACGCCGAGCGCCTGCAGGTCGGCCACCTCGCGCAAGCCATGCGGCGTGCGGATGAAGCCGGGGCAGACTGCGTTGCAGCGGATGTTGCGGTCGCGGAATTCCACCGCGATGGCGCGGGCAAACATATGCACGGCACCCTTGGTCGTGTCGTAAAGCACTTCCATCGGCGTGGCGGCGACCGCCGAGATCGACGAGGTGCAGACGATCGACCCGCCGCTGCTTGCAATCATCTTCGGCAGCACGGCCTTGGTCATCAAAAACATCGAGCGCACATTGACGGCGTGCAGCCAGTCCCATTCCTCGACGGTTGTTTCGAGAAACGGTTTGATGACGATCGTCCCGGCATGATTGAAGAGCACGGTCACCGCGCCGTAACGCGCCTCGACGCCTGCGACGGCGGCATTGACGGCGGATTCGTCCGAGACATCGGCCGTCCAGCAATCGGCCTCGCCGCCGGCATCGCGGATCTGCTTCACGGTCTCTGCGGCTGCATCGCCATTGCGGTCGATGATCGCAACACGCGCGCCTTCCGCCGCAAAAAGCTTCGAGGCGGCGCCGCCCATGCCGGTCGCGCCGCCCGAGATAATGGCGACCTTGCCCTTCAATCTGTCCGACATTTCCTTGTCCCCTCATCGTTTTGGATGGGATCATAGATCGGTCCGAAGCCGATAGCCAAGCATCTTCAAAAGGGAGTTTGCTGTCTCAGGCGCCGTCGAGCGGCTCGACGCCCTGCGGCTTGCCGGCGCGGTCGAGCCGGATCTTCTCGATGCGGTTCTCGGCGGCCGAAAGCAGGGTCTCGCAATGTTTCTTCAGCGCTTCACCGCGCTCATAGATCTCGATCGATTCATCCAGCGCCACATCGCCGCGTTCCAGCCGGGCGACGATGCTTTCGAGTTCGGCAACTGCCTTTTCGAAGGAAAGGCCGGACACCTCCGGCTTGGCGCTGTCAGTCATTCTCAACCCTTCATCATTCTCAGAATATGCATGCCCGCCGATTCGGCGAGTCCCTCGAGATCATAACCGCCTTCGAGCAGGCTGACGACCCGGTTCTTCGCGTACCGGTCCGCCAGTTCCAGCACGCGCCCGGTCGCCCAGTCGAAATCCTCGCCGGTCAGATTGATCTGCGCTAAGGGGTCGCGGTGATGCGCGTCGAAGCCGGCGGAGATGATGATGAGGTCCGGCCGAAAATCGTCAAGCGCGGGCAGCACGCGCGATTTGAACGCCTCGCGAAAATGGTCGCTGCCGACATTCGGCGACAGCGGCGCATTGACGATGGTGTTGTGCGTGCCCTTCTCATCCTTGGCGCCGGTGCCGGGATAGAGCGGCATCTGATGCGTCGAGCAGAACAGCACGGAAGGATCGTCCCAGAAGATATCCTGCGTGCCGTTGCCGTGGTGCACGTCCCAGTCGACGATGGCGATGCGCTCGGCGCCATGCGTTTTCTGCGCATGCCGGGCGGCGATCGCCGCATTGTTGAAGAAGCAGAAGCCCATCGCCGTCATCTTCTCGGCATGGTGCCCCGGCGGGCGGGCGGCGACGAAGACATTGTCGGCCCGGCCGGTAAAGACGTCGTCGACCGCCGCCATTGCCCCGCCAATGCCGGTCAGCGCCGCCTGCAGGCTTTTGCTGCTGGCATAGGTATCGGCTTCGATCTGGTTGATCTCACCCTCTTCCTCGGGGATCTCTCGCATGACGGCGATCAGATGTTCTTCGGGATGGGCCAGCAGCACCGCATCCTCATTCGCCTGCGGCGCCTGCCGGCGCTCCAGCCGCTCGAAATTCGGATGTTCCAGCGCGACATTGATGGCGCGGATCCTGTCCGATCTCTCCGGATGGCCGGCGGGCGTCACATGTTCCAGGAAGATCGGGTGTTCATAAAGACGGGTGCTCATGAAGACACTCTATCGGTCGCTTATGTCATGTGCCACAGCAGATGGGGCATCGCCTGACGATTTCAACAAGTGCTCTTGCCGCGCCCTCCGACAGTTGGCCTACTACACTGTTTCATTTGCGCCGTTTCCGTCGAGCCGGTCCATTGCAGCGGCGCGGCATCTTTTAAGGTGTGCAAAGGATACTGTAACACTTTGAACTATTGTGTAATTTTATCCTTAAGCCGGTTCCGGTATAAGAAATTATGCAGTAGTGTTGCTGTGGGGAACTCAGTAGGGCAGATCTGTTGATGAGTCAGTCGAAACGCCCGGATGTGGCGGAAATACGCGTGCCGTTTCGCGATGTCGATATGAACGGCCGGATGTTTCTGGCCTCCTATATTTCCTATGCCGAATCCGTCCTTGCGAGCTTCTGGTCGTCACGGCCCGATGTCGATGACGAACCGGTCTATAGCCCCAGCAAGGTTTCCTGCATGCTCCACCGTCCGCTGCACTATGACGAGCCGGCAACCTTCACCGCCACCATCGACAAGATCGGCATGCATTCCATCGGCTTCCTCATTTCGATCGACACCGGGGAGGAGCGTGCCGCCGAGGTCGAGATCATCTGGCAGGCCCGCACCCGCGAGGACCAGTCGCCGGCTTCGCTGCCGGAGGAAACGCGCGACTGGCTTTATCGCTTTTTGGATTAGGGCGTTATGCGGGCGGCGGGATGTGCTTTCTAAAATCGATTTCGCTGCCGAGGCCGTGCGAAATTATCTAGCAGATGACACGCCTTTTCCCGCGCGGACGCAGATAGGTGATACCGACGGCGTAGCCCAGTCATCGAAGTCACTTTTCTTCCGGGCAACGAGTATTTGACGAGTAATTCGTAGAAATACTTGGGGCGCCGGCAATGCTGGTTAACTGCACGGATATCTCTCTCCCCACTGCGTCAGAGAAACGGGACGTAATTGTCGAAATACGCTTTGAGCCGGCCATAAAAGATACGATCTGGGTTCGGGGGTCACCCATCTCGATCTGGCGCCGCATGACTAATGCAGCGAAGTCATCAAGTCCGCCACTCTGGAGCGTTAGTATCGAGGCGACTCTGTCCTCACAAACGAACAGACGGAGATTCGTGTCTCGAACAACCCGTTGGTGAGGTAGTTCAGATGATAGCGGCTGAAGGCTCCAACCGTTCGACTCGGCGTTCCGTCGAGCTTCGACAAATGAACTGTCCAATTCGAAGCCCTTGAGATCGTCAGTGGCTTTGGCGGCTCCAACGCTCATAAGCACCGTTCCCGCAAGGACACACATCAAGAGATTCCTCATTCCTATCCTCGCGGCTGCGGTGGTGATTAATTCGTCGTTCGAAAGGTTCTTCCAAAGGTTTGAGCTCCATGTCAATTGTTCCAACCAATCTTCGAGAGGAGCCGTTCGGTGAAGCGAATTTCAATACTCGCTACTGCCCTGTTACTTGTGTCCGTCAGCGCTGCTTGGAGCGATGATGAGCCTCCCCGTCCCTATCAAGGTCCTCTCTTCTTCAACGGCGAGGGTTACGTCAGCACGCGCTTTATAAGCGCAATCGCACCGCTAGGTGACGGTTCTCCCATCTATGCGGGTGCCAAGCCGGGGGGCGGAAAGGTACTCGCAGTGCTGCACTCAGAGCCTGGTCCAGGAGTTCGTGCCGTTCATGTCGTTCCGAATGAAGACATCGTGGTAGTGGTGATCGCGCCGAAGCGCACCGGTCTTATAGGATGGAAGGGCTGGATCAGATTTACGGTTGTGACCGAACGCTTTCCGGACGGAAACGAGGTCTCTCGGACGTTTCCAGCCTTCCTCGAGAAAGTCGACAGCAAGTAAGCCGATTTTGGAGTTGCTCCCGGTCTGATCTCTGAAGCGACTGGATGAGCCAGAATCCGCGCAAAGCTAAATAAGGGATCGTGCAGCGGTCTTAATCTCCGTCACGGACAGCAAATCAACGCGATCCTGCTTATGTCACGCGGTCCAATCATCTGGCCGCCATGCTCGCGACCAGATCGCTGAACCTCTCGCCCTGAATGCCGACATGCGTCCGCAGCAGCCGGCGGGCCTCGTCTCCATCTCCGGCAAAGATCGCATCGACGATGGCGCAATGTTCTGAGAAGGACGTCGACAGGCGGTTGCGCACGCGCAGCTGGAGGCGGCGATAAGGCCGCAGGCGGCGGTGCAAATGCACACATTGCTCCTCAAGGAAATCGCTTCGGCCGGCTGCATAGATGGCCTTATGGAATTCCTCATTGTCGTAATAATAGGCGTCGCTGTCGCCGGCCGCAGCTGATTGCTCGCAGCGGCTGTGGGTGGCCGTGATCGCTTCCCGGGAGGCCTTGTCCAGCCGTCGTGCGGCGAGCGATCCGGCCAGGCCCTCCAATTCGGCCATAACCTCGAACATTTCATAGACGCGGTGCGGCCCCGGATCGATGACGATGGCGCCTCTGCGCGGTCGAATTTCGATGAGGCCGATCGCATCAAGCTGCATCAGCGCCTCGCGCACCGGCGTGCGGGAGACACCGAAACGCGTCGCAAGCACCATTTCGTCGAGCCGCTCACCGGGGGAGAACTCGTTGGAAAGAATTGAGTTTTCAATCTCATCACGAAGCCATCGGCCGACATTCTCGGACATTCGTCTCACTTCCTTCATACATAAACGTAATTCTTGTATACACGATCATTGATCTAGTGTACGAAGAATGGCATTCTATATACTACCGGTGAAACCCGACAATGGGAAGCAGCCGTCAAAGCAGCCCGCGAAACCAGCCGGCCCCACAGAAGAGACCAGCGAAGAGAGGAGAATGGCATGTCTGAGGCTTCCTTCTTCACCGACATGCTGCAGAGCATCACCGATCGCGGACGCCAGCTTCTGTTTTCCGGCTCGCGCGCCACGCAGGTCGCAGCCAAGGCCGATCTTCAGACACTCTGTGAAATGCTGCTATCGAGCCGGGGCGAAGCCTCGGGCATGGCGCTTGCCGCCGAGATCCTCGATCGCTGGGGGGCGCTCGAAAGCGAAGGCGCGCAGGCATTCCTCGATATGCTGCATGAAAAGTTCGGCCCCGACACGGCCAGGCTCGACCAGGCGATCGAAAACTACCGCACCGATAAAAGCTCTGCCGCGGTCATTGCTCTCCACCAGGCAGCCGAGCCGCGGCGACAGGAGCTTCTGCGCCGATTGAACCACGCGCCGAACGGCACCGCCAAGCTTGTCCGGATGCGTGAGCAGCTGCTGGCTTCCAAAGACCAATCCGAAGGTTATCACGCGCTTGACGCCGACTTCACGCATCTGTTCGGCTCCTGGTTCAATCGCGGCTTTCTGACGCTGCGGCCCATCGACTGGTCGACACCGGCCTACATCCTTGAAAAGATCATCAAATACGAAGCCGTGCACGAGATCGCCGGCTGGGAGGAGTTGCGCCGTCGTTTGGCGCCGGCCGACCGCCGATGCTTTGCCTTCTTCCACCCCCGGCTGGTTGACGAGCCGCTGGTGTTCGTCGAGGTGGCCCTCACACGATCGGTGCCGAGCGCGATCGGCGATGTGCTCGTCGAGGGCAGGGAGCAGATCAATGCCGACGAGGCGACGACGGCTGTCTTCTATTCGATCTCCAACTGCCAGGATGGCCTGCGCGGAATCTCGTTCGGCAACTTCCTGATTAAGCAGGTCGTGGAAGACCTGCGCAGAGACCTGCCCGGTCTGAAGAATTTCGTCACGCTGTCGCCCGTGCCGGGTTTTGCCCGTTGGCTTGCCAAGGCGCGCCCGGAAACGCTGACGGCGCTGGACGACCCGAACTGGCCCGACAACGAGAAGACGGCAGCCGAAGTGGAGCGCGTGTTGCTGCCGCTTGCAGCGCGCTATTTCCTGACCGAACGGACGCCGGAGGGCCGCCCCGTCGATCCTGTCGCCCGCTTCCATCTCGGCAACGGCGCTCGACTGGAAAGACTGAATTTTCTAGGCGACCGCTCGGCCAAGGCGATGCAGCAGGCCCATGGTCTGATGGTCAACTACCTCTACAAGCTCGACGATATCGTGGCCAACCACGAGGCCTTAGCGCAGCGCGGCGAAGTGATTGCCTCGCCTGCCGTCAAAAGCCTGCTCAGCCAGAACGAAGAAAGCCGCCGCGGCGGCAATGGCCAGCAAGGCTCCCGGCCATTCCAACAAATAGTGAACTCAACGCTTGGAGGAGGGCGAAAGTGAGCAACCATCTTTTCGACGCCATGCGGGCGGCTGCGCCCGGTGACGCACCGTTCATCCGGATCGATAGTACGCGCACATGGACCTATGATGACGCCTTCGCTCTTTCTGGCCGCATTGCCGGCGCGATGGACGCGCTCGGCATTCGCCCCGGCGACCGGGTGGCGGTGCAAGTCGAGAAGAGCCCCGAGGCATTGATCCTCTATCTCGCCTGTCTTCGAACCGGCGCCGTCTACCTGCCGCTCAACACCGCCTATACGCTGGCCGAGCTCGATTATTTTATCGGCGATGCGGAGCCGCGTTTGGTGGTTGTTGCGCCGGCTGCCCGGGAAGGCGTGGAGACGATCGCCAAGCCCCACGGCGCGATCGTCGAAACGCTCGATGCCGATGGCAGCGGCTCGTTGCTGGATCTGGCACGCGACGAGCCGGCCGACTTTGTCGATGCCTCGCGCGCCGCCGATGATCTGGCTGCGATCCTCTACACGTCGGGAACGACCGGACGTTCCAAGGGGGCGATGCTCACCCATGGGAACCTGCTCTCGAACGCCCTGACCTTGCGGGATTATTGGCGCGTCACATCAGGCGACCGGCTGATCCATGCCTTGCCGATCTTCCACACGCACGGGCTGTTCGTCGCCACGAATGTCACGCTGCTCGCCGGCGCCTCGATGTTTCTGCTGTCGAAATTCGACGCCGGCGAGGTCGTTTCGCTGATGCCGCAGGCAACCATGCTGATGGGCGTGCCGACCTTCTACGTGCGCCTGCTGCAAAGTCCGCGCCTCGACGAACAAGCGGTCGCCAATATCCGCCTGTTCATTTCCGGTTCGGCTCCCCTGCTTGCCGAAACCCATACCGAGTTCCAGGCGCGCACCGGTCACGCCATTCTCGAGCGCTACGGCATGACGGAAACCAATATGAACACGTCGAACCCCTATGAGGGGAAACGCATTGCCGGAACGGTCGGTTTCCCGCTGCCTGATGTGACGGTGCGCGTCACCGATCCCGCCAGCGGGCTCGTGCTGCCGCCTGAAGAAACCGGCATGATCGAGATCAAGGGGCCGAACGTCTTCAAGGGTTATTGGCGCATGCCGGAAAAGACGGCGGCCGAATTTACCGCCGACGGTTTCTTCATCAGCGGCGATCTCGGCAAGATCGACCGGGACGGCTATGTCCACATCGTCGGCCGCGGCAAGGATCTTGTGATTTCCGGTGGATACAACATCTATCCGAAAGAGGTCGAAGGCGAGATCGACCAGATCGAGGGTGTGGTCGAGAGTGCTGTGATCGGCGTGCCGCATCCCGATTTCGGAGAAGGCGTAACGGCTGTCGTCGTGCGCAAACCCGGCGCTGTCCTCGATGAAAAGACCATCGTCAGCGCCCTCCAGCAACGTCTCGCCCGCTACAAACAACCCAAGCGCATCATCTTTGCCGAGGACCTGCCGCGCAACACGATGGGCAAGGTTCAGAAAAACATCCTGCGGCAGCAATACGCCGATCTTTATACCAGGAAGTAAGACGGCTGCGCCCTCTGGGAGGAGGGTGCGCCGACATCCAGCATCAGTCTTGAACACAACAACTACGGCGCTGGAGGCGTCGGAGGGAGGGGAATCATGGGTATTGAACTACTGGCCATAGGCCTGCTGGTCGCCATGTTCATCATTGCGACGATCCAGCCAATCAACATGGGTGCGCTCGCCTTTGCCGGCGCCTTCGTGCTCGGCTCGATGGTCATCGGGATGAAAACCACCGACATTTTCGCCGGCTTTCCGAGTGACCTGTTCCTGACGCTCGTCGCCGTCACCTACCTCTTCGCCATAGCGCAGATCAACGGCACGATCGACTGGCTCGTCGAATGTGCCGTCCGTCTGGTGCGCGGGCGGATCGGCTTGATTCCCTGGGTGATGTTCCTGGTCGCCGCCATCATTACCGGTTTCGGTGCACTTGGGCCTGCTGCGGTCGCCATTCTCGCACCCGTCGCGTTGAGCTTTGCCGTGCAGTACCGCATTCACCCGGTCATGATGGGTCTGATGGTGATCCACGGCGCGCAGGCGGGCGGATTTTCGCCGATCAGCATCTATGGCGGAATCACCAACCAGATCGTTGCGAAGGCCGGCCTGCCTTTCGCGCCGACCTCGCTGTTTCTCTCCAGCTTCTTCTTCAACCTGGCGATCGCGGTGCTGGTCTTCTTCATTTTCGGCGGCGCAAAGGTGATGAAGCAGGACGCCGCATCGCTTGGCCCCTTGCCCGAACTCCATCCCGAGGGCGTATCGGCGTCGATCAGAGGTCACGGCGGCACGCCGGCAAAACCGATCAGGGAGCATGCCTATGGCACGGCGGCCGATACCGCGACGACGTTGCGCCTGAACAATGAGAGAATTACCACTTTGATCGGCCTGACGGCGCTCGGTATCGGCGCCCTGGTTTTCAAGTTCAATGTCGGCCTCGTCGCCATGACCGTGGCTGTCGCCCTGGCGCTGCTGTCACCGAAGACCCAGAAGGCGGCAATCGACAAGGTCAGCTGGTCGACCGTGCTGCTGATATCAGGCATCATCACCTATGTCGGCGTCATGGAGAAGGCCGGGACTGTCGACTACGTGGCGAACGGTATATCCAGTCTCGGCATGCCGCTGCTGGTGGCGCTCCTGCTTTGCTTTACCGGTGCCATCGTCTCGGCCTTTGCATCCTCGACCGCGCTGCTCGGCGCGATCATCCCGCTTGCCGTTCCATTCCTCCTGCAAGGACACGTCAGCGCCATCGGCGTGGTCGCGGCGATCGCGATCTCGACGACGATCGTCGATACCAGCCCATTCTCCACCAATGGCGCGCTTGTCGTCGCCAACGCGCCGGATGACAGGCGTGAGCAGGTGCTTCGACAGCTGCTGATCTATAGCGCCCTGATCGCGATCATCGGCCCGATCGTCGCCTGGTTTGTGTTCGTCGTGTCCGGGTTGGTGTGACGGCGGGCTGCGAGGAAGCATCGCTTTCCGCTGCAGGGTTCCGGATCGCTGCGGCCAACGCATCCGGATCGAAGAGTACGCTTGTCCGAAACGGCTCTTGATGCTAGGAAAATTGCATGGACAACACCCTGATCAGCACCTTTGTGATGATGATGCCGCGCTCATAAGCGTGGCGGGTTTCGTGCGTCCAGAATGCACCAGCGACCGCCCTCGAGGCGGTCTTTTCATGGGTCGATCCGTCTCGCGGGGCAAACAGCCTTCGAAAGGAAACGCCGATGAACACGATCTACATCACCACCTCGATCCCCTATGTGAATGCCGCACCGCATGTCGGCTTTGCCCTCGAACTGGTCCAGGCCGATGCCTATGCCCGCCATTTCCGGCTTCTCGGTCAGGACGTCCGCTTCCAGTGCGGAACCGATGACAACAGCCTGAAGAATGTCAGGTCGGCGGAAGCCGCGGGATTGCCCGTGAAGGACTTCGTGGACGCAAACGCCGACAGGTTCGAGCGCCTTGGCGGCCTGCTCGATATCTCCAACGAGGAATTCGTCCGCACGTCGCGCGATCCGAGGCACATCGCCTGCGTCCACGCCTTGTGGAGGGCATGCGCCGGACATGGCGACCTCTATCGCAAGGCCTATGAGGGCCTTTATTGCGTCGGTTGCGAGCAATTCTACGAGCCGTCGGAACTCGATGACGGGCGTTGCCCTGAACACGGCATTGCCCTTGAGACCATCCGCGAGGAGAACTGGTTCTTCCGTCTCTCCCGATACGGCGACCGGCTGCTAGAGCTTGTCGAGACCGGAAAGCTTCGCATCGTTCCGGCCCATCGGCGCAACGAGGTCCTTGCCCTGTTGCGGCGCGGCCTGACCGACATCAGCGTGTCGCGCAGTGCGGAGCGGGCGCGAGGCTGGGGTGTTCCCGTGCCCGATGAAGATGAGGTCGTCTACGTCTGGTTCGATGCCCTGGCGAACTATCTCACCGGTCTCAGCCACGGGTCCGATGAAATCCTCTTGCCGCGCTATTGGAACGGCGGCCAACGCATCCATGTCGTCGGCAAGGGCATCTCCAAGTTCCACGCCATCTACTGGCCGGCCATCCTGTTATCCGCAGGCCTGCCGCCGCCATCGTCGATCCTCGTGCACGGCTACGTCACGGTGGATGGCAAGAAGATCGGCAAGTCGGCCGGCAACGGCATCGATCCGGAACGCATCATCCAATCCTACGCAACGCCGGACGCCCTGCGATATTACCTGCTCCGGCATATACGCTCGGCAGACGATGGCGACTTCTCGGCCGAGCGTCTGGAAGCCGCATGGTCGGGAGAACTTGCAGGACAGCTCGGAAATCTCGCCAACCGGGTGCTTGCGCTTCTGTCCACGTCGTTCGACGGGATCGTTCCGCCCGTGCCGGACAGCGCGTTCGTGGAGGAGGCTGCCCGCCTTCCGGCGAAGGTGGCTGAAGCGTTCGATGCCTACGAGCTCCATGTCGGCCTCGCCTATATTTTCGCATTCATCGGCGAGGCGAACAGGCGGTTTACAAAACGCGCACCATGGGCGGATGCAAAAGCGCTGCTTGCCGATCTCACGCCGGAGGATCGGAAGGCGACCGCCGCCCGTCTCGGCTCCTCGTTGGCCGAGCAGGTCTACGGCCTTGCGATCATCGCCCGCTGCCTCCTGCCGTTCTTGCCAAGCTCGGCCGCAAAGCTACATTCCAGGCTGGGAATACCGTCTCCTCGCCTCTATCGGGACCCCTTGATCGTGACGGACGTCAAAGCCGCCCCACAAGCCGTGCTCTTTCCGCAAAGAGCGTCAGCTTAAAGGGGACCAGCCCGAGATCCTCTGCGCTGCAACTGAGGCAGCGCAGAGTTTTGACGTGATCCGGCATGTCATGAAAGTTTCATATTCGGGCTATTTCCGGGAGCGGGAAAATAATCTATTATTTTAGTCAGGAAACGAGATTTCCCGAAACAACGAAAGGATACTGATTGGAGACATTTTTTGTGGTTACCGTGCTCGTTGGAGGCTTCGCACTGATCTTTGCGCTGATCGCAAGGGCAGAAAGAGGCGCCACCACCCAGACCACCGCAAACACCAAGCGCAGGTGGGGCAATTCGGGAGGCGATGGAGGTGGAGGCTGGTTTGATGCCTCAGGCGACGGCGGCTGTGATGGCGGTGGCGGAGATGGTGGAGGAGGAGACTAAATCAAACTGAAATCGATAGAATGCCCGACCGCCTCAAGGCGGTTTTTTGTTGCCCGGATTTCGGGCGGGGCGAGATGCCGACCGGCTTCTGCGCCAGGCGCGCACCGACAGCAAGGAATAGCCGCTTACGCTGGCCGGCTGTGCGGCCCTATCAATCCAACGGCATTACAAAGGTGAAGCGCGTCTCCTTGTCATCGGAACTGACCGTGATCGTCCCGCCGTGGGCGCGGGCGATTTCCGAAGCGATGTGCAGACCCAGCCCCAATCCTCTTTGACTTGTGCCGGCTTCGCCTGTGAAGAAAGGCTGAAAAAGCCGTGTCATCGCGTCGCTGGAAATCGGAGCGCCGCCATTGGCGATCCAAAGCTCCAACCTTCCGTCGACAGTTGCCGCCGAGAGCCGCACGGGTTCGTCCGGTGTCCCATGGGTCAGGGCATTCCCAAGAAGATTGGACACCAGCTGGCCTATCCGGCCGCTGTCGCAGTTTATCGGCCCATCGAATTCGATAGTCACCTCAATTGCGCGGTCGAGATGACTGAAGCGAAGTTCTTCGATGACCTGCCGCAAGAGCGGCTCGAGATGCTCCGCCCGCCTCTCGAGCGTGATGCCGCCACCCAATCGTCCGCGCGCGAAGTCGAGGACGTTATCGATAAGGGCGGACATGCGAACGACGCTGCCCTGCATCAAATCGAGAACTTTAATCGCCCGATCGGTCTGCTTCTCTTTTCGCAGCATGCGCGCCGCGGCTGCAATCGAGGCAAGCGGGTTGCGCAGGTCGTGGCCGAGAACAGCGATGAACTCCTCCCGCAACTCGGCGGTTTGCTGTTCGAAGGCGAGTTTGGATTTGATGGTGGCGCCGGCAGCATCGGCGGCTGCGCGCGCGTCGACCAGGTCCCGCTCATAACGGCGACGCTCGGCAGCCTGGAACATCGTCACGCGGGTGAAAATCAGGGCGCCGTCTTCTGCACGTCTTTCCACGGCATTGGCGAGCACAGGCAGCTTTCTGCCGTCCACTGTGACAAGATCGAGGGCCACCTCGTTGAAAAACCCTTGCATGCGCAGCAAAGGCGCAAAATGGGTCTCGTAGAATATACGGCCCGAGGTGTTGAGCAGGTCGTGAAGTCGTTTGCCGAGGAGTTGCTCGGCAGGGATGCCGATCCAGGTCGACAGCGTTCTGTTGACCTTGACGATGCGCCCGTCCGGCTGCAGCGAAAGATAGCCGCATGGCGCGTTTTCGTACAAGTCCTCGAGGTCCTCAGCCGGCATGGCGACCTGCATATCGGCACCGGTCATCGGACGAACCGCCGGATTGCCGATATGACCTCGTCGGGAGCGCTGAGGTTAGGGCAGTGGCCACTCGCATTCAGCACGACCAATTGGCTGTTTGGGACCTGCCGATGGACGAATTCGCCGACCTCTTCGCAGGCGATGACATCATTCCGGCACTGAAGGATCAGCGTTCTGGCGGTGACTTCAGGAAGGTCGCTGCGATTGTCCGACGTGAATGTCACCCGTGCGAAGGCCTTGACGATCTCCGGATCGGTGCGGCAGAAGCTATTTGTCAGTTCTTCGCTGAGTTCCGGTCGATCGGGATTGCCCATGATGGCGGGCGCCATCGCGGCAGACCACCCCATATGGTTGTCGTCCAACGACGTCAGCAGTTCGTCTATATCCGCCGCGCTGAAGCCGCCGATATAGTCACCGTCGTTGATATAGCGCGGCGACGGCCCGACAAGGACCAGGCTTTCAAACAGTTCCGGTGCCTGCAGCGACGCGATGACGCCGATCATCGCGCTGACCGAGTGCCCGACGAACACCGTTTGCGTCAGGCCGAGCGCGCGGCAAATTTCCACGAGATCATCCGCATAACCCGCCAATGAAGAATATTTCCGGGCATCATAGGCCGTGAGATCGGATCGTCCTGCGCCGACATGATCGAACAGCACCGTCTTGAAGTCGGCCTCAAAAGCCGGCGCCACGAAGCGCCACATATTCTGGTCGCACCCGAATCCATGCGAAAAGATCATCGCACGCTGGCCATCGCCCCGGACTTGAACATGATTTCGATCGATGACGGTCATCTCGCCCTCTTCCCTGCTTTCATAACATGTTCCGCCTGTTTTGGATCGAGGAAAGATCAGCCCGGCAACGGTTCGATGGCTCTGTGCCGCGATTTTCCCGAGGCAGCCGCCCGGCCATTTGCGGCATGCCTAGTCCATCACTTTCCGGAGTTCGAAGAAGAATCGCCGAGGGTCGCCGCGCAGGCACATCATTCCGGCAATCCCGTCATCGTCAATCCTCCGAAAGTAGTCCACGATCGGCTGTTTGTCGTAGATCATCGCAGCCGTTTCGATGCCGTCGAGCGCCTGAAGCCGCAACGAAGCGGTCGTGCCTCTCGCTCGAAGTACCTTCTGCAGGTACGAGAACCCGTGGCGGGCGACGAGCGTCCGGCCAAGGGGCGCCATCTTGATCGCCAGCTCAACACGGAGGAAATTTGGCTCGATCGCCACGAGCCGGCCCGGTCTCCAGTTGAAGAGCAGGGCGTCCGCCCGCATGTCGGAATGGAAGCGCTTGCCAAACCAGTTGAGATTTTCGAGCACGCCGTCCAGTGGATGGCCCGACTGAATACCGACGCCGCTCCAAAGGCCGACCATGTCCTTCGGCTGGACGGGCTCCAGCGAGCGGAACCAGGCAGCCATCTCCTCCTGGTCGCCTCGCATGGTTTCTCCTTCAACGACGTTCATTGTGGAAAAATGAAAAGAAGGTTTGGAAAGTTCCCGTTCATGCGGACCGGTCGGAAGCCCAACGGCCCCCGAAGGGGCCGTTGGGGTATTCGCCAGACAAGACCGGCCTATGCGTCAGGCGCGCGACGGCAGCAGGGGATAGCCGACCATGACGGCGCGGCCAAGCAGGGCTGCGACGAAAGCCTTGATCACATCGCCGGGAATGAAGGCCATCGAGCCGACGAAGGCTTTCGTGAAGCCGAGGCCGGCGACGGTGGCGAGATAGGTGATGCCGAAGGCGTAGAGCACGACGATGCCGCCGGCCATGGCGGTGAGGAAGAAGCTCACCGTCTGCACCAGGCCAGATTGCTGATGGTTGACCAGCCGTTCGCTGAGATAGCCGGTGACGAAGGCGGCAAAGATCCAGCCGATCAGGAAGCCGGCCGTCGGCGACGCGAAGATGGCAAGCCCGCCGCGGCCGCCGGAAAGCACCGGCAGGCCGATCGCCACCAGCACCAGCACGATCAGCACGGCAATCGCGCCACGCCGGGCGCCGAGCACGACGCCGGCCATCATCACGCCGAGGGATTGGGCGGTGATCGGCACCGGAATGAAGCCGAGCGAGATCGGCGGCAGCAGGCCAAGCGCCACGATGATCGCGGCAAAGAGGGCGGTAAGAACGAGGTCGCGAGTGCTCATCATGAATTCCGTATTTATCAATCGTTAACTCACATGCCGCCGAATGCCGCGCGCGTCAATCGCCGCGGCGATATTATCCGCATCCTTAAGGGTCAAGATGATCAACGGCGCAAGCAGCGTCGTCGGCCGGACCTTCAGCCCGCGTGCCTTATGCGCCTCGCGGATCGCCTGATAACGCCCGACGATCTCAGGCACAAAACGCAGCACCAGCCCGAGCGCCAGGCCGATATCGTCGGCCTGCACCCAACCGGTGCGTTCGAGCGGGCGGGCAAGCGCCGTCACCTCGTCGATGAACTCGGTGATCGACGTCGTCGCCGTCACGGTGGCGGCAAGCAGCATTAGCGCCGTCAGCCGCAGCAGGGGCACGAGCGCTTCCTGCCAGGGATTGAAGATGAGGTTGAAGAGTGCGACGACCGCGATCGTCAGGAAGACCGGCCGCAGCCGCCGGAGCCCATCCGCAAACGGCAGGCCGATCATCCGGTAGAGAACCGCCGTCAGCAGCACGGCGATCGACAGCAAGACGAGGTTCCCGCTGATGAACAGCACGACGCCGAAGACCGTTAGCGACAACAGCTTTACCCGCGGCGAAAGCCGGTGCATCACGCTGTTGCCTTCGACATAGAGCGATTGCATCAGGCGGCGATCTCCTTGTAGCGGGCGATCGCTTCGGCAGCCGGTGCATCGGCGGCAAGCCGCCCTTCATGAAACAGCAGCACTCGCTCGAAATCGGCGATCAGCTCCAGATCATGCGTGATGATGATGGCGCTTTCCGGGAGCCCGGCGATAATCCCTTCGACCAGCGCCCGGTTCTTGAGGTCGAGCTGGTTGGTCGGTTCGTCGAGGATCAGAATGCCGGGCCCCGTCGCCAGCACCGAGCAGAGCGCCGCCACCTGCAGCTCGCCGCCGGAAAGCTCGTGCGCGCGCCGATCGGCCAGCGCCTCGGCGCCGAAGCGGGCCAGCACGCCCTCGACCTTCGCCTCGATCTCCGCCTTGCTGAAGCCACGCCGCTTCAGCCCGAAGGCGATATCGTCTTTGACGATCGGCAGGATGATCTGGTTCTGCGGCGACTGGAAGATGAAGCCGACATCGGCCACCGCAGTCTTTTCGTCGTTCGTATCGCGGCCGTTGACGGTGACGCGGCCGACCGATGGTTTGTTCAATCCGTTGATCAGCCGCGCAAACGTCGTCTTGCCCGAACCGTTCAGCCCGATGACGCCGATGCGTTTCCCACTGATGTCAAGCGTCAGCGGCTGCAGCGCCACTCGTGCCCCGAAACTGACCCCGGCGCCTTCGAAACGAATATCCAAACCAATCCCTCGCATTTTTCACCGGAGGAGATTGCCGATACCGGCCCCTCATCCGCCTGCCGGCACCAGCCGGGGTCGAGCCACTCGTCTCGACCCGTCCTTCGGACCGCCGTAAACGGGGCGAAGGGGTTAGACCGCGACCTCTCCATTCCCCACCAACCTCTCGCAGGGCACGTCCCCTCTCCCCGCGAGCGGGGAGAGCGTTAGGGTGAGGGGCAGCCATTGGCGCCAACCTGACAGCAGTGCTTCTACACGGGGAATCGAGGATGATGAAAGCGCAAATCTTGCTGTCGATATTGGGTCGATATCGGGTGGCTAGGAAGATTTTCCGGATTATGATGCAGCTATGACGAATCTGCTTTCCAATTCCGATGCCCGCCGTGTCTTCCTTGCCAAGCAGGGCCTCAGCGCCCCGCCGAACCGCGCCCTGACCAAGGCCGGCCTGCTGCAGCTCATCCATGAACTGGGTTTCGTCCAGGTGGACAGCATCCAGACAGTGGAGCGGGCGCATCATCAGATCCTGTTTTCCCGCAACCAGACCTACAGGCGCGAGCATCTGACGGCGCTGCTCGAAAAGGACGGCGCGCTGTTCGAGCACTGGACACATGACGCCTCGATCCTGCCGAGCGCCTTTTTCGTCTATTGGAAGCACAAGTTCCGCCATCAGGAGCAGGTGATCGTCGAACGCTGGCGCAAATGGCGCGGCGAGGGCTTCGAGGCGGCGTTCGCGGAGACCTATGAGCGCGTTGAGCGCGACGGCGCGATCCTGGCGCGCGACATCAAGGCCGATGGCCACGTTTCCGGCGGCTGGTGGAACTGGCATCCGAACAAGACGGCGCTCGAATATTTCTGGCACACCGGCAAGTTCGCCATCGCCGGCCGCTCGAATTTCCAGAAGATCTATGATCTGGCGGAGCGCGTCATCCCGGCCGAATTCCGCGAGCCGGAGGTGAGCCGCGAGGAATTCGTCGACTGGGCATGCCGCAGCGCGCTCACCCGGCTCGCCTTCGCCACCCATGGCGAGATATCAGCCTTCTGGAACCTGGTCTCGCCCGATGAGGCCAAGGTCTGGGTATCAGCCCATCGCGACGAACTGATCGAAGTGCTGATCGAATCGGCGCTCGGCGGCAAGGCGCGCCCATCCTGGGCCTTTGCCGATTTCCTGTCGACGCTCGACACTTACCCCGGCGCGCCGCCGCGCATCCGTGTGCTCAGCCCCTTCGACCCGATGATCCGCGACCGCAACCGCACCGAACGCCTGTTCGGCTTCTTCTACCGCATCGAGATCTTCGTGCCCGAGCCGAAGCGCGAATACGGCTATTACGTCTTCCCGCTGCTCGAAGGCGACAGGCTGATCGGCCGCATCGACATGAAGGCGGATCGGAAAAAGTCGACGCTCGATGTCAAGCGGCTCTGGCTGGAGCCGGGTGTGAAGCCGTCGGCCGGGCGGCTGGAGAGGTTGGAAGCGGAGCTGGAGCGGCTGGCGCGGTTTGCGGGTGTGGAGAAGGTCGTGTTTCTCGAGGGGTGGAGAGGATAGTCGAACTACCCTCACTCCCTCATCCCTGTGCTTGTCACAGGGATCCAGCGCACCCAAGTCCTTGGGTGCGGGAAACTCTATTCGTAGAAGCAAATGAGTCATTCACGGCGCGGACGCGCCGTGGCTGGATTCCTGTGACAAGCACAGGAATGAGGGATGGCGAGGGTCCAAGCCCACGCCCGATCAGCAGATCTCCGTCGTGCTGATCTTGATGCCGAAACCTTCGAGGCCGACATAGTGGCGCTCGCGGCTGGTGAGCAGCTTGATCGAGCTGACGCCGAGATCCTTGAGGATCTGTGCGCCGAGGCCGATTTCCAGCCATTCGCTGTCGCGCGTCTGGGCTTCGGCATGGGCTTCGCGGCCCTGGTTGCGGGCCTTGCGGCCATTATCGTGGTGGCCGACGCCGACCGAGCCTTCGCGCAGATAGACGATGACGCCGCGGCCTTGCTCGGCAATCTTCTGCATGTAGAAATCGACCGGGCTGTTCTTGCCGAAGAGATCCTCGGCGACATTTTCCGGATGCAGGCGGACCGGGATGTCGACGCCGTCGCGGATATCGCCGAAGACGACGGCGAGATGCTGCATCGGATCCCAGGGCAGCGAATAGGTATGGGCCTTGGCCTTACCGAACGGCGTCTCGATGTCGAAGCTGGTGCCGAGTTCGATCAGTGTTTCCTTGCGCTGGCGATAGGCGATCAGATCGGCGACCGAGACGAGCTTCAGCCCGTGCTGTGCGGCGAAATCGACCACCTGTGGGCCGCGCGTGACGGTGCCGTCGTCGTTGACCAGCTCGGAGATGACGCCGATCAGCGGCAGGCCGGCGAGCTTGCAGAGGTCGACGGCGGCTTCCGTATGGCCGGAGCGCATCAGTACCCCGCCTTCGCGGGAAACCAGCGGGAAGATGTGGCCGGGACGGACGAAATCGGAAGCGCCGACATTCGGATTGGCGAGGTTGCGCACCGTCAGCGTCCGGTCGTCTGCCGAGATCCCAGTCGACGTGCCGTGCTTGAAATCGACCGAGACGGTGAAGGCCGTCGTATGGGCCGAATCGTTTTCCGCCACCATGGCATTGAGGTTGAGGCGCTTGGCCTCTTCCTTCGGCATCGGCGCGCAGACGATGCCGGAGGTGTGGCGGACGATGAAGGCCATCTTCTCCGGTGTGCAATGCACGGCGGCGACGATCAGGTCGCCTTCGTTCTCGCGGTCATTGTCGTCCATGACGACGACCATCTCGCCGGCCTCGAAGGCCCGGATGGCGTCGACGACGCGCTTCTGGTCATAAGACATGGGCGAGCGCTCCTATTTCAGACGGCCGGTCTGGCCGCGGTCGCGAAGATAATGGTCGGCGACGGCGCAGGCGACCATCGCCTCGCCGATCGGCACGGCGCGGATGCCAACGCAGGGATCGTGCCGGCCCTTGGTGCGGATATCGACATTCTTGCCCTCCGCATCGATCGACTGGCGTTCGGTCAGGATCGAGGAGGTCGGCTTGACGGCGAAACGCGCCACCACCGGCTGCCCGGTGGAGATGCCGCCGAGAATACCGCCGGCATTGTTGGAAAGGAAGATCGGCGTGCCGTCATTGCCCATGCGCATCTCGTCGGCATTGTCTTCGCCTGACGTTTCGGCGGCGGCAAAACCATTGCCGATCTCGACGCCCTTGACGGCGTTGATCGACATCAGCAGCGAGGCGATATCCTGGTCGAGCTTGGCATAGATCGGCGCGCCGAGGCCGGCCGGCACACCTTCGGCAATCACTTCGATGACCGCGCCGATCGAGGAGCCCTTCTTGCGGACGCCGTCGAGATATTCCTCCCAGACCGGCACGATCGCCGCATCGGGCGAGAAGAACGGGTTCTGATCGACCTGGTCCCAGTCCCAGTTGCGGCGGTTGATCTTGTACTTGCCGATCTGCACCAGCGCGCCGCGCACGGTAACGCCTGGTACGACAAGGCGGGCGATGCCGCCGGCGGCAACCCGCGCAGCGGTCTCGCGCGCCGAGGAGCGGCCGCCGCCGCGATAGTCGCGAATGCCGTATTTGAGGTCGTAGGTATAATCGGCATGGCCGGGGCGGTATTGTTTCGCGATCTCGCCGTAATCCTTGGAGCGCTGATCGGTATTTTCGATCAGCATCGAGATCGGCGTGCCGGTGGTCGTCATCGTCTCGCCGTCGGCGTCGAGCATGACGCCTGATAGTATCTTCACCAGATCGTCCTCGCGCCGCTGCGTCACGAAGCGGGATTGGCCGGGCTTGCGCTTGTCGAGCCAGACCTGCAGGTCCTTGAGCTTGAAGCTGAGCCCCGGAGGGCAGCCGTCGACGACGCAGCCGAGCGCCGGACCATGGCTTTCGCCCCAGGTGGTTACGCGGAAGAGGTGACCGAATGTATTGTGCGACATGTGTTCCGACCGGTGGCGCGCCAAAGCCGGTCGCGCCATTGCTTGAATAGGCGCGACACTCATAGGCCAAAAAAACGCCGAGGCAAAAGCCTTTCTTTGCGCCAAACCGGCAGCTCAGGGAATGCTGTTTCCGTTCGTTGTCGGGGATGGGCGGCGCATCCGGCCGCCACTCTCTTTGCGCAGGCGGGGAGGGGGCAGGGCGAGGGCGATCGGCAGGCAGCGATCAGGACGCCAGCCGCCACCCCGTTCCGGTCGCTTCCGCGGTGAAATCGTCGAAGGAGAGCGGCTGCGAGAAGGCATAGCCTTGCAGGATGTCGCAGCCGAGATCGCGCAGCAGCGCGGCATGTGCTGCCGTCTCCACCCCTTCGGCCACCGTCTCGACGCCGAGTGAGCGGGCGATCTCGATGATCGAGCTGACCAATGCGCGCTCCTGCGAGGCATTGACGATCGGCTGCACCAGCTGGCGGTCGATCTTCAGCCGCTTCGGCTTCAGCTTCAACAGGCTGACGATCGAGGTATGGCCGGTGCCGAAATCGTCGATCTCGATATCGATGCCGAGCGCCTTGATGCGCTCGAGATTCTGCGAGACGACGTCCTCGCTCTCGTCGAGGAATATCGATTCCACCAGTTCGAAGGAGAGCTCGCCCGGACGGATATGCAGGTCGGCGAGCGATTCCAGCAGGCTGCCGTCATGCAGCCGTCGGGCCGAAACATTGACAGAGACCTTGGGCACCACAATGCCGCGCGCCGTCCAGCGCATCTTGTCGTGCAGCGCAGTTTCCAGCACGATCCGGTCGAGCATCTGCACGACATTGATCTCGTCGGCGATGCGCAGGAACTTGTCAGGCGCGAGCCACCCCTTGGAGGGGTGCTTCCAGCGCACTAGCGCCTCGACGCCGGTGAGTTCCATCGTCCGGGCGCAGAATTGCGGCTGATACCAAGCGGTGAATTCGCCATTGTCGATGCCGGCGAGGATCTCGTCGGCCGTGCGCTTGGTGTTGATGATATCGGCCTGGAGATTGTGATTGAAGAATTCGAAGCGGTTGCGGCCCGTGCTCTTGGCGCGGTAGAGCGCGATATCGGCATTGATCAGCACCTTGCGCGCATCGACATGGATGCCGTTGGCAAGCGCAATCCCGATCGACACGCCGCAGCGGCAGGAAAAACCCTGGAAATCGATCGGCTGGCGCATTTCCTCGATGATCCGCGTCGAAAGCTGCGCCATCTCCTTGTCGCCGACGTCGAGGGCGAGGATGACGAATTCGTCGCCGCCGATGCGCGCGACGATGTCGCTGCCGCGGACATTCTTGGCGAGCACCTTCGAGGCGTGTACCAGCATCGCATCGCCGGCGGCATGGCCGAGCGTGTCGTTGATGTCCTTGAAGCGGTCGAGGTCGATGTGCAGGATCGAGAATTTCTGCCGCTGCTGGCGGCCGTCATGGGTCAGACTTTCGAGCGCGATGTCGAGCTTGCGGCGGTTGGCGAGTGCGGTCAGCGGGTCGTGCAGTGAATTGTGCTCGATCCTGTTTTTGACAAGCTCGAGCTCGATATTCTTGGCGACCGCATCGTCTTTGGCGGCTTTCAGCCGGATCGTCATCAGCACGTCTTCGGTGGCGTCGAAGGCGATGCCCATGATCTTCATCTCGCTAGTCCCCGTCTGGTGGACCTTGCCGACCGAGCGCACATAGCGCACCGAGCCGTCGTCGACGATCACCCGGCAGACGAGGGTGTGCGTATCGCCGTTGTGCTTGAAGTGACGCGCGCTTTCGAGCGCCAGGCTCCTGTCCTCGGGGTGGATGCGGCTAAGCCAGATCTCCTCGGTCATGAAGCCGTTGCGCGGTGTAAGCCCATAGAGTTCGTGCATCCGCTCGTTCCAGATCGAGCCGCCGAGGCCAGGCCGCGCCTCCCATATGCCGCACTGATAGGAATTGAGCGCCAGGTCGAGCCGGCTGGAAAGCTCGGCGAGCTCGCCCTCGCGGCTCGAGAGCTCGTCAAGCGCCAGCTCCAGCTCGGCATTCTTGACCTCGCTCATATCCTTGGCCTTGCGCAGCGTGTCGGTGATCTCCGCATCGGCGGTCACGTCCCAGACGATGCCGATCGTCTTGCTGACGCCGGCTGCATCCGTATAGAAGGCGCCGACCGAGCGCAGATGGCGGATGCCGCCGTTGCCAAGCAGGATGCGGTACTGCGCCGTGCAGGCAGCGCCGGCAATGCTGCAGCTGAAGAAATGCACTTCGGCAGTTTCACGATCCTCGGGCAGGATCGCCGCCAGCCATTCGTCGAGCACCCGGCTTCCTTCTTTCGCCGCTTTGCCGTGCAGAGCCGCGGCACGGGCATCCCAGAGCAGACTGCTCGAATGATCCTCCAGCTCCCAGATGCCGATATTGGAGGATTCCAGCGCCAGGTTGAGCCGCTGCGACAGTTCCAGCAATTTTGCCTCGCGGGTCTCCAGCGCGGTGATGTTGCGATTGCGCTCGCCGAGCAACAGGGTCGCGAAGAAGATCGGCACGATGATGATGAAGCCGGCGGCAAGGATGATCAGACGCAGCTCGGTGCGGTTTTCGGGTATCGCGTTCCAGCCGCTATTAGGGACCGCGGAAAGCTCCCACTTGCCGCCGGCAAAGCCGATCTTCTGGCGCATCGGATTCTTGTCATCGATATCGGACGAACCGAAGAACGGCGGCGGCAAAGCGGCGTTGGTCGCGGCCGCCGCGCCGATATCGCGGATGGCGATCGAAAGATGGCCGAGATGCGGATAACGCTCACGGTTTTCGCGGTCGCGCGCCGGCATCAGCCCGGTCGCCTGGTAAAACATTTGCTGGTCGATGGCGACTTCGACCGCCCCCCAGATCCGCCGCTGGCCGTTCTCCTTGACGTAAACCGGGAAGAAGATGGCAAAGGCGTCGCGGCCGTCGGTGCTGATCGGGCCGTAGAAGCGCGCCGACTGGTCGCCGGCCGCGCCAGTCATCACTTGGCGAAAGAAGAGAGTTTCGCGCACGTCGCGGCCGATCCGCTCATTGCCGGATTGCGGTGGGTGGATGTCGCGGATGATGAAATCAGGCGCGACGGCGATATGAATGAAAGACGGGTTCTGGATTAGCAGCCAGTTGATCTGGCGCTCCATCTCCTCTCCGTTGGCCGCGCTGACGGAGATCAGGTTCGTCAGATCGCGCACGACGCTGAGGTCCAAATTGATCTCGGCCATCACCCGGGCGCGGATCAGGTTGGTCTCGTTTTCCGTGCGGATATGAAGTTCGCGCACATGAGACGCAGTATTGGCCCGGTCGAGCCCGAAGCCGACCATGATGACGACGAGGGCGACGAGCGACGAAACCAGAAACGAAACGCGGGTATTCTTCAACACGCGCCGCAACTGCTTGCTGTCGCTGAGCCTGGATAGCAAAATGAAACTCCCCTGTTGGCGAGCAACTGTAGGACGCGCGGGTTAATTTACGATTGCCCGCCGGCGATGCCGAAAAATCGTGTGAAGGGAAAAACCGCGGGTTAACGCGGCATCTTGATTATATTTAAAATCCTATTCATCAATTGGGCGGGAAAAGCCTTTCTTACGGGCAATTTTCGCCATATTCAGGAGCTTATCTGTGGCCAGTCATTTTTTCGTGCAGCTTATCGTGCAGCGTTTCAAAAGGATTGTCGCCATGCGTTTCGTCGTCGCCACGCTTTTGGCAACAGCAAGTTTCCTGTCACCGATGAGCGGTTTTGCCGAGAGCGCCGATGTCGAGGCGACGATCAAGAAGGTCGACACGGCCAACCTCGTGCTGACGCTCGATGACGGCAAGACCTATCAGGCGCCCGAGGAATTCAATTTCGACGGCCTCGAAGCCGGCGTGAAGGTGATCGTCTTCTACACCGAGGTCGACGGCAAACGCGTCATCAACGATCTCGACATCGTTAAATAGGCAGTTCTCTGGAGAATAATCGAGTGAGATACGCGCAGTGGCTGCCCCTCACCCCAACCTTGCCGGGGTCGAGCCACTGGTCTCGACCCGTCCTGCGGACCCCCGTAAACGGGGCTAGGGGCCGTGCCCTGCGAGAGGTAAGCGAGGAACCGAGAGGTTGCGCCTATCCACCTTCGCCCCGCGCGCGGGGAGAAGGTGGCGGCAGCCGGATGAGGGGCTGGTCCCGGCAATCTCCCTGGGCAGCACAGGCCCGAACAGCTCGTTCGCACCCCCAATCCGACCTAGCGCCCTGCAATACCTACAGCCAGACGATCGTCCGCTCCGTGGTTTCGATCCGGATGATCCGGTCCTGCGGGATGGCGCCTTCGGCAGCGGTGCTTTTCGGCAGGTCGGCGATCGCCTGGAACAGCGTGCGGATGACACCGCCATGGGTGACGCAGACCGTCGGACGATCGACCGAGTTCAGCCATGAGCCAGTGCGCCAGGAGAGAATTTCGTAGCTTTCCGCATCATCGCCGGGTGGGATGAAATCCCATTTGGAGGCATTGCGTTCCGCCACCCGCTCGCGCTGCGTCGCCTTCAGCTCCTTGATTGTCGAGCCTTCCCAGTCGCCGAAGGAAATTTCCACCAGCCTTGGATCGGTGCGATAGGCAAGCGGCGGCAAGCCCATGGCAATGCGCATGATTTCCATTGTCGCGCGCGTGCGCTGCAGCGGGCTTGCGACGAAATCGAATTGGTCGACCGTGTCGCCGAGGATCTCGGCAAGCGCGATGCCGTTCTGCCGGGCCTGTTCCAGGCCCGTGGCATTCATCGGGATATCCTTCTGACCCTGCAGGCGGCGCTCGGCATTCCAGGCGGTCTGGCCGTGTCTGATCACATAGATAAGCACGGTCTCGCATCCATATGGAGAAATCAGTCCTTGATGACGGAAATGTCGGGCGCGTCGACCGCCTTCATGCCGATGACATGATAGCCGCTGTCGGCATGGTGCACTTCGCCGGTGACGGAGCGCGACAGGTCCGACAGGAGATAGAGGCCGACATCGCCGACTTCCTCGATGGTGACGGTACGGCGCAGCGGCGCGTTATATTCGTTCCACTTCAGAATATAGCGGAAATCGCCGATGCCGGAGGCGGCAAGCGTCTTGATCGGTCCGGCCGAGACGGCATTGACGCGGATGTTCTGCGGTCCGAGGTCGACGGCGAGATACTTGACGCTGGCTTCGAGCGCGGCCTTGGCGACACCCATGACATTATAGTTTGGCATCACCTTTTCGGCGCCGTAATAGGTCAGCGTCAGCATGGCGCCGCCATCCGTCATCAGCTTCTCGGCGCGGCGTGCGACCGAGGTGAAGGAATAGACGGAGATCTGCATCGTCTTGGCGAAGTTGTCGGCCGAGGTGTCGACGTAGCGGCCGGTCAACTCGTCCTTGTCGGAAAAGCCGATCGCATGCACGAGGAAATCGATCTTGCCCCACAGCTTCTCGACGTTCGCGAAAACCTCATCGATGGTGGCTTCATCGGCGACGTCACAGTGGCCGACGAGCGTCGCGCCGATTTCGGCGGCGAGCGGCTCGACACGCTTCTTCAGCGCATCGCCCTGATAGGTAAACGCAACTTCTCCGCCGTGCGCATGAATGGCCTTGGCAATACCCCACGCAATCGAACGATTGTTGGCGACACCCATGATGACGCCGCGTTTGCCTGCCATGAGGCCGGATGCTTGAGCCATATTTCGCTCCCTAGGATTCTGATCGATCCTGCCTATGGCATAGGCCGTTAATCGGTTCAAGCTTGGCCGGGATCATCAACTGTTAGGGATCGTAATAAAGGGTGCGAATGTCATAAAAATTTCATAGGAACAGGCCTTCGCGCATGCTCCGCATGAGATCGGTGACTTTGTCGTCGGGTTTTTCCCACAAGATAATGCGCAATTCGACGACCAGATCGCCTCTGCCGCCCTCTTCGCGGGGCAATCCCTGGCTGGGAATTCTAATCGTCTTGTCCGAGCCCGACCATGCGGGGATCGTCACGTTCAGCGGCCCGCTCGGTCCTTCGATGCGCGCCTCGGTGCCGAGCACGGCATTTTCGATGCTGAGCGGCAGCACGGCGTGCAGATCGAAACCGTCGACGGTGAAGCGCGGATCGGACGCAATGCGAATGTTGATGACGGCGTCGCCGCGCTGCATGCCCGGCAGTTTGAAGCCCTGTCCCTTAAGCCGCACCTCGTGGCCGTCGGTCGTGCCTGCCGGCAATGCAAAGCCGATTTCGCGGCCCTCCGGCAGCGACGCGGTGATCCAGCCGCTCTTCAACACGTCGTCGATCGTGACCGTCGCCGTCGTCACCTCATCCGGTGCCTTGTCCAGGCCGGTATCCTTGGCGCCGGTGAAACGGCGCACCAGGTTTGTCAGGATGCTGAGCGGCAGCGACAGGTTGGCGGCGGCATTTGGCCCAACTTCGCCCGATTCCTCATCGCCCTTGACCTCGGCCTCGGCGGCATCGCCATCCATGCGCCTGCCGGGATCGGCCTGGGCGTTTTGGGTCTGTTGATTTTGCGCCTGCTGATATTGCGCCTGCTGGGCGCGAGCCTGCGCCTGGCCGCCGGCCGCAGCCCGGGCCTGGGCACCGAAAATGCGATCCACCATCTCGTCGGCGGCCTCAACGGAACCTGCCTGTTGTCTGTTGCCGTCGGCGGCAGCCTTCTGGGCGGCGCGCGCCAGCTCTTCCATCACGCGCTCGGCATTGGCCTGTGCCGCCTTGGCGCGCACGGCCGCCTCGCGGGCGGCCTGGCGCTGCTGCATGATCGTCTGTTCGTGTTTCTTGGCTTCGGCCATCCGCAGGGCATTGTCGAACAGGCTGCGTTTGCGCGGGTCTTTCAGCGTTTCATAGGCGCGGCCGATCTCGGCGAACCGGGCCGTCGCCGTCGGATCGTCCTGATTGTGGTCGGGATGGGCTGATTTGGCCATGTTGCGCCAAGCCGCCTTGATCTCGTCTACTGCCGCGTCGCGCTTGACGCCCAGAATTTTATAAGGATCGCGCATGTTAAAACCGCCGGTGTTGCGATGCGGCAAGCCTCGTCCTTGCCCGGCATCCCCGTCCAATAAAACGTGTGTAGCGCCACCCGCCACAAAGGCAGGAACAGCCACTCTCAACGCCGATCCTGCGGCGGAGTTGCTAATCACTTGTTATTTCTGGGCAGAGATGTGGGGTGTTTCGCGGTAAATGGTTAGCTCTTTGCTAAGCATTCGGCCGAAAGCGGTCGCACGTTAACCTGTTGGTGACGGCGCTGCGCGTCTTTTCGAACGCGCAAAGGGACGCTGTAATAGTTTGGGAGGATCAGCTCTCGGGCTGGAAGCTCAGAAGCTGCCAGTTGCCGCCGCCGACGAGGCAGGTCTTGCCGTAAAATTTGGCGATGCCGACATAGGAATGGCGGGTGGTGCGGAACTGGCGGCAGACCTGGCCGGACTCATTGTTCTCGACGATCGTATCGATGACGCCGGCACTGCCCGTCGATGCATTCGCCCAGGGAAGCGGCTGGCCCTCGAGCCTTTGCACGTCGGCCGAGGTCACGGCGTTGCGCACGGTCATTTCGTCGGAAAGCGTGTCGGTGCTCGGCGGGGTCTGCGGCACGGTGCCGGTTGCCACCGACCGGTCGACCTTGGCGTCACTCAAGAAATCCATACCGCCGCCGACGCAGCCGGAAAGCGACAACATCGCGGTGCCGATGACAAACAACGCGCGGCTGCGTCGCCGCAGGCCCTTTGTATGGCGAGATGACTTTGTTATGACTTCCACCCTGCATCCTGTCCAGTTATCAAAAGCTGGGCGAGTTTTGAATAATCCGGGGCATTTGAACCAATATGTCGGCAAACGAGTTAACAAGCGGTGACTTTACCGAAAGTGGCGAACCCTTCAAGCTCTTTGCCGAATGGCTGAAAGAAGCCGAGGCTTCCGAGCCCAATGACCCCAATGCGGTGGCGCTGGCAACGGTCGATGAGGATGGTCTTCCCAATGTCCGCATGGTTCTCCTGAAGGGATTCGACGATGACGGTTTCGTCTTTTACACCAATTTCGAGAGCCAGAAAGGCCGCGAAATTCTTGGCCAGAAAAAGGCTGCCATGTGCTTTCACTGGAAAAGCTTGCGTCGCCAGGTGAGGCTGCGTGGCCCCGTCGAGATCGTTACCGATGCCGAAGCGGACGACTATTTCAAGACGCGGGCGCGCGGCAGCCGCATCGGCGCCTGGGCTTCTAAGCAATCCCGTCCGCTGGAAAGCCGTTTCGCGCTGGAA
Source organism: Rhizobium sp. CRRU65 (assembly GCF_048551595.1). Classification (NCBI taxonomy): domain Bacteria; kingdom Pseudomonadati; phylum Pseudomonadota; class Alphaproteobacteria; order Hyphomicrobiales; family Rhizobiaceae; genus Rhizobium; species Rhizobium sp. CRRU65. Next base: position 88,688 of record NZ_JBLYZH010000018.1, on the reverse strand, counting down.
AAGGCGGTGGCCGAATATACCGCGCGTTATGCCATCGGCGAGATTCCGCGCCCCGCCCACTGGTCGGGCTTCCGCATCCGGCCGACCTCGATCGAATTCTGGAAGGACCAGAAATTCCGTCTGCATGACCGTGTCGAATTCCGCCGGCCATCACCGGAAGGTGAATGGGACAAGGTCCGGATGTATCCGTAACGGGCTTATCGGCCCATCAGCTTCAGCGGTATGCCGGAGGCGAGAGCCGAGACGTAACGTCGCTTCTGGTAGAATCCGTTGAGCGAAATGCGCGGGAGATAGCCGGTCAGCTTCGCTGCCGGCAACCCGGGCTGCGTGGTGACCGCAAGGGTAAAGCCGAGATTGCGAGCGATGCGCGCCTCGCGGGCGGTCGCAGCCGCAGGCGTGCCGTAAGGATAGGCGATCGTCTCGGGACGAATACCGGTCACCGCCTCGAGGTAATCCGCCGAAGCTTGCATTTCGATTCGCGCTTCGGCTTCCGGCAGCCGGGCGAGCGCCCGATGGCTGATCGTATGGGCGCCGAGCGTTGCGAGCGGATGTGCCGCCAGCCATTGCAATTGGCCAGGGCCCATCACCAGCTCGCGGACGATATCCGTCGGCTCGATGCCGTTTTCGCGCGCTAGCAGATCGATGGCGGCAACGGCGCGCGCCTCGTCGGAGCGGTGGACGTAGGCGGCAAAGCGATCGAAGGCGTGCCATTGCTGTTGCGGACTATCGAGCACAAGGCGCTCCATGCCGCGGCCGAAATCGAAACGGATTTCGGCCGCCCGGCGCAGGAGGATCGCCAGCGTTTCCCACCAGATGCTGTGAGAGCCTTCGGCAAAACCCTTGGCGACGAATACCGTGAACGGCGCCTGATGCCGCTCGAACACCGGCAGCGCATGTTCCAGATTGTTGTTGTACCCGTCGTCAAGCGTGAAGGCCGCGAAAGGCTTTGCGCCTTCCGGCTCCGCCAGCAGCGCCGGCACCTCGGCGAGCGGCACGAAGCGATAGCCCTCTCGCCTCAGCCGCCGCAGCGCCACGTCGAGAAACCGCGGGGTGATTTCAAGATGCGCATTCGGCTCGAAGGCTTCGGCCACGTGCGGGCGGACATGATGCAGCGTGAAGACCACGCCGCGCCCGCGTGCTTCGCGCATCAGCCCGGCCGAGGCCAGCAGCCAGGAAAACTCGAGCCCGGCGCCGATCGCCAGTCGCTTGCCCAATCGCTTGAATTGTCCCGTCATGCGGCGCCCCGTCCCCTGCCTTTTCCGGAAACTAGCAAGTGCGACTTAAGCCTTGCTGAATCCCGGTTCAGCACAGGTCTTTGATTTCCTGTTAACCAAAACGATGAAAAGACTAGAAAAATGATAGGCGTTGCCTCAAAGTCGCGCCAAACTTACGGCTTCTGTCACATTACGGGACAAAACGCCGATCCTATCGCGGGCCAATGCATGAAGGGCCTGCGCATCAGGGCCAGCATATGAGGGGAAGTGCATGAGAAAGCTTTGGGCCGCTGTTTTGACCGTAACGCTTGCCGTTTCGGCGCCTCTTGCGGCTCTTGCCGGCAACGCTTCGCTAATCCTCGATGCCCGGACCGGCAAGGTTCTCGCCGCTGAAAACGCCGATACGCTGAACCATCCGGCCTCGCTGACGAAGATGATGACGCTCTATCTCACCTTCGAGGCGTTGAAACGCGGCAAGATCGCCTGGGATACCCCGATCAAGATGTCGAAATACGCCGCCTCCCGGCCGCCGACCAAGCTTGGCGTCAAGGCGGGCGGCACGATCACCGTGCGCGAGGCGGTCTATGGCATGATCGTCAAATCGGCCAATGATGCCGCCTCCGCCATGGGTGAGAAGCTCGCCGGCTCGGAAAGCGGCTTTGCCCGGGTGATGACGGCCAAAGCCCGCCAGCTCGGCATGAGCCGCACCGTCTTCGTCAACGCATCCGGCCTGCCGGACGGCCGTCAGGTGACGACGGCGCGGGATATGTCGACGCTCGCCATCGCGCTGATGAAGAACTATCCGAACGAATACCGGCTGTTTTCGACGGCCAGTTTCAATTTCCGCGGCCGGACGGTGCGCGGTCACAACAATCTCATGTACCGCTACCAGGGCATGGACGGCATCAAGACCGGTTATACCAATGCGTCCGGCTTCAACCTCGTCAGTGCCGTCAGAGACGGCAACCGCCGCGTGGTCGGCGTCGTGCTCGGCGGCCGCACTGCCCGCAGCCGCGACGCCAAGATGGCTGGTTTGCTCGACCGTTATCTCGGCCGCGCCTCGTCTTCCGGCGGCGCAAGGCTGGTGGCGAGCGTCGGGGCGAAAGAAACGGTCGAAGTCGCCTCCGCCGCTGACGCTTCCGATGTTCCGGTGCCGTTCAACGCACCGCGGCAAGTCGACGATCTCGCTGCGAAAAGCCTGGCCTATGCCGATGACGCCGTCGTGCCGTTGGAACGTCCGGTCGCGATGGACGAGATCCTGAACGCCGGCAAGACGCCGAAGACATCAGCAGAGAAGACCAATGGCGACTGGCAGATCCAGATCTCGGCCGCTCCCAGCGCCGATGCGGCGCGTGCGCTTCTCGCCCAGGCAAAGTCCGAAGCCGGCGCGCCGCTCGTGTCAGCTTCGCCCTATACCGAGGCGGTCGGGCAGGGGGCCAACAAGATCTATCGCGCCCGCTTCGTCGGCTTCGCCAGCAAGGATGCCGCCGTCTCGGCCTGCGATGCGCTCAAGCAGCGCTCCTATGACTGCATGCTGCTGCCGGATCGCGGCTGATCGCCGCCCGGAACTTTGGGCAATCCCGTTCTGGACAATTGTTGGGAATCAGCGTCTCCTCCATAAACAAAAGGAGAACGTCTATGCTGCGCCGTCTCGCCGATCAGTTCGAAACCTCGTCCGCGGCCTATGCCGCAGCCAACGGCATCGAGCGTGACCCCGACTGGTTTTTGTTGAAGCTGCAGGAGGAGGTGGGCGAACTCACCCAGGCCTGGAACCGCCTGACCGGCCGCGGGCGCCGCAGGGACCGGACGCCGGAGGAACTCGACCGCGATCTCGCCGACGAAACCGCCGACCTGCTCGGCCACATCCTGCTCTTTGCCCGCCGCAACGATATCGACCTTGCCGCCGCCATCGAGCGGAAATGGCGGTTCCAGCCGGCGCTGACGTCGAAGGGCTGATGCAATACCGCCCAATGGTTTAGGCAGGGCTACCCGTCTTCGGAAAATCCGGCTGCGCTTCCGGCCTTGCTGATCGGAAGGCGTCGAGCGTCACACACCGCTGCTCGACCGCAAGCAGCAGCGGGTAGGCTAAGAGATCATGGCCGAGACGGCGGGCATTGCTCATCTGCGGGACGAGATGCAGATCGGCCCAGCCGGGACGCTCGCCGAAACAGAAGGGCGACGGGCTTCGACGCTGCGCAAGCGTCTCTTCGAGCGCTGCAAAGCCGAGCCCCAGCCAATGCTGCAGCCAGCGTTTCACCTCCGCCTCGCCGCCGCCGAGTTCGTCGCGCAGGAACTGCCGGACACGCTGGACGGTCAAAGCGTGCATCTCCGACGCGATATGGGCGGCAAAACCTCTCGCCTCTGCGCGCAACGCGGGATCCTCGGGCAGGAGGCTCGGATCGGGATAGGTCTCTTCGATATAAGCGAGAATGGCTGACGATTGCGGCACGATATGGCCGCCGATATCGAGCGCTGGCAGTAGCCCTTGCGGATTGAGCCGGCGATACTCGCCGGGCTCTAGCGAGCTCACAGGCACATAGCGATAGGTAATGCCCTTGAGGTTGAGGGCGATCCGCACCCGTTCCCCCGCCGAATTCTGCCATCGCGAAATCAGCCGCATCATGATCTTCCCGAGGTGGAGTCAGCCGACCTTATGGCGGTAGAATTTGCTGTCCACCGCCATCAGCGGGAAGGCGCGGGGCAGGGCGCTCTTGGCAATCTCGGCAAAGCCGTTCTTTTCGTAGAAGCGATGCGCGGCGACGAACTTGTCGGTTGTGCCGAGGAAGATATCGGTCAGGCCGGCCTCCCTGGCATGGGTAAACAGGCGATCGAGGAGCCGCGCCGCCACGCCATGCTCGTGGCCGCGAACCTCAGCAGCGACGAACATCTTGCGCAGTGCCGCCTGGTTGTTGCCGATATCCTTGAGCCCGACCGTGCCGACGATGGCGCCACCCTTGACGGCGACCCAGAACTGCCCCTTGCCGGACTGATAGAAATCCGGGATGACCCTGAGATCCGGCTGCGCATCCGCGGTGATGTCGATACCGAATTCCTCGCGCTGGATCGGCAGGATCACCGAAAGCACGGCATCGGCGTCATCGGCCGTGAAGGTCCTGATTTCGATGTCCGCCATCACAGAATCCTTTTGCCTCAGGTCTGGGTGCCGCCGACCGTCACCTGATCCATGCGCAGATGCGGCTGGCCAACGCCGACGGGAACCCATTGGCCGGCCTTGCCGCAATTGCCGATGCCGGTATCGAGCTTCATGTCGTTGCCGATCATCGACACCCGCTTCATCGCATCCGGGCCGTTTCCAATCAGCATCGCGCCCTTGATCGGCGCGCCGACCTTGCCGTTTTCGATCAGATAGGCCTCGGTGCAGCCGAAGACGAACTTGCCGGAGGTGATATCCACCTGGCCGCCGCCGAACGAGACGGCATAGATGCCCTTCTTCACCGAGGCGATGATTTCCTCCGGCGTCTTGTCGCCGCCGAGCATATAGGTGTTGGTCATGCGCGGCATCGGCACATGGGAATAGCCCTGGCGGCGGCCGTTGCCGGTGGGCGCCATGCCCATCAGCCGGGCATTCTGCCGGTCCTGCATATAGCCGACGAGTTTGCCGTTTTCGATCAGCACGTTGTAGGCGGACGGCGTGCCCTCGTCATCGATGGTGATCGAGCCGCGGCGATTGTCGATCGTGCCGTCATCGACGACGGTGACGCCGGGAGCGGCGACCATCTGGCCGAGAAGGCCTGAAAAGGCCGAGGTTTTCTTGCGGTTGAAATCGCCTTCCAGCCCGTGGCCGACAGCCTCGTGCAGCATCACGCCCGGCCAGCCGGAGCCGAGAACGACGTCCATCGTGCCCGCCGGCGCATCGATCGCCTCGAGATTGACGAGCGCCTGGCGCAGCGCCTCGTCGGCGCCGTATTGCCAGCTGCCCTCGGCGATGAAATCACCGAAGCCGATGCGTCCGCCGTGGCCGTAGGAGCCGCTCTCCTGCCGATCGCCGTCGCCGACCATGACCGAGATGTTGATGCGCGTCATCGGCCTGATGTCGCGGACACGATGTCCGTCGGCGCGCAGGATGTCGACGACCTGCCAGCTTGCGGCGACCGAGGCCGTCACTTGGCGCACCTTGTCATCCTTGCCCCTGAGATAGGCGTCGATGTCCTGCAGGACCTTGACCTTCTCCTCGAAGCTCGGCTGGCCGATCGGGTTCTCGTCGCTGTAGAATTTCTTGTTGGTGCCCTGCGGTGCTGCCGCATAGGAGCCGGAATAGCCGCGCGTTACCGCGCCGACGGCATCCGCCGCCCGCTTCAGTGCCGCCACCGAGAGATCGCCGGCATGGGCATAACCTACCGCTTCGCCGGCAACAGCGCGCAGGCCGAAACCCTGTTCGGTGTTGAAGCTGCCGCCCTTCAGCCGGCCATTGTCGAAGGTCAGCGCTTCCGCCTGCGCATGCTCGATGAACAGTTCGCCGTCATCGGCACCGGACAGGGCCTCGGCCACGTGCTTGTGCATCGTCGCTTCATCGGCATCGAAAAGCGTCAGGAGATCGGTGGTCATGGTATGGCTCCAAGCATGCGTTCAGGAGTGCACTTACTCCCTAGATAGGGCTCCACATAATAAGGAGTGAAGCCCCGCCGTCGAATTATTCTTTTTTTAAAGGGATGTGAGCATTCCCATCGCTTTGCGCTGTGTGGCGACGCGGCTTTTTTACATAGTCCGCTTGGGAGCCGATTTGTTCGAGATGGCGAGCAAACAATTTCCCCTCACCCTAACCTTACCGGGGTCGAGCCACCCGTCTCGACCCGTCCTCCGGACCCCCGTAAAAACGGGGCGAAGGGACGTGCCCTGCGAGAGATGGGCGGGGAACGGAGAGGTCGCGATATGCCCCCTTCGCCCCGTTTACGGGGAGAAGGTGCCGGCAGGCGAATGAGGGGCGGACCCACGGAAGCTGCCAATTGACCTCACGGCAGAGCGTCAAAACCTTCGGCGAAGCCCTTGAGGTCGACGGGGATGCCGATGCCTTCTTCCGGGGTCTGGAAGACGATGAAGGTTGCCTGCGCGCCGCTGCGGAAGGTCTTCAGCAACTCATCCTCGAGCACGACCTCGGCGTAGCAGCCGTCGGCAAAGCAGCGGACGAAATAGGCGCGGCCGATATCCTTGCCGTCGACATTGAGCCCGAGGCCGTTCGGGAGCAGCACGCCAAGTGGTGCCAGCACGCGGAGAATCTTCGACTTGCGGTCGGCTGTTTTCAGCACGACGACGGAAAGCCCGACCTCCGGCCGATCCTCGGCGATGACGTTTTGCATCAGCGCGCATTGTTCGGTCGAAGCGCCTGCCGGTTTGTCGCAGACGACAGACCATGCGCCGTGATTGGACTTTACCGTGCCGGGCGCCGGCGGCTGCGTCTGGCCGGGCGTCACCTGTTCGACATTCGGCTTGGCGGCACTCGGCTGCTGCGGCGCCGGAGCAAGGGTCGGCGCCGGCGTGGAAGCGGGCGGCCTGGTCTGCGACGGGGCGGGTTGCTGTGCGAAAACGGGCGTTGTCGCTGCGGCCGCGATGCTGGCAGTCACGAGAAGCGACTGCGCGAGGGAACGGAAACCCATGGAAACCTCTGGATATCGAATCATTGCGGCTATTGTTGAAGCTGCCCACCAAAAATGAAAAGCCCCACCCCGTCAAAACCGGGGGACTGCGGCGGAAATTGGACCTTTGCGAAATAATGTGTCGCGCGCGGATTGGCCGGAAAGCCGATTTTTCATATGCTGATGAAAAACTTGGGATGTTTTGCCGTTCTGACCTGCCTATGCTTTGAGCAAAAATGCCGCATAGACAATTGCTCTGACCTGTTGCGGCAAATGCCAAACTGTGGTTTGAAGCGCTGAAGATGGCAAGGATTCTGCGTTCTATTTTGCAGGTCAAGCGCTCGAGGGAGATAATAAGGTGATGAAGAAGGCTTATGCAGCCCTGACCACGCTGGTCTGTCTGCTTTTTGCTTCCGGCACATATGCCGACCAGCCCATGCCGTGGCAGGCGACGCTGCAGCCGGCGGCAACGCCGATCATGCGGGAAATCCACTGGTTCGAACAATATACCCTGTGGTTTATCGTTCCGATCACGCTGTTCGTTCTGGCCCTGCTCATCGTCGTCTGTTTCAAGTTCCGCGCCAGCGCGAACCCGGTTCCCTCGAAGACGAGCCACAATACGCTGATCGAGATTGCCTGGACCGTGGGGCCGGTCCTGGTGCTTCTTCTTCTCGCCATTCCTTCATTCAACCTGCTGACGGCGCAGCTGACGCTGCCCGAAAACCCCGACGTGACGATCAAGGCGACCGCCACCCAGTGGCAGTGGAACTACGAATATGAAGGTTCGGGCGAAAACCCGCTGGCTTTCGATTCCTACCTGCTGAAGGATCAGGACCGCGCCGCCGCCGGCAAGGAAGACAAGTCGGTCTATCCGCGTCTTCTCGCCGTCGATAACGAACTGGTCCTGCCGGTCAACAAGACGGTCCGCGTTCTCGTGACTTCCGCGCCGACCGACGTCATCCATGCCTTCGCCATGCCTTCCTTCGGCGTCAAGATCGATGCCGTGCCGGGCCGCCTGAACGAGACCTGGTTCAGGGCCGAACGCGAAGGCCTGTTCTACGGCCAGTGTTCCGAGCTCTGCGGCAAGGACCATGCGTTCATGCCGATCGCCATCCGCGTCGTCTCCGAGGACAAGTACAAGCAGTGGCTGACCGCAGCCGCCAGCGACCTGCCCGGCGCCTACAAGACACTCATGGCCGCAACCGATGGTCCCGCAAAGACCGTCAACGTCGCCGAAGCACAGTAATTAAGGGGATCGGGACAATGGCTGGACCTTCCGCTCACGACGATCATTCTCATGATCACGCCGCCCATCATGACCACGCGCATGACGATCACCATGATCACGGGCACAAGCCGAGCTTTGCCAATCGCTGGCTGTTCTCGACCAACCACAAGGACATCGGCACGCTCTACCTGATCTTCGCGATCATTGCGGGCATCATCGGCGGCGCGCTGTCGGTTGCCATGCGCATGGAGCTGCAGGAGCCTGGCATCCAGATCTTCCACGGCCTGGCCTCGATGGTCTACGGCTATGAGGGTGACGCTGCGATCGACGGCGCCAAGCAGATGTTCAACATGTTCACGACCGCGCACGCGCTGATCATGATCTTCTTCATGGTCATGCCGGCGATGATCGGCGGTTTCGCCAACTGGATGGTGCCGATCATGATCGGCGCGCCCGACATGGCTTTCCCACGCCTCAACAACATCTCCTTCTGGCTGATCGTTCCCGCCTTCGCGCTGCTGCTGCTGTCGATGTTCGTCGAAGGCCCGGCAGGCGCTTATGGTACGGGCGGTGGTTGGACGATGTATCCGCCGCTGGCGACAACCGGCACGCCGGGACCGGCGGTCGACCTTGCGATCTTCGCGCTGCACATTGCCGGCGCCTCGTCGATCCTCGGTGCGATCAACTTCATCACCACGATCCTCAACATGCGCGCTCCCGGCATGACGCTGCACAAGATGCCGCTGTTTGCCTGGTCCGTGCTGATCACCGCCTTCCTGCTCTTGCTGTCGCTGCCGGTTCTGGCAGGCGGCATCACCATGCTGCTCACCGACCGTAACTTCGGCACATCCTTCTTCTCGCCGGAAGGCGGCGGCGACCCGATTCTTTACCAGCATCTGTTCTGGTTCTTCGGTCACCCCGAGGTCTACATCCTCATCCTGCCGGGCTTCGGCATGGTCAGCCACATCATCTCGACCTTCTCGAAGAAGCCGATCTTCGGCTATCTCGGCATGGCCTACGCCATGGTCGCGATCGGCGCGGTCGGCTTCGTCGTCTGGGCTCACCACATGTACACGGTCGGCCTGTCGCTCGACGCACAGCGCTACTTCGTTTTCGCGACGATGGTCATCGCCGTTCCGACGGGTGTGAAGATCTTCTCCTGGATCGCGACGATGTGGGGCGGCTCGATCTCGTTCCGCACGCCGATGCTCTGGGCGATCGGCTTCATCTTCCTGTTCACGGTCGGCGGCGTCACCGGCGTCCAGCTCGCCAATGCCGGTCTCGACCGCTCGCTGCATGACACCTATTACGTCGTGGCCCACTTCCACTACGTTCTGTCGCTCGGCGCCGTCTTTGCGATCTTCGCCGGCTGGTACTACTGGTTCCCGAAGATGACCGGCTACATGTACAACGAGCTGGTCGGCAAGCTGCATTTCTGGATCATGTTCATTGGCGTCAACCTGGTGTTTTTCCCGCAGCACTTCCTCGGTCTCGCCGGCATGCCGCGCCGCTACATCGATTATCCGGATGCCTTTGCCGGCTGGAACTACGTTTCCTCGATCGGCTCCTACATCTCGGCCTTCGGTGTGCTGATCTTCCTCTACGGCGTCTTCGAAGCCTTCGCCAAGAAGCGTGTGGCCGGCGACAATCCGTGGGGTGAGGGTGCAACGACGCTCGAATGGCAGCTGCCTTCGCCGCCGCCCTATCACCAGTGGGAACAGCTTCCGCGCATCAAGTAATTTGCGCGGACATCAGGACGCCGCTTTCGATATGGCGTCCTGATGGTAAGACATTCAGGACGGAATGATGACTGTCATCGACAATCACGAGGTGCTTGCAAAGGACGGCGAATTGTCGGAAGCGAGTGCGCGCGATTATTTCGAATTGCTGAAGCCACGAGTGATGTCGCTCGTGGTCTTCACTGCCTTTGCCGGTCTCGTGCTGGCGCCGGGCCACATCCATCCGGTCCTCGGCCTGATCGCCATCCTCTGTATCGCCGTCGGCGCCGGCGCCTCCGGCGCGCTGAACATGTGGTATGACGCCGATATCGACGCCATCATGAGCCGCACCGCCAACCGTCCGATCCCGGCCGGCCGCATCGCACCCTCCGAGGCACTCGCCTTCGGCCTGGTGCTTTCAGGCTTCTCGGTGGTGATTCTCGGCCTGGCGGTCAACTGGCTCTCGGCCGGCATCCTCGCCTTCACCATCTTCTTCTATGCCGTCGTCTACACCATGTGGCTGAAGCGCTCGACGCCGCAGAACATCGTCATCGGCGGTGCTGCCGGCGCCTTCCCGCCGATGATCGGCTGGGCCTGCGTGACCAACAGCGTGACGATCGAGAGCACCGTTCTCTTCCTCATCATCTTCCTGTGGACGCCGGCGCATTTCTGGGCGCTCGCCCTCTTCAAGATGCGCGACTACGAGGCCGTCGGCGTGCCGATGCTGCCGAACGTTGCCGGCGAACGGGTGACCAAGCATCAGATCGTCGCCTATGCGGTGCTGACCGCCGTCTGCGCGGTATTGCCGTCCTTCCTCGGTTTCGCCAGCTTCGGTTATGGCCTCGTCGCCGCCGCCCTCGGTGCGATCTTCATATACTGTTCCATCGCCGTCTGGCGCATGCCCGACGGCGATTTGAAGATGATCCCGGCGAAGAAGCTTTTCGGCTTCTCGATCTTTTATCTCTTCGCCGTGTTCTCCGCCTTGATGATCGACCGGCTGGCCTCGCTGCTGGTCTCGCATGCGGGAGGTTGGTTCTGATGGAATTGGTCAAGCTCACGGAAAAGCAGCTCAAGTCGCGCCGCAACCGCAACGTCGCCCTCGGGCTGGTGCTTGCCGGCCTCGTCGTTCTCTTCTACGTGATGGCAATCGTGAAGATCGGCGGGGGAACGGCCGGATGAGCGATAACCCCGCCGCACCGAAGAAGCAGGTCCGCAACAACGGCGCCGTCGTCATGATGTGCCTGAGCTTCGTCTTCGGCATGGGCGCGATGAGCTATGCCGCCGTGCCGCTCTACCGCATCTTCTGCCAGGTGACCGGCTATAACGGCACGACGCAGCGCGTCGACCAGGTGTCGAGCGTCGTGCTCGACCGCACGATGCGCGTCACCTTCGACGCCAATGTCGCCCCCGGGCTGCAATGGGACTTCAAGCCGGTCCAGCGCGAGGTCAATCCGAAGATCGGCGAGACCATCCAGGTCAATTTCACCGCCGAGAATCGTTCGAACGAGACCCAGCGCGGCCAGGCGGTTTTCAACGTCACGCCGGGTGAAGCCGGCGTCTATTTCAACAAGGTACAATGTTTCTGCTTTACGGAAACGGACCTGAAGCCGGGCGAGAAGCTCGACATGCCTGTCGTGTTCTACATCGATCCCGAAATCGTCAAGGCCGTGGAATCCAGGGATATCCACACGGTCACGCTGTCATATACGTTCTACCCGAAAGAGGGTCCGAAGCCGGTGGCTTCGAATGAGGGTGGAGCGGAAAAGATTGAAAAGAAACTTTGATCAAGGCTCGTTTCCGGCTATGCCGGGAGCGGAGTGAAGGAAGACATCCGGGGATAACGACATGGCCGATGCTCACCAGAAGAATCACGACTATCACATCATCGATCCGAGCCCTTGGCCGATTCTCGCCTCGCTCGGCGCCTTCATCATGGCAATCGGCGGCGTCTGCTACATGCGTTATCTCAACGGCGGCTCGTTCAAGGTCGCCGGCGCGGAGCTCGCCAATCCCTGGCTCTTCTACATCGGCTTCGCGCTGGTGCTCTACGTCATGTACGGCTGGTGGGCCGATACGGTGAAGGAAGCCCATGAGGGCGCCCACACCCGCGTCGTCTCGCTGCACCTGCGCTACGGCATGATCATGTTCATCGCTTCGGAAGTGATGTTCTTCGTCGCCTGGTTCTGGGCCTATTTCGACGCCAGCCTCTATCCGAACGAAGCGATCCAGGCCTCGCGCCTGCTCTATACCGGCGGCACTTGGCCGCCGAAGGGCATCGAAGTCCTCGATCCCTGGCATCTGCCGATCTACAACACCGTCATCCTGCTCCTGTCGGGCACGACGGTCACCTGGGCGCACCATGCGCTGCTGCACAACGACCGCAAGGGCTTGATCCAGGGCCTGACGCTGACGGTGCTGCTCGGTATTTTCTTCTCCAGCGTCCAGGCCTATGAATATGCCCACGCGCCCTTCGCCTTCAAGAATTCGATCTACGGCGCGACCTTCTTCATGGCGACCGGCTTCCACGGTTTCCACGTCCTCGTCGGCACGATCTTCCTGGCTGTCTGCCTGATCCGTGCGCTGCGCGGCGACTTCACCCCGAAACAGCATTTCGGCTTCGAGGCGGCCGCCTGGTACTGGCACTTCGTCGACGTCGTCTGGCTCTTCCTGTTCTTCTGCATCTACGTCTGGGGCGGCTGGGGCGCACCCGTCGCAGCCGGATGATCGGAACGAAACTTGAGAAAAGGCGGGCCTGGTGCCCGCCTTTTTTGTTGGTGGGATCCGCGACAGCCCGCACCTTTCCGGAGACGAGGGACGTGCCATGCGAGAGCGGGCGAGGAACGGAGAGGCTGCGGCATGTGTCCTGTTCTCCCCAGCGGGGGTCCGAAGGACGGGTTGAGACCGGTGGCTCAACCCAGGCAAAGGTGGCCCGAAGGGTCGGATGAGGGGGCCACGCGGCAGGCCCTCTCATCTCAACTATCCCGCCATGCCGACGCGAGCGCGGTCGAATCGCGCATGAATGTTGTTGGAAAGACCGGCTTCGCCGGCCCCCTCATCCGCCCTACGGGCACCTTCTCCCCGCTGGGGAGAAGAGGGAATCGAGAGGTTGCAGCATATTTCCTTCGCCCCGCGAGCGGGGAGAAGGTGCCGGCAGGCGGATGAGGGGCTGCCATCGGCAACCTCTTCGGCCGAGGTAAGGGCTCCCGCTTTTCATCGCCTCAGCGCGCGCCGGCAATCCGTTCGAACGCCGAAGGCTGGGGAATGCCGAGATCCAGCTGGTGGCGGATCGCCTCGGCGCATTCGAGCGGTGTCAGCACTGAGGTATCGACCTCCATGTCGTAGATGCCGGGCCGATGCACCTCGTCCTGCCAGCGTTGCACCGGTTCAGGAACGGGCACGTCCTCCGTGGCGGTGAGATAAAGCGTCTCGCGCCCCTCCTGGACAATGTCGCGCCGCTGCATGATCGTCTCGATCGGACAGCGCACGCCGACGAATAGCACGGGAAAGTCTTCCAGTCGCCGGGCGCAACCGCCGAGGATGCCGAGCGGCTGCGAATAGCTGTCATGGTGGCCGAGATCGGCGATGACATTGAGCCCCAGGCTGGCATGGATGGCGATCGATTCGTAGAGTGCCGCATAAAAGAACGGCACCAGTTCCTCCAGGTCCGGCCGTTCGCCGCCCGGCCGCAGTCCGATGCCCGGAAGGTAGCGCTTCGGTGTCATGGCATTGTAGCTGTCGACGCCGAGGTTGATCCACGGCCCCTCGAAGTGTTCCTGTACCGCGCGCGCGATGCTTGATTTGCCGCTCCGCGGCGCGCCGTTGAGGATAATGATCTGCACGGAATGGCTATCATTGGTCATCAGTCTTCTTCTTCTGTTTGGCGCGAATCATTACAGCGCCGCGCGACTTTTCAGACGCGGCAAGGACGCTGTAACACTTTGAATTGCTGATAGTTCCTCACATCGATTCCGATGTGAGGAACTATCAGCGGGACGAAATCACGCAGGCATTTCCCTTCGTCCTGCGAATAATTTATGGGAGAGTTAAGGCAGCATCGAAAAAGCCGCGGCCGCCAAGGCTGCCAGAAGGAATGGAATGAACGAGGACAGCGCCCATTTTCCGCCCGTCGATCCGGTGAAAACAGGCATCAAGGGCTGCTGCCCGCGCTGCGGCCAGGGCAAACTCTTCGATGGCCTGCTCGGCGTAAAGCCGCGCTGCGCCGCCTGCGGCCTCGATTATTCCTTTGCCGATTCCGGTGACGGCCCGGCCGTCTTCGTCATCCTCATCGTCGGCTTCATCGTCATCGGCATGGTGCTGTGGCTGCAGGTGAATTACGGACCGCCGATCTGGGTGCATATCCTGCTCTTCGCTCCGTTGACGATTATCCTGTCGCTGCTGACGCTGCGCTGGTTCAAGGGCATCCTGATCGCCATGCAATACCGCCATAATGCCCGCGAAGGACGCCTGAGTGACTGATATCGACCATGCCGCGCCGCGCCGCCGGCTACCGGTTTTCACCGGCATCCTGGTGCTGATCGCTCTTGCCATCCTGATTTCGCTCGGCACCTGGCAGGTGGAGCGCCTGCACTGGAAAGAGGGCCTGATCGCCGATATCGCCGCGCGCCAGGCAGCAAGCCCCGTGCCGCTTGCCGATATCGAGGCGATGGCGGCTGCAGGCGGCGATATCGAATACCGCAAGGTGACCGCCACCGGCCGCTACATCAACAACAAGGAGCGGCACTTCTTCGCCACCTGGCGCGGCCAGACCGGCTATTACATCTATACCCCGCTGGAGCTTGCCGACGGGCGCATTCTCTTCGTCAATCGCGGCTTCGTTCCCTTCGACAACAAGGAGCCGGAAATGCGCATGCAGGGCCAGCTGACGGATCAGCAGACCGTCACCGGCCTGGCGCGCGAAAAGCTTCCCGGCAAGCCTTCCTGGGTGGTGCCTGACAACGACGTCGCCAAGAACATCTTCTACTGGAAGGATCTCGACGTCATGGCCGAGAGCGTCGGGCTGGAGAAAGCGATCGTCATTCCCTTCTTCGTCGATGCCGATTCCACCCCCAATCCGGCCGGCCTGCCGATCGGCGGCGTCACCCAGGTGGATCTGCCGAACGACCATCTGCAATATGCTTTCACCTGGTACGGGCTGGCCGCCGTGCTCGTTGTCGTGGTGGCGATCTCCTGGTTTCGCAAGGGTGCCAAGGCACCTCAGCAATAGTATCACTTCAATTCTCGACCATATTGGGCTAGAGGTCCCTTAGCCCCACGCGGGACGTTGCTGTTGAAGCTGGACGTTGCCGAGTTCTCCCTCATTCCTGTGCTCGTCACAGGAATCCAGTGCGCTCAAGTCCTTGGGCGCGGTAGGTGGACTTGGATGTTGACAGTCATTCACGGCGCCGACGCGCCGTGGCTGGATTCCTGTGACGAGCACAGGAATGAGGAATTTGACGGAACAGACATGAATATTGCGGCGAAACCTCCTTTGACGATTAGGCTCTGCGGCCCGCGCGGCTTCTGCGCCGGCGTCGACCGCGCCATCCAGATCGTCGTGCTGGCGCTGAAATCCTATGGTGCGCCGGTCTATGTGCGCCACGAGATCGTCCACAATCGCTATGTCGTCGAAGGGCTGGAAGCCAAGGGCGCCGTCTTCGTCGAGGAGCTGGACGAGATCCCGGCCGAACATCGCGCCCAGCCGGTGGTCTTTTCCGCCCACGGCGTGCCGAAATCCGTGCCCGAGGATGCGGCAAGCCGCAACCTCTTCTATCTCGACGCCACCTGCCCGCTGGTCTCCAAGGTCCACAAGCAGGCGATGCGCCACAATCGCCTCGGCCGCCATGTCGTCCTCATCGGCCATGCCGGCCATCCCGAGGTGATCGGCACGATGGGTCAGCTGCCGGAGGGATCGGTCTCGCTGATCGAGACGATCGAGGATGCCGACGCCTATGTCCCCGTCGATCCCGACAATCTCGGCTATGTCACCCAGACGACGCTGTCGGTCGACGATACGGCCGGCGTCATCACCCGCCTGCACGAGCGCTTCCCGAACCTGACGGCGCCGGCAGCGGATTCGATCTGTTATGCGACGACCAACCGCCAGGAAGTGGTGAAGCAGGCAGCGCCCGGCTGCGATCTTTTCATCATCGTCGGCGCGCCGAACTCCTCCAACTCCAAGCGCCTCGTCGAAGTGGCGCTCAGGGCAGGGGCGAAGAAATCCATCCTCGTGCAGCGCGCCGCCGAGCTCGACTGGGACGAGATCGGCGCGATTTCGACGCTCGGCCTCTCGGCCGGCGCCTCGGCACCCGAGGTCATCGTCAACGAGATCATCGAGGCTTTCCGCGCCCGCTTCGACGCCCGCGTCGAACTGGCCGAAACGGTGCAGGAAACCGAAAATTTCCTCGTCAACCGCGAACTGCGCAATATCGAGCTGACGGCAGCCGACATGGCCTTCGTCAACGGTTAGATCGGCCTTTCGGCCTGGCGTCCACTCCGGCAAATCCAATATCAACAGGCATGAAGGCGAGACCTCACTTGGCAGTCTATACCGATATCGCCGAAGACGATCTGAAATGGTTCCTGACGGAATATGACGCGGGCACGCTGCTCTCCTACAAGGGCATTGCCGAAGGCGTCGAAAACTCCAACTTCCTGCTTCACACCTCCAAGGATCCGCTGATCCTGACGCTCTATGAGAAGCGGGTGGAAAAGAGCGACCTGCCTTTCTTCCTCGGTTTCATGCAGCATCTTTCCGCCCGCGGCCTGTCCTGCCCGCTGCCGCTGCCGCGCCGCGATGGCGCGCTGCTCGGCTCACTGTCCGGCCGTCCGGCGGCGCTGATCTCCTTCCTCGAAGGCATGTGGCTGAGAAAGCCGGAGGCAAAACACTGCCGCGAAGTCGGCAAGGCGCTGGCCGAGATGCATGTGGCCGGCGATGGTTTCGAGTTGAAGCGGGCGAATGCGCTGTCGATCGACGGCTGGCGGGGGCTGTGGGAAAAATCCGAAGCGCGCGCCGGCGAGGTTGAGTCCGGCCTGCAGACCGAGATCCGCAGCGAACTCGATTTCCTCTCCGCCGCCTGGCCGAGTGGCCTGCCGGCCGGCGTCATCCACGCCGACCTCTTCCCCGACAACGTCTTCTTTCTCGGCGACCAGCTCTCCGGCCTGATCGATTTCTATTTCGCCTGCAACGACCTGCTCGCCTATGACGTCTCGATCTGCCTGAATGCCTGGTGCTTCGAGAAGGACGGCGCCTACAACATCACCAAGGGCACGGCGATGCTCGAGGGTTATCAGAGCGTCCGGCCGCTGAGCGATGCCGAAATCGCAGCCCTGCCGGTGCTGTCGCGCGGGTCTGCGCTGCGCTTCTTCCTGACCCGGCTCTATGACTGGCTGACGACGCCGGAGGGCGCCATGGTCACCAAAAAGGATCCGCTCGAATATCTCCGCAAGCTGCGCTTCCACCGCCAGATCAAATCGCCCGCCGAATACGGATTGAGCCTATGAAACACGTCGATATCTTCACTGACGGCGCATGCTCCGGCAATCCCGGCCCCGGCGGCTGGGGCGCGGTGCTGCGTTATGGCGATGTCGAAAAGGAGCTTTGCGGCGGCGAGGCGGATACGACCAACAATCGCATGGAACTGCTGGCGGCGATCTCGGCGCTGTCGGCCTTGAAGAGCCCTTGCGAGGTCGATCTCTATACCGACAGCGCCTATGTCAAGGACGGCATTTCCAAGTGGATTTTCGGCTGGAAGAAAAACGGCTGGAAGACCGCTGACAAGAAGCCGGTGAAGAATGCCGAACTCTGGCAGGCGCTGGAGGCGGCCCGTGACCGCCACAAGGTGACGCTGCACTGGGTCAAGGGCCACGCCGGCCACCCGGAAAACGAACGCGCCGACGAACTCGCCCGCAAGGGCATGGAGCCTTTCAAGAAGGGCAAGGCGGTTTCGTTTTAAGTCATGCGCATTTGCCTTTGTGCGTCTCGGCGACATTGAGCGCGAAATTAACTGCGATAACGCAATGCATTCACCAGAAGCGAGAATGCGGGGGAAGCAAGCCGTCTGCTCGGATAGTAAAGGTGATATCCGGGAAATGGCGGTGACCAGTCCTCCAGCACGGGCACCAGTTTTCCTTCACGGATCAGCGGCAGCAGGTATTCGTCTGGCAGGCATGCCAGACCAAAACCGCCGAGCGCCGCATCGACGATCATCGGGACGTCGTTGCAGATGAACTGACCTTCGACACGAACATTCAGCGGCTTGCCGTCCTTTTCGAACTCCCAGGCATACAAGCCGCCAACAGTTGCAAGCCTGAGATTGATGCAGCGGTGCTGCGTCAGGTCATGCGGCGTGGCCGGTTTCGGATGCCGTGCGAAATAATCCGGCGAGGCAACGACCAGCATGCGCATTTCCGGTCCGATCTTGAGCGCGATCATATCCTTTTCGATATGCTCCCCAAGCCGGACCCCGGCGTCAAAGCGCTCGTTCACAAGATCGATCAGCCGACTGTCGACAGAGATCTCGATGTTGATATCCGGGTAGGACTGCATCAATCCCTTTACGGCAGGCATGAGGATCGTTTCTGCGGCATGCCGGATCGACGTGATGCGTATCGTGCCTCCCGGCGCATGACGCATGGCCCCAAGTGCATCCAGCCGGCTGCGGATATCATTGAACGCAGGTCGCAGCGTTTCGGCCAGCTGCTCTCCGGCCTCGGTTGGAACAACGGTGCGGGTCGTCCGCGTCAGGAGCCGGAGGCCCATGCGATCTTCCAGTCGGCGCACTGTATGGCTGAGGGACGATTGCGAGGTCCCCAGCAGCGCCGCCGCACGTGTGAAGCTTCGTTCTTCAGCGACCGTCAGGAAGGCCGCCAGGTCACCCAGTTCATCGCGCTTCATTCATGAATCCTCAATATAAGTCCATTCGGATCCTAGCATCTAGTCGGAGTAATCAGCCAGGAGTAAATTCTCCTCGACAGCCGGCGGTCTAGATCCGCCAGGAACAAGGGCCCGCGGACCAACTGCCCAGCGGAGCGGCGTCCTGGAGGCCACCCCTTTCATGAATGGCGGATATAGCCCCTTTCGGAATCCGATGCCTAATCCGGCGTGTCCTCCGATCCTATGTCGGAGCGGACAGTCAACAAGGAGATCACCATGAAAACCGTCGCCGCAAGCCTTGCCATCTCGGCATTCGCAGCCGCAGGCGCCGAAGCGCAGCAGAACCCCCGCGTCGCTCCGCCGGCCGTCTATCAGGTCGCCCCTGGCCTTGGCCATTTCACGGATGACGTTCTGTTCGGCGAGTTTTGGAAGCGCGGCGATCTGAGCCCGCGCGACCGCAGCCTGGTCACCATTTCGGTACTGATCTCAACCGGCAAGGGGCACGTCCTTGCCAACCATGTAAAGCGCGCCCTCGAAAATGGTATCGAGCCGAGGGAAGTCGGCGAGGTCGTCACGCATCTCGCATTTTATTCCGGCTGGCCCAATGCGATATCGGCTGTGACGGAGATCAAGAAGGTTTTTGACGAGCTGAAGATCGCGCCCGTGGCGGACAGCGATGACACACGCGTTCAGTTCGATGCCACAACGGAAGCCGCCCGCAGCGCGTCCGTCGACGCCGAGGTGGCGCCTACCGCGCCGGCGCTTGCCGACCTGACAAACCGGGCATTGTTCGGCGATCTGTGGCAGCGCCCGGATCTGTCGGCCCGCGATCGCAGCCTGGTTACGGTGGCCGCTCTGGTGGCGATGGGGCAGTCTGACCAACTGGCCTTCCATCTCAACCGCGCCATGGATAACGGTCTCAGCCGGCAAGAGGCAGCTGAAGCTATTACCCACGCCGGGTTCTATGCCGGTTGGCCTCGCGCCATGTCGGCAGTGCCGGTTCTCAAAACCGTCTTCGCCAGCCGTCAAGCTTCCGCCGCGAGCAATCCGGCAGAAGCAGATATCAAGGTGGTCAAACGCGGCAGCCAACCGGTAAGCGGTCCAGCCGAGCGTTTCACCGGCAAGGTCCAGGTATCGGCCGCTTACAAGGGTGATGGCGCTGCCCGCATTGGCGGTGCCACGGTTGCCTTCGAACCCGGCGCCCATACGGCCTGGCATTCGCACCCGCTCGGTCAGACGCTGTTTGTCGTTTCCGGCCGAGGTTGGGTCCAGAAGGAAGGCGGCACGGTCCAGGTCATGGAACCGGGTGACATCGTCTGGATCCCCCCGATGGTAAAACACTGGCACGGTGCGTCGGCTGATCAAGCGATGGTGCATTTTGCGGTATCGGAAGCACTCGACGGTAACAGCGTGACCTGGATGGAGAAAGTCGCTGCCGAGGACTATAGCCAAGGTCGCCAGGCCGATAATTGACCGACAAGCTGCGAGGAAAAAGCGCATGCAGAAATCGAGCGCACGCCGGCACTTTCTCACATCGCTGCCCCTGGCGGCGATCGGGCTGGCCATGACCTCCGCAGGCGCTGGGGCTCAGCAAACTCCGTCCGCGAACACGCTGGTCGCGTATTTTACCCGGACAGGCAACACACGGGTCATTGCCCTGCAGGTCCGCCGGGCACGGCAGGCCGCGCTGATTGAAGTTCAGCCGGCCGAGCCCTATCCGGAAGACTATGAGGAAACTGTTGCCCAGGCTCGCCGGGAAACCGAGCAAGGCTTTCTCCCGCCCTTGGTTCAACTGGTTGCCAACCTCGATCAGTATCGGGAGATTTTCCTGGGCTTCCCGATTTGGGGAACAACGGCACCGCCTGTTATCCGCTCATTTCTGCGGTCTCATGATCTTTCGGGCAAGATCATCCGCCCCTTCATCACTCATGGCGGTTACGGCCTTGGAAACAGCCTTGAAGTGATCAGCTCCCTGGCGCCGCGTGCTACGATCGAGCCGCCGTTCTCCTTGGAAGCGGACCAGGAACGCCGGACGATGGAACAGGTGAGGAACTGGCTGGGTTGAATAAGAATTAGCTCCACAGGGCCTGGGATGACGGAGGGTGAGGATCGGTTCCAACCCAAATTTCCCGCTGGTGCAGCGGGATAGCGGGTCGGCTTCCGTCAGGCGGGCACTCACCCGACGGTGGGATATTGCGGCGCCTCACGGCAGCGATGCGACGGCTTTCCAGTAGCTCACGCCGCCCGCTGCTGCGGCGCCGTCGCCGCGCCCTGGATCAGCCGGTGCAGATATTCGAGTTTTGCCACGACCGGCGTGGACAGCACGAAGGGGTAGGAGTCGGGCTGGCCCATGCTGCGCTGGATGGCGTTGATCGCGATGCTGAGCGGCACCCAGGCGCTGACCAACTGTTCGGCGCTTCTTGCCCTGTAGGGGATGAAATCCACCTCGCCTGATATTTCCTCATGGCCGCGCGGATCGATGGCGATGCCGAAGGCGCGCGCCGTTTCGAGCGTATCGACGATATGGAGGTAATGCGCGAAGCATTCGGCGAAATCCTCCCAGGGGTGTGATGCCGCATAGGCGCTGATGAAATCGTCCTGCCATCCCAAGGGCGCGCCGCCGGCATAGTGGGTCTGCAGGGCTGTCGCATAATCCTGCCGTTCGTCGCCGAAGACCCTGCGGAAATCGGCAAGGCCGCCCCGATCGCGCACCAGCTTGTTCCAGATGAAATGGCCGGCCTCGTGGCGGAAATGGCCGAGCAGCGTACGATAGGGTTCGTTCATCGAGTTGCGCGCCTGTTCGCGCGTCGCATCGTCGGCCTCTGCGGCGCGAATGGTGATCAGGCCTTCCTCATGGCCGGTCATAGCCGGCACGACATAGCCGTTGCTCTCTATCGAATCCTCGAGGAAATCGAAGACCAGGCCGCCTTGCGGGTCTTGCGCCCGATCCGGATGCGGCAGCTTCCAGCGCAGCAGCGAATAAAACAGATGACGCTGGGCCTGGCTGATGCGCCGCCAGCGATCGATGCCGTCCTGGGTGTCGGTGTTCGGAACCAGCCGGTTGTGGCGGCAGGCAACGCAGAATTCACTCTCGCCGTCGCCGTCCACCAGCCAGTTGCAGATATCGAGACTGGCATTGGCGCAGAAGCGAACGTCGCGGTCGGGATTGGAAACGAGCTGCCAGAGCGTCTCGTCGCGCGGTTCCAGCGCATGCATGGCGAGATCGCCGGGCAGGAAGCCGAGGCGATGGTTGCAACGCACGCATCGACGGTTGTCGAAGTGGACGACCTGATCGCAGTTGTCGCAGGCAAAAAGCTTCATTGGGTCAATCTCTGCAGAGCATGAGGGTGGCAGACTAAAAATGCCTGCCGCGCGAGGGGCGCAACAGGCATGGTGATAAAGGATGAGCGTCTACTGCGCATTCCTTAAATCGGAAGCACAGCGTCCTTTGGGCGTCTTAGTGCTGTCGCTCAGAGCCGGTCAACGGCGCCCTTGAGCTTGTCCTTGACCTTGCCGGTTGCGACCTGTCCCTTGCCCTTTGCTTCCTGGACAGCGCCCTTGGCCTGCATTTCGCGATCGTCCGCGGCCTTGCCGACGGCCTGCTTGGTCTTGCCGGCAATTTCGTTTGCCTTACCGGAAATCTTGTCGCTGGTGCTACCCATATGTGATGTCTCCTTGGTCGGCATGGGCTTCTTGTCCATGCTTGCCGAAATGAAACGTCACTCGCGGCTATTCGTTCCCGCTGCCGTCAGGTCAGCGATCGTCAGGCCAGTCTCTTAAGCGTGGCCGGCTTCGGCCGAAAGCATCGCAGCGGTCACGCCCATGCCGGCGAGCGCCCGCTCGTATTTGTCGTCGAGACTGCGGTCGAAGATCAATTCCTCATTGGCCGGGCAGGTGAGCCAGCCATTGTTGACGACTTCGCTTTCGAGCTGCCCGGCCGCCCAGGAGGAATAGCCGAGCAGCATCGTTGCCCGCGTCGGCCCATCGCCCTTGGAGATGGCGCGCACGATATCGAGCGTCGCCGTCAGGCAGATGTCGTCGCTGACGGGGATCGAGGAGTCGCTGGCATAATCGTCCGAATGCAGCACGAAGCCGCGGCCGCTTTCCACCGGGCCGCCGGTCTGGATCGGGAAGTCGCGCGCCCGCTTCGGCAGCACGATCGAATCTTCCTGCTTGATCATGTCGAGATGCAGCAGCACATCGGTGAAGGTGAGGCTTTGTGGCCGGTTGATGACGAAGCCCATGGCGCCGGCATCCGAATGCGCGCAGATGTAGATGACCGTGCGCGCAAAATTGCGGTCTTCCATGCCCGGCATGGCGATGAGGAACTGGCCATCGAAGAAGCCACGTTCCCGTCTGTTCTTCAGCGTCAATAAGGACATCGTTCCTCCTGCTGCTAGACCGCACCAAGGCCTCGACAAGAGAAACATGGGCCAATGTCACACATCAATCAACTGAAAATGAAGATTTAAATCGCCGCGACTTCTGGCGGCCAAGCGGCACATTCGGTAAACCTTTGTTCCATGATGGTTATTTCCTCAGGCCCGCGCAGGCTTTTGATCGTGGTTGTGTCAGCGGTCGCAGCCCTTCTCCCGTTTTATTCCGCCCATGCGGAAATGAGCGCCTGGGCGGACAACGAGGGCGGCCGCATGCGCCTCGTGGCGCTCGCCCCCGATGCCGCCGGCAAAATCCGCGCCGCCCTTCAGATCGAGCCGAAGCCCGGCTGGATCACCTATTGGAAAGAACCCGGCGGCAATGGCATTCCGCCCCAAATCACTGTCGCGGCGGAAAGCGGCGTCACGCTCGATGCCATCGCCTATCCCGTTCCGAAGCATTTTTTCAACGGCGCGATCGAGGATATCGCCTATGACGCGCCGGTGACGCTGCCGCTGTCGCTGACGGCGGCCGGCAAAGGCCCGGTTACGATCGATGCTGCCGCCTTCATCGGCATCTGCAAGGATATCTGCATTCCCTTCCAGGCGAATTTGCAGCTGAAGCTTGGCCCCGCCATCCAGTCGCACCCGCAAGAGGAGGGGATCCTTCAGGCCGCCGATGCGAGGCTGCCGAAGCCGCCATCGCCGGATTTCGACGTGACGGCGCATGCGATGTCGCCCGACAGGAAGTCGCTGTCGTTGACACTCGTCTTGCCGAGCGGGGGGCCGGGTGAGGGGAAGGCCGCGCCCGATATCATCGTCACCGGCCCGAGCGGTTATGCCTTCACCAAGCAGATCGGCGGCAAGCGCGACGGCGCCGCCTTCAAGGTCGATATATCAATCGGCAAGCTGCCGAAGGATTACGATATGGCAGGCAAGCAATGGAGCGTGCTGGTCATCGACGGCGAAAGGGCGATGGAGACGACGCTTGCCTTCGAATGACCGGTCTTGCCTTTCAATGATGGGCTCCTATAGTCGCCGCAGATCCGCTGCGGCGCCCGCCGCCAGGCAGAACCCCCAAAGCCTGAACCCCAAAGCCGGAACCAAGGAGAAAACCATGACCATCGCGATCGGCGACAAGCTTCCTGCCGCCACCTTCAAGGAAAAGACGGCTGACGGCCCGGTCGAAATCACCACCGATCAGCTCTTCGCCGGCAAGCGCGTCGTGCTCTTTGCCGTGCCGGGCGCCTTCACGCCCACCTGTTCGCTGAACCACCTGCCGGGTTATCTCGAAAACCGCGACACCATCCTCGGCAAGGGCGTCGACGACATCGCCGTCGTCGCCGTCAACGACTGGCACGTGATGGGCGCCTGGGCGCAATCATCCGGCGGCATGGGCAAGATCCACTTCCTCGCCGATTGGGATGCCGGTTTCACCAAGGCCGTCGGCCTCGACGCCGACCTCTCCGCCGGCGGCCTCGGCCTTCGCTCCAAGCGTTATTCGATGCTGGTGGAGGACGGCGTGGTGAAAGCCCTCAACGTCGAGGAAAGCCCCGGCCAGGCAACCGTCTCGGGCGCTGCCGCGATGCTGGAACAGCTCTGAGCGTTCACTCCTGATGGATGAAGGGGCGGCCGTTCGGTCGCCCTTTTCACTTGTGTGATCGGCTCGCTCTCGGGCGGCCCCTGCTGCCGGATGCGGGCATCATCCTGCTCGCCTCATCGTCAGAACAGCGACGAGCCCGCAAAGACCCAGCACCACGAGGGGCGGAATGGCATGAGCATATTCGCCATGGAACAGAACCGTACCCGCGGCGGCGAGCATCACCGCACTCCCGAGCAGTGAACCGTAGAGGCGCAGTGGTTTGAAGATGAGCATGACCGCGGTCGTGAATTCGCAGATGGCGGTCAGATAGTGAAAGTTTTCCGGATAACCCCACCGGGCGTAGTCCGTGGCAATTTCGGGGCTGACGAAGGTGTTGCCATAGGCGCCGAGGAGGAAGAAGGCTGCAAGCAGCCAGGCAATGACGTTTGCTGGGGACAGGTTGACGAGAGACATAGGGCGTGACCTCAATGTGATGGCGCTTGCAGCGCGAGAGTGCGGCGCGCCAAACGCCAGCCCGCCGGCGTCCGCCGTAGCCGGTCGGTATAGGTCACGCTCGCCACTGCGCCGCTCGGCAACAGACCAAGGCCCTTCGAGACGGCTGCGATTTCGTCGCCTGCGCCTTCCTGAACGTACACATTCGTCGTGTGATGGGCCTTCGCATGGCCGTCCTGGCTGGCCATATGGCAGATCGCTGCAATGCCCGTGACCGGCGCAAACCCGAAACGCTCGCGTCGAAATGTGCATCCTCGGTAAAGACGTCACCGAACCTGCCCCAGGCGTGGTTGTCGACGAGGAGCGCCCAGAGCGAGAGGATTTGGTTGATCTCGACGATGTCATCCGTCGTTGGTTTCATGTCTCATAGTCCTTGAAAGGGGATGCGGTGCGAATTCGCTATCGCGGCGAAAAGGCGGATGCCGCGTCCTCGGGACGCAACATCCCCCGTGTCGCTGAACGGTCCTGCGCAGGCCGGGTCGGCACGCGCCCGGCCGCGGGCCGTCACCAGTTGATCGGGCCATTGGTGTTGAAAAACTGGCCGGTCGGTCCGGCATCGTCAAGCAAAGCATATTTGACCGGGGCCCGAACGCCGTCTTCGATCGTGATGTAGCCGCCGCCTCTGTTCAATTCGGTCATGACATAGCCGGGGCAGACCGCGTTGACCTTGATCGGCGTATCTTTCAGCTCAAGGGCAAGCTGCACGGTCAGCATGTTGACCGCCGCCTTGGAGGCGGCATAGCCAAGCCATTTGACGTCGGGGGACGGATTGTTTGCATCGCCCGTCCACCAAAGCGAACCCACGCTGCTGGAAAGGTTGACGATGCGCCCACTCACCGCCTTGCGGATCAGCGGCAACAGTTTCTGGGTCACGATCACCATTCCGATGAAATTGACCTCATAGGATTCGCGCAGGGTTTCGATGGAGGCCATACTGGGGAAATCGTCGGTGTCGAGCAGCAGGATTCCCGCATTGTTGATCAGGATGTCGAGCCTGCCGAACCGCTCGCCGATCGATGATGCGGCAGCGTCGATCGTCTCAGGGCGATTGAGGTCGATCTCGATCGCTTCGA
Source organism: Rhizobium sp. CRRU65 (assembly GCF_048551595.1). Taxonomy (NCBI): domain Bacteria; kingdom Pseudomonadati; phylum Pseudomonadota; class Alphaproteobacteria; order Hyphomicrobiales; family Rhizobiaceae; genus Rhizobium; species Rhizobium sp. CRRU65. The sequence goes on along the minus strand of NZ_JBLYZH010000018.1, from coordinate 62,524 downwards.
TCGCCAATCCCTCTGCACGCAATGTTTCGGCCTTTGCTTGGCCTGCGGCAAGATCGCGTGCGCCGAGAAGGACGAAGACGCCTTCCCGGCCGAGCTGTCGAGCCGTTTCAAAACCAAGGCCGCGGGTCGCGCCGGTGACGAGCGCGATTTTTTGATCTGTGGACATTCTATCTCCCAAGCAGGCGCGCTCGCAGGGCGAGGCTGTTTGCAATGACGTTGCTCAGCAACGCATCGTGAAATTGCATGGGAAATTATGTCTGTCAACGACAAATGACACTAAGTGACATTTTGCTCGAAATGGACGATACCGGCGGCGCGATCGAAGAGATCGGCGAGTGACATTGCCGCTCCGCCATCCACCCAACTGTTTATCGATGCCCGAATGAGCGCGAAAGCCGTTCCCGCCACCGTATAGGCGACAACATCAGGGAGCGGAGACCGCCTGTCCGGCGAGGCGAGAATATGGGCGACTTCGTCGATCAGTTCGGCGATCATCTGTTCTTTTCGCGCAGAAATGCTCCTGTTGGAGCGGATCGCCGTCTCGATGGCGAGAAAGAAACGCGACTTTTCATCGAACGCCAAAAGCATCGCCCGCGCAGCAGCGAGAAGGGCGACAACCGGCGGCTCCGAGGCGAGCCGCTCCGTCAGTTCCGCACGGACGATCGTCATACCATCCTGCACCCAGCTGACGATCACATCCTCCTTTGTCGGGAAATAGCGAAGCAGGGTACGGGGCGACACGCTGACGGCGGCCGCGATGTCGGCGACCGTCGTTTCCTCGAATCCACGCTTGTGGATCAGATCCAACGCGGCCTCGAGCAACTGGGCTCGTGTGCGATCCTTCTTATCTTCCCGAAGTCCCAAGATTGTCTCCACGCTGACATGCGGCGGGCTTCTTTTGACACATCATGCCATTTGTCGTCCAGCGACAGAAATGCGCGAATGTCGCGCAAAACGACATGCGGAAAACCAAAGATCTAAAGCGTGTGACGCGCTTTAGTCCTTCATCGGCTCGCCGAGCGTATGCATCAGACGGTTCGCCCAACCGAAGATCGCCGACGAGAGGACGAGATCGAGAGCCTCCAACTCGTCGAGCCCGACGTCCGCCAGCGCTTGCGCGTCGGCCGCGACCGCCTCGGGCGGCGTGGTCGACAGTCGGGCCGAAAAGTTGAAGATTTCCTGGAGGTGCTCGTCCAGCGTCGCCTCGAGACCATCGGCGAACACGGCTTCGATGACATCCGTGCGTTTCGTCAGATTGTTGAACCGCGATGCATGGACGGCGGCGCAGTAGACGCAGCGGTTGACGACGGAGGCGGCGACTGCACCCAGTTCGCGCTCGCTGGCTGCCAGTCCGTCCTTGCCGTACATGATCAGGTTGAACAGCGGCGAGCGGACCGCGAGCGTCTCGGGGTCGTGCGCCAGGGTCAGCACATAAGGCGAGATGCCCTTGTTCGACGGCGTCGTCTGCATCGCTGCATGCTGCTCGTCGGTGGCGGTCGCGAAATCGACCGGAACGACATAGGGCTGCCAGCGCGGCACTGTGGTGGTGAAGGTGTGGACGACCTCGCTCATCGCATCTCTCCCAGCAGCTTCAGGCCGGCGAGAACCCGCACCTGGTAATTGACGAAAGCCGCAAGCTCCGCGAGCCGGACGATGTCGGCGTCGGTTACGCCGACCTGACGCAATGCCTCCACATCAGCGCGCGTGGCATCGCGCGGCGCGACCGTGAGGCGGTCGGCATGGCGAACGATCTCGGCGGTGCGCGGATCCGACACGTTCGTGTCCGGCTCGGCGAGCAAGGCTGTCGCCTGTTCGTCGGCACGGGCAACGAGCGTGTCGTAGTGACTTGCGAGCGCCGGGCTGCGGTTGTGGCGCGCCATGCGGGCGGCGAGCGCAGCCCTCAGGCCGTGCGACAACCCGCCGGGATCGTGTGGCAGAAGCACTGCGTCGTGGGCCGCTTCACTGAGGCGCAGGATCTCCTCGCGTTTCCCCATGGCTTCCGCGAGTGCGGAACCCGACCTCACAGAGGCAAGAGTTTCGATGAGTGTCAAAACAAGCTCCTCAATACGTCGCGGACATAAGCTCTAGGTAGGCCGGACCTCTCATTATGTCAAACTGGAATGATAAACAGACTTTGATGTGAATTTTTTATCTACGGCTAGTCGTCAAATGAGAATTGTCATGCTTTACTGACATGAAGGAGAGTGTTTGATGTCCATTATGCATTCTAACTCTTTCGATATCCGGCAACTTGAAGCCTTCGCAGCGGTGATGTCCGCCGGCAGTGTGACCGGGGCGGCAAGGCTGCTCGGCCGGTCGCAGCCGGCCGTAACGCGGCTCATCCAGGATCTGGAGGCCGATATCGGTTATGCGCTTTTGCATCGAAGCGGCCCGCGCATCAGCCCGACCGCGCGCGGTCTGCTGTTTCACGCCGAAGTGGAACGCCATCTCGCGAGCCTCGCCCACATCCGCGAGCGGGCGAATGCCATCGGTCTCGATGAGCCGCCGTCGCTGACGATCGCCGCCACGCCTTCACTTGCGGCCGGCGTTCTGCCCCAGGCGATCGCGGCCGTCGCGCCGGACTTGATACCGCGTCATCTCCATGTGCAGGCGCTGGCGGCCGAGAATGTCGTGCAGGCCGTGCTCGCCCGCTCGGCCGACTTCGGGATCTCAAGCCTGCCGCTGGAACATCCCGGCCTCGACGTGCACTGGATTGCCGAAGCGTCGTGTGTCGTCGCTCTCGCCGCCAACGATCCGCTCGCCAACGATGACGTGGTGCGTCTCTCCGATCTCGCCGAGCGCCGCATCATCACGCTCGCTAATCCTTACCGCCTGCGGCACCGCATCGACGAGGCCCTGGAGCGGGCGGGTGTGGCGCCGCAACGGATGATCGACGTCAACGCCTCGCTGACGGCCCTGACGATGGTCCGGGCCGGACTGGGTGTCGCCATCGTCGAGCCGGCGACGGTCTGCGGCGTTCCGCTCGAGGGGATCGTGATGCGCGTCCTCGACCACACCATCCCCTTCCTGTTCGGCGCCATCTCGCCTGCCGCGATGCCGCTGACCCCGACAGTTGCCGCCGTGATCGATGCGGCCCGCGCGGTGGCGCTCGCGATGCCCGGTTGCCGGCTGCATGACGCAGGCGGCGTCGAAGCATTGGCCGACACCGTCTACGGCGGCAGCCCGATGACCGAGGACGTGCCGTCATGAGCGACCTCTCGACGTTTCCGAACAGTCTTGAAGCGCTCGAGGCACGCCTGCGCCAGGACCTTGCCTGGCTGGAGCTGCCGGCCAAGTCATGGGTTCCGCCCCGCATCGTCGATGGCCATGGGGTCGTCGACGTTGTGATCATCGGTGCGGGCATGGCCGGGCTCGTGGCTTCCGCCATGCTGAAGCGGCTCGGCGTCGCCAACCACATCCTTCTCGATAAGGCGCCTGCAGGAAGCGAGGGGCCGTGGGTCACCTTCGCCAGGATGCGGACCCTTCGCTCCCCCAAGCAACTGACCGGGCCCGCAATGGGCCTGCCGGCCCTGACGTTTCGCGCCTACTACGAGGCGCGTCATGGCCGCGATGCCTGGACCGCGCTCGACCGGGCGCCGCGTCAGACATGGATGGATTACCTGGTCTGGTACCGGCGCGTGCTTGACCTGCCGGTACGCAATGGGGTCGCCGTCGATGCCATTCGTCCGCGCGCCGACGGCCTGCTCGACCTCGTCTGCCGTCATGATGGCCGGTCCGAAACGAAGATCGCGCGCCATGTGGTGCTGGCAACGGGCCGCGACGGTCTCGGCGGTCCCTTCGTACCGTCGATCGCCCACGGCATCGAGCGCAAGTTCTGGGCCCATACCGCCGACCCTATCGATTTCGCCGCATTGCGCGGCAAGCGGGTCGGCGTCGTCGGAGCCGGCGCCTCGGCGATGGACAACGCCGCCACCGCGCTCGAGGCAGGTGCCGCCCGGCTTGACATGTTCGTGCGCAGGACCGACCTGCCACGGATCAACAAGTTCACCGGCATCGGCAGCCAGGGCGTGGTGCATGGCTTCGCCGGTCTGCCGGATGACTGGAAGTGGCGCTTTCTCGACTACGCCATGCGCTCGCAGACGCCGCCTCCGCGCCCGAGCGTCTTGCGTGTCAGCGCATTCCCGCAGGCCCATCTTCATCTCGGAAGCCCGATCGATCGATTGCAGCAGCAAGGCGACCATACCGTTGTGACGACGCCGAAAGGCAGCTATCCCGTCGATTTCCTGATCTTCGGCACCGGCTTCAGGGTCGACCTGAAGAACCGGCCGGAACTCGCCGCCGTCGCATCCCATATCGGCCTCTGGCGCGACCGCTTTCCTGTGCCCGCGGACATGCGAAACGACGAGCTTGAAACCTCGCCCGACCTCGGAGAGGCGTTCGAGTTCCTCGAGGCCGAGCCCGGCGCTTGCCCGGCGCTGGCCCGCATTCACTGCTTCAACTTCCCGGCCACGCTCAGCCACGGCAAGCTCACGGGCGATATTCCCGCCATCAGCGAAGGTGCCGACCGGCTCGCGCGCGGCATCGTCAGGGCGCTGTTCGTCGCCGACCGCGAGCGTCATTTCGCCGATCTCCAGGCCTTCGATACGCCCGAGCTGCTCGGAGACGAGTGGGCCGACGACGAGACCGCGACGTTTTCCGACCTATCTGCCGAAAGGACACCGACCCGAAATGCTTGAGATCAAAAACCTAAAGCTGTCCTACGGAAACACCCAGGTCCTCAACGGCGTCGATCTCTCGGTGAACCGCGGCGACGTGGTGTCGATCATCGGCCCCAGCGGCACCGGCAAGACGACGTTGCTGAAGTGCATCAACTATCTGGCCAAGCCGGCCTCCGGCACGATCGCCTTCGATCAGGTCAGGATGGACTACCAGAAACCGGACAACACTGCGGTCCAGGCGATCCGGCTGCGGACGGCGATGGTCTTCCAGCAGTTCAACGTCTTCAAGAACATGACCGTCATTCAGAACGTGATGGATCCGCTCGTGGTCGTGCAACGCAAGTCGAAGGACGCGGCGCGTTCGATCGCCTTGCAGGAGCTTGAGCGGGTCGGCCTTTCGAACAAGATCGACAGCTACCCGTCCCAGCTTTCCGGCGGCCAGCTGCAGCGGACCGGCATTGCGCGTGCGCTGGCCGTGAAGCCGGATGTCATGCTCTTCGACGAACCGACGTCGTCGCTCGACCCCGAACTCGTCGGCGAGGTTTTGAAGGTGATCAGGGACGTCACGTCGTCCGGCATCACCTCGCTCCTCGTCACCCACGAGATGCAGTTCGCAAAGAACATCTCGAACCGCATCGTCTTCATGGATCGGGGCGTCGTCGCCGCTCAAGGCAGCCCTGCCGAGATCTTCGACACGCCCTCCAACCCGCGCCTTGCCCAGTTCCTGAATTCCGAACACTCCATCCAGTAAAGAAAGGATGCCTGACATGTCTTCCATCAAGTCGACTTCCCGCCGCACCTTCGGCCTCGCTGTCGCCGGCGTTGCCTTTGCCCTCGCAACCGCGGGCCTATCGCATGCCGAGGACGTGCGCACCATCAAGATCGCGACGGCTGCCGAATCCAAGCCGCTCTCCTGGGGTGCCATCGGCGTCGAGCCGCAGGGTTACGAGCCCGACGTCCTGAAGGCGATCAACGCCAAGCTGCCCCAGTACAAATTCGTCATGGAGGGTGCTGCCGACATCGCTCAGGAGACCGGCCTCGCCACCGGCAAGTACGACATCGCGACCGGCGGCTACTACCGGGCGCCCGCTCGCGAAAAGCAGTTCCTCCTTCCGGAGAGCCCGATCGGCGCCAGCCTGATCAAGATCTACAGCCGCAAGGACAGCGGCATCAACGAAATGAAGGATCTCGTCGGCAAGAAGATCGTGCCCGTGACGGCCGGCGGCGGCATCTACAAGTTCGCCACTGCCTGGCAGGAAAAGAACCCCGACTTCAAAATCGAGATCACCGCATCCAGCGCCGGCATTCCCTATCCGGATCGCCTGAAAGAGGTGGAGAACGGCAAATACGACGCGCTGGTTCTGCCGTCCAACCTCGGCGAGCAGACGGTCATCGACCAGCAGAAGCTCGACGTCAAGGCGAGCGAGCCGGTCGCGATCAACAATACCTTTGTCCTGATCCATCGCTCCGAGGAGAACAAGGCGCTCTCCGCAGACATCGACAAGGCTCTGAAGGAGCTCAAGGCCGACGGCACGCTCGCCAAGCTCTCGCAGAAATGGTTCGGCGAGGACATCACCACCTACATGAAGTAACGCCGGCCAACGATACCGGCGATCAGGCCCAAGGCCGAAACAAGGAGTGTTCCGAAGTGGACCTATCCATCATGATCCCCGAGCTGCTCAAGGCGCTGCCGCTGACGCTTGCGATCACGTTCACGGCCATGATCGTCGGCTTCCTGCTGGCCCTGATTGCGACGACGTTCCGGGTGCGCAGGATACCGATTGTCAGCCAGCTGGCCGACCTCTACGTCTCCTATGCCCGGAGCGTCCCCGTCGTGCTCCAGTTGTTCGTTGCCTTCTACGGGCTGCCGCTGGTCGTCGCTTTGTTCGAGGTCGAGGACTTCGTGTCCCCGAACGTCGCGGCGATCGTCGGTCTCAGCCTCTACCATGGAGGCTATCTTTCCGAGGTTCTGCGGCCAGCCTACCTCGCCGTGGAACGCGGCCAGCACGACGCCGCCGACAGTCTCGGATACACCTTCCTTCAGAAGATCCTTCGGGTCGTCGGACCCCAGGCGGTGCACATCGCCCTGCCAGGTTACGGCAACTCGATCATCTACCTCATCCACAACGTCGCACTCGTCATGTACATCGGCGCCGCTGATGTCATGGCGACCGCCCATCTGGTGATGGAGCGTGACTACAACCAGTACCAGTTCGAGACCTACCTTGTGCTGGCGGTGATCTATTCGCTGCTATGCCTCGTGGCATGGATCGTCGTGCGCTTTTTCGAAACGCGAAACGCAAAGTTTACGCCCAATACCGCACCGGCCAAGGCCACCATGATGGCAAGCGTCTGATCGAATAGGAGGTCATCACATGTTCGATTCCGAAGTCCTTCTTCCCGATCTCTGGGATATCCTTGGCGCCGTCCCGGTGACGCTCGCCATGGCGCTTGGAATCTTCGTCTTCTCCACGATCGTCGGCAGCCTTTTTGCGATGGTGGAATATCGGCGGGTCCCGCTGCTTCGGGAACTGGTCGTCGCCTACAAGGTCGTCTTCAAGGGCGTTCCGATGGTCATCGTGATCTTCCTCGCCTATTACGGCCTGCCGCCGACGCTGCAGTTCCTGACCTCGCTCGTCGGCATCGACTATAACGGTCACTCGACGCCGAACTGGATCACGCTGATCGTCGCCCTGACCGCCTGCGTCGCAGCGTTCCAGGCGGAAGTCGTCAAGGGCGCCCTCAACTCCTTCGACAACGGTCAGGCCGATGCGGCCTATTCCCTGGGCTACAAGCGCAGCCAGGTATTCCGCCGGGTGATGCTGCCTCAGGTCATCGTCGCGGCCATCCCGGATCTTGCCAACTCCATCATGGTGATCATGAAGGCGCTGTCGCTGGGATTTGCAATCGAGGTCGTTGACATCTTCGCGCAGTCGCAGCTGACCGCGGCGCTGAACTTCTACTATCTCGAAGCCTTCCTGATCGCGGTCGTCATCTACATGGTGATCGCCTATATCGTCACCTACGCCGCCGACCGGATGGAACGGGCTCTGAGGGTATGGGCCTAAAGCGCGTCGGGCGCTTTCTTTGATCGATGATATTCCAGATCACCAGATTTACGCTTTGCATAGCGCTGGTTGGCTGGTTGAAGGCGGGATAGCCGATGCGAGTTTGGATGGCCAGGCCGCAAACTCTTAGTTCGGGATGGCAGCAAAGCTGTCAGGACCTGAAACCCAATGAAGCTGGTCTAAGAAGGTCCTAAGCCTGTGAACAGCTCGTTCTGGCGTTTCCGTCCGCGTCCATTGCCGGCGTTCCACATTCGTATCGATATAGCGAAACTCTATCAGGCCCGATGATTGCGCTGAAATCCGAAGGTAGGTCACTGAGGGAGGGGCATGGTCGGTTTGTTGGACGCATAGATCAGCCATCGATGTCCATCCGAACAGCGCATCCCGAAGCGAACTTCGAGCGATGAAATCGGCAAGTTGCTCAATGCCTTGCAAGGCCGACGAGAATTTTTCGTCTTCCGAACGTCCTCGCGCGTTGCGAATATGGTCAGCGAGTAGGGGCCATGGCCTGATCATACGTCAAGTCTGGCTCAGCAGCATATGGCTGTCAAATGGATGCGCGCACGCGATCATCTCATGTCGAATGCTGCCCGTATTTAGCTTAGCAATGAATCTGGGACTAGCTTCCGCCTCAATCTCGCCGCAATCGTTATAACATAACGGTAATGTTATTACATTGTAGGATGCGCCATGCCCCCGAGCCCCGACCGCCCCTCCGTCAGCCTGCTGGGACAGTCGGCATTCTCTAGGGTGATCGGCATGGCGCTGGTCATTACCGTGCTTTGGCTGGCGATCCACTGGGCGGTTCTCTTGCCATGACGCCGCTGATCCGTCTGGAGAATCTGACCGTCGCCTATAACCGGCACCCCGCCATCCACCATGTCTCCGGCGCCTTTGCCTCGGGCAGCCTGACGGCGATTGCCGGGCCGAACGGGGCGGGCAAGTCGACGCTGTTGAAGGCGATCATGGGCGAGCTTCGTCCCGCCGAAGGCAGGGTCGAGCATCGGCTGGGGCGGGCGGAATTCGGTTATCTCCCGCAGGCGGCCGAGATCGACCGGCGCTTTCCGATCTCGGTGATCGACACCGTCATGTTCGGCGCCTGGAAGAAGACGGGCGCCTTCGGCCGCATCGCGCCCGCCGAGGTGAAGAGGGCAGGCGAGGCGCTCTCTGCCGTCGGCCTCGACGGCTTCGGCCGCCGTCATGTCGGCTCGCTCTCGGCTGGCCAGTTCCAGCGTGTGCTCTTTGCCCGCCTGCTGCTGCAGGATGCCGGCATCATCCTGCTCGACGAGCCGTTTACGGCAATCGATGCCCGCACGACCAGGGACCTCGTCGATATCGTCACCCGCTGGCATGGCGAAGGCCGCACGGTGATCGCCGTGCTCCACGATTTCGAGCTGGTTCGCGCCCATTTCCCGCAAACGCTGCTGCTCGCCCGCGAACTGGTCGGCTGGGGTGCGACCGCCGACGTCATGTCCTCAGTCAATCTCCTGAAGGCGCGCGCCATGGCCGAGCGTTGGGATGAGGATGCAAATGCCTGCGCATCCGAAGAGGCGCCAGCGGCATGACGGCTTACGATCTCTTCCTGGCACCCTTTGCCGATTACGGTTTCATGCGCCGGGCGCTCGTCGCCTGCCTCTGCCTCGGGCTGGGCTCCGGCCCGATCGGCGTCTTCCTGATGCTGCGGCGCATGAGCCTGATGGGCGACGCGATGAGCCATGCGGTGCTGCCGGGGGCTGCCATCGGTTACCTCGTCGCCGGCTCCCTGTCGCTGACGGCGATGGGCCTCGGCGGCCTCTTTGCCGGCCTGTCGGTGGCGCTGCTGTCCGGCGCCGTCAGCCGGATGACCGTGCTGCAGGAGGATGCGAGCTTTGCCAGCTTCTATCTCGCCTCGCTGGCGCTCGGCGTGTTGATCGTCTCGCTGCGCGGTTCGAATATCGATCTCCTGCATGTGCTCTTCGGCACCATCCTGGCGATCGATGCGCCCGCCCTCTATCTGATCGGCGCGATCACCTCGCTGACCCTGGTCATCCTTGCCTTCATCTACCGGCCGCTGGTGGCCGAATGTTTCGATCCGGGGTTTCTGCGCGCCGTCGGCGGGCGCGGGCCGGTCTATCACGTGCTCTTCCTGCTGCTCGTGGTGCTGAACCTCGTCGCCAGCTTCCAGGCGCTCGGCACGCTGATGGCGGTCGGCCTGATGATGCTGCCGGCAGCCGTTGCCCAGCTCTGGTCGCGCAGTCTGCCTGTCATGATGGCGATAGCAGCGGTCAGTGCCGCCGCCTCCGGTTATCTCGGCCTGATCGCCTCCTACCATCTCGAGCTTGCCTCCGGCCCGACGATCATCATGACGGCGGCGATCCTCTACGGCTTTTCCATTCTTTTCGCGCCCTCCGGCCTGGCCCGGCGCTTCTTTCCCCGCCCGCATTTGAAGGGCTGATCCCAAGGAGACTTCGATGACACCGCACAGACTGCTTCTCTCCGCAGCAATCCCCGCTTTGATGGCGCTGTCGGCCGTGCCCGCTTCCGCCGAAACGCTGAAGGTGGTGGCGTCCTTCACCGTGCTTGCCGATGTCGTCAAACAGGTCGGCGGCGAGCACGTCAAGGTGACGAGCCTCGTCGGGCCGAACGGCGATCCCCACGAATTCGAGCCGTCGCCGGCCGATGCGAAGAATTTGAACGCGGCGCAGGTTACCTTCGTCAGCGGCGAGGGGCTCGAAGGCTGGATGGACCGGCTGATCACCGCCTCGGGCTACAAGGGAAAACCGGTCACCGTTTCCGAAGGCATCAACACCCGCACCATGGATGAGGACGGCGAAAAAATCACCGATCCGCATGTCTGGAACAGCCCCGTCAACGTCAAGATCTGGGTCGCCAATATCGAAAAGGCGCTGTCATCGGCCGATCCCGCTGACGCCGCCGCCTTCAAGGCCAATGCCGAGAAATACACCAAGACGCTGGATGAACTGAACGCCTACGCCCATGCGAAACTCGACAAGGTCGCCGACGATCGCCGCAAGGTGCTGACCAGCCATGACGCCTTCGGTTATTTCGGCCGCGAATATAACGTCAGCTTCCTGGCGCCGCTCGGTCTGTCCACCGAAAGCGAGGCCTCGGCCGCCGACGTCGCCAAGCTGATTGAGCAGATCAAGGGCGAGCATGTGAAGGCCTATTTCTTCGAGAATTCCAACGATCCGCGCCTCGTCAAGCAGGTCGCCAAGGCAACCGGGGCCGAGCCCGGCGGCGAGCTCTATGTCGAATCGCTGTCCGACGCCACGGGGCCGGCGCCGACCTATGAGAAGATGTTCAAATACAATGTCGACCAGCTCGCCGCCGCCATGGCGAAATCGAGCTGAGCTGGAGCAATTCCAGGCAAAGCGCGAAGCGGTTTTGCCGAGAAATGCGCAAAAACAAAAAGTCAGAGCGGTTCTGCGCTTCCATGAAAAGCTGAACCGCTCTAGCGAGCGATCAGGCTGCAGCCCGGTGCTCGTCACGGGCTGCGGTCCACACCTCGCGCGCCGCATCGGCATTGATGATCGCGATGCCGACTCCGACGATCAGATCGGGCCACGCCGACCTCCAGAAAAACGCGGTGATCAATCCGGCGCCGACGATGGCGATATTCGCGACCGCGTCGTTGCGGGCAGACAAGAAGGCCGCTTTCGTCAGGCTTCCACCGTCATGACGAAAGCGGGCGAGCAGCAATGCACAACTCAGATTGACGACGAGGGCGCCGAGGCCAGTCAAGGACAGCGCAAAGGGCTCCGGTGCGACGGGCACGGTGAACTTCTGCCAAGCGGTCCAGATCGTTGCGATTGCCGGTGCCAGCAGAATTGCAGCGAGCGCCATGCCTACGCGTGCCCGGGAGCGAGCCGACCAACCGAGCGCCATCAGGATCAGGAGATTGACCGAGGCGTCTTCGAGGAAATCGACCGAGTCCGCAAACAGTGAGACCGACCCGATCGAAAGGGCGACGGCGAACTCGACCCCGAAATAGCCGAGGTTTGCGAGCGCGACGGTCGTGACTGCGCGGCGGAGAGTGGAGCTATGCATGTCCCTTTCAGCCTTTTCGATAAACCCACCGCCATCGCCGAGGCTGATCCCGTTTTAGCGCGGCCGGCCAACAGCCCTCACAAATTGAGGTCGAAGACCAGGATGCCGGCAAGGCCTCCATCCGTCGACGAGACGATGCGCTCGCCCACGGTCACATGCTCGGGATGGATGAGGTAGGCATCCCGGGCCTCGGCGCTTTCAAAGGTCACGGCAAACCCGTCGACGAAGCCGCCATGCAGTCCCTCGGGCGAAACATTCGGCCCGTATTTGATATCCACTATGCCGGGAATGACCTGTTTCAGGGCGACGATCGCCGCAAACAGCGACTGCTTGTCTTCGCTCGTCACAGCGGTCTTCAGCCGCAGGAATACGCAGTGCAGGATCATCAGTGGTCCTCCCGATTTCTTTGGCCGATTTCTTTGGCCCGATTTTCTTTGGCTGGAGAATAGCGGCGAAAGCCGGGAGAGCAATGAGATTTATTTTCACGCAGGCGTTGCGCCGCAAGCCGTGAGCCGGCAGATTACATCTGGTCGGTCTTGACCATGGGCCGCTTGTAGATCTTCTGGACGAGATCGCTCGCCAGCGCGCGGGCTTCGTCTTTTTGGTCCGCCGTCATCGGCCGGCAGGTGTTCCGGGTGTTTGAACTGTCGAGCACCGTCGTAGAACCGGAATTGGCGATGACGAGATGCCAGCTGCAGGAGGCGACCTTGTCGATGGCGACGGCACCATGGCAACCGGTGGAGAGGCAGAAGGCAACAGTCACCTGCGCCCCGTGGTCGCCTTTATAGGCCAGCCCGACGGCTTTCTTGATATCCGTGACCCATCGCTCGCATTGCGCCTGTTTTGGCCCCGGCTGGCAGCTCTTGGTGACCGGAGTGATGTCGCCGGCCTGAAGCGGCGAGACGCAAAAAACACCCATCGAGAGGGCGAGCAGAAACTTGAGCATGGGATTTTCCTTGTGCAAGGAATGAGTGGCGCACATCGCAAGCCGTTGGTCAATGGCCATCAAAAAAAGGAAGATGGCGCGCCCAACAAAGGTTGGCGCGCCACCGGGAAAATCCGAAAATTGTGCAGATCCGACGCCGCCGCTAATCCAGAACGACGACGGCTTCGACCTCGAAGAGCATGGGGTCGATGGCAAGCTTGGGAACGGGAATCAGCGTCTGCGCCGGCAGTGCTTCGCCGAACATGTCCTTGACGTTGCTGGTCAGCACCTCGAGCTTGGACATGTCGTGATCGACCACGAAGACCGTCAGCTTGGCAACCTGATCCGGCTTTGCACCGAGCGCATCGAGGGCGGTGCGCAAATTCGCATAGGCCTGCTTCACCTGGACGGCGAAGTCGGGCGACAAGGCTCCCGTACTGTCCTGGCCGCCCTGTCCGGAGATATAGGCCAGCCGGGCTCCTCGGGGCACGATCACCGCCGTGCTGTAGCCATTCGGCGAGGGGTCGTAGAGGTTTTTCGGATTGACGATCGTTAGCTTGAGACCGTCCTCATTGGCTGTCGCCGCAGTGGGAACGCTGATGGTCATGATGATTATCCCTCCGATAATGAGATGCTTGATTGCGCGTGACATGATTTTCTCTCGGGCTTCTCAGGGCTGCGACCGACGGCTTCTTTCGGCCTGCAGGATGAAACTTTTTCGTCTCTATGATATGACTCGTACGGCGTACGATTAAATTGCATCGTACGCCGTACGAGTCAATCGGTCAGAATCGACATTCCCAGCATTGTCGGCTTAGATCGACGTCTGATGAGTAGAGGAAGACGGATGGCAGCCAAACGCAGCGGCGCTGAGAGCAAAGGGTCTGGGCGGAGAGGTACGCCGCCCCAGTCCGGGCCGCGCAGCGAACCGACTCTCTCGCTGGAACGGATCGTGGCGACTGCGGTGGATCTGCTGGACGCCGAGGGCGTCGATGGATTGAAGATGCGCCGGCTGGCCGATCGCCTCGGCGCGGGCGCGATGAGCCTCTATTGGCATGTCGACAACAAGGAGGAGGTCTTCGATCTGGCGCTGGATTCGGTGCTCGAATATCGCGGATCGCCTGATATCGTCGAGTCTCGAGACTGGCGCGGCGACGTCGTTCATATGCTCGAAGACTGGCGCGCCAGCATGCTGCGCCATCCCTGGTCGGCCTCGCTGCTGCCGCGCCGGGCGCTCGGCCCGAACATCCTTATTCGCCTGGAACTGCTGAGCAAGACCTTGTCCGGAGCCGGTGTCACTGATGCGGATTTGAACGTCGCGATCTGGTCGCTCTGGAACTATGTGATCGGCGCGACCATCACCCGGGCGAACTTCGACCTCTCGGACGAGGACAGAGCGGCCGCGCAGCAGCGCCTGACAGGTCTGAGCCAGCACTATCCGACGATCGAACGCTCTCGTCTGCTGCTGGATAATGATTGGGACGGCGCTTTCAGCAAGGGCCTCGACTTCCTGCTCGATGGTCTTGCTCCGCGCCAGTGAACATTCGTCATTCCCGAACGAGACGGTGCCGGATTCTGCGGGCGCGCCGTGGGTGATCCCGCACGGCCGTGACGCTGTTTCCCGGCTATTTCCGCAGGATTTTCTCCATCGCTTTCCCCTTGGCGAGTTCGTCGACCAATTTGTCCAGATAGCGGATTTCCCGCATCGTCGTTTCCTGGATGTCTTCCACGCGGACGCCGCAGATCACGCCGGTAATCGACGATCGCGAGGGATTCATCTGCGGCGCTTGCGCAAAGAAATCCTCGAAGTTGGTGTTCGCAGCCAATTGGTCGTCCAGGCTCTGCTGGCTATGCCCCGTCAGCCAACGGATGATGTCATCGACCTCCGTCTTCGTGCGCCCCTTCTTCTCTGCCTTGGCGACATAGTGGGGATAGACGCTCGCGACGCTGATGGAATAGATGCGATGCTTCGTCATCGAGTGCTCCTCAACGTTCCAGATGTTTTCCGGCTTGAGATAGCTGACTTCAGGTTCTCAACAAGTGGCCGATAATCGGTAAGCTTCCGCGGGCGCGAAGTAGATCAGTGCAAAGGCGTCATCTCTACAGCGCCGCGCGTCTTCGACCGGATTGCACCAACAACGGACATCGGCTCGGCTTGGGTAGACGACCGCTAGGGGGCCGAAAGCCGTCGGTCGGCTTCCGGGCTCCGATTTTCGAATGCAGACCTTGAGCCTGGCGGGCGCGTGATCTGACGCGAAGTGGACGTTCGGTCGCCCTCGGCCGAACGCACGCGCCGGCGACCCCCTTCGTAAGTCCGAAATCCTTGGTTTCTGTCCCATCATTTCAGCTATAAGGTGGGAGACATCGCCCAAAGGGGATTCAAGGCCAATGCCCCCAGAGAAGAAGGACCGTTCGCCTGTTGCGCTGGAACAGCGCGACATAAGCGCCGACCAGCGCATGTTCTCACCTTCCGTTGCGCGAAATTCGGCGCCGATCGTCGCGGTCCTAAAACGTGTCCTTCCAACACATGGCGCCGTGCTGGAGATTGGATGCGGGACCGGCGAGCACGCCGTGTGTTTTGCGGGAGCAATGCCCAACCTCACCTGGCAGCCGAGCGATCCGGACGCCGACGCCCGCACCAGCACGTCTAGCTGGATCAAATTCGCAGGGCTGAAGAATGTGCTGGCACCGCGGGATATTGATGTGTGCTCAGGACAATGGGGCGTCGAACAAACGGGGCATTTTGACGCCATCGTGTCGATCAATATGATCCATATCGCGCCGTGGGCGGCAAGCTTAGGATTGTTCGCAGGAGCTGGCCGTTTGCTTCACGCTGGTGGGCTTCTTCTTCTTTACGGCCCATTCATGCGCGACGGGGCACACAACGCCCCCTCGAACGCTGCTTTCGACGCGGCTCTAAAGGAGCGCAACCCATCCTGGGGGGTGCGTGATATCGCTGATCTTGAACAAGTGGGTGAGGCCGCTGGACTTAATCTCCGCGAGACGATCGAGATGCCTACCAACAATACGTTGCTGGTCTTCTCCAGCGGTAGCGCCTGAACGACAAGCGGGCGCGAAAGAGACGTGGGCCCATAGCAGCATTCGGGCCCTTTGCTGCTGTTCGAGGTCGATCCGAGGAACGTGCGGTATGTGCTAGAGCGGTTCAGCTGTTAACGGAAGCGCAGAACGGCTCTATCCTTTTGTTTTTACGCAATTCCGGACGGAAAACCGCTTCGCACTTTTCCTGGAATTGCTCTAGAATGCGGCCGAAGGTGGAACGCGACAGACGCACTGCGAGGGGCGGTGTGATCGAACCGGAATTCGCGCGACCGAGAGCCGACGTTGTGCTCTTGGAAGGGGAGACGAGGACTATGCCGACACCAGAGCAACCCAGTCTAATAGTTCGACAGAAATCCCCACAGAACATCGAGTTTCCGTTTGCGTCGCTCTCCGATTGGCTGATCCCAACCGAGCTGTTCTTCGTGCGAAACCATTTCGCGTCGCCGGACCTCGATGCGCGAGACTGGAGATTGCGCATTGACGGGGCGGTGGAGCGGCCGATCGAACTTGACCTCGGCAGCATCAAGGCGATGCGGAGCACGACTTTCACCGCCGTCGTCGAGTGTGCAGGGAACGGCCGCGTCTACTATGAGCCGCCGAAGGAGGGGTTGCAGTGGCAGAACGGAGCCGTCGGCAATGCCGCGTGGACAGGTGTTCTTCTGCGCGAGATTTTGGAAATGGCGGGCGTTAAGCGAACCGCATGTGAGGTTCTGCTCGTAGGCGCAGACAGCGGCGTCGTCGACGCGAACAAGAAAACGGCTTCTCCCGGCCCCATCGCTTTTGCGCGCAGTTTACCGCTTGAGAAGGCCATCGCTGACAGCACGATCCTTGCCTATTCGATGAACGAGGAGCCGTTGACGCGCGATCACGGCTACCCGCTGCGCGCGGTCGTGGGTGGCTGGTTTGGCATGGCTTGGGTCAAGTGGATCACGCATATCACGGTTGTGGAACAACCCTTCCTTGGCTACTGGCAGGCGCGCGACTATTTTCGTTGGGAGCGCAGCCTCGGGGAACCCAGGCTGGTCCCCCTCGCGGAGATGGAGGTCAAAGCGCAGATCGCGCGTCCCGTGCAGGGGGCGCGTCTCATCGCCGGCCAACCGTATCGGATTTTCGGAGCCGCCTGGAGCGGAGAGGCTGCTATCCGGCAGGTGCAAGTCTGCACCGGAGATGGCAGGGGCTGGCGCGAGGGAAGGCTCCTCGAAACAGAACGTCCCTTTGCATGGCGCTTGTGGGAGTACATGTGGACCCCTGAAGAAGTGGGGCGATATATACTGCGATGTCGCGCGATCGATGGGGCGGGGTGCGTGCAGCCCGAGCTCCAGCGTTCCGACTGCGAGAGCTACGCGGCCAATTGGATCGTTCCGGTGGAGGTTACGGTCGTTCCCGAGCCACAGACGTACGAGGAGGAATTCGTGATCTAATCACCCGCATGGGGCGGAATGGGGGCTTGGCGCAACTGCGACCCGCGTTGTCACTCCGTCATGTCCGCTTTGCAGCACAGCGACGGGTGGCTCGATGACCATGATGAGGGCGCATTGCCGCCCGGCAGCATTGGCTCGGTCGGTGGTGTCTCTGACCGCATTTCTGCTAAAGCTCGGAAGCAAATTGCCCGCGATGTCACCAACTGCCGAAGCGGGTGAAAGGCGCAACGGGCTGATGGGCCTCTCGCTCATCGACCTGTTGTCTAAAAGGAGGCGCGTGAGGATGAGCACCGACAGGGAGACTGTGCGGTCCTATGATACGGTCGCGGCGGAGTACGCTGCCGAGGCCGCGGCGATGCCCGAATGGGTCGCGACAGAGATCGATGCGTTCGTGACCGAGCTGGGCGGCTCGGGCAGGGTGCTGGAGATCGGAAGCGGTGGCGGGCGAGATGCACTTGAGCTTGAGAAGCGGGGAATGAGCGTCCGGCGCACCGACATTGCAAACGGTTTCGTCGAACTGCTTCGCGAAAGTGGCTTCGAAGCCGACCTGCTGGACCCGCTGACCGATGACTTGGCCGACCCGCAGCGTCCCGGCACGCCGTACGACGGGATCTGGGCCTGTGCCTGCCTGATTCATGTCGCGCGCGAGGATTTCGGCACGGTGCTTGGACGGCTTGCCGAGGCGACCCGGACCGGTGGCCGATTGCACGCCTCGGTAAGAGAGGGCGAAAGCCAGGATGTGTCCACACACGGCAGTGCTGCAGCGCCCCGGCGCTACGTCGAGACGTACTGGCGCGAGTCTGCCCTGCGGTCCGCACTCACAGACGCCGGCTGGATCGTCAGCGAGGTACGTCGGTGCGTCGGAAAGCCCCATGATCAGTGGCTGAGCGTTCGGGCGAGTCGGGCGTGACGCACATAGAACTTGCGGAAATGGCCAGTTGTGGCGCGACTATGAACTCTAGGTGGTCACCGCCAGGTAGAGTGTCTTTTCACCAGATCGAAGTCCATGATAAGCGGCGCCTATGGGAATCAAGAACTATCTGATCGAAGGCGGTTCCGGCACTGGAAAAACGTCAGTCGCTACCGAACTGGAGCGGCGGGGCTACCATGTCGTCCATGGTGACCGGGTCTTGGCCTATGTCGGCGACCCCGAGACGGGCCAGGCACTCGCAGGACCGCCCAAAGGCGCGGACCGCATCGTTTGGGGATACGCGCACTGGATCTGGCCTGTCGACAAGGTCCGGGCTATTGCTGCCGACACCACCTATCCTGCCACCTTCTTCTGTGGCGGCTCGCGCAATTTCCACAAATTCCTGGACCTTTTCGATAAGGTTTTCGTGCTCGACATCGACGTTGAGACGTTGAACGGACGATTAGATGGGCGGCCGAATGAGCCGGGCTTTGAGCCGGCCGAGCGGGCGCTGGTGCTCCGCTATCATCATACCCGGGAATATCTTCCCATCGGCATCAATATCGACACGACGGGTACTGTCCCAAGTGTCGTCGACGATATCCTCGCTCAACTCACCTGACGACCGATGAGGCCGGCCGCTCCGCTCAGGCCCGTTTCGTCAGCGGAAAGCGGTCGCGCAGCAGCCGCAGCACCGATTCCGAAGGGATTGGCGGGCCGAAAAGGTAGCTCTGGCCGTAGTTGCAGCCCATCTTGGCAAGCTCGATCGCATCCTCGTTGGATTCGATCCCCTCCGCCACCACCTTCATGTCGAGTTCGCGCGCCATTGATATCACCGACCGGAGCACGATCGCCTTCTTGTCGCTGCTGTCGCGCACCAAAGTCTTGTCGAGCTTGATCGTGTCGAAGGGGAAGCGGGTGAGATAGGCGAGCGACGAATAGCCAGTGCCGAAATCGTCGAGCGCCAGTCCGATGCCGGCTTCCTTCAGCTTCTGCAGCACCAGCCGGGCCTGTTCCGGATTTTCCATCACCATGGATTCCGTCAGTTCGAGCTTGAGGCGCGAGGGCTGGCAATGCGTCTTGGCGAGAACCGAACGCACGTCGTCATAGAGCTCGTTATTGAGCAACTGCACGCTCGACAGATTGATCGAGACGAAGATCGGCAATTCGCCGGTCTGGTGCTGCCAGCTCATCAGATCGTTGGTCGCCTGTTCCAGTGCGAACATGCCGAGCGGGCCGATAAGATCGGAGGCCTCGGCGATCGGGATGAATTCGGACGGCGGGATATTGCCGCGTTTGGGATGTTCCCAGCGCATCAGCGCCTCGAAACCGGCGACCTCGACATCTTCCAGCCTTGCGATCGGCTGGTAGACCATCGACAATTCTTTGCGCTCGATGGCGCGGCGCAGATCCGTTTCGAGCTGCAGCCGGTCGGTGCCGAAGTCGCGGAAGGCCGGCTGGAACGGCTCGACACGGTTGCCGCCGGCTCGTTTTGCCCGGTACATCGCAAGCTCGGCGTCGCTGAGCAGGCCGGTGGCGCTCTCCTGCCGGTCGACCCAGGAGGCAAGCCCGACCGAGGCGGTCAGGATGATCTCGCGATTGGCGAAGTTGATCGGTACCATTATCGCCTTGCTGATCGCATCGGCAAAATCGGCGACCTTGGCCGGATTGTGCTCGGAAACCAGGATCAGGCCGAACTGGTCGCCGGCAAGCCGCGCCAGCGTGTCCTGCGGTTTCAAGAGGCGGCGTAGCCGCCGCGTCAGCGCGATGAGGATGTTGTCGCCGGCGGCAACGCCGAGCGAATCATTGACCAGCTTGTAGCGGTCGATATCGATCACCATCACCGTCGGCCGCAGCGTGTCGCCGCCCGGCGCCAGTGCCAACACCGACTGCAACCGGTCGAGGAAGACCTGCCGGTTCGGCAGGCCGGTCAGATTGTCGTGCAGCGCATCGTGCAGCAGCCGCTCGACGGAATTCTTCTGTTCGGTCACGTCGACGATCGTGCCGACGCAGCGGATGATTTCGCCGTTCGAGCCGAGCACCGGCCGGGCGCGGATCAGCAGCCAGTGGAAATGCCCGTCCTCGGCGCGAATGCGGAATTCGTGGTTCAGCCGCCCGCGGCGGTGTTCGAGCAGCACGTCGAGCGTAGCGCGGAAGCGGTCGCGGTCGTCGGGGTGCAGCCGCGGCAGCCAGTTGCGCGCCGCGCCATGCATGGCGCCGGGCGACAGGCCGAGCTTGATCGAGACGTCGGGAATGGTGACGACGCGGTCGCGCGCCACGTCCCAATCCCAGACCATGTCGCCGGAGCCGGTCAGCGCCAGCGATTGCCGCTCGAGATCGGAAAACAGCCCCTGCTGGAAGGCGCCGCCGGCAAAAGCATGCTGCATGACAGTGAAGCCGATCAACAGCACTATCAGCACCAGGCCGCCGCCGAGTGCTGGCTGGATGATGTCGTTGTCGAGCCGTCCGGTGACCGTCAGCCACGCCCCGAACAGCCAGACGAGGATCAGCGCCCAGGCCGGCACCAAAAGGATGGCGCGGTCGTAGCGGTTGAAGCCGAGATAGATGATCAGCAGCAACCCCATCGTCGCCGTCAGCGCGAAGGAAAGCCTGGCAATGCCGGCGGCAATCGACGGATCGTAGATCGCCACGCCGAAGAGCAGGGCAAGGCCGAGCACCCAGGCAAGCGTGGCGTAACCCAGATGCGCATGCCAGCGGTTGAGGTTGAGATAGGTGAAGAGGAAGATGACGAAACTCGACGCCAGCGCCACCTCGGCGCAGGCGCGCCATATTCGCTGGTCGGCCGAGGCGACGCTGATCAGCTTGCCGAGAAAACCGAAATCGACGCAGATATAGCCGAGCACCGCCCAGGCAAGTGCTGCCGTCGCCGGCAGCATCGAGGTGCCCTTGACGACGAAGAGGATGGTCAGGAACACGGCAAGCAGGCCGGCAATGCCGAGCACGATGCCGCGATAGAGCGTGAAGGCGTTGATCGTGTCCTTGTAGGCGTTCGGTTCCCAGAGATAGATCTGCGGCAGTTCCGGCGTCGACAGTTCGGCGACGAAGGTGATGACGGCGCCGGGGTTCAGCGTGATGCGGAAGACGTCGGCCTCGTCGCTCGGCTGCCGGTCGAGCGCGAAGCCTTCGCTCGGCGTAATCGCGCTGATGCGCTGCGAGCCGAGATCCGGCCAGAACAGCTTGGAATTGACCAGACGGAAATGCGGCGCGACGATGACGCGCTCGAGCTGTTCTTCCGAGACATTGGCAAGCGCAAATACCGCCCAGTCGCCCTGATGGTTCTCCGAGCTTGCCCTGACCTCGATGCGGCGGCGGATGCCGTCGGCGCCGGCCGCCGTCGAAACCTGGAAGGCTTCGCCCTGGTTGGCGTAGATCTCCGTCGTTGCCGTCAGGTCGAGCGCGGTATCGTCACGGGAAATTTTTACCGGTTCGGCCGCCTGGGCAACACCCGCCACGAAGGCGAAGGCCGCCAGGAAAAGGGCTGCGATCACCGCGATCACTCGTCCGGACGGTGACTTGGGCAGCATGCGGTCTCTTGTCATCGGCTGTCGGTTATCCTGCCTTTATCCGTATCAGTGGCGAGACGTGAAAACATCACATGGTCATGCCACTGACCGTTGATCTTCAAATATCCGCGCAGATAGCCTTCCTGTTGAAACCCGGCTTTTTCAAGCAGACGGATGCTGCGCGCGTTATCTGGAATACAGGCTGCTTCGATACGGTGCAACTCAAGCCCGGCGAAGATGTAAGGAATAACCAATTGAAGGGCGGCGAACATATGCCCCTGGCCGGCGTGGCGTTCGCCCATCCAGTAGCCGATCATGCAGCTTTGTGCCGCACCCCTTCTGATGTAGCCGATGGTGACGCCGCCGACGAGCGTCATGTCACCTTTCAGGAAAATGAACAGCGGCACCGCCTGGCCCGAGGCGTATTCCTGCTTGCCGCGGACGACACGGGCGCGGTAGGCGCCCTCCGTCAACTCGTCGCGCCGCCAGGTCGGCTCCCAGGGTTCGAGGAACTTGCGGCTTTCGGCGCGCAGCCGGTGCCACTGGTTGAAATCCTGGTAGCGCGGCAGGCGCAGGAAATACCTGTCGTTCTCCAGCTCCACCGCTTCCGGCTGCCGCTGCAGGAACCGAAAAACCGATTTTGGCATCGATCACTCCCGGCAGGACGAACGTCGGCTCAGCGGCTTGCCTGCAGCGTCTTCGACGCCGGGACCGAAAGCGAGGCGGTGATATCTTCCATCGGTGCGAGCTGGTCCAATGGCCCGATCGCCGAAAGCGTCGGCACCGTGTCATAAAACAGCCGGCCGGCAAGGTCGGTCAGCCGCTCGACGGTGATGCCTTCCAGCCGCTCCATCATCTCCGGATTGGAGATCGGCCGGCCGTAGAGCATCATCTGCCTGGCGATCTGGCCGGCCCGGGCAGCCGGGCTTTCCGCACCCATCAGCAGCTGGGCGCGGATCTGGGCGCGGGCGCGCTCGATTTCCTTCTGGTGGATCGCATCGGCTGACTTGTGCAGCTCATCGATGATGACGGGCACCAGCTCCGGCAGGTTTTCGCCGCCGGTTGCGGCATGAATGCCGAAGATGCCGGTGTCGGAAAAACCCCAGTGGAAGGCATAGACCGAATAACAGAGGCCGCGGAACTCGCGCACCTCCTGGAAGAGCCTGGAGGACATGCCGCCGCCAAGGATATTGGCGAGGATCTGCGAGCAGTAGAAATCGCGGGCGTGGTAGGGCTTGCCTTCGAAACCGAGCAGGATCTGCGCGTCCATCAGGTCGCGCGGTTCGCGCACGCTGCCGCCGATATAACGCGCCGGTTCCATGACGGGCGGCGCCGAAGGGGCCGTCGGCAGGTTGGCGAAACGATCCTCGACCATGCGCAGGAATTCTTCATGCTCGACGGCGCCGGTGGCGACCACGAACATCCGGTCGGTCGTGTAGTTGCGGCTGAGATAGCCACGGATCTGCTGCGGCGTGAAGGAGACGACGGTCTCCGGCGTGCCGAGGATCGCCCGGCCAAGCGTCTGGTCGCGATAGGCGACCTCGGAGAACCGGTCGAACACCACGTCGTCGGGCGTGTCGTTGGCGGCGTTGATCTCCTGCAGGATCACCTGCTTCTCGCGCTCCAGCTCCTCTTCCTCGAAGGCCGATTCCGTCAGGATGTCGGCGAGGATATCGACGGCGAGCGGCACGTAGTCCTTGAGCACGCGGGCATAATAGGAGGTCGTCTCGGTCGAGGTCGCGGCATTGACTTCGCCGCCGACATCCTCGATCTCCTCGGCAATCTGGCGGGCCGTGCGGCGCGCCGTGCCCTTGAAGGCCATGTGTTCGAGCAGGTGAGCGATGCCGTGCTCGTTGTCCGTCTCGTTACGCGATCCCGATTTGATCCAGACTCCGAGCGCAACGCTTTCAAGATGCGGCATGGTCTCTGTGACTACTGTCAGCCCGGATTTTAGCCGGGTGCACTCAACTGTCATTGGCTATCTTTCTGCGCCTGCTGTCGTCTCGCCGCGGGCATGCTTGCCGATAAAAGTCTCAACGGCTTTCAGCTCCGGTTTGATGATCTGGAAACGCTCCTCCCTGTGCATCAGATCAGCAAGCCACGTCGGAAGCGCCGGGTCAATACCGCAGGCGGATTTTACAGCGGCGGGGAATTTCGCCGGATGCGCGGTCGAAAGCGTCACCATCGGCGTATTCGGCTTTTCTTTCTTGGCAGCGACGAAGACGCCGATCGCCGAATGCGGATCCAGCAGATAGCCGGTCTCGGCATGGGTCTTGCGAATCGTTTCGGCCACCTGCTTCTCGCTGGCACGCCCGGCGCGGAAGTCACGGCGGATCGCCTTCAGCGCTTGGCTGCCGATCTCGAAGCCGTTGGATTGCTTGAGGCTTTCCATCGCCGCGCGCACCTTCGAGGCGTCGCGGTCATAGGCTTCGAAGAGCAGCCGTTCGAAGTTCGACGAGATCTGGATGTCCATCGACGGCGAACTCGTCGCCTTGACCGCCTTCATGTCGTAGCGGCCGGTCTTCAGCGCCCGCGCCAGGATGTCGTTCTCGTTGGTGGCGATCACCAGCCGGTCGATCGGCAGGCCCATGCGCTTGGCGCAGTAGCCGGCGAAGATATCGCCGAAATTGCCGGTCGGCACCGTGAACGAGATCTTCCGGTCCGGCCCGCCGAGCGCGACCGATGCCGTGAAATAATAGACGATCTGGGCCATGATGCGCGCCCAGTTGATCGAGTTGACGCCTGATAGCCGGACCCTGTCGCGGAAGGCCACGTCGTTGAACATTGCTTTCACGAGGTTCTGGCAATCGTCGAAATTGCCCTCGACGGCAAGCGCATGCACGTTCGGTGACGACGAGGTCGTCATCTGCCGCTGCTGCACGGGCGAGACTTTGCCGTGCGGGAAGAGGATGAAGATATCGGTGCGCTCGCGGCCGGCAAAGGCGTCGATCGCAGCCCCGCCGGTGTCGCCCGAGGTAGCGCCGACGATCGTCGCCCGCTCGCCGCGTTTTTCCAGCGCATAGTCCATCAGCCGGGCGAGCAACTGCATCGCCACGTCCTTGAAGGCGAGCGTCGTGCCGTGGAAAAGCTCCATGACGAAGCTGTTCGGCCCGGTCTGGACGAGCGGCGCGATCGCCGGGTGGCGGAAGGTGCCGTAGGCCTCGTCGATCATCGCCCGGAACGTGTCGTCGGGGATCTCGCCATTGGTGAAGGGCGACAGGATGGTGAAGGCGATCTCCTGATAGGTCTTGCCCCTGAGCGCCCGGATCTCCTTCTTGGAAAAGCTCGGCCATTTGCGCGGAACATAGAGCCCGCCATCGCGCGCCAGCCCGGTCAAAAGGGCGTCGCAAAAGCCGAGGGAAGGGGCCTCGCCGCGGGTCGAGATATAATCCACGTTCGTCATCCTTGATCTATCGCTGGAGGAAATCCGGCCGGGCGCCGCCATGGCCGCTCTGCCGGAAATCTGGGCTGGAAATCGGGCCGGAAATCGAAAAGGCGCCGCCTTGCGGGCAGGGCTTTGCTCGTATGCTTTTGAAGTTGCCCGCATCCGGCGTCGAAAAGTGCATCAAAACGGCGCTTACCCAATCGATTTTTGTTTGCGCCGCTGATATAGACCATCGCAAACCGTCATGAAAGGCCCTGCTGAAAAGACATGGGGCCTCCAAGAAACGCTTGTACAAGGGATGGAATATGGTGCTCGGCAAGGTCTCGCGTCTCATCGTCTCCGCATCTTTTCTTGCCCTGCTTACTGGTTGCAACTCGCTCGGCATAGGCGGCGACAGCAAGTCGTCGGCGCCGCCGACGCAGCCGAACGGCACCGCCCAGATCATGCCGCTGGCGCCCGCCAACCCGTCCTCGAACAATCCTTCGATCGGCACCGCCACGACGGCGCAGGGCACGGTCGCCCCCGTCGTCCAGGGCGCCTGCCCACAGATCTTCATGCGTGACCAGGACGCGATCTTCCGCACCTATGCCAAGGGCAAGAAGGACGATCCGCAGCAGATCGTCTACCAGGCCTCCTTCGGCGATTACACTCGCCAGTGCACGCTGAACGACTCGAACCTGACGATGACCATCGTCGCCCAGCTGCGCCTGATCACCGGCCCGGCCGGCACGCCAGGCCCGCTGACGCTGCCGATCCGCATCTCCGTCGTCGACGGCGAGACGGTGCTCTATTCCGAAGTCACCAAGTTCCCGACCGAGATCCCGGCGGGTGCTCCGGGCACGCAGGTGATCTTCCGCAAGGACGGCATCAAGATGCCGGTCGGCTCCGGCGCCCTGGTGCGCGTCAATATCGGCTTCGACACCCTGCCGGCAAAGACCAAGAAGAGCAGCTAAGCAATTCCAGCGGCTGCTTCCGAGATACGGATGCACGACCTCCCTCATTCCTGTGCTCGTCACAGGAATCCAGCCACGGCGCGTCTGCGCTGTGAATGACTCTCATCGACGAAGCCTTTCTCTCGCGCCCAAGGACTTGGGCGCACTGGATCCCTGTGACGAGCACAGGGATGAGGAAGGAGAGGGCGTACTCGCCTGACACAGCATTCCGGCTTGATCTCGGCCATTCTATGGGCTCGGCAGAGTCAAGGCGTGGTGTCAGTCCACAGCTCCGCGGTGTCGGGCTTAAGGCCTGAGGCGCCTCAGAGAACGTTGTCCCAGGCCGCCAGTGCGGCGACGACGCCTGGCAGGTCGTTCATGCGCGAGATTGCCGTTTCGGCGCCGGCATCCGTCAATTTGTCGGCATGGGCGGGATAGCTGTGCGAGGCGCCGGTGAAGCCGATGACGCGCATGCCGGCGGCGCGTGCCGCATGCACGCCGTGGACGGAGTCCTCGACCACAATAACCTTGTCCGGCGAAACACCCATCTGGCTTGCGCCATGCAGGAAGATGTCGGGCTTCGGCTTGGCGCGGTCCGGGCCGAGATCCTTGGCGGAGAAAATGTTCGGGGCAAACAGCGGCTTCAGGCCCACCTTGGTCAGCATCATGTCGAGCCGCTTGGTGCTCGAATTGGAGCAGATGCAGCGCTTGATCGGCAGCCTGGAGAGGGCGAATTCGACGCCCGGAATGGCCTGGACGTCCTCTGCCAACCTGAGGTCGAGCATATGCTCCGATTTATCGAGCAGCGAGGCCGAAAACGGGATGCTCGCCTCACGCTCGATCTGCAGCAGGATGTTGCGCCATGTCATGCCGGCGAAGCGCTCGCCCATTTCTTCGACGCCGATCGGATATCCGGCCTCTGTCAAAAGCACGGATTCGACTTCCGCCGCGATGATTTCCGAATCGACGAGAACGCCGTCGCAGTCGAAGATGATGAGGTCGAAGCCGTCCATATGTTCACGCCTTGCTGAAAGTCTGGGCTGGAAGTCGGGGTCTTGTCCGGGAATGCTGCGGCTTTACACGATGCCCGGCCAAAGCTCAACCTGATCTCAAGCATGGCAGCGATGCGGCATGCGACGGGCTCCGTCGTCGCAGTCGGATCGGCGGCGTTGGCCGCAGTCATTCCGGCCTAGACAAGCAGGAACTCGCTCGCCACCGAAGGCGCATGGGGAGGGAACCGGAGGCACAATCGAAGCCGCATCAGCCGAATGCTCGCCGGGCGCATCGTGCGCGGCGCTATAAAATGAGAGCGCCTGGAGATGACGATGGAATGACGTCGGCAGGATTGCCCGCCGACGTCATGGCAAGTTTAAAGCGAGCTCAGAAACGCGAGGGACGGCATAAAGAAATATTCGCCTCCCTTCATCTTCACCGCTTGAGGAACTGTTGCAACGGTTTTGAGGGAGCTGGGATCACCCCAGATGGCAGCTCCTTCCATATCTGGTCGCGCAGCATCTTGTTTTGTTTGACCGATGACCGGATCGACCCCAGGCGGTGGAAAGCCAGTTGGAACGGCTGGGAAACCGGGATTGTTGGCCCAATTTTTCTGCGTGAATTCGAACTGATTGCCTATGTCACTGTTGAACGCCATGAACAACAGACCGACGTATTTACTCGGCTTGTTGGCGATCTTGCCATCGTTCGGATTATCTGTTCGCACGCCATAGGTCTGGCCGCGTCGGGCCATGAGGTGCTTGCGCTCGCCAGCACTGTTTTCGAACCCGCCCGACCCTCGCGGATTGGTTTTCCGGATATGCCCTGAAAAGGGACACTTCGCGCCGCTCTTGTCGCTGAAGTAGTTGAAGTTGTTCGGGACGGGTGACTCAACTCCGTCTTCTGACTGCATCGTGACCGGCGTTCCGTCCTCAAAGCGCCCGACGACCATGGCGCCGGCCCTTTCGTCATCAGATCCGAATAAGCGATCTGCAAGTTTCTGCTCCTGCCTTTTGAAGCGGCGGACGTTTTGTTCCAGCTTCCGGTATACGAAGTAACTTCCGAAGTGAACGGCCGGATCGGGCGCTGCGGGATCAGGAACAATAACCTGTTCTAATGGGAAAGCCGGATCCCAGTTCGCAATCCCATCTGTCGCGTTTTCTTCCGCGTCGATGTCTTCCAGCAGAAACAGCGGCTGGCTGCGCCCATCGACATAGCCAAAGTGTTCGATACCTTCTTCATTGTCATTGTGAAGGCCCAGGCCATCTTGCGTCCCTACGATTGTTACTCCTTGCGAGGTTTGGATCAAGTTTACCACCTGATCATGAGCAGTGACCTTGGTGTCATTGAGCATATCTCCCACCAAAACGACCGCATGGATGGGATTGCGAAAATAAGAATCCCACCTGCTGACATCGGGGTCATTCAAATCGGATTTTTGCATACCCGCGCGGAATATCGGATCGCTCGGTCTTTGGGCGATTTGGAGGGCTTGATAGCCCGCGTCAGTAAGGCCAAGCCCAATGTACGGCGTTCCCGGCGTCGAAGGTTTGGCTTTGAATGCTTCAATTTCCATTAAATGTTGCTTTGCCGATTTCATCAGCGTCGTGGAAATCGCCCGAAGGAAGCTTTTCGCAGCCTCCTTATCGTCAAACCGCAGAAAAAACAGAGTCAAAAACTCGCGAACATGCGCCTTGATGATGTTCGGCTGAAGATTGTTAAGCATAGTGCTGTCATCAGTCGATAGATTTTTCCATGAGATTGGAGAGTTTAACGTGACGGACATCTTGCATTCCTCCGTTAATGACGTCGTCATTAAACAACAGGTAGCATATTAGAGTCAACGCAACCATTTATTATTTGATTTGTATTTCTAATGACGGTTTGAATCTTTTGCCATTTTTGATCTACAAACGAACCTATTGATATCGGGTGCTCACCCGCCCTCTTGGATAGGCTCTGCTGCCAGATCGGCTGAAGAGTGCAGTGACTGCCGGTCGTCTTCCGCTGAGAAGAGGATGGAGCGACTTTCCGCCGCCCGGCGCGCACAGCCGTTGTCGAAGAAACTTGACAGCAGGGCCTCGCCGAGACTGCCGGCAAGATGAGCCCGCCTTTTGTTACAGTCGAGGCAGGAGCGGCAGCCGCGATGATCTGAGGTCCCCGACGTCGCCGGAATGAACAATGGCGAGCAGATAGCAGCCGTCAGGCCGCCAGCTGCCCACCCCGGCGTCCGACTGCAGATTGCGTCGAAGCCGTCGCCCGAAGCCTGAACCGGGAAACCAGTTCACGCAGCGTGGCAGCTTCCTGAGCAAGCTGGCCGGATGCCGCGGTGGATTGCTCCACCATCGCCGCGTTCTGCTGGGTCACCTGGTCCATGGAATTGACGGCGGTGTTGACTTCGGCAAGGCCGGTCGACTGCTCTCTGGCCGATACGGCGATTGCATCCATGTGCTGGTTGATGCGGGCAATCTGCTCGCTGATCGCCTTCAGAACCTGGCTGGTGTCGAGAACCAGTTTGACGCCGCTTTCCACTTCCACCGAGGATTTCTGGATGTGGCCTTTGATTTCCTTTGCCGCCTGAGCCGATCTCTGGGCGAGTTCGCGCACTTCCTGGGCGACCACCGCAAAACCCTTGCCCGCGTCGCCGGCGCGTGCCGCTTCGACGCCGGCGTTCAGCGCCAGCAGATTGGTCTGGAAGGCGATCTCGTCGATCACGCCGATAATGCTGGAAATCTGCTGGGACGAAGCCTCGATGCGGCGCATGGCTTCTTCGGCATGCGACACGACTTCCGAAGATTTGGCGGCATTGCGGTTTGCATCGGTCGCTTCCGTGCGTGCCTCGTCGGTCCGCTTGCTCGAGTTCGAGACATTGGCGGTGATCTGATCGAGCGCTGCGGCGGTTTCCTCAAGAGAGGCTGCCTGCTGTTCGGTTCGTTTTGACAGATCGCCGGCCCCGGATGCGATTTCCCTGGTGCCTTCGTCGATCGCGGCAATGGCGGTCGCAATCGCGCTGAGCGTCTGATCGAGCTGCCGGATCGACATGTTGAAATCATGCCGGAGGTTCTCGAAATCAGGCGCGAACGGCTCATCGATCTGGAAGGCAAGATCGCCGGATGCAAGCCTCTTCAAGCCTGCGGCGAGGCCTGATGTCGCCGCCCGCAGCCGTTCGGCTGCATCTTCGTCGGCCTGCTTGCGCGCCGTGATCCGCTCGGCTTCGCCCTGCAATCGGGCTGCCTCGGCGTCTTGCTCAAGCTGCTTATTGGCAATCGCCGCCTGGCGGAAGATTTCGACGGCCGATGCCATCGTTCCGATTTCATCGGTGCGGCCGATCCCGGTGCAGGCAATTGCTATGTCACCGTCGGCAAGCTTTTGCATGTCGTTGGAAAGCGAAAGGATCGGCTTGGTGACGGTCTTGCGGGTCAGGAAATAGAGCCCGAGCGCAAACAGCGCGGCCGCAGCCAGAAGTGCTTTCAGAACAATATCGACCGAAGCTTTTATGTCGGCGCTATGCTTGGAAATATCGTCCGACGCCGCCGTGATCTGGTCCCCGGTCTGTTCCATGGCCGTTTCCAGCGTCGAGAACTGCGCCATGAATTCCGGCAAGGCCTTCAATGCCGCCGAGGGATCCTGGCTCGCCAGATCGACAATCTTCGTGGCGCTTTCGATATAGGTCAGAAGGGGACGTTCGATGCTGGCAAGCAGCGCCTTGGTCTTTTCGTCGGCGGCAAGAGCCTTATTGGCGCCAATCATCTCACGGAACGACGCGTCGTGCTCCACCAGATCCGCCTTCACCGCGGCAGGGTCTATGCCTGCTGCCGGGTTGGAGGCAAGCATCGACGCCAGCACATCCGCGCGCATTGCATCATGCATCATGTCGGCCTGCATGTGGTTGCGCAGAATTTGCGCCGACCGGGCAACGTCGGCGTTGTTTTCGGAGAGGGTCGAGGCGGACCAGATGCCGACGCCCGTAGCGCCGCCCGCCAATGCGAAAATCGCGATGCTCGCAATGATGATCTTATGCTGGATCGACGCCATGACAGGGCTCTCTCGTTAATTTAGAACGTGAGAGTAGCCGAACATGCTTAATTATTTTCTTAGCACCATATGGCTTAACGGCGCGAAAACAACAGGTTGTAGCGGATATTTCACTTTCGATGAAAGGTTGAGCTCTTTGTGGGTCGGGCGGATGCCCGCTACCGATAGGATGACGGACCTGCGCGAGTGCCGCGGCCTCGTCGAGGCTCATTGCTGCTTACCGGTCTGGGGCGTACGATGCACGTACAATGGGAGAGGGACCATGAGGCTTTCAGCTTTCGTCCGACCGGCGGCAGCCGTAGTGCTGCTGTTTGCCTTCACATCCACCGACGTCATCGCCAAGGGCAAGCACCGAAGCTGTGCGCAGCTGCAGGCGATGAAGGATAATGCCCTGACCGGCGGAAAGCATGCCGGGGATGGCCCCGACAAGAGAGCCAAGATCGAAAGGAAGATGAGGAAGAAAGGCTGCTAGATCAGGATGATTTTAGGCCCGATCGGCCTAAAATCATCCTGATCTAAATCAAAGAAGTAGAGCATGATGTCGTCCGAAAACCGCTCACACTTTTCTGCATCATGCTCTAGAGGCAAGTCGCCGCTAGCTTGCGAGTACCGAGAGAACACGGTCTGGAAGCAGGCGAGCCTGTTGCCGAGACGGCAGAGATTCGCCTTCGTTGTGGATGGCGCGACGTCCATCAAATCCGCCTCATGCCAGACTAACCGCAGCCCCAGGACTACCTTTGGCATTCTCATGCACTAGATGGCGATCGAGGAGGACGTCACCGCCGCTCTTGGGAGGAGAACAAGCGGCATGTCTAGAGAATGGATGAAGAGGAAGACTGCATGACGATCGAGGACATCATCGAAACCCTGGAAAAGACTGACATGCCCGACAGCCGGATCGACGCCTTCATCACCTGTGCCTTCTTGTTGAAGCAACTCCGGCCGGCCGAGCCCAACGATTTCGACGGTCCTAACGACTACCTGCCGAGCAGTATCAAGTCGGAGCACGGCTTCCTGATGGCGCGGCCCTTCACACACGACGTCAATCACGCCATCGACCTGTGCCGGGAAGTCCGGCCGGATGCGGTTTGGCACCTCGCCCGCGGCCGCCAGACACCGGACGAGTCGCTCTACGGTGCGCAGCTGCGCGAGATCAAGGAGAGCGAAAGCGTGCTGGGAGAAGCCGAGAGCAATCACGCAGCGCTGGCGCTCACGCTCGCGGCGCTGCGGGCGCATGTGCGGCAGGAAGATGAAAAGAGGGCAGGTGCGTGAGGGCGCTGGAGCGTGCCTCGGAACCTCTTGCAGCTCCGCAATAACCTACGGATCGACCGGGAAAAGCATGAGGAACTGCCGGTCGCCCTCCGGCGAAAATAGGATCGAGCGGCTTTCGGCCGTGCGCCGCGCCCAGCCTTTGTCGAGGAAGCTTGACAGCAGCGCCTTGCCGAGGCTGCCGGCCAGATGCGCGCGTCTTTCGCTCCAGTCGAGACAGGAGCGGCAGAGCGGCCGGCGCGACGATCTGAGGTCGCCGATATTAATGCCGATGCGTTTGAGATCGCTTTCGCCCTTTTCCGTCAGCGCCAGGCCGTCTCCGACCGCGTCGATCGAGCCGGAGGCAATCAGGCTGTCCAGCATGCGCACGCCGTAATCGCCGGCAAGGTGATCGTAGCAGATGCGCGCCTTGCGCAGCGCCGGCTCCTTCGGTCCCGGCTGGTGGCGCAGATGGCCGCGCCCGGCGGCAAAACCCATCATGCTTTCGATCAGCCGGGCGACGGCCTCGTCGGCGAGCGTGAAATAACGGTGGCGGCCCTGCTTGCGCTGGGTTAGCAGCCCGCCGGCCTCGAGCTTGGCAAGATGCGTGCTCGCCGTCTGCACGGTGATGCCGCCGACGCCGGCAAGCTCGGTCGCCGTCAGCGCCCGGCCGCCGGTGAGTGCCGCCAGCATGTTGGCGCGGGCGGGATCGCCGATGAGCGCGCCGATCTGCGCAATGTCAGGACCTTCCTTCATAGTTCGATCGTAACCGAAGCATCGCCGTCAGGCAATGTGCGAAAACGGGTGGGCAGCCAAAGGAGAAACGATATGATCACCTGCTTCATCCGTTATCAGATCGACCCCTTCAAGAAGGAGGCGTTTGCCGACTATGCCCGCAACTGGGGCCAGGCAATTCCGAAGAACGGCGCCGACCTGATCGGCTATTACGGCCCGCATGAGGGATCGGCAACGACCGCCTACGGCGTCTACAATATCGAAAGCCTCGCCGCCTACGAAGCCTATCGCGCCAGGCTGGCGGCCGACCCGCTCGGCCGTGAGAATTACGAATTTGCCAGACGCGAAGGCTTCATCCTGAAGGAGGATCGCATCTTCCTCAAAAATGTCTCCGCCCCTCACGCAAAGCTGGTGCTGCCATGATCGCCGTCATCTTCGAAGTCGTGCCCTATATGGGCGAACGCCACAAATATCTGGATCTTGCCGGCGAGCTGCGCGCCGAGCTTGAAACGATCGACGGCTTCATTTCGATCGAGCGTTTCGAGAGCCTGACGAACCGCGGCAAGCTACTGTCGCTTTCCTTCTTCCGCGACGAGGCGGCGGTGAAGGAATGGCGCAATCTCGAGTCTCATAGGGCTGCCCAGCAGGCCGGACGCGGCGGCATCTTTGCCGACTATCGCCTGCGGATTGCCAGTGTCGTCCGCGATTACGGCATGTTCGAACGCGACGAGGCGCCGGCCGACAGCCGCAGGGTTCACGACGCCGCCTGATCGCCGGCGGCGGCATTCTTGACGCCGCTCGGCAGCCGGCCGACGTCGGCAAAGTCTGCCGCTCACTCATCGGCCGGCCGAATAAATTCCCGAAATCGGCCACCGCTTCAGGCTTTGGTAACTAAGTTGCGTAACCATAACGGACAGTTAAGCGTAGAGCGTATGAGTGAGTATCAGAATGGCATCAGTTTTTCCGCTTGCCGACCTCAAGGCTTCCGTCAAGTCGGATTCCCGGCCGGGCTCTTGGGTTGACACGATCATCAAGGGCGATTGCGTCAGTGCCCTTGAAGCTTTGCCCAGCCACTCCGTCGATATCATCTTTGCCGATCCGCCGTATAATCTCCAGCTCGGCGGAACGCTGCATCGTCCCGATCAGTCGCTGGTCGATGCGGTCGACGACGAATGGGATCAGTTCGCCTCCTTCGAGGCCTATGACGCCTTCACCCGTGCCTGGCTGCTGGCCTGCCGGCGGGTATTGAAGCCGACCGGCTCGATCTGGGTGATCGGCTCCTACCACAATATCTTCCGTGTCGGCGCCACGCTGCAGGATCTGAATTTCTGGATCCTCAACGACATCATCTGGCGCAAGACCAACCCGATGCCGAATTTCAAGGGCCGCCGCTTCCAGAACGCCCATGAGACGATGATCTGGGCAAGCCCCAGCGCCAAGGCCAAGGGCTATACCTTCAATTACGATGCGCTGAAGGCGGCCAATGACGACGTGCAGATGCGCTCGGACTGGCTGTTCCCGATCTGCAACGGCAGCGAGCGGCTGAAGGGCGAGGACGGCAAGAAGGCGCATCCGACGCAGAAGCCGGAAGCGCTGCTCGCCCGCGTCATCATGGCCTCGACCAAGCCCGGCGATATCGTGCTCGATCCGTTCTTCGGCTCGGGAACGACGGGCGCCGTCGCCAAACGTCTCGGCCGTCATTTCGTCGGCATCGAGCGCGAACAGGATTATATCGATGCGGCCTCGGCCCGCATCGCCGCCGTCGAGCCGCTCGGCAAGGCGGAACTGACGGTCATGACCGGCAAGAAGGCCGAAGTCCGCGTCGCCTTCAACGTGCTTGTTGAAAGCGGCCTGATCAAGCCCGGTCAGGTGCTGACCGACGCCAGGCGCCGCTATAGCGCGATTGTCCGCGCCGACGGCACGGTAGCATCCGGCGGCGAGGCCGGCTCCATTCATCGTCTCGGCGCCAAGGTGCAGGGCCTCGATGCATGCAACGGATGGACCTTCTGGCATTTCGAAGACGGGCAGTCCCTGCGCCCGATCGACGATCTCAGGTCCGTCATCCGCAGTGATCTGGCAAAGGCGTAGTGAGCAACGCCTCTACGGATCGAAACCACCTTCTTCCGATTTCCCTCCAGTTGCGGAAGAAGACCAAGGCGCCCGGGGTCAAACCCGGGCGTCCTCTTTTTGTTTTTGCGCAATTCCGGACGCAAAACTTTTGCTGGAATTGCTCCAGTCAGAACTTCTGATCAGAACTCCTGGTAATCGGTGACCTCGACCCGTGTGACGCGGCCTTCCGCGTTGAAGGTGATCGTCTCCTCGCCCTCGCGGATCAGCGGCTTGCCCGTCTTGCTGTGGGTGGCGCGTACCGACCAGACCGATCGGCCGGAGAGCGGCGTCAACGTTTCCACCAGCGAATTTTCCGCCGTCTGATCGGGATAGTCGTCGAAGTAGCGCCGGAACGCAGCCATGATCTCGGCGCGGCCGGTGAGATCGCCGACGCCGTTCGAGACATAGGTCGCGTCCTCGGCGAAATAGGCCTCGATGGCGGGAAAATCGAGGGCGTTGATGGCGGCGTGAAAACGTTCGATTTCTTCCGCGGGGTCGAATGCCATGGGTCTCAGACCTTCAATCCATAAGCGGCAAGATCGCTACGCAGCTTCTCAGGCCCCGAAAACAGCACCGCATTCCAGCCATAGGCCTTGGCGCCTTCGACATTAACAGGTGCGTCGTCGATGAAGATCGTCGCTGCCGGATCGAGGCCGAAGCTTTTCGTATGCGTCTCGTAGATCGCGATATCCGGCTTGATCAGGCCGACATCGCCGGAAACGGTGACGCCACGTGGTTTGGTCAGAAAGGGGAAGCGCGCCTGCGCCTCGCGGAAGGTGTCGGAGGCGAAGTTTGTCAGCATCGTCACGTCACGCCCTTCGGCGATCAGCCCTTCCATGATCGCGACGCTGTCATCATAGGCGTGCGGCACCATCTCGTGCCAATATTTGCGGAAGGCGCGGATATGCTCTTCGCGCGCCGGGTGCTGTTTTATCAGCAGCGCTTCGGCCTCCGCCCAGGTGCGGCCGCGGTCCTGCTCGATGTTCCAGTCATGGGTGCAGATATTGGTGAAGAACCAGTTGCGCTCGGTCTCATCGGGAATGAGCCGGCTGAAGGGAAGATGCGGATCGTAATGAATAAGGACTTTGCCGATATCGAAAACGATATGTCTTATGTCGGTGGTCATGGTCATCCCTTGGATGTTTTAAACGCGAGAGGAATAGCCGCTGCGATCGCTTTTTTCATGATTGTTGGTAAGGCCTGGGCTTCAAGATTTGTAACCGGCTCCCACCATCCGTCATTCGTGCCGACCTTGGCAGCGATTGCCGCACGCCAGATCGAAAGCCTGAGCTCGAAATGGGTGAAGACATGGATGACGGTGCCAGAGGCCTGCCATGCCGCATCGAAGGGCGCGGCGGCAGCCGAGGTCTCGCCGTCGATGCGCGCCGTCCACGCCGTCGTCGGCACCTCGGTCATGCCGCCGAGCAGGCCGCTGTCGATGCGCCGCCGCAACAGGATCTCGCCATCACCTGTTACCGCGATGAAGGCTGCGCCATATCTGACCGGCTTCTCCTTCTTTGCCGCCTTGACCGGAAAGAGCTCGGGATCGGAAAGTTTGAGCGCCTCGCAGGCACCCCGGAACGGACAGAGCGAACAGGCCGGTCGCTTCGGCGTGCAGATCGTGGCACCCAGATCCATCATCGCCTGGGCGAAATCGCCGGGCCGATCGGCAGGCGTCAACAGCGCCACCTTCTCTCTCATCGCGGGCTTTGCGGCCGGTAGCGGCGTGGCGATCGCATAGAGCCTGGAGATCACCCGCTCGACATTGCCGTCCATGACAGCCGCCTGCCGGTTGAAGGCGATGGCTGCGACGGCGGCGGCCGTATAGTCGCCGATGCCGGGCAGGGATTTAAGGCCCTCTTCGGTATCGGGAAAGACGCCGCCATGCTCGTTCGCCACCGCTTCGGCGCATTTCTTCAGGTTGCGGGCCCGGGCGTAATAGCCGAGCCCCGCCCAGGCGGCCATCACCGCGTCGTTTTCGGCTGCGGCAAGATCGGTTACCTCGGGCCAGCGCTGGAGAAATCGCTCGAAATAGGGTTTGACCGCCTGCACCGTCGTCTGCTGCAGCATCACCTCGGACAGCCAGACGCGATAGGGATCGGCCTTGACGCCGCGGGCCGCCATGCCGGGCGAAACGCGCCAGGGCAGGTCGCGGTGGTGGCGATCGTACCAGTCGAGCAGGGGCTTTGCTGAGGGCGTGTCGAGTGTGGTGATCGTCATGATTTGCCGCGATGGGGGGAAGTGCCTATACTTGGCGAAGCAATGCCGCGCGATCAAGTCGCCTGTGCGAATTGGCATGCGAATTGGCGGCGTCGCTGAAGGGTTTCGATGAGTTATCCACGCAAAGGTGCAAAGCAGATCTCCGAACTGGCCAACGGGCTGATCGATCCCGTGCTCGCGAGGCGCGCCGGTATCAACACGGCTCTGCTCGGTTCGTGGAGCGAAATCGCCGGCGAGGATTTCGCCGATTGCACCCGGCCGGAAAAGATCGCCTGGGCCCGCGGCGGCGATGAGACCGGCGGCTTCCGCCCCGGCGTGCTGACGATTGCCTGCGAAGGCGCGCGCGCGTTGTTCCTCACCCATGCGCAGGGCGAACTCATCCAGCGCATCAACAGCTTCTTCGGCTTTGCCGCCGTCCACCAGATCCGCATCGTCCAGAAGCCGGTCTCACAAGCCATCCGCCGCTCCCGCACCCCGCCGCCGCTGAAGGGCGAAGCCGCCCGCAAGCTCGAAGGCATGATGGAGGGCATCGAGAACGACAAGCTGCGCCAGGCAATCCAGCGCCTGGGCACCGCGGTGATGGGCAAGCGCGGACGATAAATGTGGCGCGTGCTCGATCGGAGCCGATGACGCCTTCAAGCGTTCCTGCGACCTGGAGACGTCTCAGACCATCGCTAAACCACACCCTTCTTCAGGATGAAGTTGCCATAGGCCCGCGTTTCACCTGTGTGAACCACCGCAAAGCAGGATTCAGCCAACGGATAATAGGCGAAGCGCTCGATCGACCTGCTCTTGATGCTGCGCATTTCGACCGTCGAGCAGAGCAATTCCACATCCGCATGAACCGGTAGCATCGTGCCGGCCTGATCCGGATCCTCCATATGCATGAGCGGCTGTTCGACGAAGTGGTCGAGCGGCATGACTGCCAGGATCGCCGCTATGGCGTCCGTGGCGCTCGCCGAGTTCATCGACACGAGTTTGCCGGTCACGGTCTTCTTCGACACGCGGCACGCCGAAAAATTCTTGTCGACGATGGCGAGTTCATCCCCGTGGCCCATCGCGCTCAGTATCCACAAAAGATCCGGGCAAAGAATTCCCGGAATGTTTTTCAGTGCCATGTTCGCTCCTCCCAACGGACTCCCGTATCGCCATAATAGCTAACGAAAACGCTTGCGCAAACGTTTCGATGGCCATATATCGATTTCCAGCATTTCATTGGAGGATGAAATAGACCGGGTGACCGCCGAGCTGGGAGGCTTGTTCGCGGGCGGCAATATTTCCGACTTTTTGTTCTGGAGGTGACGCGGCGGCGGTCTGAAGCTGCGCGTCAGGCGTGATGGGGGAGGTCTGCAATCATGGCGACAATCACTGACGTTGCACGCGCCGCGGGCGTCTCGGTCTCGACCGTGTCGCACGTCGTCAACGGCACCCGGCATGTGAACGAAGCGACGGCGGCGCTCGTCAAGAATGCGATCGAAAGCCTCGGGTTCGTGCCGAACGCCGTGGCCCGGTCACTGGTGCGATCCTCGACGGACGCCGTGGGTATCGCGATCTCGATCAGCACCAACTACTATTTCAACGATATCGTGTCTTCTATCGAACGAGCCTGCGCGGCCATCGGCCAGCTCGTCTTTCTGTGCGACACGCAGAACGATCCGGAGACCGAGCTGCGGCTGGTCCGCGAACTCGTCCAGCGGCGGGTGGATGGGGTGATTCTGGCTCCGTCCGGTGATCCGGAAAACCGCGCCATCGACTATCTCAAATCGTCTCGCATGCCCTTCGTGCTTGTCGACCGTCTGACGGTTGCCGATGCCGACGGGGTTTGCCTGGACAACGAGGCGGCGATGGAGACGCTGATCGACCACCTGGTGGGCCACGGCCACCGCCGCATCGGCCTCATCGCCGGCGAGCCCGGGCTGCTTTCCACGATCGAACGCGTGCGTGGATATGTCGGCGCCATGCGCAAACACGGGTTGGAAATCGATCGCAGCCTGATGAGCGAAGGCAATGCCAACAGCGCGGATGCCCGCCAATCGGCGCTTGAGATCTTAAGCCGGGCGGACCGGCCGACGGCGATCGCCTCGGGCAACAATCTGGCCACGATCGGCGTCATGCGCGCTGTGCGGGATCTTGGGTTGCGCATCTCCGAGGATCTGGCGCTGATCGGCTTTGACGATTTCGATTGGGCCGACTGCTTCGAGCCGCGGCTGACCGTCATGGCGCAGCCGAGCGAGATGATCGGCATGCAGGCTGCGGAAATGCTGTCCAGGCGGATCAAATCGAGCACGGAAGACGTGCGGCAGGTTCGCCTGCCGGCAAAACTGGTAATTCGCCGCTCCTGCGGCTGCGGAGGGCATTGAAATGACGTCGGCATTGGCTCTTGCTGGGATCACCAAATCCTTTCCGGGCGTGCGGGCCCTGAAAGGCGTGTCGTTTTCTCTGCAGCCCGGAGAAATCAGGGCGCTGGTGGGTGAGAACGGGGCCGGAAAATCGACGCTGATGAAGATCCTTTCCGGCGCCTATTCGGCCGACGAGGGGCGCATCGAGCTTTTTGGCGAAGCGGTGCTCGATCCGACCCCAGCCGGGATGATCGCGCGCGGCGTCGCGGTTATCTATCAGGAACTGGCCCAGGCGCCGCACCTGACCGTTGCCGAAAACGTTCTGATGGGGCGGCTGCCATGCAAGGGCGCCCTGATCGACTGGGGCGAGGCAAAGCGCCGGACCATCGAGGTTATTGACCGGCTCGGTTTCGATGTCGATCCGACCGCTCGGATCGGGACGCTCTCCGTTGCCAAGCGGCAGATGGTGGAGATCGCCAAGGCCCTGGCGCGCAATGCCAAGATCATCGTTCTCGACGAGCCGTCGGCGGTGTTGGCGCAGGCAGAAATCGATCAGCTGTTTCGCGTTGTCCGGCAACTGGCTCGTGAGAGCGGCGTTGCCTTCGTTTATATTTC
The DNA here is from genome assembly GCF_048551595.1 of Rhizobium sp. CRRU65. Taxonomy (NCBI): domain Bacteria; kingdom Pseudomonadati; phylum Pseudomonadota; class Alphaproteobacteria; order Hyphomicrobiales; family Rhizobiaceae; genus Rhizobium; species Rhizobium sp. CRRU65. The sequence goes on along the minus strand of NZ_JBLYZH010000018.1, from coordinate 22,279 downwards.
GCATCGCCTGCGCGAGGTTTTCGAACTGAGCGACACGGTCACCGTTTTGCGCGACGGCACAGTCATCCACAACGGACCTTCCAATGGTCTGACGACGGACGACCTCATTCGCAGCATGGTGGGCCGAGAAGTGGGCGACGTCTTCCCCACCCGCACGCCCCGGATCGGCGAGGAAGCCCTGTCCGCTCAGGGCATTTCGACGCCAGCGCTGCTCAAAAATGTCAGCATCCATGTTCGAAAAGGCGAGATCGTCGGTCTTTTCGGGCTGGCGGGCGCCGGCCGCACCGAGCTTTTGCGCGCCATCTACGGCGCGGATCCGCGTGGTGCCGGCGAAGTCAGGATCAACGGCGCGATGGCCAGCATCGCTTCGCCGCGCGCCGGCATCAGCAAGGGGCTCGGTCTCGTGCCGGAAGACCGCAAGACGGAGGGCCTCTTCCTGATACAGAGCGTCGGCTTCAACATCATGTCGGCGAGCCTGGCGCAGATCGTCCGTTTCGGGCTTCTTTCTCTGCGCCGCGAGCGCAAAATCGTGAATGGTCTGATCGAACGGCTGCGGATCAGGACGCCGAATGCCGCAGCAGCGACGCAGAACCTTTCGGGCGGCAATCAGCAGAAATGCGTGCTGGCGAGGCTGGTCAGCGCCGGATGCGAGATCCTGCTGGCCGACGAGCCCACACGTGGCGTCGACGTCGGGGCCAAGCGCGAGATCTACGACCTGCTGGTCGAACTGGCGGAGGCCCGCGGGCTGGCAATCGTCATCGCTTCTTCCGAACTGCCTGAAATCCTTGGTTTGTGCGACCGGCTCTATGTCCTGAGAGAGGGCGAGGTGACGGCTGAACTCGACGCGCGCACCGCGACTGAAGAAGACGTCATGCACTTCGCGGCACTACATTAATGAGGGGACTACCATGAAATATCTTCCGCGCGGAACGGGTCTTGCCGGTGCACTGATCGTACTGATCATCGCCGCCTCGCTGATCTCTCCTCATTTTCTCAACCCCATCAACATCCTGAATGTCCTGAGGCAAGTTGCGCTCTACGGGATCCTCGGCATCGGCATGACATTCGTGATCCTCACCAAGGGGATCGATCTTTCGGTGGGGTCGATCGTCGCACTGGTCGGCGTCACCGGCGCGGTGCTGATGGAGCAGGGGGTGCCCATCCCGCTGATGGTGCTGATCTGTCTCTCCATCGGCGCCCTCGTCGGCTGCGTCAACGGCCTCGGCATTTCCTATTTCCGCATTCCGGCCTTCATCATGACGCTCGGCTGCATGGTCATGGTGCGCGGCTTCGCGCTGATGATCGCCGACGGCGGGACCGTTAATCCGGGAAAGCTCGCCGACAGTTTCTTCGTGCTCGGCGGCGGTTACATGCTGGGCGTGCCGACACCGATCTACGTCTTTGCGGCAGTCTGCATCATAGCCGCCGTCGTGCTCAGCTTCACGCAGTTCGGCCGGGCCATCTATGCGGTCGGCAGCAATGAGGAGGCGGCGAGGCTCTCCGGCATCAACGTGCCGCTCGTCATCTTCAGCGTCTACATCATTTGTGGTGTGCTGGCGGCACTTTCCGGTCTGATATTCCTGTCCCGTCTTTCCGTCGGCGACCCGAATTCCGGCCTCGGCCTCGAACTGGAAGCGATCACGATCGCAGTGATCGGCGGCACGTCGCTGTTCGGCGGCGAAGGCACCGTTCTCGGCACGATCGGCGGCGCCATGGTGCTGGCCATCATCGCAAACATTCTCAATCTCGCAGGCGTTTCACCATTCTCACAACAGGTGGTGAAGGGCGCGATCATCGTTCTTGCCGTGCTGCTCGAAGCCGGAAGAAAACCACGCAAGTAGCGTGTTAACCAGAGGGAGGACTTAAAATGCTCAACATCACCAGACGCATGCTCATTATCTCCGCCGGGCTCGCCACCGTCTTGACCGCCGCACCCGCCTTCAGCGCGGACAAGATCGTCATCGGCTTCTCGCAGGCGAGCTCGAACTCCGCCCACCGCAACACGATGACCAAGCGCAACCAGGCCTATGCAGCGGAACACTTCAAGGATGTCGATCTGATCGTCACCAACGCGGAAGGCAAGTCCGCAAAGCAGATTTCGGATGTTGAAAGCCTGATGGTCCAGGGCATGAAGGTTCTGATGATTTCGGCGCAGGATAGCGCCGCCATCGCTCCGACCATCAAGCAGGTCCTGGCTGCCGGCATTCCGGTCATCACGCTCGAGCGCAGCCTCGATATTCCCGTTACGCTGCATGTCGGCCCGCACAACAAACCGATCGGCACGCTTGCCGGCAAGTACGTAGCCGAGGCGCTGAAAGGCAAGGGCAATGTCGTCGAGATCAAGGGCGATCCGGCTGTCGCTCCTGCGGTGGAGCGCCATGAGGGTTTTGCCGAAGCCATCGCCGGTACCGAGATCAAGGTGATCGCCGAAACCCATGCCGACTGGGACCAGGAAAAGGCGTTGAAGTTCATGGAAGACACGCTTCAGCGTTTCCCGGCCGGGCAGATTCAAGCCGTTTACGCCCATAACGACAACATGGCGTTTGGGGCGCTGCGGGCGATCCAGGCCGCCGGCCGCGACAAGGAAGGCATCCTCATCATCGGCATCGACGGCGAGAACGCCGCCATCCGCGCCGTTGCCAAGGGCGATCTGACCGCGACCTTCACCTATTCCACCGTCGCGCCTGAAGGCGTTATTGCCGCGCATGCGCTTGCCACCAATGACACCGCAGCGCTGGAAAAGCTCGGAACCTTGACCAAGAAGGACGACGGCTCGATGGAAATCGAGATTGCGTCGAAGATGATCACCAAGGAGAACGCTGCCGAGTTCTTCTGCAAGGGCTTCGGCGACGACCCTGAATGCAAGTAATCCGATAGACTTCGAAGTCCGGCGCGACAACAGAAGCGCCGGACTTTGGTTCGAGATACAAAGATCAGGCCGTTGACCGTTCCCCGACCGCCCGAACCCCAAGGCCACCTGGTCTGCCTGATGGGCTTTTCCCCCGCGCCCCAGCCGCCGCGATGTCTGCCGATGAAATCGGCAAAACCTCCAATCTCGCAATTTTTGGTCTAGTCGTCTTCCCGCGGTCACAATTCTTTGAAGGAAGTTGGCGAACCGTGCCTTGTGAGTGGCCGCCAGCCGTTATATCGCACAGTCATGCCGTCAATCTCATTAGTTATGGGGAATCCATGCAGATGTCCGAAATGCAACTGACGAAACGCCGCCTGCTCAGCGGTATCGCCATCGCCGCAGCTGCCGTAGCGCTTGTCGCCTGCAACGACAGCAAGGACGCGGCCGATGCTTCGTCTTCCGGCAAGACCATGGCCGACGGCACCAATGTCGACACCATGCAGACGGCAGCTACCTCGGCGACCGAAATGCCGGAGTCCGACGGCGATGTCGACATGGCCGAAGTGCTGAAGCCCGGCGTGCTGCCGGAAATGGCGCTCGGCAAGGCCGACGCCCCGGTCAAGATCGTCGAATATATGTCGATGACCTGCCCGCATTGCGCTCATTTCCACAATACCACCTTCGACACGATCAAGCAGAAATATGTCGACAGCGGCAAGGTGCAGTTCATTATCCGCGAATTCCCCTTCGACCCGCGCGCCGCCGCCGCCTTCATGCTCGCCCGCTGCAGCTCTTCCAATCCGGAACAGTTGAGCACGCCGGAACAGTATTTCCCGATGGTTTCGATGCTCTTCAAGCAGCAGCAGATCTGGGCTGCCGCCGATGATGGCCGCGCCGCACTGCTGCAGATGTCGAAGCTTGCCGGATTTACTGAGGATAGCTTCACGAAATGCTTGACGAACCAGAAGCTTCTGGATGAAGTGAACGCCACGCGGGAAAGAGGTTCCAAGGATTTCGGCGTCAACGCCACCCCGACTTTCCTGATCAATGGCAAGCGCTACTCTGGAGACATGCCGGTTGACACTTTGTCGAAGCTCATCGACAGCCTGCTCTGAACCGGATCGTTTCGATAGAACGGGCGATGGCGAAAGCCGTGCGCCCGTTTTTCGTTTTCAGCGCAGTTTGCAGGTGTGGCCCCCTCATCCGCCTGCCGGCACCTTCTCCCCGCTGGGGCGAAGGGGATTTGCCGCAGCGTCTCGATTCCCTCTTCTCCCCTGCGGGGAGAAGGTGCCCGTAGGGCGGATGAGGGGGCTTCCTGCCGTGGATATTTCCGCATGAAGTTCAACAAGCTGCGCCTGGTCGGCTTCAAATCCTTCGTCGAGCCGACGGAATTCATCATCGAGCGGGGACTGACCGGCGTCGTCGGCCCGAACGGCTGCGGCAAGTCGAACCTCGTCGAGGCGCTTCGCTGGGTGATGGGCGAGAATTCCTACAAGAACATGCGCGCCTCCGGCATGGACGACGTGATCTTTTCGGGTTCCGGCAACCGCCCCGCGCGCAACACCGCCGAAGTGGCGCTCTATCTCGACAACGCCGATCGCACCGCGCCCGCCGCTTTCAACGACAGCGACGAGATCCAGGTCACCCGCCGCATCGAGCGTGAACAGGGCTCGCTCTATCGCATCAACGGCAAGGAAAGCCGCGCCAAGGACGTGCAGCTGCTGTTTGCCGATGCCTCGACCGGCGCGCGGTCGCCCTCGATGGTCGGGCAGGGGCGTATCGGCGAGCTGATCCAGGCCAAGCCGCAGGCCCGCCGCCAGCTGCTGGAAGAGGCGGCCGGCATTTCAGGCCTGCATTCCCGCCGCCACGAGGCCGAGCTGCGGCTGCGCGCCGCCGAAGGCAATCTCGAGCGCCTCGACGACGTCACCTCGCAGCTCGAAAGCCAGATCGAGAGCCTGAAGCGCCAGGCCCGCCAGGCAAACCGCTTCAAGACCCTGTCTGCCGATATCCGCGCCCGCGAGGCGATGCTTTTACATATCCGCTGGGTGCAGGCGAAGGAAGCCGAGGCCGAGGCCGACAGCGCGCTGAACCAGGCGACCTCCGTCGTCGCCGAAAAGGCGCAGATGCAGATGGAGGCGGTAAAGAACCAGGCTATCGCCAGCCTGAAGCTGCCGGAACTGCGCGAGGGCGAGGCGCGTGCCGCCGCCGCCCTGCAGCGCCTGCAGATCGCCAGAAGCCAGCTGGAAGAAGATGCCGGCCGCATCCTGCGCCGCCGCGACGAGTTGACCCGTCGTCTCGCCCAGCTTGCCGAGGATATAAGTCGCGAGCAGCGGTTGGTGGCCGACAATGCCGTCATCCTGGCAAGGCTCGATGCCGAAGAGGCTGAGATTTCAGAAATCCTCGCCGATTCCGGCCGTTATGCCGAGGAAACCCGCGAGGCCTTCGAGGGTGCTGCGGCAAAACTTTCCGATAGCGAGCGCATCTTCACCCAGCTGACCGCCGAGCGCGCCGAGGCGGCTGCCGGCCGCAACCAGCTGGAACGCGCCATCCGCGATCTGACGGATCGGCGGATGCGCCTCGAACGGCAGATGGATGAGGCAAACCAGGAACTGTCAGCCGTCGGCGAGAAGATATCAGGCCTGCCCGATCCCGACGAAAAACGCGCCATCGTCGAGGCCGGCGAGATTGCCGTCGGCGACGCGGAAGCCGCCGTCCAGGTGGTCGACCAGGCGCTGGCCGGCGCTCGCCAGATCGAGGCGCTGTCGCGCGCGCCGGTCGATCAGGCCCGCTCCAGCCTGAATGCGCTGGAAACCGAGGCCCGCACCATTTCCCGCATGCTCGCCGCCGGTGCCGCGGCCGGCAAATTTCCGCCGGTTGCCGACGAGCTGAAGGTCGATCGCGGTTTTGAGACCGCACTCGGTGCCGCCCTCGGCGACGATCTGGAATCGCCGCTCGATGCCGAGGCACCGGCCCATTGGTCGGACAATGGCGATGGCGCCGGCGATCCCGCCCTTCCATCCGCTGTTGCGCCGCTGCTGACCCATGTCCGCGCCCCGGCAGCACTCACCCGCCGCCTGCGCCAGATCGGCCTGGTGGCGGAAGGCGATGCCGGGCTGCTGATGGCGGCGCTGAAGCCCGGCCAGCGGCTGGTGACGAAAGAGGGTGCGGTCTATCGCTGGGACGGCCACGTCACCGGTGCCGATGCCCCAAGTGCTGCGGCGCTCCGCCTTGCCCAGAAGAACCGCCTCGCCGAGCTCGAAAGCGAAGCGGCCCTTGCCCGCGACGTGCTTGCCGAAGCCGAGGAGCGGCAGGCGGCGGCCGCCGAAGCGATCCGCGCCGAGGAGCGCCGGCTTGCCGAGGCGCGCGACATGAGCCGCCTGTCGGCACGTCATCTCGCGGAAGCGCGCGATGCGCTTGTTGCCGCCGAGCGTGCCTCCGGCGATCTCATCCGCCGCCGCGATGTCGTCAGCGAGGCCGCCAGCCAGTTGCGCACGCAGCTGGAGGAGATCGCCATCCAGGAAGAGAATGCCCGCATCGAGCTGGAGGACGCGCCCGATCTGACTGATATCGACGAGCGGCTGCGCTTCCAGCAGGCGGAAGTTGCGACCGACCGCGGCGCGCTGGCCGAAAGCCGCGCCCGCCATGAAAGCCTGGCTCGCGAAAACGAAGCCCGCCAGCGCCGCATCCTGGCGATCGGCCAGGAGCGCGACACCTGGCGCCAGCGCGCGGCAAGCGCCGAAGATCATGTCGCGACACTGCGCGAGCGCGAGGAAGAGGCGCGGGACGAGGCAGCCGAGCTCGAATTGGCGCCGGATGAATTCGACGACAAGCGCCGCGCTCTGCTCAGCGAATTGCAGAAGGCCGAGGAGGCGCGCCGCCAGGCCAGCGATCTTCTGGCCGAGGCCGAACGCATCCAGCGCGAAGCCGACCAGAAGGCGACGACGGCGCTGTCGGAACTTGCCGAATGCCGTGAACGCCGCGGCCGCGCCGAGGAGCGCCTCGTCTCCGCCCGCGAGAAGCGGCAGGAAAGCGAAGGCCGCATCCGCGAGGTCCTGAACGTCGCGCCGCACGAGGCGCTGCAGTTGACCGGGCGGCCGACCATGCAGGCGCTTCCCGATCCGCGCGAAGTCGAACGCGAGCTGGAACGCCTGAGGATCGAGCGCGAGCGGCTGGGCGCCGTCAACCTGCGCGCCGACGAGGAACAGAAGGAGCTGAGCGAGAAGCTCGAAGCGCTGATCAAGGAACGCGACGACGTCATCGATGCGATCCGCAAGCTGCGCGGCGCCATCCAGAGCCTCAACCGCGAGGGCCGCGAGCGGCTGATCGCCGCCTTCGACATCGTCAACGCCCAGTTCCAGCGGCTGTTCACCCATCTTTTCGGCGGCGGCACCGCCGAGCTGCAGCTGATCGAATCCGACGATCCGCTGGAAGCCGGCCTCGAAATCCTCGCCCGTCCGCCCGGCAAGAAGCCGCAGACCATGACGCTGCTATCGGGCGGCGAACAGGCGCTGACGGCGATGGCGCTGATCTTCGCCGTCTTCCTCACCAATCCGGCGCCGATCTGCGTGCTCGACGAAGTGGACGCGCCGCTCGACGACCACAATGTCGAGCGCTACTGCAATCTGATGGACGAAATGGCGGCCTCCACCGAAACCCGCTTTGTGATCATCACCCACAATCCGATCACCATGGCCCGCATGAACCGCCTCTTCGGCGTCACCATGGCCGAGCAGGGCGTCTCCCAGCTCGTCTCCGTCGACCTGCAAATGGCCGAGCGCCTGCGCGAGATTGCCTGAGGTTTTCGGCGAATGCGTTTTCTGCGTCGGGGCAGGGCTGATTGTCACTGGAGATTCCGGCCCAGGGGATTGGCGAGAGCAGCCCCTCATCCGCCTGCCGGCACCAGCCGGGGTCGAGCCACGGGTCTCGACCCGTCCTTCGGACCCCCGCTTGCGGGGCGAAGGGACATTGCCGCGCCCTCTGCGTTTCCCTCCGACCTTTCGCAGGGCAGGCCCCCTCTGCCCGTTTCTTACAGGGTGAGGGGCAACCATCAGCGCCAACCGAGCATCCATTTGGACGCCGAGCGCTGGCGACGCAATTTCAGCAAAGGTGCGGCGCGGTTTTGCGCCCAGAAATTGCGTAAAATCAAGGACTGAGCAATAAACACCAAAAAAGGTCGGCTCTCTTGTCGCTTGTACCCCATTTGGGTGATGCTCTTTTCGCTGACTTGCATTAGAAGTTGTTTCAACGCAACCTAATTACTCTGCTGGAAAGCGGGCGACCAGAGGTTGCGCATTGTCGAATTTGCGTGCGGTTTTCCGGGCGAGGGCAAGAACCGGAAACTGAGAGCAAATCTTGGGAAGTGGTGATCTATTTTCCCAGGAATTGCGTAAAACGAGATCAGGACGGTTCTGTTTTGAGAAAAAGCTGAATCGTTTTCGGGTTGAGGGACCCCCCGTCCGGTTTTCCTGGCCGGACGGAAACAAGGCTTTGCGGGACATTGTTGCAGTCCCGCAAAGCTTTTTTTGTGCCCTTTTTTCTGTTTGAGCACCTTTCAACCGTTTCGACGTCGGCCACAGCCAAGATTTATTGTGCAGCGCAACATTCTGCCGCATTTGTCGATTTTCATTTCAACACCAACGGATTAAGCTAATCTCGATTTGGTGTTGGGGGGAAGATGACCAAGTGGGTCTATAGGTTCGGCGACGGGCAGGCTGAGGGCCGGGCGCGCGATCACGAGATTCTGGGCGGCAAGGGCGCCAATCTGGCGGAAATGTGCGCGCTCGGACTGCCGGTGCCGCCGGGGCTGACGATCGTCAGCGACGCCTGCAACACCTATTACAAGAACGGCCGCCATATCGAGGATGCGGTGAAGGCGGAGGTCCGCGCCGGCATATCGGCGATCGAGGCGGTCACCGGCCGTCACTTCGGCTCCGTCAGCCAGCCGCTGCTGCTCTCGGTGCGCTCCGGCGCCCGCGTTTCCATGCCGGGCATGATGGACACCGTGCTCAATCTCGGCCTCAACGACGAGACCGTACAGGCGCTCGGCCATGATGCCGGCGACGCGCGTTTTGCCTGGGACAGCTACCGCCGCTTCATCCAGATGTATGCCGATGTCGTCATGGGCCTCGGCAACGATGCCTTCGAGGAGATCTTGGAAGATGAAAAGGCCAAGCTCGGCCATGAATTCGATACCGAACTCAGCGCCTCGGAATGGCAGCATATCGTCTCGCTCTACAAGAAGCTGATCGAGGAGGAGCTGGAGCAGGAATTCCCGCAGGATCCCGAAGTCCAGCTCTGGGGCGCGGTCGGCGCCGTCTTTTCCAGCTGGATGAGCGCGCGCGCCGTCACCTACCGCCAGCTCCACAATATTCCGGAAGGCTGGGGCACGGCGATCAATATCCAGGCAATGGTCTTCGGCAATCTCGGCAATGCGTCGGCCACCGGCGTTGCCTTCACCCGCAACCCTTCGACCGGCGAGAGCGCGCTTTACGGCGAGTTTCTGGTCAATGCCCAGGGCGAGGATGTCGTGGCCGGCATCCGCACGCCGCAAAGCATCACCGAGGAGGGGCGGATTTCCTCCGGCTCCGAAAAACCCTCGATGGAAAAGCTGATGCCGGAGGCGTTTCGCGAGCTCTGCCGCATCTGCACCGAGCTCGAGATCCACTACCGCGACATGCAGGATATCGAATTCACCATCGAGCGCGGCAAGCTCTGGATGCTGCAGACCCGTTCGGGCAAACGCTCGACCCGGGCGGCAATGAAGATCGCCGTCGACATGGTCGATGAGGGCGTGATCACCGAGGACGAGGCGGTGCTGCGCATCGAGCCCTCGAGCCTCGACCAGCTCTTGCATCCGACGATCGATCCGCGCGTCACCCGCCAGGTGATCGGCACAGGGCTGCCGGCTTCGCCCGGCGCTGCCACCGGCGCCATCGTCTTTACCGCCGAAGAGGCAGTGGAGGCGGAATCCGAAGGCCGCAAGGTCATCCTGCTGAGGGTCGAGACCAGCCCCGAGGATATTCACGGCATGCATGCCGCGGAAGGCATTCTGACGACGCGCGGCGGCATGACCAGCCATGCGGCAGTTGTTGCCCGCGGCATGGGCATCCCCTGTGTCGTCGGCGCCGGCACCATGCGTATCGACGTGCGCAACGAGCGGCTGCTCGGTGTCGGCGTGACGCTCAAGAAGGGCGATATCATCACCATCGACGGCTCGGCCGGCCAGGTGCTGAAAGGTGAGGTGCCGATGATCCAGCCGGCGCTGTCGGGCGATTTCGGCCGCATCATGGGCTGGGCCGACCGCGCCCGGCGCATGACGGTGCGCACCAATGCCGATACGCCGGCCGATGCGCTCGCCGCCCGCTCCTTCGGCGCCGAAGGCATCGGCCTTTGCCGCACCGAACACATGTTCTTCGAGGGCGAGCGCATCCATGTGATGCGCGAGATGATCCTGGCCGTCGATGAGAAGGGCAGGCGGCTGGCGCTCGACAAGCTGCTGCCGATGCAGCGGCTGGATTTCACCGGCCTCTTCACCGTCATGCACGGCCTGCCGGTGACGATCCGCCTGCTCGATCCGCCGCTGCACGAATTCCTGCCGAAGACCGATGATGAGGTCGCCGAGGTCGCCTTCGCCATGGGCATGGAGGCCTCCGTGCTTCGCCAGCGCGTCGATGCGTTGCACGAGTTCAACCCGATGCTCGGCCATCGCGGCTGCCGGCTGGCGATCTCCTATCCCGAAATCGTCGAGATGCAGGCCCGCGCCATCTTCGAGGCGGCGGTCGCCGCAGCCAAGGAGACCGGAGCAGCCGTCGTACCCGAGATTATGGTGCCGCTCGTTGGCCTCCGCACCGAGCTCGATTACGTCAAGGCGCGCATCGACGAGGTCGCCGGCGCCGTGATGAACGAAGCCGGCATGAAGATCGATTATCTCGTCGGTACGATGATCGAGCTGCCGCGTGCGGCCCTGCGCGCCCATGTGATTGCCGAAGCCGCCGAATTCTTCTCCTTCGGCACCAACGACCTGACGCAGACGACCTTCGGCATCTCGCGCGACGACGCCTCGGCCTTCATCCCCACCTATCAGCGCAAGGGCATCATCGAGCACGATCCCTTCATCTCGCTCGATTTCGACGGTGTCGGCGAATTGATCAGCATCGCTGCCGAACGCGGCAGGCGCACCCGCAAGGACATGAAGCTCGGTATCTGCGGCGAACATGGCGGCGACCCGGCCTCGATCCGCTTCTGCGAAACGATCGGCCTCGACTATGTCTCGTGCTCGCCCTTCCGCGTGCCGATCGCGAGGCTCGCGGCAGCGCAGGCGGTGATTGCAGGCAGTCTGGAAGAGATCAGGCGCGGTCCGAAAGACCTGCGGGCGAGCGTGTAAAATATCGGCGGAGTGTGGGGCAGGGCGCCCAGGGTCCTCAGTAACGATACCGCCAGCGATCGCGGTAGACATAAGGCCCGTTCAGATCCCAGGCCATGCGGTTCATCATCTCGGCACTTTGCGCCCGTGATTCGGCCCGCCGGTCGAGATCGATGCGCTGCAGGCAGGTGGCAAAACCATCCGTGCCGCGCCGGAAGCCATAGCTCATGCACCGCTGCTCATCCGCCGCCCGCCGCTCCTCCGGCGTCATCGTCTGGCAGGCGGAAAGCCCGGCGACAACAGTGGCTAGGACGGTGATGAGAAGACGAATGCGCATTGGTCTGTTCCTTGAATGCTTTCTCAGAGGAAAGGCCATTCGGGCGGGGGCGTCAAGCTGCTCTTGGTCCAGGAGATCGCTGAGGCTTAGATGATGACGCGAACCGTCTGCCGTTGCGTCTCACTCGACCTCTCCTCCCTCATTCCTGTGCTCGTCACAGGAATCCAGCCACCGCGCGTCGGCGCGGTGAATGACGCTCATAGGCGAAGCCGGTCTCCTGCGCCCAAGGACTTGGGCGCACTGGATTCCTGTGACGAGCACAGGAATGAGGGAGATTGGGGTGACGCTCTCACCTGACTTCAAGCCGCCCCAGCCGGATCCCCGATCGGTAACAGCGCCGGATTGAGCGGCGGATCCTGTGGATTCTTCGTATCGGCCGGATCCTGCGCCGGCGTCAGCGGCGGTTTTTGCTGGATGGGATCGGGAATGCCGGGTGTCGGCGTCGGGCCGCGCGGTGTGTCGGCATTGGGTGTCGGGATCGGGTCTCTGTTGGGCATGAGTGCCTCCTTTTCGAAAAAGGAACGGCAGGCTTGGCACTTGGTTCCACTTTCGCTTGCCAACCTTTCTATGCATGAGGGCCATTCCTATGTATGAGGAAAGCTTGCAAACCTTGGAACGAGCATGGCCCTTCGCGATCGATTTTCGAAAAAACTGAACTGTCCGCAATGCGGCAATGAGGGCTTTGCCGAGGCCTCGGAAGTTGATGATCCCAAGCGCAAGCACCCGGATTTCAAGGTCGATCAGCTGCCGCGCGGTTTTGGCGTGCAGCGGCCTTCCAACCACCAGGAAAATTTCGTCATCAAGTGCGAATGCGGGCGCAAGTTTCCCTTCCGCAGCGTTGCGGAAGCAGCGGCCGAGCGGCGCTAACATCTTGCTCTAGAATTCAGATCCGCTCCAGCAGTTCGATGAAGGCATCGGCGAAACGCACCAGCGGCGCGGTCTCTTCATCAGGGGCCTGCATGCGGATCTCGGTGCCGTTGCCGTCGAGCAGCGCCAGCACGACGCGCATCTCCTGGCCGTCACCTGGGATACGCAGCACGGCAATGCGCCGGCAATCATCGATGAGGCCGCCGGCCGGCAGGTCGAACAGCAATTCGCCGCCGGAGCGTGCCGCTGCCTGGCGCACCGCCTCGCAGAAGCCGGCATCGCCGCCGGCATAACCTTCGAGCGAAAGTTCGAGCTCAAGCAGCTCCATCGGCAGCATCGGCTCGGACTGGTGGTCGATCCCGCCAAGCACTGACGCCTGCGGCCTTGCTGCAATCTCGGGTGAAATCATCCCGTCTCTCCTCTACATCTGGAGATAAAACCCCGGCAGAATGACCTTTTTTTGACATATCAGCAAGGGCTTATGAAGCCGCCGCCGGTTCGTCATGGCCTTCGCCGAGGATTCAAACGCAATGCCTCAGACAATAGTTTCAATTTAGCCGAATCTTGCCCCAGATCCGGATGATGTTAGCCGGGCCGGCCTAAAATCTGAATCCGGATCTAATTCAATGAATAGAGCATGATGTCGTCCGAAAACCGCTTCACACTTTTCGGCATCATGCTCTAAACAGGGGTGAGGCGATTTGCGTGGTCGAACGCGCGGGCGCTGACGAGCAACCGGTAAGTTTGATGGCCATCCGCTTCGACCGCCCCGTTTCCAACGCCGCCCGCTTTTCGCGGCTACTCGCGGCGTTTTCCCTGGTGCTGGCGCTGGCTGTCATGATTGCCCATCGCTTCGGCGGCCTCGCCACACCCTATCTGGTGCTGCTGCTGATTGCCGCCGCCGGCGGCGCGCTGCTTTCCGTCATGCTTGCCGCAGTCGGGCTGCGCAGCCTCTGGATGACGGGGGCCGAGGGCGGGCTGGCGGCGCTGGCGGCGCTGATCTTTGCCGCCTTTCCGCTCGGCCTCGGCGCCTATGCCACCGAGCGTTACATGACGCGGCCCGATATCTACGACGTTTCCACCGATCCGGTCTCCGCACCCGACTGGCTTTCGCCGCCGCACTCCGACCAGATCTGGCTGAAACGAAACGTCCAAGTGACGCCGGAGGATCGCGAAAAGCAGCTCGCCGCCTATCCCGAACTCACCGGCCGGCGTTATGAAGGCGCGCTCGACCGCGTGCTCGAAGCGGTGCGCAAGGTCGCCAAGATGAGCGGCATTACCATCACGAAAAGCAGTGGCGACACCGAGCCCGACCGCGATGCCGAGGACAGACCGGTCAAGCCGCCGCAGCCGGGCGACGATGCCGTGGCCGATGCGCCCGATACCATCCCCGTGCCGACGCCGCGCCCTTACGATGACGACGTCGCCAAGCTGATCCGCGGCGTCAACGGCGTGACGCTGCAGGGCACCACCCGCACGCTGATCCTCGGCCTGCGCTTCGATATCATCATTCGGCTCCGCGAAGAGGCCGAAACCACCTTCGTCGACATCCGCATCGCCTCCCGCTACGGCCAACACGACCTCGGCTTCAGCGCCGAAATCGCCGGCGATTATCTGAAGGCGCTGGATGCTGAGTTGCTGGGGATTGCGGGTGGGTGAGCAACGGTGGCGCAAAGCGCCAGCAATCGATCCAGTGAATCGATTGCAGCGGCGAACGCCCTGAGCCCAAGCGAAGGGCCGGGATAGGGTGCGGCAGATTCGACGCCCTTCGGGCCGCGACCTCTCTCCGACCTCATCCTGAGGCGCCCCGCAGGGGCCTCGAAGGACGAGGCCGGCCACTGGTATCTCCTCCGGCAATGGATGCGGCCGCAGCGCGCATCACCCGCCCCCGTCCTTCGAGGCTCCGGCCTCTGGCCTGCGCGCCTCAGGATGAGGGCTGATCGGTGTGCCATGTGGCTGGTGGGCTGGTCGGTCCCGCAAGACCGTAAGGAAGGGGGCCGGCGAAGCCGGTCTTTCCTTACAACGCCTACGCGGGATTCGACCGCGCTCGCGTCGGCATGGCGGGATAGTTAAGATGAGAGGGCGTGCCGTGTGGCCCCCTCATCCGACCCTTCGGGCCACCTTCTCCCCGGTGGGGAGAAGAGGACACATGCCGCAACCTCTCCGTCCCTCGCTACCTCTCGCAGGGCACGTCCCCTCTCCCCGTTTTTACGGGGGTCCGGAGGACGGGTCGAGACGAGTGGCTCGACCCCGGCAAGGTTAGGGTGAGGGGCAGGCATCCGCGCGAAGGCAGCCACCCCTCACTCCACCACCAACCACCCCGTATACCGCACCACCAACCCCGTCAGCCGCCCGCCGATCTCCACATGAAAGTGGAACCGCCCATCCCGCTCCTCCTCATACGTATTCCCGCCAGGCGCCAGAAACATCGGCAGCGGAATGCCGCAGAACCGCCAGCTGCGCACCACGAGCCGCAGCTTCTCCCCATCCGGCACCGGCGCCATCAGCACCCGGAACGGCCCGAACACCTCGACGAGCAGATGCCGGTCGCGGCCCTTGCCTTCGGCCTGCCAGCTACGGAACACCGTGCCGCCGAAATCCCGTGTCCAGATCTCCTTGTCGCCATCGCTCACGAAACGCACCGTCACCGGCACATCCTCACCCGCCGGGGGAAAGCCGATCACCCGAGCGACGATCCTGGCCAGCAGCCCGCCGCCGCGTTCGATCCGCGCCCGGCCGGAGGCGACGCGGGCGCCGCCGGCATGCAGGGCGGCGAGGGCGGGCGGCAGCCGCTCCCAGGCGCTGCCGAGGATCCTCTGGTAGAGCGGCTGGCGTGCCTCCTCGTTTTCCATCGTGATGCCGGATGTGATCTGAAACCGCTGGAAGGCCGCTTCGAAATCCGCAAGCTGCAATTCGCCGGCCGCCGGCCGCGCCCCATTCTCCGGCCGCACGCCGGTCAGCAGCCGGCGCACCAGCGCGTCCACTGCGATAACAGGAATGAACGGCCCGTCATCACCTTCGGCAATCAGATGCCAGCCGCAGGACAGCCGCTTTCCGGCGTGATCGACACCGCCGACGCGAACGAACATGCCGCCGCGATGTTCGCCCACCGCGAAAGCATGGCTGGCGCGCTGCAGCAGCCGCGCAAACGGCAGCAGCGACGGCAGGAGCCGGAAGCGGACGAGCCTGGCCGCAATACTGAGCAAGCGCTGCAGCGGCTGCGGCTCCGCGCCGACCCCGGTGAAAGTGGATTGCAGGCCGGCAAAGCGTGCCGGCAGCAGCTTCAGATCCGGCGCATCCACCAGCAGGAATTTGCGGCTGCGCAGCGGCTTAACCCCCGGCGGCGCCACCGTCACCCGCATCGCATCGATCAGCCCGCGCCCGGAGGCCGGCTGCCCATGGCGGAGCACCGTGACTTGTCTGCCGGCATAGGTGGCGATCGCCCTCACGACATTGAAGCCGATCTTTACATGCGGCGACGGAGCAATGCCGGCCGCGACAGATTCGATCCGGGAGAAATGCGGCGCCATCGCCTCGAGCGCAGCAAAGGAGAGGGCAGGCAGGCTGCTGAGCCCCGAGAGCGCGAAGGTGCCCTTGGCCTTGGCTGCCGCATCGAGCCCACCGATGCCGGCGACGAAACCGGTGCTGTCGGCGATATCGGCATAATCGATGCCGAGATCGATGCAGGCCTCGACCACCCTATAGGCATCCTTCCCGAAGGTCTGGAACGGCCCCGAGGCATCGACGACCAGATTGGGCCTCATCCGCGTCAGCTGTTCGGTGAGATCGCCGTCACGATCGAAGCTGACGGCCTGCACCAACGCGCCGAGATTATTGCTTCCCAGGCCCTCGGCACCATCTTTCGGCGTCCGGAGATCGGCAACGAAATCGTCAGCCTTTTCCAGCGACCGCCCCCCAACCAGCAGCCTGAGCCTGGGTTCATCGCCAAGCAGCCGGGCAAGCCGCCCGCCAAACGTGCCGTAACCGCCGATGATGAGCAGTGAAAACCGGTCCTCGCTCATGTGATGAAACGGCTGCGCTGCTGCGGCGTCGGCACCATGCAGCTTTGCCGCCCGGCAATCTTCAGCCGGTTGCGGGCGATGAATTCATAGAGCGCATCGGCCGCCCGCCGCGGCAGCAGCCGGAAGATCTTGACCAGCGAATAGGGAAAGCCGAGGCCCGCCACCATGCGGATCGAGCCGTCTGACTTGAAGAAGGCGCGGCCGTTTTCGATCAGGATATTGGTCTCATAGTCGCGCGCGTGCAGCCCGTAATGCCGGTAGAGTGCTGCGCCGAGCGGCGTCTGCGCGGCGAGGAAGCGGTATCGCTGCTGCTTGTCATGTTTCAGCGCGAATTTCACCCAGCCGGAGCAGAACACGCATTCGCCATCGAAGATGATCAGCGGCTGGTCATCGGCAAAATCAGGCACATCGGCATCGTCGCGATAGCTGTAATCGGCTTGAGCCCGCATCGTCATCTCCCCACCCTCATGACCCCACCCTCATGTTCATGCCGCCGGCCGGTAGTGGGCGGCAAGCGAAGGCGGCCCATCCGCCGCAATCTCGCCGCGCTCCAAGAGATCCTCGATATGGGCGAGCACGGAAAGGGCGGCCGCCCCATGCAGCTTCGGATCGGTATCGCGATAGATCACCTTCACCATCTCGGTTATCTGCTGGTCACCCGCCCGGACGCGCGCCAGCACCGCCTGCTCGCGCTTGAGGCGATGCGCCTTCAGCGCCCGGAGGAAACCGGCCGGCTCCGTCAGCGGCCCGCCATGGCCGGGCAGCAGCAGCCGGTCGTCGCGCGCAATCAGCCGGTCGAGCGATTCCATATAATCGGCCATCGAACCATCCGGCGGCGCGACGATCGAGGTCGACCAGGCCATGACGTGATCGCCTGAGAATAGGATGTCGCGGCCCACAAGCGCGAAGGCGGCATGATTGGCCGTGTGCCCCGGCGTCAGCACCGCGCTCAGCGCCCAGCCATCGCCGGATAGGGTCTGACCGTCACTGAGCGTTATGTCGGGCACGAAGGATAGATCCGAGCTTTCGGAGAAGGGATTGATCTCGCCCTCGCGCAGCGGCCGCGCCGGCCGGTGCGGCCCTTGCCCCACCGTCACCGCCCCCGTTGCCGCCTGCAGCCGCCTGGCCAGCGGCGAGTGGTCGCGATGCGTGTGGCTGACGACGATATGCGTCACCGCGCGGCCGCCAAGCGCTGCCATCAGCGCCTGAAAATGCGCCTCGTCCTCCGGCCCGGGATCGATGACCGCGACGGAGGAAGAGCCGACGATATAGCTGTTGGTGCCGAAAAAGGTGAAAGGCCCGGGATTGTTCACTGTAACCCGCTCGACCCCTGAAACAACCGGCACGGCCTGCCCATAGGCCGGCTCGAAAGCGAGGTCGAATGCGGGACTGTCCATGAAGGAATGATCTCGGGCCAATGACGTCGCCAATTCCTAGCACGATGGCGGGTGCTACGCAGCGCATAAATCTGCGCCGGGTTAAACTTAGTCATTGTGACAGGCGAAGAGCTTTGCTAATCAGGCGTCGATTTGAGCAGGCGGTTTCCGCTCAAGCTCTGGTGGGGCGTCGCCAAGCGGTAAGGCAACGGTTTTTGGTACCGTCATCCCTGGTTCGAATCCAGGCGCCCCAGCCACGATTTTCACGCTTTTATTCCTAATCTTTGCGCCTTTATGAGGCGGCACCGGTCGTCGCCTATGGTAACATTCTATAGATAACAATAGGATTGTATTTATATCTTTATCAGTATATAGATATCACTAGGATCGTAAAGATATCTATATGAGGCCTTCATGGCGCGACCAAAACCAGAAAGCGCTCTGCGCTTCCCGCTTTCAACAATTTTTGGGACCGAAGCGAATGTGCGGGTGATGCGGGAATTATCGCTTCACGGCGGGAAATTGAGTGTTGGCAATCTCATCAGCAGAACCAAGATATCCCGGCCTCCCATACTCGCCTCGTTGGCAACCCTTACAAGTCTTCGAATCGTTACTGAAATTGGAACCGGATATGCCCGTCTTTTTAGTCTCAACCGAGGCTCACCATTCTCTACCCCGGTGCAAGCCCTGTTCGAGACGGAGGAAAGGCGCTTTGCCGATATCCTTGCCGCGGTGAAAGAATGCGCCTCCCTCTTCGGGGACAAAGTTGTGGCGGCATGGGTATTTGGCAGCGTCGCGAGGGGAGAAGATAACGCCTCAAGCGATCTGGACGTGGCGCTCATAGCTGATGCGCCAGACATCGAAACGATACAAAACGGAAGCATCGATTTTCTTGCCGCTAAAGGAAACGAGTTATCCTTTGCGCCATCGATCAACACCCTGTCTGTCACTGACCTGAAACGATTGCGCCAAAGCGACGATCCCTTGTGGAAAGCGTTTCTAAACGAAGGACTGGTAGTGCTTGGACCTCGTCCGGAAACAATAAAGATGTGAAGAGATTACGTTGACCAGAAGTGGCCCCTCGAAACCCTCCGACGCTCGCCATGGTGCAAATCGCTTGATAATCGCCAGGGGATTTCTGGAATCGGCTAAATTGCAAATCAGCAGTGCTCAAGCAGGAACACTCGGAAATCCGATTGCGGCCACTGTGGTCAACGCGGCAATCGCCTACACGGACGCACTGACGGCAACGTTCGCAAATAAGATCAATCAAAACGATCACGCAGCGGTCATCAAGACTTTGCGAGACGCATTGGGAAATCGACTGCCAAAGTCTCAGGAGACCAGGCTAACTCGCATTCTCGGCAACAAAGACTTAGCCCAATACGGCGGCCGTTTCATGCTGCTATGCGAATGTCTCGACCGAGTACAAACGGCTTCCGACACTTCATGATGCTGTTTGGTCTATCTTCGCCGACGTGAAAAACAAGGGCGACCGCGAACAGTTCCGGCGCGTCCTTGTGCCCGATACCGTTCTCGGCGAAACCGGCGTTAGCTACGACCGGAACCAGAAGGTGCGCGAGGACTTCTATGCGGCGCTGACGGAGTTCGGCATCTGCCTGAAACTCGCCCTCTCGTCACGTGCTTTCTTCGAGGATACCGCTTTCGATGAAGTAACCATCGCGACCTATAAGAAGGACCTGAAATTCTTCACCGAACTGAGGATTCAAGCGAAGCTGGACGCGCAGGAGACCGTCGATTTCTCGGCGTACGAGAAGCAGATCAGGAATCTTGTCGACCGGCAGGTGGTCGGCGTCGACATCAGGCCTTCGGATGGCGTCATCGATATTACTGGCATGGCGGAGGGCGATCAGGCCGCCTATTCGCTCGATGATCCACAATTATGGGGGGACGAGAAGACCCGAGCGGAGACCGATGTCATCAAGACGCGCCTGACGAAGACAATCGAGCAGGACCTTGCTGACGATCCTTACGCCCAAGCAGTTTTCTCTGAACTGTTACGCAATGCGATCCGCGAGGCGGAAGCCCTATTCGACCATCCGCACAAGCAGTTCGTGCTCTTCAAAGACCTTGAGCAAAAGGCCAAGGCCCGAGCGAATCCGAATGTGCCGGACCGCTTCGGCGATAATCGTCACGCACAGGCTTACTATGGGCTCTTTCCCGTTGTTCTCGGGGAGCCGGTGGCTCTGAAACGTGGCGAGGATTGGCTGGTAGCAGAAGCGATGCACATCGACAGCGTCGTCAACGATGCCGTTGCCAAACATTCGATCAATCCTGCAAATGTGGAGGCGGAAATTCGCCGCGAACTCCTGCCCCGTTACTTCAAGGAATTGGCAGGGCTCGACCAAGCAACCGCTCTCATCGACCGCGTAGTGGAGGTCGTCCGTCTAGGGGTTAGCCGTGGGACACTTTGAGCGACTGCTGCATTACGGCGGCGAGGTCATCCCATATACCGTGAAAGTAACCACGGGACGCCGAGTGCGGGTGCGCATCCATGTGCACCATGACGGCACGGTGGAGGTCGAAGCTCCCGAAGAGGCGACAGCAGAAGAAATTGGGAAGGCTGTTCAAAAGCGAGCGCGGTGGGTGCATGATCATGTGCACGATGCGAAGCGTCGGTTCGAGCACGTGCTGCCGCGCGAATACGTCAGCGGCGAGCAGGTTCTATATCTCGGGCGACGCTACAGCCTGAAGATTCGCCTTGTGCCGCGCGAGCAACGGTCAGTGAAACTCAAGGGCGCTCTGTTGGAGGTCGGACACGATCATGTTTCGACTGATGCGGTCCGGGCTCGGGTGCGGGCTTGGTATCGTGTCAAGGCGCAGGACTACTTCGCGTACAGACTCGGGGTCATCGCGAAAGGTTTGCCTTGGCCCCAAGAGGTGCCGAGTTTCCAACTGAAGGAAATGAAGACCCGCTGGGGCAGTTGTGCAGCGGGGGGCACGGTGACCCTGAACCCGTTCCTCGTTCGTGCGAACCGCGAGTGCATCGATTATGTCGTCACTCATGAACTTTGCCACCTTCGGGAGCACAATCACAGCCCCGAGTTCTTCCGCCTCCTGAGTCGTGCGATGCCACAGTGGGAGACCATCAAGCGGTCCCTTGATGACATGGCAGAGGTCATCCTCAACGACTGACTTTGACCATCGCTTATTGATGTGCGGATTTCGGGTTCCGAGCGCATAACCCGCCAACCCGCCGCTCTCGCACCTTACTGCCGTTCTTCAAAACAGCCGCACACCGGTCAACTCCGCAAACCGCCCCACCAGCGCATTCTGAAACCCAGGATCACCCACCTCCGCCGCCGCCTCTCGCCGCTGCCGATGGTACCAATAACCACCGCTGACCTTCGCAGCCCCTTCATCGCTTACCGCAAGCCACGTCTGCGTAAGATGCCCCATCTCAAGATCATCGGGCGCGCCGGCGCCGCCCATCTTTGTCGGCACCCAGCCGGGGTCCACCGCGTTGCTGAAAACATCCGGCCAATGGCGGGCGATGGCGGCGGCGAGGGTGGCGATGTAGAGCTTGCTTTCCGAATAGGCCTGGCTGGCGTTCCACGGCCGCTTCTTCCAGTCGATATCGTCAAGGGCGCTGCTGCCGCTGCGGTGCATGCCGCTGGTGAGGTAGACCAGGCGATCGGGGCGGGTGATCCATGCGGTGAGCAGATAGGGGGCAAGCACATTCACGGCCAGCGTCTTGGCGTGTCCATCAGGCGTTTCGCTCCGGCTCCTTTCGAGGTAGATGCCGGCATTGTGGATGACGGCGTCCATGCGGCCGATGGCGTTGACCTGCTCGGCAATCGATCGTGTTTCCGTGGCGCTGGCGAGATCGCCGATGACGATGCCGAGTGCCGCGGGCGAAGTCTCTGCGATGGCGGAGGCGCGCTCGCGGGAGCGGGCATGCAGCACGACGTCATGGCCCTCCTTCATCAGGGTGCGGGCGGCGGCGAGGCCGAGGCCATCGGTGGAACCGGTGATGAAAATACGGCTCATGGGGTTTCCCTTCGCGGCGGTGGGGTAGGGCACAGAGTGCTTGGCTGGGGGTGCTCGGGTCAAGCCCGATCCTCGGCTCAAGGCCGAGGAGGACGGAGGGTGGGGAGACGCGATTGGCAAGAGGCGAGATGCCGGAACGATTCCAGCAGTGTGGGGGTGCGGTTTTGCAGACTGGTTCCCACAAACTCCGTCATCCTCGGCCTTGAGCCGAGGATCCATGCGGCGAGCGCGGTGTTGGTGGTCAGTACCTGGCAGAGCAAGGGGCATTCGTCCTAGAACACATGCAAGCAGAGTGCTTGGCTATGGATCCTCGGGTCAAGCCCGAGGATGACGGAGAGGTGGGGTGGGGCTGCGCGAAAACGGCAGCGGGCATGGATCCTCGGCTCAAGCCCGAGGATGACGGAGGGTGGGGTGGCGTCCCACCACTCAACCAACGAAATTCCCCCCATCACC
>NZ_JBLYZH010000017.1:0-189618 GCF_048551595.1 Rhizobium sp. CRRU65 | reverse complement strand
CCACAAGGGGGGAGATCAGTATGAGGCGGCGGCTTCCCGGAACAAAGAAGTCGTCGCGTAGAGTCGGACTTTGGTGATGTAGCGGAAGGGTAGCGAAGCGCAGAGCGTTCCGTCTTGCTGATCTCCCCCCTTGTGGGGGAGATGTCCGGCAGGACAGAGGGGGGTATCGCTCACTCCAAGCTCTCTGCCCGTCCCGATCAACCGTCGGGGGCAACAAATGAGCCGGACGCGTTTCCATCTCCTACACCCGCTTCATCCGCTCGACTGCCATCAGCACCCGCTCCGGCGTCGCCGGGGTGTCGAGCCTCGGGCAGACCTTGTAGTTGGCGACGCTTGCCACCGCCATCGACAGCGCTTCCAGCACCGAGATCGCCAGCATCAAGGGTGGTTCGCCGACGGCCTTGGAGCGGCCGATGGTGGCCTCAGTGTTCTCGGACCATTCGGCAAGGCGCACGTTGAAGATCTTCGGACGGTCGGAAGCGAGCGGGATCTTGTAGGTGGAAGGCGCATGCGTGCGCAGCCGACCCTTGTCGTCCCACCAAAGCTCTTCCGTCGTCAGCCAGCCCAGTCCCTGCACGAAGGCGCCTTCGACCTGGCCCATATCGATCGCCGGATTCAGCGAGCGGCCGACATCGTGGAGGATGTCGGTGCGGTCGATCAGATATTCGCCCGTTAGCGTGTCGATCGAAACCTCGGTGCAGGAGGCGCCGTAGGCGAAATAATAGAAGGGTGTGCCGCGGCCGGCCTTGCGGTCCCAGTGGATCTTCGGCGTCTTGTAGAAGCCGGCGGCGGAAAGCTGGACGCGGGCGAAATAGGCCTGCTTGATGAAATCGGGGAAGGGGATTTCGATCTCGCCGACGCGCACGCGGTTCGGCAGGAAGACGACATCGACGGCCTCAACATCCCATTTCTCGGCGGCGAAGGCTACCAGCCGTTCCTTGATCTGTCGGGCAGCGTCATAGGCGGCCATGCCGTTGAGGTCCGAGCCGGAGGACGCCGCGGTGGCCGAGGTATTCGGCACTTTGGCGGTGGTCGTCGCCGTGATCTTCACCCTGTCGATATCGACCTGGAAACTGTCGGCCAGCACTTGCGCCACCTTGGTATAGAGGCCCTGGCCCATTTCGGTGCCGCCGTGGTTCAGGTGGATCGAGCCGTCCTGGTAGATGTGGACGAGGGCGCCGGCCTGGTTGAAGGCTGTCATGGTGAAGGAGATGCCGAATTTGACCGGCGTCAGCGCGATGCCTTTTCTGATGTAGCGACTGTCGCGGTTAAAGGCGATGATGGCGTTGCGCCGCGCCCGGTATTCGGTCGTTTCCTCCAGCTCTTCGACGATGCGGGCGATGATATTGTCCTCAACCTCCTGATGGTAGGGGGTGAGTGTGCGCTCCGAACCCGGCTGGCCGTAGAAATTCAGCTTGCGGACATCCAGCGGGTCCTTGCCGACGGCATAAGCGATCTCCTCGATGAAGCGTTCGGCGCCGAGCATGCCCTGCGGCCCGCCGAAACCGCGGAAGGCGGTGTTGGAGACGGTGTGCGTCTTCAGCGGCTTCGAATTCAGATGCACATGCGGATAGAAATAGCTGGAATCTGCATGGAAGAGCGCACGGTCGGTCACCGGTCCCGAGAGGTCGGAGGAGAAACCGCAGCGCGCCGCATAAGTGGCGTGGACCGCATGGATGCGGCCTTCGGCGTCGAAGCCGAGCTCGTAATCGACGAGGAAATCATGGCGCTTGCCGGTTGCACTCATGTCTTCGTCGCGGTCTGGACGGAATTTGATCGCGCGGCCGAGCTTCTTGGCGGCGATCGCCGCAAGGGCCGCGAACTGGTTGCCCTGCGTCTCCTTGCCGCCGAAGCCGCCGCCCATGCGGCGCACATTGACGGTCACGGCGTTCGAAGGAATATCGAGCACGTGGCCGACGATGTGCTGGATCTCGCTTGGATGCTGCGTCGAAGACCAAACGGTGACCTCGTCATCCTCACCGGGGATCGCCACCGCGATATGGCCTTCGAGGTAGAAATGTTCCTGTCCACCGATGCGCATCTGACCTTTCAGACGCATGGCGGCTTTGGCCATTTCCGTGTCAGGCTCGCCGCGCCTCAGCGTCATCGGAGTGATGACGAGCGGGCTGCCATTGGCGAGCGCGCCGTCGATATCGCTCCAATGCGGCAGGTCACGATAGTCGATCTTTGCCAGCCGTGCGGCGCGGCGGGCGGCATCACGCGTCTCGGCGATGACGGCAAAGATCGGCTGGCCGTGGAATTGAACTAAAGTTTCGGCCAGCAGCGGCTCGTCATGGCTGCCGTTGGAGCTGACGTCGTTGACGCCGGGCACGTCCTTGCCGATGAAGACCCAGACCACGCCGGGATAGGCGGCGACCGCGGAAAGGTCGATGCTGAGGATTTCGGCATGCGCCCGGTCGGAGAGGCCGAGGGCGCCATGCAGCAGACCTGCGGGTTCGGGAATATCGTCGATATAATCGGCGGTTCCGGTGACATGCTTATGTGCTGAATCATGCTGCAGCGAGCCGTGCATCGGCCCCGCGATGATGGCCTTGCGGTCTTCGAAGGCGGACTTGTCCATCAGATGAGCCCTCCGCGGCCGGCACCGTTTTCACGGCGGCCCCTCATCCGGCTGCCGCCACCTTCTCCCCGCTTGCGGGGAGAAGGGACATGCCGCGCCGTCTCCGTTCCTCGCCACCTCTCGCAGGGCACGTCCCCTCTCCCCGCAGGCGGGGAGAGGGTTAGGGTGAGGGGCAAAGTGGTGACTGCGGGAGGCCAATTCGCGAAACAAACCATCACGCCACCTCCTCGAACCGCTTCAGCTCCGCCGGCGCGCCGACGGTCTCAAGATAGAACCGCGTCAACAGGTTCTTCGCCGTCAGCTGGCGGTATTCCGCCGAGGCGCGCCAGTCGGTCAGCGGCTGGTAGTCGGCGTCGAAGGCGGGCCGGGCCGCCTCCATCGTCGCTTCCGTCCATGGTTTGCCGATTAGCGCGGCCTCTACCGTGCGGGCGCGTTTCGGCGTCGCCGCCATGCCGCCGAAGGCGATGCGGATGTCGGTGATGATTTCGGCCGCGTCGAGCGTCAACAGGAAGGCGCCGAGCACGGCGGTGATGTCCTCGTCGCGGCGCTTGGTGATCTTGTAGGCGGTAAAGCGGCTGATTGCTGCTGGGTAGGGCACGAAGACACTCTCGACGAATTCGCCGGGCTTCCGATCCTGCTTGCCATAGGCGATGAAGAAATCCTCGAGCGGGATTCTGCGCTGGCCTTGCAGGGACCGCAGCGTCAGCGTCGCGCCGAGCGCGATCAGCGGCGGCGGGCTGTCGCCGATCGGCGAGCCATTGGCGATGTTGCCGCCAATCGTGCCCATGTTGCGCACCTGCTCGCCGCCGATGCGATCAATCAACCGGCCGAGCGCCGGGATTTTCTTGGAGATCGCTTCGAAGGCCTTGGTGTAGCTGACGCCGGCGCCGATGGTGACGCCGTCTTCGTCTTCTCTGACCGACTGCAGTTCGCTGAGGTGGTTGATGAAAACCACCGGACTTAGCCTGCGCATCTGCTTCGTCACCCAGAGGCCGACATCGGTCGCGCCGGCGACGATAACTGCGTCGGGTTCCTGTGAAAGGACCTCGGCCAGCGCCTGGATCGAAGCCGGCACGATCAGCCGGTCTTCGCCATTCGCAATCCTGATCGTGCCGCTCGCCTGCATTGCCCAAAGCCGCGCGACGATTTCAGAGCGCGTCCGTTCCAGCGGGTCGAAGAGCGTGCTCGGCCGCATCAGGCTCACCTGCTCGGCGGCCTTGACGATCGGCTCATAGCCCGTGCAACGACAGAGATTGCCCTGCAGTGCCTTTTCGATTTCCTGGCGGCTCGGCTTTTCCTTGGCGAGCCAGAGACCGTAAAGCGACATGACGAAACCAGGGGTGCAGAAGCCGCATTGCGAGCCGTGGCAATCGACCAGTGCCTGCTGCACTGGATGCAGCGCGCCGTCCCTGCCGGCCAGATGCTCGACCGTTACCACATGGGTGGCGTGCAGCGAGCCGATGAAACGGATACAGGCATTGACGGATTCATAGGCGAGCTTGCCGTCCGCCAGCCGACCGACGAGTACGGTGCAGGCGCCGCAATCGCCCTCCGCGCATCCTTCCTTGGTGCCCGTCAGCCGTCGCTTCAACCGCAGAAAATCGAGAAGCGTCTCGGTTGGCCTGACATCGGTGAGCGCGATGTCCTCGCCATTCAGGATGAAGCGGATGCTGTCGTTCATGGTGTTCCTGTTGTTGTTTTTCCAAATGGTTAAGCCGCCGTCCAGCCACCGTCAATCGAGATGTGCGTTCCGGTCACCTGCCGGGCGGCATCGCTGGCGAGGTAGAGCGACAGTGCGCCTATTTCCTCGGCCTTGACGAATTCATGCGTCGGCTGCGCCTTGAGGATGACCTCGCTCTTTACCTGTTCCTCGGTCATGCCGCGCGCCTTGGCGGTATCCGGTATCTGCTTCTCGACGAGCGGTGTCAGCACGTAGCCGGGGCAGATGGCGTTCACGGTTACGCCGAATTCGGCAAGCTCCAGCGCCGCCGTCTTGGTCAGGCCCAATATACCATGTTTTGCCGCGACATAGGCGGATTTGAAGGGGGAGGCAACGAGCCCGTGGGCCGAGGCGATGTTGATGATGCGGCCGTGCTTCTTTGCCTTCATCAGCGGGATCGCGGCGCGCATGGTGTGAAATGAACTCGACAGATTGATCGCGATGATCTGGTCCCATTGCTCGATCGGAAAATCCTCGATCTTCTCGACGTGCTGGATGCCGGCATTGTTGACCAGGACATCGACGCGACCGAAGGTCTTGGCAGCCGTTTCGATCAGATTGGCGATCTCGGCGGGCTTCGTCATGTCGGCCGGATGATAGAGCGCCCGGCCCTTGGACAATGATTCAAGCCGTTCGACGATCGCCTTGATTTCATCTGCCTTTCCGAAACCGTTGATGACGATGTTGTCGCCCGTTTCGGCGAAGGCAGTGGCGATCGCAAGGCCGATGCCGCTGGTGGAACCGGTGACGACGACTGTTCTGCTCATGCTGTTCTCCCTGAAATCGCGATGCTGCGTTGCGGCGTTGGCTGCGAAGTTATTCCCAAAGCCGGCGGGCTGGCAATTCCGCTTTATTCGCTTTTCTCGCCCGCATCCGTGTCCTATTGATTTGCTTCGACAATTGACATGCTGAGGGAGGGTTTTCATGAGCGGATATGTTCTGGCGATCGATCAGGGAACGACGTCGACGCGGGCGATCGTCTTCGATGGCGACATGCATGTCGCCGGCAAGGGCCAGAAGGAATTCACCCAGATCTATCCGCGCTCCGGCTGGGTCGAGCACGATCCAGAGGAGATCTGGGATTCGGTCGTCTCCACCGTCCACATGGCGCTGCGCGATGCCGGGATCGAGGCTAGTGATCTTGCCGCACTCGGCATCACCAACCAGCGCGAGACCGTCGTCGTCTGGGAGCGCGAGACGGGCCGGCCGATCCAGAATGCCATCGTCTGGCAGGACCGGCGCACGGCAAGCTATTGCGACAATCTGAAACGGCAGGATCTGGAGCGGCTGTTCACGAAGAAGACCGGCCTCATCCTCGACCCTTATTTTTCCGGCACCAAACTCTCCTGGATGCTTGCAAACGTGAAGGGCGCGCGGGCGCGCGCTGCCAGGGGCGATCTCTGCTTTGGGACGATCGACACCTTCCTGATCTGGCGGCTGACGGGCGGCAAAAGTTTCGTCACCGATGCCACCAACGCCTCGCGCACGCTGATGTACAACATTGCCGAAAACGCGTGGGACGAGGATCTGCTCGATATTCTGAGGGTCCCCGCCGCCATGCTGCCTGAAGTGAAGGATTGCGCCGCCGATTTCGGCACGGTCGATCCTGATATTTTCGGTGCTGCTATCCCGATCCTCGGCGTGGCCGGCGACCAGCAGGCGGCAACCATTGGCCAGGCGTGTTTTGCGCCTGGCATGATGAAATCGACCTACGGCACCGGCTGCTTCGCACTGCTCAACACTGGCGCCGATATGGTGCGTTCCAAAAATCGGCTGCTGACCACCATCGCCTATCGCCTGAACGGCGAGACGACCTATGCGCTGGAGGGTTCGATCTTCATCGCGGGTGCGGCCGTGCAGTGGCTGCGGGACGGGCTCGGCATCATCGGCAAGGCCGGGGATACGAATGAACTCGCCGAGAAGGCCGATCCGACGCAGGAGGTTTATCTCGTGCCCGCCTTCACCGGCCTCGGCGCGCCGCACTGGGATGCGAAGGCGCGCGGTGCGATCTTCGGGCTGACGCGCAACAGCGGCCCGGCAGAACTCTCCCGTGCGGCGCTGGAGGCCGTCTGCTATCAGACCCGCGATCTGCTCGACGCCATGCAGAAGGACTGGAAGAACGGCACCGACGACACCGTGCTACGCGTCGACGGCGGCATGGTCGCCTCCGACTGGACGATGCAGCGTCTTGCCGATCTGCTTGACGCCCCGGTCGATCGCCCGGTGATCCTGGAGACGACGGCGCTGGGTGCAGCCTGGCTCGCAGGCAGCCGGGCGGGGGTGTGGCCGGACCGGGACGGTTTTTCGGCGACGTGGAAACGGGATCGGCGGTTCGAGCCCGAGATGGACGAGAAGGTGCGGGCGACAAAGCTCAAGGGCTGGAAGAATGCTGTCCGGCGAACACTGAGCGAGGGGTAAAGGCGATGAGAACCGCGTCGTAGCCCGCTCGTTTCCGCGAGTTGGTTCGCTATTTCTTCAACCACGGCGTCGCCGTGCTCCAGAAGATCACGTTCGCGCCGAGATAATCCCCAGCAAAGGCGGTGAATTCGGCCTTGGTGAAGGGCTTCTTCGTCACCGGGTTCTTGTAGGTCAGCGTCGGCTCCTGCACGGCCATGCCGACATAGGCGAGCTTGCCCTTGTACTTGTTGAAGAAGGGATAGGAGTTCTTCATCTGCGCCTTGCGGTTCGGCACGATATCGGGGCCGCCGAGGCCAATATTGTTCTTCGCCGCGAAGTCGAAGAGGCGGCCCATGTAATTGTGGTCGTTCTCCCATTCGCAGGGCCAGAAGTTGACGTATTGCACCACCATCGACTTGGCGAAGGCTTTCCTGGCAAAGGCGAGGTTTGCCATCTCGCCCTCGAAATAGGCATCGCAGCTATAGCCTTTCGGCTCATGCTTGGGATCGAGGTCCATCGCCGTCTCCGGCAGGTTGACGCCGTACACCTTGCCGTCGAACTTTTCGGCCAGCGCCTTCAGCAGCGCCTGATAACGCTCGCGCACGGCCGGGTTCCATTGCTGCGCCACCCAGCCGAAGCCGACCGGCTTGTTTTCGCCGGGATTGTCAAACTGGGCAGTGAGACCGCCGTCATATTCCGGGTCGTTCAACATGTACCCTGGAATGTTGCGCGCCTTCGGCTCGAAGAAGCGATCCTGGACCTGGATGAAGAGTTTTTTGTTCAGGCTTTCTGCGAGTGCCAAGTCCTTCTCGATCTCCGAAAAATCATATTGGCCCTTGGCCGGTTCCAGGCTCTTCCAGTTGTAGACGATCTGGACGCCTGAGATATCCGGCCGCGAGAGCAGCGCCTTCGAGGCCTCGAGTTCGCCGGAGCTGGTGTAGATGAAATTTTCCGCGGCGGATGCTGCATGATGCAGGGAAACGAAGGCAGCGCAGGCAAACAGCAGGCTTTCAAGCGGTTTCATTTTGCGTCCTGATAGCCGCGAGTTGATCGGTGCGGCGGCAAACACATCCGATGCAAAATGGGCAACTCCGTGACATCTGCTCCAGAACCGGCGGCGTGGTTAATCGCGCGGCGCGGCCTTTGTTACCGGCAGGGTTCAGACATTTTCCAGCGCGCCGAGATGCACCTTGGCGTGGCGCTTGCGATACTCGGCAGGCGTCACACCGATCTGCCTTGCGAAAGCTCGGCGCAGCGTATCGGCATCGGCAAAGCCGCATTCGACGGCGACCTGCTTCGGCGTATGGCCTTCTTCCAGCAGCCGCCGTGCGGCGGAGATGCGCGCCGCTTCCACCCAGGCGGCGGGTGTCATGCCGACCTCGTCGCGGAACAGCCGAGCGAAGTGGCGGGGGCTCAATTCCATTCGCTGCGCCAGCGTCGCGACGCTGTGGTTGACCGCGGGATTGGCGGCGATCCAGCGCTGGACCTCCTGCAGGGCCGAGCGGCCGGCAGGTGCTGCCTCGCCTTTGCGGCTGAACTGCATCTGCCCACCCGGCCGCTTGAAGAACATCACGAGCTGGCCCGCTATCTTCATGGCGATCTCATGGCCAAGATCCTCCTCGACGAGCGCCAGCGCAAGATCGAGCCCGGCTGTGACACCGGCCGCGGTCCACAACTGGCCATCCCTCACATGGATGGCATCCGCCTCCACCGTGATGTCAGGATAGGCTTCGGCCAACCTGTCGGCGACAGCCCAGTGGGTGGTGACGCGGCGGCCGTCGAGCAGGCCGGTCGCGGCAAGCAGGAATGCGCCGCTGCAGACGGAGCCGTATCGCCTTGCCGCCGGCGCTGCCGAGCGCAGCCAGGCAACCATCGCGGCATCTGGTTGGATCTCCGCCGCCTTGGGACAGCCGGCGACGAGCAGCGTATCCGCCGCGCCGATATTGTCGCCGATGACGTGATCCGCCACCAGCCGAACGCCGGAGGAACTGCGGATATGACCATGAGATACGGCGATCACCACGGGCCGGTAAATCTCGCGGCCTGTCTGCACATTGGCTTCGGCAAAGACGTCGAGCGGTCCCGAGACGTCGAGAAGCTGGACGCCCGGCACGGCGAGAATGGCAATGGTCTTGGGTCTGGTCACTCTACGTCCTGACGATACCGGTTTTGGCAGAAAATGCCGTATTGCGTCGATTGCTGACGTCTGCGCCTGTTCTAATGTCGAAGCAGGTTCAACCGCAAGGAAAAAGCCATGACCCTGACGATCGACGACATCAGCATTCCCGACAGCAAGCTGGCGCGAGAGGTGACGGAGGTGGTGCGAGACACTGCCTCGCCGCTGCTCTTCCACCATTCCAGCCGTGTCTATTATTTCGGCGCGCTGGCCGGCAAACAGCGCGGTTTCCGCTTCGATCCGGAGCTGCTTTATACTGGCGCGATGTTCCATGATATGGGGCTCACCCACCAGCATAGCAGCGCGGATGAGCGTTTCGAGGTCGACGGCGCCAATGCGGCGCGCGATTTCCTGAAGAGCCGCGGCATTGCCCAGGCCGATATCGACACCGTCTGGACGGCGATCGCGCTGCATACGACGCCGGGCATTCCGCAGCATATGCACCCCGTCGTGGCGCTGGTGACAGCGGGTGTCGAAATGGATGTGCTCGGACTGACCTACAAAGACTACAGCGATCAGCAGCGCGAGGCGGTAGTGCATGCCCATCCGCGTGGCGAGCAGTTCAAGGAAAATATTATCCAGACCTTCTATGAAGGCATCAAACACAAGCCGGAGACCACCTTCGGCAACGTCAAGGCCGATGTTCTGGCCGACAAAGATCTGCACTTCCACCGCGGCAATTTCTGCAGCGTCATTCGTTGCTCGCACTGGGCAAGCTGACCCAAAAGGGCGGCGACCCTCTCCGGTCGCCGCCCTTTTATTATCAGTAGCGCTTTATTTCCCATCAATAATTTTTTGATGCACGCTGTCGGCCAAGGCGGTACTCCTTCGTCATTCGGAAAGAGGAGTGAGCGATGCTTTATGCAATCCTTTGTTACGCCCATGAGGAAACCGTCTTCGCCTGGACCAAGGAGGAAGAAGCTGCCGTCATGGAGAAACTCTACGCCGTGCAGGAGCCGCTTGCCGCATCCGGCAAGCTCGGCCCTGTCGGCCGGCTGATGCCGACGACGGCTGCGACCACGGTGCGCAAGGGCAAGGACGAGCCCTTGGTCATCGATGGGCCTTTTGCGGAAACGAAGGAGGCGCTTCTCGGCTTCTATGTGGTCGACTTTGAAACGCTCGATGAGGCGATCGCCTTCTCGAAGCAGCTTTCATCCGTCAATCCAGGTTCCACCTCTTACGAAATTCGGCCTTTCTACGTCTTCAGGCCCGGAGATGCTTCATCATGACAGACATTGCCTGGATCGACCTCGCGCTTGCATCGGCCCGCCCGAAGGCGCTCGGCGCGCTGCTGCGCTATTTCCGCAATCTCGATACCGCGGAAGAGGCGTTTCAGGAAGCGTGTCTGAGGGCGATCCGGACATGGCCGGAGAAAGGGCCACCGCGCGATCCCACAGCCTGGCTCATCTTCGTCGGCCGCAACAGCGGCATCGATTCGGTGCGCAAACGGGCGAAGATCCAGGCTCTGCCGGATGAGGACGTAATCTCCGATACCGAGGATGCCGAAAGCGACATCGTCGAGCGGCTGGACGATTCCAACTATCGCGACGATATTCTGCGGCTGCTGTTCATCTGCTGCCATCCCGATCTACCCGCGACCCAGCAGATCGCGCTGGCGCTGCGCATCGTCTCCGGCCTTTCGGTGCCGCAGATCGCGCGCGCCTTCCTGGTTTCCGAGAGCGCCATGGAACAGCGCATCACCCGGGCCAAGGCGCGCGTCGCCAAGGCCGGCGTGCCTTTCGAAACGCCGAGCCCGCAGGAGAGGGCCGAACGGCTCTCGATCGTCAGCACGATGATCTACCTGATCTTCAACGAGGGCTATAGCCAGGCCGATCCCAGGCATGAGGCGGCTGCCTTCAGCGACGAGGCGATCCGGCTAGCTCGGTTGATGCTGCATATCTTCCCTTCGGAACCGGAGTTGATGGGGCTGCTTGCGCTCATGCTGCTGCAGATCTCGCGCCGGCCGGCGCGCTTCAACGCCGGAGACGAGATCGTGCTGCTCGAAGATCAGGACCGCTCGCTCTGGAACAGACCCTTCATCAATGAGGCCATAGCGCTGCTCGACAAGGCGCTGCGCCATCGGCAGCCCGCTCCTTATCAGATTCAGGCGGCCATCGCCGCTGTTCACTCCCGCGCAAAACGCGCCGAGGATACAGACTGGGTGGAGATTGATCTGCTCTATCGCGCGCTCGAGCGTCTCCAGCCATCGCCTGTCATAACGCTCAACCGGGCCGTCGTCGTCTCCAAGCTCCAGGGTGCGCAGGATGCGCTCGACCTCATCGATCCGCTTGGCGAAAAACTCGGCGGCTATTTCTACTATCACGGCTTGCGGGGCGGGCTGCTGAAGCAGCTTGGCTTGACCAGCCAAGCGCGCGAAGCCTTCGACCGCGCCATTGCACTGGCCCATTCGGCGGCAGAGGCAGCCCATATCCGCCGGCAGATCGACAAGATGCAGGAAGATGCCACGCAGCCGATCGCAAAATAAATTGCGAAGAAGCCGGCGGGCTGTCGGAACGGCGAACTTCGACACGTCCTTGTAACAACCTGACAGGAAACAGGTTTCATTCAAATGGAGAGATGTCGACATGACCGCCAGCACGCAACATGAACTCGTCCTCGTTCGCGAATTCGATGCGCCGCGCGAGAAGATCTACAAAGCATGGACCGATCCTGATCTGATGAAGCAATGGTTCGTGCCGCGTCCCTGGGGTGTGACGGAAGCGACGCTCGACGTCCGCCCCGGCGGTTCCAGCGTCATCGTCATGCATGACCCCGAGGGCAATCAGTACCCAAACCGCGGCGTCTATCTCGAGATCATCGAGAACGAGAAGATCGTCTTCACCGATGCCTATACCAGCGCCTGGGTGCCTTCCGAGAAACCTTTCTTCACAGGCGTCATCCTGCTCGAAGATCTCGGCAACGGTCGCACGAAATATACGGCCAAGGCGCTGCACTGGCGCGCGGAGGACAAGGAAGCACACGAGAAGATGGGTTTCCACGAAGGATGGGGCAAGGCTGCGGACCAACTGGCGGAGCTGCTGGCGAAGATGTGAGGGGTAGCGGGGCCGCCCCGCGCGGCCCTTTTTGTCATCTGCCGTGTGAAGTCATTCGAGAGATGATTCCGCTCGCCCCTTGAAGTGCCTGATCCGGAATCGAAATTGGTGATCGGCGGTCTCTCCAGGTGCCGTTTGGCGCGACGTGTGCCAATCTTCCGCCATGAAGGGTTATGTCTATATTCTCGCATCGAAGCGCAACGGCACGCTCTATGTTGGCGTGACGCGCGATCTGGCAGGGCGTTTGTACGAACACCAGAATGAACTGACGCCGGGCTTTACGTCGAGATATGGCGTCAAGATTTTAGTGTGGTTCGAGGAATACGACCTCCTGACGACCGCGATCACGCGTGAGAAAACGATCAAGAAATGGCCGCGGCAGTGGAAGCTCAATCTCATCGAGAGGGAGAATCCCGAATGGGAGATATCTCGTTTCATCTTTTGGGTTTGTGAGAAGATGAGTCTCTCGTCGCGCGGACGCGCGACGGCTGGATTCCTGTGGCAAGTACAGGAATGAGGGAGTTCTTGGTGTTTGTGGAATTCAACAACAATCGCCTACCCAATATGATGATAATACCTTGAATGATAACAGATATTAGTGGCGGAGTGCATACCTCTTACTCCCTCATTCCTGTGCTTGTCACAGGAATCCAGCAGCGCCGTGTCCACGGCGCAAAGACTCTTTGCCGTCTCGCGATGAAGTCCATCAACCGTCCGAAACACAACGCCGCCCATCGAAATTCTCGAACATTCCGTTCCAGAATTTGTATTTGCGCTCTATCCCCGGCATCCTTATCTCAGCCGAGAATTCAACAGGATGCCGATGATGGAACTGGGGCTTTACACATTCGCCGACGTCAATCCCAACCCTTCCCGCAGCAAGGGCGCGGAAGCGGCCGAACGGCTGAAGCATCTTATCGAGGAAATCGAGCTTGCCGATCAGGTGGGGCTCGACGTCTTTGGGCTCGGCGAACATCATCGGCCGGATTATGCGGCGTCGGCTCCCGCGGTCGCGCTGGCGGCCGCCGCCGTTAAGACGAAGAACATCCGGCTGACAAGTGCGGTCACCGTGCTCTCGTCCGATGATCCGGTGCGCGTCTTCCAGCAGTTTTCGACGCTCGATCTGATCTCCAACGGCCGCGCCGAAATCATGGCGGGGCGTGGCTCCTTCATCGAGTCCTTCCCGCTGTTCGGCTATAATCTCGAAGATTACGACCAGCTTTTCGAGGAGAAGCTCGATCTGCTGCTGGCGCTGCGCGACAGCGAGGTTGTGGAGTGGAAGGGTGAACTTCGCGCGCCGATCAACGGGCGCGGCGTCTATCCGCGACCGCTGCAGGATCCGTTGCCGTTGTGGGTTG
Source organism: Rhizobium sp. CRRU65 (assembly GCF_048551595.1). Taxonomy (NCBI): domain Bacteria; kingdom Pseudomonadati; phylum Pseudomonadota; class Alphaproteobacteria; order Hyphomicrobiales; family Rhizobiaceae; genus Rhizobium; species Rhizobium sp. CRRU65. The sequence goes on along the minus strand of NZ_JBLYZH010000017.1, from coordinate 176,333 downwards.
CGGTCGGCGGTACGCCGCAGTCGGTGGCGCGCGCCGGCGCGCTGGGCCTGCCGGTGGCACTGGCGCTCATCGGCGGTGAGCCGCGCCGTTTTGCGCCGCTCTTCGATCTCTACCGCCAGGCGGCGCGCCGGGCAGGGCAGGATCCAGCGAAGCTGAAGACCAGCATCAACGTCCATGGCTTCATCGCCGATACGACGGAGGCGGCGGCCAACCAGTTCTATGGGCCTCAAGCCGAGGTGATGAACCGTATCGGCCGCGAGCGCGGCTGGGGACCGACGAACCGGGCGCATTTCGACATGTCGCGGGGGCCGAACGGCGCGCTCTTCGTCGGTGATCCTGAGGCGGTCGCCGAAAAGATCATCGCCCATCATGCACTCTTCAAGAACGACCGCTTCCTGCTGCAGATGGCGATCGGCCTGATGCCGCATGCCGAGATCATGCGCGGCATCGAGCTTTACGGCACGAAAGTCGCGCCGATCGTCAGAAAGGCATTGACTGAAAGGGGCGAAGAGGCGAAAGCCACGGCCTGACGAGCGCATAACGTCGAACATCGGAATCGATTTTCGAAAAAGGATTGTGCGCCACTTCAACGTGATGAGCGTCCTTCGCGCGTCCTGTCGAACGCGCGGCGCTCTGAGGCGGCCGCGGCCGTCCTGCGCAAGGCCGGAACAGACGAATGGTTATCGCAAACGACGACGAACTGGTAAAGCTCAAGGAGATCGGTCGCATCTGCGCCAACGCCATACAGGTGATGGCGGCGGCAATGGAACCCGGCATGACGACGCTGGAACTCGACCAGATCGGCCGCAAAGTGCTCGAGGATTCGGGCGCGCGTTCGGCGCCGGAGTTCTGCTACCAGTTTCCCGGCGCCACCTGCATCAGCATCAATGAGGAAATCGCCCACGGTATTCCCGGCCCGCGCGTCATCCGCGCGGGCGATCTCATCAATATCGACGTCTCGGCGGAAAAGGATGGCTTCTTCGCCGATACCGGCGCCTCCTTCACCATGCCGCCGGTCAAGCCGAAGATCGAGCGGCTCTGCCGCGACGGCAAGCGGGCGCTTTGGATCGGGCTCAACCAGGTCAAATCGGGCGAGCCGCTTGCAAAGATCGGCACAGCCGTCGGCGCCTTTGCGCAGAAGAACCGCTATACGCTGGTCGCCAATCTGGCGAGCCACGGCGTCGGCCGCTCCCTGCATGAGGAGCCGGCCGAGCTCTCGACCTGGCCGGACCCTTCGGAAAAGCGGATGATGACGGAAGGTCTCGTCTTCACCGTCGAGCCGTTTCTCTCACTCGGCGCGACATGGGCCGAAGGCGGCGACGATGCCTGGACGCTCTATGCCGATCCGAAGGCGCCGACCGTGCAATACGAACACACGGTGGTGGCGACGCGCAACGGGCCGGTGATTCTGACCTTGCCGGATGAGCGGGCGTAGGGCGTTAGGGAGCGCCTCGCCCTTCAAGGTTTGCATCTCCACGACGCTTTGTAGGGTGCGCCCACTTCTCCTCCCTCATTCCTGTGCCTGTCACAGGAATCCAGCCACGGCGCGTCTGCGCCGTGAATGAATCAATACCTCAAGGGAAAGAGTCTCCCGCGCCCAAGGACTTGGGCGCTGGGTTCCTGTGACGAGCACAGGAATGAGGGAGGAGAGGTTAGCGCACTCGTCAACTCACCGAGCTTTGGTGGCCAGCCTCGCTCTTTAACCCCGCGTTCCCGGCCTGCCGCCTTGCAGGATTTCGGTGGCAGCGCGTTCGAGGATGCCGGCGATGCGGGCGGCTTCGGGTTTCGACCAGGGATAGCGCATCCGCATGGCCGAGCGCAGCAGCATGCGGGCGGCGCGGATATCACCACCGTCCTGCATGAAATCGCCGTCATCGCCTTCGTCGGCGCCGTGACGGTCGGTTTCGAAGACACGCTTCACATGGGCCATCTTCTCGCCGATACGTTCCAGCTTGGCGAACGTATGCAGGATCATGGCGCGGTTTTCCTCGACGCGACCGCGGCCGGCCTCGGTGATACGGTAGAGCTTCTTGGCGCCCTCCACCTCGACCTCGGCAAGGCCGGTTTCCTCGAGATAGGTCAGGGCGGGATAGATGACGCCGGGGCTCGGCACGTAGAAGCCGCCGGACCGCTCCTCCAGCAACTTTATCAATTCATAGCCGTGGCGCGGCTGCTCAGCGAGCAGGGCCAGGATGACGAGCTGGAGATCGCCAGCCGCAAATTTGCGGCCCATGCGGAAATCTCCGCCGAACATGCCGCCTTTAAAACCTCTCATGGTCCTTCCTTTCATCGTTAGATGTATCGTTGACTATATCGTAAAACATACATCGTAAGATAATTGTTTTCAAGAGGGGGAGAAATTTTCCGACGTTTCGGGAAATTGATCGATCGATCAGAATTACTTGATTGTGATGCCGGTGCTGCAGCGCGATAAACACGGGCATGCTCGCCCGCACCCGAAACTCCCCACCGAACCTCGTCTCCACCGCCGCTGCCGGCGCCGTTGCCATGGCTGCTGCCATGGGCTTCGGGCGCTTCTCCTACACGCCGATCCTGCCCGGTATGATCAGCGGTGTGCCGCTTTCGGCGGCAGATGCCGGCTTCATCGCATCGGCGAATTTTGTCGGTTATCTCGTCGGTGCTGTGCTTGCCGCCTATGGCTGGGCGGCCGGACGTGAGCGGCTGGTGGCGCTGCTGTCGCTGCTGGCAACCGCGATCCTGCTTGCCGCCATGGCCGCCACCGATTCTGTCGCCGTCTTTGCCATCATTCGCTTCCTGGCCGGCATCGCCAGCGCTTTTGCGATGGTCTTCACCTCGTCGATCGTGCTCAGCCACGGGGCTGCCGCCGGCAACGACCATGTGCAGGCGGCACATTTCGGCGGGCCGGGGGCGGGTATTGCGCTTTCTTCGGTCATGGTGTTGCTGATCGGACTTGGCTTTCACGACGGGCCGGGCGGTTGGCGGGCCGACTGGATCGGCGGGGCGCTCTACTGCGCGGCAAGCCTCGTCGTCGTCTTCCTGCTATTGCCGTCGGCGCCGGCGCAATCGGCGCAGGCGGGCAGGGAGCCGCCGCTCATCTGGAGCCGGCCGATGGTGCTGCTGACGCTGTCTTACGGCCTGTTCGGTTTCGGCTACGTCATCACCGCGACCTTCCTCGTCACCATCGCACGTCTTTCTGCAACGGGACCCTTCGTCGAATTCCTCTGCTGGTTCATCGCCGGCCTGACGGCTGCGGTGGCGCTGTTTGCCTGGAAGCCTCTGGTCAGGCCGCTCGGGCTTGGCGGGGTCTATGTCGCAGCCCTTCTGGTCGAGGCCGCCGGGGTGTTTGCGACGGTGGCGCTACCGCCTTCCGTCGCACCGTTGATCGGCGGGGCGCTGTTCGGGGCGACGTTCCTGGCGATCACCGCTTACGGGTTGCAGATCGGCCGCAAGCTTTCGCCTGACAGTCCGCGGCGGATCCTGGCGATGATGACAGCCGCCTTCGGCGTTGGCCAGATCGGCGGGCCTGTTGTTGCCGGCTGGATCGCCGAGCGCACAGGCAGCTTCACCCTGCCCACGATGATCGCCGCCGTGGCACTTGTCGCCTGCGCAGCGCTGGTAATGCCGGTGATCAAGAAAATCGCTTAACCGGTTACATCTCCGTAACAATCGGCTGAACCCATTGCTGCTTCCTTGGAACTGCCTTAGTTTCCGGCACAATCAGTGTTGACGACACTCCCGAGACTCACAGTTCAGGAAAGCAAAGCCCCCCGTGTTTCATTCGTTTTTTCCCCGACCGAAGCTGTTTTTCACCTCCGCGGTCGCATGGACGCTCGCCTGCGTTTTCTTTTGGTATTTCGCAGGCATTGGCCTTTTGACCAATCTTGGCTTTCCTCCACTATCGGAGGATGCACAGCCAGTCGGAGCCGCGTTCTTTGTCGCACCTACCAATTTGCTATTTTATCTATTTTTCATACTTTGCTCCGCTTTGTTCTGCGGTGTATGGCACGTCCTCGCCCACGCGCATCCTTGGAAAATATGGTCGGTCTGGGGATCGGCGCTGATTATTTTCATTACGTATTTCGGCGTTCAAATGGATGTGGCAATTAATGTTTGGCGAGGACCTTTCTTTGATCTTCTTCAAAATGCACTTGCCGGAAAACCGGGCATCACCAATGAGAACTTCTATTATTTGATCTTGAAGTTCTTGGAGATCGGTACGGTGGGCGTGATTGTGTCCGTGGCGTCTGCATTTCTCATCAACCACTATGTGTTGAGATGGCGCGTGGCGATGAACGATTTCTACATGTCGAAGTGGCAGAAACTTCGTCATATCGAAGGAGCGTCGCAGCGTGTCCAGGAAGACACGATGCGGTTTGCAAACATCATCGAAGGCCTCGGCGTCAGCCTCATCGGCTCGGTCATGACGCTTATCGTCTTCCTGCCAATCCTGTCAGCGCTATCGGCCCATGTAACCGATCTTCCAATCCTTGGAGCGGTTCCGAATTCCCTCGTCTGGCTCGCGCTTGGTTGGTCGGTATTAGGCACCGTCCTCCTGGCTGTCGTCGGCGTAAAACTGCCAGGATTGAATTTTCGCAACCAACGTGTTGAGGCGGCTTATCGCAAAGAACTCGTCTACGGCGAAGATCATGAAGATAGAGCCCAACCGGTAACCGTCGCCGAGCTGTTCTCGAATGTCAGGCGAAACTATTTCCGTATGTATTTTCATTATCTTTATTTCAATGTTGCACGTTATTCATACGGGCAGCTTGATGCGATATTTCTTTATTTCGTTTTGGTGCCGACGTTCGTCGCGCATAAGATCACGCTTGGGATATGGCAGCAGATTGCTACCGCTTTTGGCCAGGTCAGCAATTCGTTCCAATACCTCGTGAGTTCCTGGACGACGATCATCGAACTACTCTCCATCCACAAACGCCTCCAGGCCTTCGAAGCGGCAATCGACGACGAGCCGCTGCCTGAGATCGACCAGCGCTATCTGGAGCGTGAGGCGGGTATTGTTCACGCCGACGGCTGATGGAGCGGGGGTATTCTGCGAGCGATCGGAAGGTTCGCGTCGGCGGCACCCGTCCGCCCTGTCGGGCACCGAGCGGGGTCGAGCCACAGGTCTCGACCCGTCCTTCGGACCTCCGGTGGGTAGAATGGGGAATCGCAGCGTCGCAACGAATCTCTTCTCCCCAGCGGGGAGAAGATGCCGGCAGGTAGATGAGGGGGCGGCACGGCATGCCGTCTCGTTCAAGGAAATCTGGAGACACCTTGCCGTCTCTACAGCATTTCCATAGCCGTCATCAAAGACCTGACGTCTGCAGTTTCCCGCGGGCTTCGATCATCGGGATCGCTTCCGAATAGCTGACGCAGGCGACGTCGGTGCGGTGGCAGACGTCGCTGACCAAACGGTCGAGCGCCCGCCAATAGGCGCCGCCGTTCATTTCGACGAAGTGGAAACCGAGCTGTAGCGGGATGCGGTTGCCGGCATATTGCTTGTCGAAAGCTTCCTTGAAGGCGGCATAGGCGCGATCCTCGAATTCCGCGGAATCGGCCGTGTCTTCCTCGCCCTTGGAATGGCGGACGAAGAGATTGTAGTCCATGCCGATGATTGGCTTTTCGCTCGGGCCTTCGGGGATGAGCGGCAGGCCGAAGCGGATGATGCCGTCTTCTTCGACAGGCATGGCAGGGCCTTTGGTGACGAGGCTCGCGTCATAGCTGAAGCCTGCCTTCTTTTCGGCGGCGATCATGTCGGCGCCCGCAGTTGCCGAGAGATAGGGGGCGCGAAAGCCCTTGATGCCGTGATCAACCAAATCCTGCCAGCCGGCCGGCGCCTGGAGGCCGACACTCTTCCAGGCATTCTCAAGCGTCGCGTGGAAGGTGGCGTATTCGGCCGACCAGTCGGCCTCGCTCCAGAGGCGGCCGTCGAAATGGCCGCAGGCATGGCTCGATATGTCGTGTCCTTCGAGATGGGCGTGCCAGATATTGCCGAGGCGCTCGCGGATCTCGTCGTCACTCTGGGCGAAGCCGACGTTGGATTTTCCGCGTTTCTGGTGCGGCGCCTGATAGGCCTTCTTCGCCGCCTCGTTCATCAGGAAAGTGCAGGAAAGGAAATAGGTGAAATGGGCGCCGTTTTTCGCCGCCATTTCGCGGCTCTTCAGCCAGAGTGCGTTGTCGTGGGCGCCGTCGAAGGAAATGATGACGAGCTGTTTCGGCCGGTCGGCTGCCTCTGCCATTGCCGGAATGAGGAGCGAAACAGAAAGGCAGGCGGAGAGGAGGGAACGAGACATGGGCACCGCGACAATTTGTTCGCGGTTTCCCTCCGACAGAATTGCGGCGAAGCTGCGGTCGCGCTGGCATTTTTTCGCGCCAGGCTCTAAGCCATGACAAACGGCACGGAAGGGATCCGCAATGACATTGCTTATCGTCGGCATCATACTTTATCTCGGGGTGCATTTGGTGCGGGTGCTGTTGCCGGACTTTCGCCGCTCGATGATCGCAAGCCTCGGCGAGAAGGGCTGGCGGGCGGCCTATTCCATTGCCAGCATCGCCACGCTGATCCTGTTGATCTACGGCTTCGGGCAGGCGCGGCAGGTGACCGGAATGCTCTACAATCCACCGGTCTGGATGGCGCATATAGCAATCACGCTGATGCTGATCGCGATGATCTGTCTCGTCGCCTCGCTGCTGCCGGCGGGGCATATCGCGACCAAGACCAAACATCCGATGGTGCTGTCGGTGAAGATCTGGGCGCTGGCGCACCTGCTCGCCAATGGTGAGACGTCGTCGGTCCTGCTGTTTGCCGCCTTTCTCGCCTGGGGCGTCATCCTGCGCATTTCCCTGAAACGGCGGCAGCGGGCGGGCGAGATCACGCTCCGGCCGTTCGTCTCGGCCAAATACGACCTCTATGCCATCATCATCGGCATCGTCGTCTGGGCGCTGATCATCTGGAAGCTGCACGAATGGTTGATCGGCGTTTCGCCGCTCGTCATCTGACCCGCGCATAACCCCAAAAATCGATTCCGATTTTTGGAAGGATTATACGCGGATTCAAAGTGTTAGAGCGTCTTGTTGGACGCTCGGTGCTTTAGAGCGGTTCAGCTTTCATGGAAGCTCAGAACCGCTCTAACCTTTTGTTTTTATACAATTCCCGGCAAAAGCACTTCGCGCTTTGCGTGGGAAACCCGCTTCGCACTTTTCCTGGAATTGCTCTAATCTTTCGCATCCCCCTTACAACGGCGGCAAAATGGAGTAGAAGGCCCGACAATATGCGTTTTGCATGGTTATGGGTATTTCCGCGGCCGGAGACGAGAATGGCATTCAACGACGACAGCTTCATCCGTGAAGTCAATGAGGAATTGCGGTCTGACCAGATGAAGGGCGTCTGGCGCCGGTTCGGCCGCTATATCATCGTCGTCGCCATTCTGATCGTCGCCGGCACAGCCGGCAAGGTTCTCTATGACTATTGGGACGACAACCGCTCCTCCGGCACCGGCGATCAGTTCCTGGCAGCGATGAAGCTTGCCGACGAGAACAAGAACGACGAGGCGCTGGCCGCGCTCGACAAGCTCGAGAAGGAAGGCCATGGCGCATACCCGGTGCTGGCGCGGATGCGGGCCGCGACCGTCCAGGTGCAGAAGGGCGATACCGCCGCGGCAATCACCGCCTTCAACGAGATCGGCAAGGACAATGCCGTTCCGGCTGCCGTGCGCGATGCCGCCAAGATGCGCGCCGGCTGGTTGCTCATCGAGAACGGCACTTACGAACAGGTTTCGGCGGCGATCGAGGAAATGGCCGTTCCGGGCAACGCCTTCCGTCATTCGGCGCGCGAGGCACTCGGCCTTGCCGCTTACAAAGCCGGCAACATGGCGCAGGCGCGGCAGTGGTTCCAGTCGATCGTCGACGATACCGACAGCCCGCGCAATGTTGCCAATCGCGCCCATATGATGCTTGATCTGATTACCGCATCCGGCAAGGCGCCCGCCGCTCAGGGCTGATCGCGTTAAGGACAAGATATGAGTTTCACGGTCGCGATCGTCGGTCGTCCGAATGTCGGCAAGTCGACACTTTTCAACCGGCTGGTGGGCAAAAAGCTGGCGCTTGTCGATGACACGCCGGGTGTTACCCGTGACCGCCGGCCGGGCGATGCTCGGCTAATGGGCCTGACTTTCACGATCATCGACACGGCCGGTCTGGAAGAGGCCGACGCGGAAAGCCTGCAGGGGCGGATGCGGGCACAGACGGAAGCGGCAATCGACGAGGCGGATCTTTCGCTTTTCGTCGTCGACGCCAAGAGCGGATTGACGCCTGTCGATACCGACCTTGCCGAAATGCTGCGCCGGCGCGGCAAGCCGGTGGTGCTTGTCGCCAACAAGTCCGAAGCGCGCGGTTCCGACAGCGGCTTCTATGACGCCTACACGCTCGGGCTCGGTGAGCCGACGCCGATTTCGGCCGAACATGGGCAGGGCATGCTCGACTTGCGCGATGCGATCGTTGCGGCAATCGGCGAGGACCGGGCCTATCCCACCAAGGAGGATGTCGCCGTCACCGACGTCGACATTCCGCAGACGGAAGGCGAAGACAGCGACGCGGACGAAGAGCCGGCCTATGACGAGACGAAGCCGCTCAGAGTGGCGATCGTCGGCCGGCCGAATGCCGGCAAGTCGACGCTGATCAATCGCTTCCTCGGCGAGGACCGGCTGCTGACGGGACCGGAAGCGGGCATCACCCGCGATTCCATCTCGGTCGAATGGGACTGGCGCGGCCGCACCATCAAGATGTTCGACACGGCCGGCATGCGCCGCAAGGCACGGGTGATCGAGAAGCTGGAGAAGCTTTCGGTGGCCGATGCGCTGCGCGCCATCCGTTTCGCCGAAACCGTCGTCATCGTCTTCGATGCAACGATCCCCTTCGAAAAGCAGGATCTGCAGATCGTCGACCTCGTGCTGCGCGAAGGCCGTGCCGCCGTGCTCGCCTTCAACAAATGGGACATGATCGAAGATCGGCAGGCGGTGCTTGCGGATCTGCGCGAAAAGACCGACCGGCTGCTGCCGCAGGCGCGCGGCATCCGCGCCGTGCCGATCTCCGGCCAGACCGGCTGGGGGCTCGACAAGCTGATGCAGGCGATCATCGATACTGACAAGGTCTGGAACAAGCGTATCTCGACGGCGCGGCTCAACCGCTGGCTGGAGACGCAGCAGATCCAGCATCCGCCACCGGCCGTTTCCGGCCGCCGCATCAAGCTGAAATATATGACGCAGGTCAAGGCCCGCCCGCCGGCCTTCATGATCTCCTGCACCCGGTCGGATGCGCTGCCGGAATCTTATACACGCTATCTGATCAACGGGTTGCGCGCGGATTTCGACATGCCGAGCGTGCCGATTCGCATCCACTTCCGCTCGCCTGAAAATCCGTTCGAAGGCAAGAAGAGGCGGACGTAGGGCTGGGGTTGGCGCTGATTGGTAGCGTTTTGTGGAGTTTGGGTGTGCCGCGTGGCAACCGCCCTCTGCCCTGTCGGGCATCTCCCCCACAAGGGGGAGATCGGCAGGAGGCGAACGCTCAACGCTCTCTATCGGTGTTCTGATCGCCAAACGGTAATTGTTTGGGAAGCCGAACGTCCATCTGATCTCCCCACCTGTGGGGGCCGAAGGACGGGTCGAGACCCGTGGCTCGACCCCCAGGCCCCGGCAGGGCAGAGGGGGTATCACAAGCACTGTGATACCAGTCCGGTTAGCAGCTAAACCACGCTTCGATTCAGCGCTTCACGCAGCGCCACGATCTCGGCCTGGAGGCGGGTGAGGTCGACTGCATCGCGACCGCTGGCAGCGGCGATGCAGCCCGGGATGCCGATCGCCTTTTCCTTCAGGCGAATGCCTTCTTCGCTTAGGCGGATGACGACGACGCGTTCGTCCTCCCGGCTGCGTTCGCGTCTGACATAACCAGCGGTTTCCAGGCGTTTGAGCAGCGGGGTCAGCGTGCTCGATTCGAGGAAGAGTTTTTCACCCAAGCCGCCGACGGTCTGGCCGTCCTGTTCCCAGAGCGAAACCATCGCCAGATATTGCGGATAGGTGAGGCCGAGCGTGTCGAGCAGCGGCTTGTAGACGCGGTTCAGTGCGTGGCTTGCCGTATAGACGGCGAAGCAGATGAAGTTGTTGAGCTTCAGCTGATCCTGCATGGGATATCTCCAAAACTGACAGAATCTATATCGTGCGATAAAGAATCGTAAGCGCCTTTTATGCATAGCAGGCATGCGAAGATTTAAATTGCCCGATAAAGAATCGTGCGCGATATAAAAGCTGTGTTCACGACGAACATCGAAACCGAGAGGACAAGACAATGTCGACCATCAAGACCACCGTTTCCGCAGCAGCACTGCTCGCAGCCTCCGCCGTTGGCGCGCTTGCCGATCCGGTACTCGAACCGACAACGCAGAAATTCATCGACGGGCTTGCCGGCGGCAAGCCGATCTACACGCTGTCGCCGGCCGATGCCCGCAATGTGCTGGCCGGCGCGCAGAAGGGCGATGTGAAGAGGCTTGCTGCTAGGGGAGAGGACAAGGTCATCAAGGCTGGTCCGACAGGCAGCATCAAGCTGCGCATTGTCCGCCCGGAGCATGCCACGGGCACGCTACCGGTCATTCTTTATTTCCATGGCGGCGGCTGGGTGCTGGGCGATGCGGATACGCATGACCGGCTGGTGCGCGAGATCGCCAACGGCGCCGATGCCGCCGTCGTCTTCGTCGACTACGAGCGCTCGCCGGAAGCCCGTTATCCCGTTGCCATCGAGCAGGCTTATGCTGCGACCAAATATGTCGCCGAGCATGCCAAGGAGTTCAAGGTCGATGCCTCCAGGCTCGCGGTCGCAGGCGATAGCGTCGGCGGCAACATGGCGGCGGTGGTGACGCTGCTTGCCAAGGAACGCGGCGGTCCTGCCATCGACCAGCAGGTGCTGTTCTACCCCGTCACCGACGCCAATTTCGACAATGGGTCCTACAACCAGTTCGCCGATGGGCCGTGGCTGACCAAGGAAGCGATGAAGTGGTTCTGGAACGCCTATCTGCCCGACGAGACCAAGCGCAAGGAGCCGACGGCCTCACCGCTGCAGGCGTCGCTGGAGCAGTTGAACGGCCTGCCGCCGGCGCTGGTCATCGTTGACGAAAACGACGTGCTGCGCGACGAGGGTGAGGCCTATGCCCGCAAGCTCAGCCAGGCCGGCGTTAAGGTCACGTCGATGCGATACAACGGCACGATCCACGATTTCGTGCTGCTGAACGCGATTGCCGAAACGCCTGCCGCGCGCAGCGCGATTGCGGTCGCGAACGACACGCTTCGCAGCGCCCTGCACAAGTAAAATCAATCAGTCTGCAGACGGGAGGGGCCTGGCGGTTTCGCCGGGCTTTCTGCTTCTTGGAAGTGATTTGGCAAACTGCCAGGCCTTCTTCCATTTCGGCGTGATGACGCCATTGGCGGCGCGGATATTGTTGATGAACTGCAGCGTCGCTGCTTCCCAGGAATATTGCATGGCGAGTTCACGCGCCTTGCCGCGCGAGGCGGAGAGGGCGGCAAGGCAGGCGGCCTGCAGGTTCTGGTCGAGCGCCCCGACCTCGCTGTCATCGCCAATGATGTCGAGCGGGCCGGTGACCGGATAGGCTGCGACCGGCACGCCCGATGCCAGTGCTTCGAGGATGGTGTTGCCGAAGGTATCGGTGAGCGAGGGAAAGACAAAGACGTCGGCCTGGGCATAGGTTTTCGCCAGGTCCTCGCCGAACTGCACGCCCGCGAAGAAGACGTCGGAATATTGCTTCTCGAGTTCGGCGCGCGCCGGGCCGTCGCCGACGACGACCTTGGAACCCGGCAGGTCGAGATCGAGGAAGGCCGGCAGGTTCTTTTCCAGCGCCACGCGGCCGACGGTCATGAAGATCGGACGCGCCAAGCCGAACGGGTTTTCCTCGAGCGCCATCGGACGGAACTGCGTGGCGTCGATGCCGCGGCTCCAGGGCATGAGGTTGCGGATGCCCTTTTCCGACAGTTCACGGGCAAGGCTCGGTGTCGCCACCATGCAGCCAGCGCCGCCATTGTGGAACCAGCGGACGAAGGAATAGAGCCAGCTCTTCGGTATCGGCAGGCGCGCGGAGACGTATTCCGGGAAGCGGGTGTGGTAGCTCGTCGAAAACGGCATGCGGTTCCTCAGGCACCAGCGGCGGGCGGTCAGCCCCAGCGGACCTTCGGTGGCAATATGCACGTAGGAGGGATTGTGCTTTTCGATCTCGCGGGCGATGCGGTGGTAATTGGCGATCGATAGGCGGATCTCGGGATAAGTTGGGCAGGGGATGCTGTTGAAGCGCTCCGGCGTCACCATCGAAACCTCGACGCCCATCTTCGCCAGTTCGCGGTTGGTGTTCTCGATCGAGCGAACGACGCCGTTGACCTGCGGGTGCCAGGCATCGGTGACGATCACCAGCCTTTCGGGCAGGTTTCCGGCGGCTGCGGCATTGGCCCAGCTCTCGCAGCTATAAGTGTTTGCCGGACGTTGCAGCATGTCACGATTTCCATCCGCGTCGCAGTGATATGCCAACGCTCAACCCCAAAGCGGGGTTCCGGAACGGCGATTCCCGCTTCTCTATTTTGAGGCATGACCATGATGGAAATATTACAGCCCATATTGCAAGGATTGCAGGGCTTTAGCGGCTCGATACCCGCGAATATGTCAGCGGTCGATCGCGGTTTTCATGCATAAAGAACGATGGCGCCGGTCGTGGACCGGCGCCGTTTGGGAGGTCAAGCGGCAGCGGAAGCCGAGCTTGCTGTCGGAACTTCCGAGATCGTCTTCAGAACCTGCGAAGCGATCTGGTAGGGGCAGCCCTGCGAGTTCGGGCGGCGGTCTTCCAGATAGCCCTTGTAGTCGTTCTTGACGAAGGAGTGCGGCACGCGGACCGAAGCACCACGGTCGGCAACGCCGTAGGAGAACTTGTTCCACGGTGCCGTTTCGTGTTTGCCGGTCAGGCGCTTGTCGTTGTCAGGACCGTAGACGCTGATGTGGTCCATCAGGTTCTTTTCGAACTGCGCCATCAGCGCTTCGAAATAGGCCTTGCCGCCGACTTCGCGCATGTATTTGGTCGAGAAGTTGCAATGCATGCCCGAGCCGTTCCAGTCGGTATCGCCGAGCGGCTTGCAGTGATACTCGATGTCGATGCCGTACTTTTCGGTCAGGCGCTGCAAGAGGTAGCGTGCCATCCAGATCTGGTCGGCGGCCTTCTTGGAGCCCTTGCCGAAAATCTGGAATTCCCACTGGCCCTTGGCCACTTCAGCATTGATGCCTTCGTGGTTGATGCCGGCAGCGAGGCAGAGGTCGAGATGCTCTTCGACGATTTCGCGGGCAACGTCGCCGACGTTCGAATAGCCGACGCCGGTGTAGTACGGGCCCTGCGGAGCGGGGTAGCCCTGCTCAGGGAAGCCGAGCGGACGGCCGTTCTGGTAGAAGAAATATTCCTGCTCGAAGCCGAACCAGGCGTCTTCGTCGTCAAGGATGGTGGCGCGGGCATTCGATGCGTGCGGCGTGACGCCATCCGGCATCATGACTTCGCACATGACGAGAGCGCCGTTGGTACGGGCCGGGTCGGGATAGATGGCGACCGGCTTCAGCACGCAATCGGAGCTGCGGCCTTCGGCCTGCTGCGTCGAGGAGCCGTCAAAGCCCCAGAGCGGAAGCTGTTCCAGCGTCGGGAATACGTCGAATTCCTTGATCTGCGTCTTGCCACGCAGGTTCGGTACCGGAGTGTACCCATCGAGCCAAATATACTCGAGCTTATATTTTGTCATCGTGACTCTCTCAATGCTACGAAGGTGAGCAAATCCGGAGGTGATCTCGGCGCGCAAGCGCATCCGACCGCCAGGGATGATGCTTTAAAAGCACGTAGCGTGCCAGTTTTGGCGCGGCTCGAAAGAAAAATCGCGAGTCAGCATGTCTGTCGGTTTTTTAGCTTTTGGAAAATCGGGCCGTTTTTAACGCTCACCGGCGGTATTGCCCATCAAAACGCGCTTTTTCCGTCTGGAACCGGATGAAAATTGCGGCGTTAAGCTGAAATGATGAAGTGTTAAACAAATTATCGGAAGCTTTTAGCCGAGACAGCATACCGACCGATTACAATTGTAACATTGCCCTTATTTTATGCAATTTGCATAAACTATGTGCATTGTGCTATGTAGGTGGTCCTGAAATGTTGATGCGCCGAACTGAATGGAGGCGATCTCATGCCCACCGGTTTCCATCGTGAATCCGCGACGATCTACCAGTTTCCCGCTAAGGCGATACGAAACGCCAACCGGTTCGAACGCGCCAAGCTGATGGAGCGCGAGGCAGCAGCCGTCTGCGATGCAGCGCTCGACAGCTGCTGGTACCATGACGAGGCAGTTCGCGAGTCCGATCGACCGACGAAGTCCTGATTTCCCCTGGCAGCGGGGCACACGATGCCGATAAGGCAGGGAGCGCCTACACATGGCGTTCAGACTGCGTCACCATGGGCGGCGTAAAAGCATGTTGCGCTAAGCGAATCTGAAAGACCGCGCCGCTTTAGCCGCGGTCCAATCCAAGCTTTTCCCTTACGACCAATGCACCATGTTCGCTGACGACGCGGGCAGCAACCTTTGCTGCGAAGCGGGTGGCGGCAGGCGCATCGCCTGCTTCGAGATATCGTGCGAGAAAGGCGCCGTTGAAGCTGTCGCCGGCGCTGGTTGTGTCGACCACCTTCTCCACTTTTTCGGCCGGAACGAAGGTTTGCTCGCCGGCAAAATTCATCGTGACACCGTCAGCGCCGTTCTTGACGACGATATCGACGGCACCCAGTGCGCGATAGCGATGGATCGTCGCCTCGATGGAATCATCGCCGAAATGGGCCGCCTCGTCGTCGAAGCTCGGCATGACGAGCACGGAGGAGCGGGCGCCTTCGCTGATCGTCGTGTGCATCACGTCGTAGCTCGACCAGAGGCGCGGGCGGATGTTCGGATCGAAGACGACGAGCTTGCCGGCGGCCTTGGCGCGACGGACTTCTGCAAGCAAAGTCTCGGCATCCTCCTGGGGCAGAATGGCAAGGGTGATGCCGGAGAAATAGATGACGGCAGCGCTCTCCACCGCCTCGCGCAGGCGGTCCGGATCAGCCGCCAAGCTGCGGGCAGCCGAGCTGTCGCGCCAGTAGCTGAAGGAACGTTCGCCGTTCTTCAGATTGATCATATAGAGGCCGGGCGTCCTGCCCTTGATGCGGCGGATGAGGCTCGTGCCGATGCCTGATGTGTCGATGAAGGCCAGCATCTCGTCCGACATGGCGTCGTCACCGAGGGCGGTGAAGTAGTCGACCGACCAGTCGGCGGCAAGGCAGGCGCGGGCATACCAGGCGGTATTGAAGGTATCGCCGGCAAAGCCCTTGCGCAGCAGACCATCGCCTGCCTGCGAGAGTTCCACCATGCATTCACCGATCGATAGAAACCGTCTGCTCACCTTGTCCTCCCGGCATTTGGAGCCCCGCGTGTCCAACAGGACGCGCTAGTCTTCATTCGCTGATACGCGGAGCCGGGCGGAGTGACAAGCGTCGATATCACCAGATATGTAAACCCGCCTTCACGGACGAGGCGAAGGCGGGCTCTTATGATCTATTCGTGGATGGTGTAGCTGCCCATCGCGCAAAGATCCTGCGTATCTTCGGTGGTTTCGAGGTTTGACCCTTCCTCGAATTCGAAGCGCATGTCGTATTTGCAGACGGTGCGGCCGTCGGCGATGGTGATATCCATGGTTTCGTCCGGATCGAGAACGTTCTCGCCGAAGACGTCTTCTTCCCAGTCGTCGACGCCGGTCGGCGAGCTGTAGAAGTGCGTCAGGACGGAGTTCGTTCCGTTGATGAGCTTGAACGTCAGATCTTCGGCATGCGATGAAACCGCGGAGACGGCAATCATGGCCGCGGTAAGTGCGATTACACCTGATATTTTCGATTTCATATATGCGTTCCCCTGGCTTGCGATTAGGCCGAAATGGGATAGCACATGCTTATAAAAGCTTTCTTATTGGGGTCTTTAGACCCAAAATAAGTCTGCTTCGCCCGAAACGGATGGCGCACTGGGTATCCTTATGAGGTGACGGCCGCTTGCGCGACCGTCGTTCCATTCATGGCCTGTCCATATGATAACAGGCGGCCTTCTGGCCGGGGCGGACCTCCTCTGTCGGCGGCATTTCGGTGCGACAGATGTCGGTCGCCTTCCAGCAGCGCGGTGAGAAGACGCAGCCTTTCGGCGGGTTGAGCGGCGAGGGTGGGTCACCCTGCAGGCGGATGCGGGTGCGCAGGCGCGCAAGCTTCGGATCCGGGATCGGCGCAGCGGAGAAGAGCGCCTGCGTATAGGGATGGGCGGGATGATCGAAGACGGTGGCGCAGTCGCCGGCTTCCACCACCCTGCCGAGATAGAGCACCAGCACATCGTCTGAGATCAGGCGCACGACGGAGAGGTCGTGGCTGATGAAGATCAGCGTCAGGCCGAATTCCTTGCGCAGCTTGCGCAGAAGCGTGATGACCTGACCCTGGATCGAGACGTCGAGGGCCGAAACCGGCTCGTCGCAGATGATGAGCTTCGGTTTGGTGACGACCGCGCGGGCGATGCCTATGCGCTGCGCCTGGCCGCCGGAGAATTCGTGCGGATAGCGGTTGATCATTTCCGGCACCAGGCCGACGGCGGTCATGATCTCGCGAACACGCTCGGTGCGCTCGGCCCTTGATAGCTTCGGCTCGAAGACGGTAAGCGGCTCGGCGATGATATCTCCAACAGTCATGCGCGGGTCGAGCGAGGCGATCGGATCCTGGAAGATGATCTGCATGTCGCGGCGGGCGGCGCGCATTTCCTCGTCCGACAGGTCGAGAAGGTTGCGGCCCTGCCAGAGGATACGGCCCTTCTGCGACTTCAACAGCCGCAGGATGGAGCGGCCGAGCGTGGACTTGCCGCAACCGGATTCACCGACGATGCCGAGCGTGCGGCCTTCGCTGAGGTCGAAGCTGACATTGTTGACGGCGGTCAGGAAGATCGGCGGCTTGAAGAGGCCTTTGGCTGGCAGTTCGAATTGGGTCGTCAGGTTCTCGACCCTTAGAAGCGATCGTTCAGCCATGGTTCAGCAGCTCCTCGCGACGCGGGAAGGGGTGGTAACAGGCGGCGCAATGGTGCGGCGCCAGCGTTTCGAGCGGCGGCGGTCGGTCGATGCAATCGTCCTGGACCTGCGAACAGCGCGGCGAGAAATTGCAGCCCTTCGGCAGGTGCTGCAGGTTCGGCGGACGGCCGGGGATGACGACGAGGTCGTCGACATCCTGGTCAGGGCGTGGGATCGAGGCATGCAGTGCTGCGGTATAGGGATGGGCCGGATTGTCGAAGAGTTCATCGACCGGCGCTTCCTCGACGATGCGACCGGCATACATGACGGCGACGCGGTCGGCGAGGCCGGCAACGACGCCGAGATCGTGGGTGATCATGATCAGCGCCGTGTTCATCTCCGCCGTCAGATCGTTGAAGAGGTCGAGGATCTGTGCCTGGATGGTGACGTCGAGGGCCGTTGTCGGTTCGTCGGCGATCAACAGCTTCGGCCGGGTGAGCAGCGCCATGGCGATGACGATGCGCTGTCGCATGCCGCCGGAGAGCTCATGCGGGTAGAGGTGGAAGCGTCGCGTCGGGTCGGGGATGCCAACGCGTTTCAGCATATCGAGTGCGGCGGCGGATGCGGCGCGCGCCGTCAGCCCGCCGTGAACCTCGAGCTGCTCCGTCAGCTGCCGGGAGATCTTCAGCGTTGGATTGAGCGCCGTCATCGGGTCCTGGAAGACCATCGCCATGTCTTTGCCGCGGATCTGGTCGAGCTCGCGCGGTTTCAGCGCCAGCACGTCCTTGCCTTCGAGCAGCGCCTGTCCCGTCGTTTTGCCGTTCTTGGCGAGCAGGCCCATGATGCCGAGGAAGGTCTGACTCTTGCCGGAGCCGGATTCGCCGACGATGGCGATGCGCTCGCCGCGCTTGACCGTCAGGTTCATGTTCGAGACCGCCTTCACTTCTCCATCCGGCGTCTTGAAGGTGATCGAGTAGTCTTTGAGTTCGAGGAGGGTATCCGTCATTTAACGATCCTTCGGGTCGAACGCGTCGCGCAGCCCGTCGCCGATGAAGAGCAGGCTGAGCAGCAGCGCCACAAGAAAGCTCGCCGGGAAGACCAGCAGCCACGGCATGCTTTCCATGGCATCGGTCCCCTCGGCGATCAGCGTGCCGAGCGAGGTCAGCGGTTCCTGCACGCCGAAGCCGAGATAGGAAAGGAAGCTTTCGGTGGCAATGATCTCAGGCACCGTCAGCGCCGCGAAAATCACCACCGGGCCGACGAGGTTCGGGATGATGTGCTTGATGATGATCTTGAACGGCCGCTGTCCGGATGCGCGGGCCGCTTCGATGAATTCGCGATGCTTGATCGACAGCGTCTGGCCACGCACGATGCGGGCCATCGTCAGCCATTCCAGCGCGCCGATGGCGGCAAACAGCAGATAGACGTTGCGGCCGAAGATCACCATCAGCAGGATGACGAAGAGGATATAGGGAAGCGCATACATGATATCGACGAAGCGCATCATGATCGCATCCAGCCTGCCGCCGATATAACCCGATACCGCACCGTAGAGCACGCCGATGAAGACGGAGACGACGGTCGCCGTCAGCGCCACCGCCAGCGAGACGCGGGTGCCGTAAAGGACGCGGGCGAGAAGGTCGCGGCCGTTCGGGTCGGTGCCGAAATAGTGGCCGGTTTCGATCGAGGGGGGTATGCGGAAAGCCGCCCAATCAGGATCCTCATAGTTGAAGGGAATGAACCAGGGGCCGATGAAGGCGACGAGGATCAAAAGCGTCAGGACGACGATCGACAGGACGGCCGCCTTGTTGCGCCCGAGGCGACGCAAGGCATCCTTGGTGAGCGAGCGGCTTTCGGGCGCAAGGCCTTCCGCCTCCAGCAGTTCCTGGGCGAGCAATTCTCGCTTTGCGGGGTTGAGGATCATCGGTTTCTCACTTTCGGATCGAGCCAGGCATAGGCGATATCGACGAGAAGGTTCAGGAACACGATCAGCACCATGTAGAAGATGACCGTGCCGAGAACCATGCCGTAATCGCGGTTCAGCGCTGCGTTGACGAAATAGCGGCCGATGCCGGGCAATCCGAAGATGCTCTCGACAACCAGCGAGCCGGTGAGAAGGTAACTTGCTGCTGGACCCAGATAGGAGACGACAGGCATCAGCGCTGGCTTCAGCGCGTGGCGCATGACCGTCAGGCGGGGGCCGATGCCTTTGGCCTTGGCGGTGCGAATGAAATTCTGATTCATCACCTCGATCATCGAGCCGCGCGTGATGCGCGAGATACGGCCGGCATGCGGCAGCGCCAGAACGACGATCGGCAGGATGAGGTATTTGATCGAGCCGTCACCCCAGCCGCCGACCGGAAACCACGCGAGATGGATGCCGAAGACGAGCTGCAGGATGGGCGCAATCAGGAAGTTCGGTAGCACGACGCCCACCAGAATGAGCGCGCCCAGAATATAATCCGGTGCCTTGTTCTGATAGAGCGCCCCGAGACAGCCGACGGCCACGCCGACAATGATGGCAATCAGGAAGGCAGCCGTACCGATGGTGAAGGTGTAGGGCAGACCGATCATGATCTGCTGGGCGACTGTGAAATCCTCACTCGCGAAGGAGGGACCGAGATCGCCCCGGAGCAGGTCACCGACATAGATCAGGTACTGCTGGATGAGCGGCTTATCGAGATTGTAGTGGATCGCAAGGTTCTTCAGGATCACCGGCGGCAATGGCCTTTCGCCATCGAAAGGGCCGCCGGGGGCAAGGCGCAAAACAAAAAACGAGGCTGTCACGGCGATCCACATGACGGGGATCGTCGACAGCAGGCGACGGAGTGCGTATTTGATCATGATCGTGGGCCGGTCCTTTCCGCAGTGCGCGGAAAGGACCGTTTTCCCTTACTCTTTCATCGACAGCCAGCGGGTGCGGTGGATGTCTTGGATGTTGTCGACGAAGCCTTCGATCTTCGGCGAAACGACGTTCTTCGAGACATAGTAGTAGATCGGCAGGGCGGCGGATTCATCCAGCGCCAGCTGTTCGGCCTTCTTGAAGATCGCGGCACGCTTGGTGAGATCCGTCTCGGCGTTGCCTTCCTTGATCATCTTGTCGTACTCGGGATTCGACCAGCGGCCGTAGTTCATCTGCACGCCTGTCACCAGGAGGTTCAGGAAATTATCAGGGTCGTTGTAGTCGGCGAGCCAGCCGGCGCGGCCGATTTCGACTTGACCACGCTGCATCTGGTCGTAATGCACTTTGGTTTCGGCATTGACGAGTTCGACATCGACGCCAAGCGGCTTCCACATGGATGCGATGGCGACGGCGATGCGCTTGTGGTTGTCGTTGGTGTTGTAGCTCAGCACGGCGTGAAGCGGCTTGTCGGGGCCGAAACCGGCTTCGGTCAGGAGCTTCTTGGCTTCGGCGACCTTCTCGCTGTAGGGCAGGTCCTTCCAGCTAACATAGGCCGGTTCGCCGTAATTCGCCGTGCCCGGCGGAACCCAGGAATAGGCCGGCAGTTCGCCGGTGCCGAGGATCTGCGGGCCGATGACCTCGCGGTTGATCGCCATGGAGAGAGCCTGGCGGACGCGCTTGTCGCTGAAGGGCGGTTTCTGCGAGTTGACGACGTAATAATAGAGGCCAGAGAAGGGGGCGACATGCGCCTGGCCCGGCAGGTTTTTCTTCATCCACTCGTATTGGTCGGTTGGGAAGTCGGTGAGGATGTCGAATTCGCCGGCGCGGTAGCGTTTCAGCGCGGCTTCCTGGTCTTCGAGCACGAAGAACTTCGCTCCGTCGATCTTCAGGTCTTTGGTGTCATACCACTGATCGTTCTTGACTGTCGTGACATGCGAGCCCGGAACCCATTCGACGGGCTTGTAGGGGCCGTTGGTGACGATGTTGCCGATCTTGACCCAATCCTGCCCCTTCGCCTCGACGACATGCTTCGGCAGCGGATAGGCGGTGTAGTGCATCAGGGCATTGAGGAAATAAGGGGTGGAGTTTTCGAGGGTGATTTCGAGCGTCTTGTCGTCGATCGCCTTGACGCCGAGCTGGTTGAGATCGGTGATCTCACCCTTGTTGATCTTTTCCGCGTTCTTGATGGTGAACTGGAGATAAGCGTAGTCGGCGGCGTTCTTAGGGTCGACGAGGCGCTGGAAGGCGAAGACGAAGTCTCCTGCCGTTACCGGCTGGCCATCGGACCACTTGATGCCGTCGCGAAGCTTGAAGGTGTAGACCTTGCCGTCAGGCGAAATTGTCCAGCTTTCAGCCTGGCCGGGGATCGGATTATCCTTGGCGTCCTCAGTGACGAGGCCTTCAAAAATGTCGCCGGCGATGCGGTTCTCCCAGTCGCCGGAAAGCTTCTGCGGATCGAGCGACTGCGGGTCGCCACCATTGTGAATGTTGAGCGTGGCCGCGTGGGCCGAAAACGCCAGCAATGTGCCAAGCATTGCAGAGGCGAGAAATTTTTTCGCGAAATGGTTCATGGTGGGTCCACCTTTCTAGGCTTTTCGCCTTTATTAGACATTTGTTCCCGGTGTTTGACCTCTTACGTGCAGGTCAGCGCGCACATTATCGCAAAGGCTTTGCGTTGCAACCCCAAATCCGGAGGGTGGATTCGGGTTGTGGACAAGCCTATGTACGTCTCCCCCTTGTCGGATCGCGACGATGCGTCGCGGCGTTTCGCAACGCCTTCATAACCGCTTCACATGGTTGTCTTTTGTTTCGTCCGCTTTAGTGTGGCGAGCGCAAACGAGGCAGGAGATGTAGCCGATGGCATTGCAGGCAGGCGGGAGTGCGGACTGGTGGCGCGGCGCGGTGATCTATCAAGTCTATCCGCGCTCGTTTCAGGACACCAACAGCGATGGTCTCGGCGATCTCAGGGGAATTACCCGCCGGCTGCCGCATATTGCCAGCCTCGGCGTCGACGCGATCTGGCTCTCGCCCTTCTTCAAGTCGCCGATGGCCGACATGGGCTACGACGTTTCCGATTATTGCGACGTCGATCCGATCTTCGGGACACTCGCCGATTTCGACGAGATGATGGCCGAGGCGCACAAGCTCGGCATCAAGGTTGTTATCGACCAGGTGATCTCGCACACCTCCGACCGGCATCCCTGGTTCGTCGAGAGCCGATCGAGCCGGACCAATCCCAAGGCGGATTGGTATGTCTGGGCCGATCCGAAGCCTGACGGCACGGCGCCGAACAACTGGCTGTCGATCTTCGGCGGGCCGGGCTGGGAATGGGATGGCGTGCGCCGGCAATATTACCAGCATAATTTCCTGACCTCGCAGCCGGATCTCAACTTCCACAGCGAGGCCGTGCAGGATGCGGTGCTGGAGACGGTGAAGTTCTGGCTCGACCGCGGCGTCGACGGCTTCCGCCTGGATACGGTCAACTATTATTTCTGCGACAAGCTGCTCAGGAGCAATCCGCCGCACGAGCCGGATGAGGATGACGCAGGCCTCGATGCGCCCGACAGCAATCCCTACGGCATGCAGAACCACCTCTATGACAAGACGCAGCCGGAAAATGTCGATTTCCTCAAACGCTTCCGGGCGCTGCTCAACCAGTACGAGGATCGCACGACCGTCGGCGAAGTCGGCGATGGGGCGCGTTCGCTGAAGACGGTTGGCGCCTATACGAGTGGCGGCGACAAGCTGCACATGTGCTACACATTTGATCTGCTGGGGCCGGAATTCACCGCCGAGCATATTCGCGGCTGCGTCGAGGCCTTCCAGAAAGCAGTCACGGACGGCTGGGTCTGCTGGGCTTTTTCCAACCACGACGTCATGCGCCATGTCAGCCGTTTTGCGCGGACGGAGGAAGAGCGGCCTGTCATCGCCAAGCTGGCGATCTCGGTGCTTGCGGCACTACGTGGCTCGATCTGCCTCTATCAAGGCGAGGAACTCGGCCTGCCCGAGGCGGAGCTCGCCTTCGAGGATCTGCGCGATCCCTACGGCATCCGCTTCTGGCCGGCCTTCAAGGGCCGCGACGGATGCCGCACGCCGATGCCCTGGGAAGCCGGCAAGGCGCATGCGGGCTTCACGTCGGCCGAGAAGAGCTGGCTGCCGGTACCTTACGAGCAGGCAGCGCTTTCCGTGGATACGCAGGAGACGAGCGACAGCTCGGTGCTGCATCACTACCGCAGGACGCTCGCATTCCGGAGGAGCCACCTGGCGCTGATCGACGGCGAGATGACCTTCATCGGCACCAACCAGGATCTGCTCGCCTTCACCCGCGAAAAGGGCGGAGAAAAACTGCTCTTCATTTTCAACCTGACGCGCAAACCGGCGGAATTCCGCCTGCCTGACGGCATCGTGCTCGGGGAACCGCTTGCGATGCCGGGCTTCGAGGCGGTGGCTGACGCGGGATTGGTGAAGCTTGCGGCGTTGGATGGGTTTTGTGCGCGGGTTTGACGCTCGACTGAAAGGCGACTGTTGAGGTTGTCCGCCGCGGAGCCAGCCGTTTTTCAATCGCGTCACCCGATGAGCGCGAACTTGTCGACATCAACCATGCCGCGGTCGGATATTTTCAGGTGCGGGATGACCGGCAGCGGCAAGAAAGCGAGCTGGAGGAAGGGTTCTTCCAGCGTGGCGCCGAGCGCCAAGGCGGCTTTGCGCAGTTGGTGGAGCGTATCGCGGACCGTCTCATAGGGTTCGAGGCTCATCAAGCCGGCGATGGGCAGGGCGATTTCGCCGGTGACCTTGCCGTCTTCGACGACAACGAAGCCGCCCTTGATCTCGCCGAGGCGGTTTGCGGCGCGCGCCATGTCGTCCTCGTTGACGCCGACGACGCAGATATTGTGGCTGTCATGGCCGACGGTCGAGGCGATCGCACCCTTCTTCAGGCCGAAGCCCTGGACGAAGCCGTTGGCATGGTTGCCGTTCTTGCCGTGGCGCTCGATGACGGCGACCTTGATGATATCATTCGCAAGATCGACTGTCGCCTCGTTGCCCCTGACGGGCAGGCGATAGCGGCGATGCTCGGTGATGATCTTGCCCGGGATGACGCCGATGACAGGCGTCTCGCCTTCGGCGACCGGGACGCCGAAATGGGCGGCGTTGACGGGACGGGCCTTGACGCTGTCGAGGCCGATCGGGGCAACCGGCCTGCGCGAGGAAAAGAGCGCATCGGTGACGCGGCGGCCGGCGGAAAAGACCATGTCGGCGCGGCAGTTTTCCAGGCTGTCGAGCACCACCAGATCGGCGCGCCAGCCGGGCGCGACCAGGCCGCGGTCCCTCAGACCGAAGGCGCGGGCGGCCGAAATCGAGGCGGCGCGGTAGATCGCCAGGGGTTCGACGCCGCTCGCGATCGCTGTGCGGATCATATGATCAAGATGGCCCTGTTCGGCGATATCGAGCGGATTGCGGTCGTCGGTGCAAAGCGCGAGGAAGGGTGAAAGCCGCTCGGTGATAATGGGTATCAGCGCAGCGAGATCCTTGGATACCGAACCTTCGCGCACGAGAATGTGCATGCCCTTGCGGATCTTTTCCAGCGCTTCGGCGGCGGTCGTGCATTCGTGCTCGGTGCGGATGCCGGCCGAGAGGTAACCGTTGAGGTCGTTGCCCGAGAGCAGCGGCGCGTGACCGTCGATATGGCCGCTCTGGAAGGCTTCGAGCTTGGCCATGCAGATGGGGTCTTTGTGGATGACGCCGGGGAAATTCATGAATTCGGCAAGGCCGATGACCTGCGGATGGTCACGGTAGGGCAGGAGGCTTTCGATCGGCAGGTCGGCGCCGGAGGTTTCGAGATGTGTCGCCGGAACGCAGGAAGAGAGCTGGACGCGGATGTCCATGATCGTCTCCAGCGCGGATTCAACAAAGAATTCGATGCCGGCGGTTCCGAGCACATTGGCGATTTCGTGCGGATCGCAGATGGCGGTGGTGACACCATAGGGCAGAACGCAGCGATCGAATTCATGCGGGGTCACCAGCGAAGATTCGATATGCAGATGCGTATCGATGAAGCCTGGAACGACGATCCTGCCCGAGATGTCGATCTCGGTTTCGCCCTCATAATTGCCTGAGGTGCCGACGATGCGATCGGCGCCGATGGCAATGTCCGACTGGACGAGTTCGCCGGTGACGAGATCGAAGAAGCAGCCGCCCTTCAGCACGATATCGGCCGGCACACGGCCAACGCCCTGATCGATGAGACGTTCGAGCTTCGTGGTCATGGATTGCTACCTCTTCGATTGTTTTTCTGCCGCTGATGCCGAACTGATGCTGGAAACATTTGGATTGTATTTCCCGCTGCTTTTGCCTCGGTGGCAGCAGTGCTAGTGAAGCGAGAATACAGATGTCGTTTTCCAACTCAAGGTCATGATATGAAAGCAATTATTTCGGCGGCCTGCGCAGCAGATTTTCTGTTGAGCGGCTGTGTGAACAACTCTGCGGTACTCACGACCGACAAGCACGGGAAGGTCAGTCAGATCATTCTCAAAAAATCGACCGGAAGTGTCGCTTCCAATGAAAATCTTAAGCGCGTCGTGGTCGCCAGTTTCTACGCGCGGATTTCAAATCCAACACCCAATCGGACGTATGTTCAACCGATGGTACTTATCGAACACCCGACAGTGGAAAGCTATCTGCGTGAGGATAAGAGGACGCGGGATTGACCGGCAGCCCATCTCTCAAAATACAAATCGGGCGCCGTGAGGCGCCCGATCCTGTTTCTCTATATCCGTCAATTACTCGGCGGCGACGATCTTGCCGGCTTCCCACTTGTAGAGCGAGAAGCTCTGCGAGGTGAGGTCGCCGGTCTCGCCGTAGGTGACCTTGCCGATGGCGGTCGGGATTTCTTCGCCGCCCTTCAGCGCGGCCGCGACGGCTTCCGCATCCTCGGCGCTGCCGGCCTTCT
Source organism: Rhizobium sp. CRRU65 (assembly GCF_048551595.1). Classification (NCBI taxonomy): domain Bacteria; kingdom Pseudomonadati; phylum Pseudomonadota; class Alphaproteobacteria; order Hyphomicrobiales; family Rhizobiaceae; genus Rhizobium; species Rhizobium sp. CRRU65. The sequence continues at coordinate 150,384 of NZ_JBLYZH010000017.1, read as the reverse complement.
CGATGCCGGCCTTCAGCACTTCGACGGCGGCATAAGCGTTCAGCGTGAAGGCCTCGGCCGGGATGTTCTTGGCGGCGAGCGCGCCGGCTGCGGCCTTGGAATCCGGGCTCTTGGTGGCGTCCGAAGCGTTGGTGAAGATCGTGCCTCCTGCCGCATCCGTGCCGATTGCCCAGAATTCGGTGTTGGAGAGTCCGTCGCCGCCGATGATCGTCGCGTTGGCGGCGAGGTCATGCAGCTGGCGGGCGAGCAGCCCGCCCTCCGGATGGTAGCCGCCGAAATAGACCACGTCGACCTTCTCGGACTTGATGCGGGTGGTGAGCGCGCTGAAATCCTTGTCGCCAGGCGTGATCGCGTCATTGACGACTTCGGTGATGCCGCCGGCGTTCAGCGTCGCCTTGAAGGCATCTGCGAGGCCCTTGCCGTAGGCGCCCTTGTCGTTGACGATGGCGACGCGCTTGTCCTTGAAATTCTTCAGCACATATTTGGCGGCGACTTCGGCCTGCTGGTCGTCGCGGCCGCAGGTGCGCAGCACATTGGTGAGACCACGCTTGGTGAGGTCGGGGGCCGTCGCGGTCGGGGTAACCATCAGCACGCCGTTTTCAGCAAGCACGTCCGAAACGGGAATGGCGACGCCCGAGGTTACCGGGCCGACGACGAAGCGGATGCCGTCGCCGACGACCTTGTTGGCGGCGGAAACGCCCTGTTTCGGTTCGCCGGCATCGTCGGCCAGTTCGAGGACGACCTTCTCGCCGAGAATTCCGCCCTTCTTGTTGATTTCGTCGACGGCGGTCTGCGCACCATTCTTCACCTGGTCGCCATAGGCGGCGACCGGGCCGGTCAGCGGCGCGATCAGGCCGATGGTGATATCGGCATAGGCAAGCGGCGCAAAGGCGAGTGACGCGACGAGGGTCGCCGTCAATGTCTTGAGGGTCATAATTTGTCTCCTTGGATGGGGTCATTCGACCCGCGATGAAGCGTCGCGCCGGCTTTTCCGGATCGTTCAACGGCCCCCAGGCCGTGCCAAGGACGATCGATATCGGCGCGATCGATGCGCCCTCCGGCCATATTTGGCTCAAATGGGCGCAACGGCAAGATTTCTAGGAATTTTGGTGAGATTCCGCAAGTTGATAACAAAATGAAACGAAAATCGAGCCGATCCGGCATGAAATCGTCCCGGAATCGTCGATCCTGGCGCTGTTTGCCGATTTCTAGAGGGTGCGGTACCCCCTGGCATCAGCGCGGATCGCTGATAGACCTGCTGAATTTCGGGGAACGTCCTCGTCTTTCTGAATATTCGAATTCCGTTTTGAGATTAACACTTGATTCTACCAATTAGAGTAGAACCATTGTTCGTGCATATATTGCTGCGATGCAAAAGAGCGGTCGATAATAAACAGAGAGATATTTCGGGAACTGAGATCTGGATGCTCAAGCGTATCGAAGCCAGGCGGGTGCGCAACGGAATGTTTGTGGAGGCGATCGAGGGTGCATGGCAGGATCCTTTTCTGTCCAAGCGAAGATTTCTGCTGCGGCGTGAAGCCGATGCCCTGAAACTTCGCAAGAGCGGTATTGAAGGTGTTATCATCAACACCAGCAGAGGCCTGGACATTGACGGCCTGCCAGGCGGCAATATCGAGATCGACACCCAGGCGGCACGCGAGACCATCCAGAAATCCGTGCAGGTACTGGAAAGCGTTTTCGGCCGGCTCCAGCATGGCGATGGGATCAGCGTCGATCAGGTGGCGCCGGTGATTTCCTCAGTCTCCAAGTCGATGGATGACAATCCCACTGTCTTTCTCAGCGTTACGCGTCTGAAATCCAAGGACGAAGTGACGTTTCTGCATTCCCTTTCGGTGAGTGCGCTGATGATCCTTTTCGGCCGTCATCTCGGACTTGACGAGGCTACAGTGCAGACGCTCGGCACAGCAGGATTGCTGCACGACGTCGGCAAGCTCGAAATTCCGCTTGAGATACTCAACAAGGAAGGGCGTCTTGACGAGGACGAGATCAAGATGATCCGCGATCACCCCGAAAAGGGGCATGCAATCCTGTCACGCCAGGAAGGCATGTCGGAGATCGTACTCGACGTATGCCTCAACCATCATGAACGTATCGACGGCAAGGGCTATCCTCGCAGGCTTTCCGAGACGCAGGTCAGCTTCCATGCCCGTCTTGCTGCGATTTGCGACGTCTATGACGCCGTGACCTCCGTGCGGCCGTACAAGGCGCCATGGAGCGCGAGCCAAGCACTGAAGTGGATGCTTGGCAGCGAAGGGCAATTCGATCGCCGGCTGGTGAAGAAATTCGCCCTCTGCCTTTCCGTCGCCGCCGTGAGCTGAGGCCTATCGGTCTTCCCAACAAAAGGGCCTGGATGGATTTACAGCGCCGCGCGTCTTTTCAGACGCGAAAAGGACGCTGTAACACTTTGAATTGCCGCATAATTTTCTCCTTAAATCGGTTCCGATTTGAGGAATTATGCAGGCGGTCCGCCGCAGGCCATGATGCCTGAAGACTTCAGAGCTTTCTCAAATGTTGTTCTGCAGGATGGCCCGCAGCTTGCCGAAGAGCTCGTCGATGTGGTGCTTCTCGATGATCAGCGGCGGGGAGAGTGCGATGATATCGCCGGTGGTGCGGATCAGCAGGCCGCTTTCATAGGCTTTCAGGAAAGCGGTGAAGGCGCGCTTGGTGGGCTCGCCGGCGATCGGGTCGAGTTCGATCGCGCCGATCAGGCCGGTGTTCCTGATGTCGATGACATTGGGGCAGTCCTTGAGCGAATGCAGCGCGTCGGCCCAATAGTCGGAAAGCTCGGCGGCGCGTGTCAGCAGGCCCTCCTCCTTGTAGGTGTCGAGCGTGGCGAGGGCCGCGGCGGAGGCGATCGGGTTGCCGGAATAAGTGTAGCCATGAAAGAACTCGATCATGTGCTCCGGGCCGTTCATGAAGGCATCATGTATCTCGGAGGTGACGAAGACCGCGCCCATCGGAATGACGCCGTTGGTCAGTCCCTTGGCGGCGGTGATCATGTCAGGCTTGACGTCGTAATATTGCGCGGCAAAGGGGGCGCCGAGGCGGCCGAAGCCGGTGATGACCTCGTCGAAGATCAGAAGGATGCCGTGTTTGGTGCAGATCTCGCGCAGCTTCTGCAGGTAGCCCTTCGGCGGGATCAAGACGCCGGTGGAGCCCGCCACCGGTTCGACGATGACGGCGGCGACGGTGGAGGCGTCATGCAAGGTGACGATGCGCTCGAGTTCGGTGGCGATGTCGCCTCCATGCTCGGGCTCGCCGCGGGTGAAGTTGTTCTTGCCGGGCTGGTGGGTGTGCGGCATGTGATCAACGCCGGTCAGAAGCGTGCCGAACATCTTGCGGTTGGTGACGATGCCGCCTACGGAAATGCCGCCGAAATTGACGCCGTGATAGCCGCGCTCGCGGCCGATCAGGCGGAAGCGTGATCCATTGCCCTTCACGCGATGATAGGCGAGCGCCACCTTGAGCGCGGTCTCGACGGATTCGGAACCGGAGTTGGTATAAAGAACGTGGTTCAGGCCTTCCGGGGCGATGTCGACCAGGCGGTTTGCCAGTTCGAAGGCCTTGGGATGGCCGAGCTGGAAGGCCGGCGCGTAATCGAGCTCGCCGGCCTGCTCGCGGATCGCCTCGGTGATTTTCGGGCGGCAGTGGCCGGCATTGACGCACCAAAGCCCAGCCGTGCCGTCCAGCACCTGACGGCCGTCATGGGTCGTATAGTACATATCCTTGGCGCCGACGAACAAACGCGGCTCCTTCTTGAACTGGCGATTTGCCGTAAACGGCATCCAGAAGGCGCGAAGATCGTTTGGTGCGTTGAGGCGATTGGACATGCTGTTCTCCTGGCCGCTGACGGCCCTTTCCCGGGGGCTTTACGCCCATATTTTTACTGCCCGGTCAAATTATCAGGGCTTCCCAAGGCGTCAACGGGAAAAGTCCCGAAAGCTCCCCTGACAGGAGGCTCAAGCTGCTTCGATCGATCACGGGGCGAGCGCTTCAGCGCGGTCGGGCTGCAATTCCTTCCCCGCGGCGAAAGGAGCAGAAAGGCCAGGCCTTCAAAGGCACGACCGGCAAATCGCAAATTTGCCGGTCGTGCCATAAGGTTCAGGTGCTGAAATATCGTTGCCAAGCCTCCGGGAACATCCCCTTGCAGCGCGGCATCGGCCGACATTCATGTCAGCGCTATCATCAGGCGGCGGATCTATTCCGGTTCTGCACGAGGTAAATGTCTTCGAGCGTTGCCAGGATCTTCATGACCGGCTCGGAGGTGCTCGAATAATAAATGGTTTGTGCGTCTCGGCGGGTCTTGACCAGCTTTTGAGCGCGCAGTTTCGACAGGTGCTGAGAGAGAGCCGACTGGCTGAGCCCGACCTGAGTCGCAAGCACGCCGACGGCCACTTCGCCCTTCACGAGGCTACACAGGATCAGCAATCTCTTCGGGTTTGCCATGGCCGACAATAAAGCTGCCGCCACGCTCGTGTGGTCGGCCAAATCAGAGGTTTCCATATGTTATCTTCCTAATGCAAAACGTACATCAAGCGTGTTGGCGCAGGCCGCCAGCCGGGATTTTGACTGACACCAAAAACTAGCAACTGGGCTCGAAGATTGTATATACCTAAATTTAAGGTATCGAGTATGCTATTTTAGACATGTTTGAACAAATGTGATCGGTATCCACAGCGAGGGTTTCGAACTCGTATCGCAGCAGCAAATCGCCGGAAATCATGTCGAAACCTGAGGAATCGATACCACAAATGCGCCAAGAGCCGGATTCCGGCGCCTTTAGCCTGATAGCGAGGCTTTCCTCGACGTCGGGGTGGCGTTCTACTAAATCTCGCACTGCTTCTGCCGCCCCGACGGCAATCGCCTCATTCGCGGCCGACTGGATTACGAGATCGTTCCCATCCAGCTGGTAGGCGCGGCCGAAGCCGCCATTGAGGCTGGCCTGCTCAGGCTTGAGACGGAAGAATAGGAAATCAGGAAAGTCGATATAAAGCTTCGCCTTAGTGTGGCGAGCGAGAAAACGCATGTGGATCCGCGCGTAGCATGGATTGCTGCGCTCGACGGATTCTGCTCTGCACTGGGTCGTCAGACGAGGATAGGCGAGGGGATCGCCCTTGCCGGGCTCGCCAGTCAGGAGCGAGGCGCGCGGGTCGCTGGCGAGCGCCCTGGTATGGGCCGACAGCTGCGAAACCAGGATAACGGGGGTGCCGTCGATATCGGTGGCGACGAGCACGCGGCTGGCGAAGGGAAAGCCGGTCTCTGGGTCGACAACGGCAATCGCCGCGTATCGTGCGGAGCGCAGAAGCACGCGGGCAAGCTTGCGGGCATCGTCGTCGGTTTCGCGTAAGGGCGAGGGCTGATCTTTCATATCCGCCTTGTGACAAAGCGGATGGAAAACATCAAGCTTCCTCCTTGCGGCGATGGCGGGTGAGGCCGGCAACGATATCCTGAGCCGAGATGGTGCCGACGATCGCGCCGTTTTCGACGATGCCGATACTGCCCGGCTGGCGGGCAAGGGCATCGAGGATATCGATGAGCGGGGTCGCGGCGCGGGCCGTGGCGCTGACGCTCATGCCGGCGGCAGTCTGACCGAGGCCTGGCTGCATGACGTCGGCCGCCGTCAGCATGTTGATCGGATTGAGGTTCTGCACGAAGTCGGCGACATACTGGTCTGCGGGGTTCTTGACGATGTCGTGCGGCGTCCCACACTGGATGATGCGGCCGCTCTCCATGATGGCGATGCGATTGCCGATGCGGAAGGCCTCGTCGAGATCGTGGCTGACGAAGAGGATGGTCTTCTTTAGCCGCCGCTGGAACTCCAGGAGCTCGTCCTGCAAACGGGTGCGGATCAATGGGTCGAGCGCCGAGAACGGCTCGTCCATGAGCAGGATCGGGGCGCCGGTGGCAAAGGCGCGTGCAAGGCCGACACGCTGCTGCATGCCGCCCGAAAGCTCGTTGACCTTGCGGCCTGCCCATTTTGTCAGGTTGACCAGTTCAAGCTGCTCGCCGACGCGGAGCTTGCGTTCGGCTTCCGGCATGCCGGCGAGTTCGAGGCCGAAGCCGACATTGTCGGCGACGGTGCGCCAAGGCAAAAGGGCGAACTGCTGGAACACCATGGAGACGGTGTGCGTGCGCAGATCGCGCAGAGCCTTGGCATTGCATCTGTAAGGGTTGACGGGGCCGGTGGTCGTGGAGACGGCGACATCGCCACGCACCACGGGAGCGAGCCCGTTGACGGCGCGCAGCAGCGTCGACTTGCCGGAGCCGGAAAGGCCCATCAGCACCAGGATCTCGCCTTCCTCGATCGTCAACGAAGCATCGGCGACGCCGAGCACCAAGCCGGTCGCGGCGCCGATTTCGTCGCGCGATTTGCCCTGATCGACCATGGCAAGCGCGGTTTCCGGCCGATCGCCGAAGACGATGCTGACATTGTTAAAGCTTACCGCGGTCATGCAGCGCCTCCTTCACCCGCCGTGCGGAACATCCGGTCGAGAATGATTGCCAGGATGACGATGCAGAAGCCCGCCTCGAAGCCCTTGGCGATATTGACGGTGTTCAGCGCACGGACGACGGGCACACCAAGCCCGGGAGCGCCGACAAGGGCGGCGATGACGACCATCGACAGCGATAGCATGATGGTCTGGGTGAGACCCGCCATGATCTGCGGCGTGGCGAAGGGAAGCTCGATTTTGCGCAAGACCTGTATCGGCGTCGCTCCAAAAGCGACGGCGGCTTCGACGAGGGACGGCGGCGTCGAGATGATACCGAGGCGCGTCAGCCGGATCGGGGCGGGGATCGCGAAGATGACGGTGGCGATCAGGCCCGGCACCATGCCGAGGCCGAACAGGATGAGCGCCGGGATCAGATAGACGAATGTTGGTATGGTCTGCATGAGATCGAGTATCGGGCGCATGGCAGCATAGACCCAAGGGCGGCGCGCGGCGGCAATGCCGAGCGGAATGCCGATCACCATACAGACGAAGGTGGCGGCGAGCACGAGGGCGAGAGTCTCCGTCGTTTCCTTCCAATAGTCCTGGTTGACGATCAGCAGCAGCCCGAGACAGGTGAAGACGGCGACTGCGATCGACCGGCGCAGCCAAAAGGCGATGGCGGTAATGGCCGCGATGACGATCAGCGGATGGGGCTTCTGCAGCACGAAGAGCAGGCCATCTATAGCGCTCGACAGCAGGAAGGCGATCTGGTTGAAGAACCACTCGCCGTTCGAGGTCAGCCAGTCCACGAAGGATTTGGCCCAGGGGCCAACGGGAATCTTAAATTCGGTGATCCAATTCAAGGGTGCGCCCATCCAGAAAAACAACAATCGGACAAAAATGAAGCGGGGCGGCGAGCCGCCCCGTTCGTATTATCAGAGGCCGAGGCCGGTTTTGGCGGCCGCGAGAGCCTCGCCGCTGCCGTCGCGGGTTTTGACGCCCGCGAGCCAGGGTTCGAGCGCTGCGGGGTTCGCCTTCAGCCATTCGGAAGCTGCAGCCTCCGGCTCCTTGCCGTCGTTGAGGATCTTGCCCATGATCTGGTTCTCCATGTCGAGGGAGAATTTCAGGTTCTTCAACATCATGCCGACATTCGGGCATTCGTCGAGATAACCGGCACGCACGTTGGTGAAGACCTTGGCGCCGCCGAAGTCGGGGCCGAACACTTTGTCCCCGCCTGTGAGGTAGGTCAGCTTGAAGTTGGTGTTCATCGGGTGGGGCTCCCAGCCGAGGAAAACAACGGGCTTGCCTGACTTGTCGGCACGCGCGACCTGGGCGAGCATGCCCTGTTCGGAGGATTCGACGACTTCCATATCCTTCAAGTCGAACTCGTTCTTCTCGATCATGTCCATGACGAGGCGGTTGCCGTCATTGCCGGGCTCGATGCCGTAGATCTTGCCGTCGAGATCGTCCTTGTGGGCGGCGATATCCTTGAAGTCCTTGATGCCGAGTTCCGCACCCTTGGCGTTGGTGGCGAGCGTGTACTTGGCGCCGACCAGGTTCGGGCCGAAGGATTCGACCGACTTGTCGTCGAGATAGGGACGAACGTCCTTCTCCTGCGTCTCCATCCAGTTGCCGAGGAAGACGTCGATGTCCTTGTTCTTCAGCGAGGTGTAGGTGACCGGCACGGAGAGAACCTTGACGTCGGTCTGATAGCCGATGCTCTTCAGGACGATGGATGCGGTGGCGGTGGTGGCGGTGATATCCGTCCAGCCGACGTCCGAGAAATGAACGGTGGAGCAGCTGCCGGGATCGGCGGCGAAGGCGGCGGTCGCAACGGAGAGGGCGGCGACGGCAGTTGCGGTAACGAGTTTGAACGTGCTTGTTGTTTTCATTTTAGACTCCCAGTCTTTAAGTTCCCAAGCCAACCATCAATAACCGAGTTTGACAAGCGACCTCAGTGCGTTTGCGCCGTATCGACCCATGCGATTGCGACGTCCGCGGATTTTTTCGCAATGCCTTGTTTCCGGGGCTTTCGGCGGTTTTCGAGCCGGATTCCTGTGATTATCGCTCCCTCAGGGCTTTTCTTTGCCATTCCAAGCTTTCAATAAGCCGATCAAGGAGAAATCGGATGGCAAAACTCTATTTCAACTACTCGACGATGAACGCCGGCAAGTCGACGATGCTGCTGCAGGCCTCCTATAATTACCAGGAGCGCGGCATGCGCACAGTGCAGCTGATCGCCGCCTTCGACGAGCGCGCCGGCCGAGGCGTCATCGGCTCGCGGATCGGCTTGGAGGCGAGCGCCATTCCCTTCGAGCCGCATGAAGATCTGTTTCGGTTGGTCGCGACGCTGAGCGGAGACGGAGCGCCGATTTCCTGCATCTTCGTCGACGAGGCGCATTTCATGACGCCTGTCCATGTCTGGCAGCTTGCCCGCGTCGTCGACAGGCTCGGTATCCCTGTGATGGTCTACGGGCTGAGAACCGATTTCCAGGGCAAGCTGTTTCCGGCCTCGCAGGAACTGCTGGCGATCGCCGACGAAATGCGCGAGGTGCGCACGATCTGCCATTGCGGGCGCAAGGCGACGATGGTTGTGCGGCTCGACGCGAAAGGAAAAGTATTGCACGAAGGCGCGCAGATCGATGTCGGCGGCAATGAGAAATATGTCTCGCTCTGCCGCAGGCACTGGGACGACGCGATGAACGGTGCCTGGATCGCCGAGCCGGTCTAAAGCCGGCGATGCTGCCTGTTTTCTTTGGCGCCGCAAGCGACTAGCTTGGGGGCAGGAGATTCCCTGGAGAGATCAGGTGCGCAAACCCCCGTCATTCGACAGCCTGTATGAAGCCGCAGGCAGCCTCGCCGAGAGGATTGCGGCCGAGGGGGCCTATTGCGTGGCTGCGATCAGCGCCTTCAGCGGCGACGAAACACGATCAGCCGACGAGGTCTTCCTCGAGCAGAATGCCCGCTTCCAGGCCCATATCGCCGATGCTGCGGCGCTCGACGCCCAACTGGCCGAGCTGGTCTTTTGCCTCGACCGGCTGACGGCCGAGGTTTCTGCCGATCTCGACAGTTTCCGGGGGCTGACGCTACGTGAGAAGATGGCCGGCTGGGTGTCGCGCCAGCGGATGTGGCGCATGTACACCGAACGCGTGCGCGAGGCGCCCGTCATCGAGCGGCTGCTCGATCTTTTGACGAAATCGGACGCGCTCGCCAGGCTGATCGCCAGTCAGCGCGCCGCGCTTACCGAACGGCACAAGGCAGCCGAACTCAGCCTTGTCGATATCGTCGAGCAGCGGCGCCGGCTGGTCGTTTCCATCGATATCGCCCGCCTCAAGATGAAGGAGCTCAATGCCAAGGCGCTGACGACGCAGGGCCGTATCGGCGTCTATGGCAACAGGGCGCATTGGGAGCAGATGGAGGCGGAACGGCGGGCGCTGAAGGCGGAGGTCGAGCGGATTTCCGCCGGGGAGCACGAGATGCGCGACGACAGCCAGCGGCGTGAGCGCTTCATCGGCCTGTTCCAGACCTATGTCGATTCGCTGAACGGCCGGATCGCCGCCTGCAACGCGCTGTTGCGCAAGCTGTTGATCGACGTGGAGGAGCGGCTGATCATCTACCAGGCGCAGGTCGATACCGACCGGCCGGGCATGAAGGTGAGGATCAAGCCGGAATTGTTCCCCGATATCGCTGCGCCGATCAGGCTGTTCGAGAAGGGCATGCTGGTCGCCCAGGATCTGGAGCGGCGCAAGAGCCGTGCCGATCTCGAATTCGCTAGAAGGTTCCCGACCTATGCCGATCCGCCGCCGGAAACCTCGGGAGCGCCTCTGATCGATACGGCGCGCAGGTCCTTCCGTTTCAGCCGGCCTTTCCTGCGCTCCTGACCAGCAGGGCGCGGGCAATACCCCTCTCCCAATGCTTTCATTCTGGAAAATCGAAGGGTTCGTGTTGTGCTCGGCCCATCGAGCGCATATGTGGGATGCAGCGGGACGGCAATGTCCCGATGTTCGCCTCGCCTGACAGGAGACGACGATGCTTGACCGGATAGCCGGTTTTTTCAGGCTGATCGGCCAGACGATCGGCCGTTGGGCCCGCCTGTTTTCCGCCTGGGCCTTCTGGCCCTTTCTTGCCGCACACGGCTGGTATCAGCGCCGGAGCTGGATGATCCGGCTGCCGGTCATCGCGTTCGTGGCGCTGCTGGTCGTGCTCTATGGTTATTTCTTCTGGCAGACGCAGGTCTGGTCGAATTTCAACACCGCCTTTGTCGATCAGTACCGGCTTTCCGAACGCAAGGTTGCCGCCGGACAGGAAGTGCCGGTCGCCGAGGGCGCCAATGCGACGGCGCCGAAGACCTGCCAACGCTCGGCGATCGTTGACGTCGCGGCCGATCTGACCGATTTCAATGTCAACCAGAACGCATGGATCTCCTCCATGCTGCTCTACAAGATGGGCTTCTTCGGCATCGACTGGGATCACACGCCCTTTCTCGACAACAAGGCGTCGTTCCAGCGCGGCGTCAACCAGGCGGTCCGACGGACTTCGGCGGAGCTTGTCGATACGCTTGGGCGCGTGCGCGGCACGTCGGGCATCAACAATGACCTGCAGAGCGCGCGCGGCAATCTGCAGTTCGACGAAAACAGCTGGTATTTCGGGCTCAATCCCTTCGGGCCGAAGACGCCAACGCCTTCCTATTACCGCTCCGCGGTCGGCAGCCTGCGCAAGTTCAACACCGATCTCGCCCTCTGCAATGTCGTTTTCGACGGCCGCGCCGATAACCTCATGCAGTTCATCGACCGCATTGCCAACGATCTCGGCGGCACCTCCGACATGCTCGCCGAGCGCTCGGAAAACCACAATCGCGGTTGGTTCGACACCCGCGCCGACGACCGGTTCTGGTTCGCCTATGGCCAGCTCTATGCTTACTACGCCATCCTTACCGCCGCGCAGGCCGACTTCTCACAGGTGGTGCAAGAACGCAATCTCGGCGCGATCTGGGGCAGCACGACGCGGCAGTTCCAGGCCGCCCTGCGCATCCAGCCGGCGATCATCTCGAACGGTCGCGAGGATGGCTGGATCATGCCGAGCCATCTCGCCACCATGGGCTTCTATATTCTGAGGGTGCGCTCGAACCTCGTCGAGATCCGCTCGGTGCTCGACCGCTAAAACGTCTGGAGTCAACGGGGTATCGTGTTGTCCTCGAAGCCGACGACGCGCAGTTTCTCGACGAATTCATAGGTGATGCCGACGATGCCGCCGCCGCTTTCATCGTTTCGGAAGCGGCCGACGCTGCGCACCAGCTTGTGGCCGCCAAGCCGGTTGTCGACACGATAGACGAAATGGAAGCCGACGCCGTGAAGGCTCGCCTCTTCGAAGGTCTGAGCGATCAGACTGCGGTCCTCCTCATGGATGCGCGACATCAGCTCTGTCAGGTTGACGGGGCCGTCGCTATAGGGGAGGCCGAAGATCGCGTGGACATCCTCGCTTGCAAAGAAATGTCCTGTCTCGATATCGATGCGCCAGAAGCCGAAAAGACGATAGGCAGCAAGCATCCGGACGACTTCCGCATCGGTGATGCCGATGTGGGCGCGGGATTGTTCTGTCTTGTCAATGACGGGCTGTTCGAAGTGAAGAGGCACGATTCCCCCAGATCATGGGACGACGTGCCGACTCTCTTCTGATTCCTCAGTTGATCAGCTTCAATCGAATGGCCTTAGCTACCAACTGGGTCCGGTTGACGCAATCGAGTTTTTTGATCGCGTTCGTCATATAGGCGTTCACCGTATGGTCCGAGAGCGTGAGGATCTGACCGATTTCGATCGAGGTCTTGCCCTGGGCAGTCCAGCGAACAACTTCTAGTTCTCTGGTTGATAGCGCGTTATGCGCGCATTCCTCGTTACGTTTGACTGCATTGTATGCATCAAGTGCATGGAGAATGATCATTGCCAGCTCGTTGGTCTCACTCTGGCCAAGTGCGGCGCGCTCGCCGCAGAACCAAAAGACCAGGCGCTGGCCGTCGGCTGCAATGGTCGGCATGGCAACGCCTGCCGGTATGGCATGGCGCAGCATCAGGGCACGAAGTTCGGCGGGGAAAGCCTGACCATTGGAGGCGTCGTTGAGGTGCCATGCCGGCGGCACAGCAGACTGCCTCAGCCTTACGCCGAAAGGGCAGCCGCGCATCATGTGGGCGCGGTCGAAATCCCTGACATAGGCGACAGGAAGCGAGCTCTCAATCAGCAGGGGTTTCAGGAGGAGGTCTTCGGGGGAGGGAGCGTGCATTAGCGTCGCATGCGACAATCCGAAGGCTGTGGAGACCCTGCCGAGCGCCTGCGCAAACAGGCTGCGCGTTCGTGCGGTCGCAAGCTCTGCCGAAAGCAATGACTGTCTTTCAGAGGTAGTCATGTAAGACATTTGTACGCCCCCGGCAGCCCCAATGTTACCGCTATCAAATACAGAAAATCTGCGGGATGCTAGCCCCAATTGACCTAACGCAAGCCGATTCATTCAAATTGTGAAAAATTAGCCACAGTAGCTCGCGCTTCGGTTGAGTTTCGAGTTGCAAACATAGCGTTGCGGTATCGTTGAGTTCCCTCATGGCGGCATCGCAATGGTCTCGCGCAGCCGGGCAGGGGAGAATCACTTGGGAGAGTTTCGGGGAAGAGCTCGGATCTCTCCGGCACCGGCGCAAAGGCGGTGGGGCGGCCTACCTGCAACGCTTGGCGGCGGCGCGGGTGATCTGCGCGAACACGGCCGCAGCGGGACGCCATCTCAGCCGGATTGCGATGAGAGAACAAAGATAAGAGGACCGCAGCAGGCGGCGAAATCCGGCTTGCTGGCAGTCAATCCACTTGCTAAGCCTATGCTCAGTACAACTGAGGCAATTTAATCGTGCGCTTTGCAGTTTCCTTTCTGGTGAAGTGTCTATTTTCCAGATTGTTACTTGTTTTTCTCCTTTTGACCTTGCCGATCGGAGCGGCAACCTCGCAGGCTGCCGAGGAAAAGAAGCCAGCGCCGCATCCCCCGATGAATTTCATCCTCGTGCGCAGTCTCCTCTGCCAGGAAAACTGTCCGGAATGGATATCGGCGGAGGGGCGGATAACGTCGGATACACCCGCGCGGCTCAGAAAGATCCTCAAGAAGATCGGCGGCCGTAAACTGCCTGTCGTTTTTCGTTCGGAAGGCGGCGACGTCGATGCCGCCTATGCGATGGGCCGGATGATCCGCAAGGCCGGGCTGGAAACGGCGGTCGGCGGCACGCGGCTCAAAGATTGCCCGGTTGGGGATACGCGCTGCCAAGCCGCTGTTGCCAAGGACGGTAGCGCGGTCGGTTATACCTATTCGTCCGGTGCATACTGCTTTTCTGCTTGTCCGCTGGCATTCGTCGGCGGTACGTCGCGTGTCTCGTCGCAATGGGCCTTGATCGGTGTCCACCAGATCACGACTGTCTACAACAAGGTGCGAGTTTCCTATCGCATCGAATACAAGATCGTGAACGGCAAGAAAAAGGAGATCTCCCGCAAGGAGGTCGGACGCAAGGTGGCGGGGCAGAGCAGTTCCACCAAACTTGGAAAGAAGGCTACTGCTGCCTTGACGGCCTATTTGAAGGAAATGGGCGTCAGCGAAGACGTGGTCGGTCTGATGATGAGCGCTACGCCTGACAACATCAATATCGTACCGGCTGCAGAGGCACTTCGAATAGGTCTCATTACGGACATGCTGTCCTACAATGAGTGGCCCGGCATGCCGCTCTGCGCGCCGGATGCAGCGGCCGAGGCTGTCTGTCACAGCCATCCGGCAGCCGAAGCGCCTGTGGCGGCTGAGGCGCCTGTATCTAAGACGCCGGTATCCGAGGCACCCGTACAGGAAGCGGCTGCAGAGACAAGCGAGAAACTGCCCAAAACCAGGCCGATGGACTTCCTCCTGATGTCCAATGGCAATTGCCAGGAAGAGTGCACGCAGTGGATTTCTGCGGACGGAGACATCACACCGGATACGCCGGCTCGGCTGAAGGCGATGTTGACGACGCTCGGCGAACGAAAGCTGCCGATCGTCCTTCAATCTAATGGCGGGGACACGGATGCGGCTTTCGTGATGGGGCGCATGATCCGCGCTGCAGGTCAGGAAACCTCGATTGGCAGAACGCAGTTGCCGAATTGTCCAAAGCTGGATCCACGTTGCAAAGCCAGCATCGCCAAAAGCGGACCGACCGAGGGCGAAGTCTTTGCCGGCCGTGCGTACTGTCTTTCGAGCTGCGCTCTTGTCCTGATGAGCGGAACGCCGCGGATGGTCGGATATTCGGCAATCGGCATCGTCAGGCCCACGACGGCTGAATATACGAGATTTTTAGCTTATTTCGACGAGATGGGCGTGAGCGCCGAGACATACGAGACGATGATGCCCGCTACTTCAACTGAGCGAGGAAGTATCATACTTCCTTCTGAGGCCCTCAAGCTTGGCATCATCAATGGTATCATCCCCTATGATGAAGAGCCCGGCTTGCATGTCTGTGGGCCGGAGGCGAAGGAAAGCCTTCGATGCCCGAGAAAAGCTGAGGCAGAGATCGTTCCTGTTGCTGCTTCGGTCAATTGATCTCAGGACTCGAAAGAGCATAGCTCGGCGTTTTCGTCGGGCTGCTGCTTGTTGAAGCTCCGAAGGCGCCTCGTGACGCCTGTCAGTCCTTATCCTTCAGATCATTTTTCGACGTGACGCTCATCAGCTTCTCCAGGAAACCGAGCATGACGGCGGAGGCGACGAAGGCGAGGTGCATGAGGGTCAGCCACATGATCTTGCCGTCCGCATATTTGTCGGCATTGAGGAAGACCTGCAGCAGGTGGATGGAGGAGATGGCGACGATCGAGGAGGCGACCTTGATTTTCAAGCTGCCCGAATCGAGCTTGCCAAGGAAGGAGACCTCGTTGTCGGCCTCGCTGGCCTCGTCGAAGCGGCTGACGAAATTCTCGTAACCCGAGATCATGACCATGATGATCAGGCTGGCAACGAGGGCAGCGTCGATCAAACCGAGCATGGCAAGGATCATCTCCGCCTCGTCAAGCTCGAAGACGCCGGAGGCGATCTTCAGGAACTTGTAGGCGAAGGAAACGGCATAGACGGCGAGTGCTGCTACTAGGCCGATATAGAAGACGACGAGGATCCAGCGGCTCGACAGGATGATGCGCTCGATGATGAGTTCCAGTGATTTCATGTTTTCAGTCTGTTAAACCGCAATTGTCGTCCGCCACATAAACGCCCAGCGTGGCGGCCGCAAGGCGTGGGGCTATTCACACCCCGCCGATATTTCGTTATCTCGATGAAGAGAAAAATAACGGCTCCGCGCCCGCGGAGGTCGGACGGGGGACATCCATGCCATCCATCAAATCCGATATCGAAATCGCACGCGCCGCGGCCAAAAAGCCGATCTTCGAAATCGGGGCGAAACTCGGCATTCCGGTCGAGCAGCTCGTTCCCTATGGTCATGACAAAGCGAAGGTCAGCGCCGAGTTCATTGCTGCGCAAGCAGGCAAGAAGGATGGCAAGCTGATCCTCGTCACCGCGATCAACCCGACGCCGGCGGGCGAGGGCAAGACGACCACCACCGTCGGGCTCGGCGACGGGCTGAACCGGATCGGCAAGAAAGCCGTTGTCTGCATCCGCGAGGCCTCGCTCGGCCCCTGCTTCGGCGTCAAGGGCGGGGCGGCCGGCGGCGGTTATGCACAGGTCGTGCCGATGGAAGACATCAACCTGCATTTCACCGGCGATTTCCATGCGATCACATCGGCGCACAATCTGCTGGCGGCGATGATCGACAACCACATCTACTGGGGCAACGAAGAGAATATCGACATCCGCCGCATCACTTGGCGGCGGGTCATGGACATGAACGACCGGGCGCTCAGAAGCATGGTCTCATCGCTCGGCGGCGTCGCCAACGGTTTCCCGCGCCAGGGCGGGTTCGACATCACCGTCGCCTCCGAGGTGATGGCGATCCTCTGCCTTGCCACCGACCTCAAGGATCTGGAGCGGCGGCTTGGCGACATCATCATCGGCTATCGTTTCGACAGGACGGCGGTGCAAGCGCGAGACCTGAAAGCCGACGGCGCAATGGCGGTGCTGTTGAAAGATGCGATGCAGCCGAACCTCGTGCAGACGCTAGAGAACAATCCGGCCTTCGTGCATGGCGGCCCCTTCGCCAACATCGCCCATGGCTGCAACTCGGTGACGGCGACGAAGACGGCGCTGAAGCTTGGCGACTATGTGGTGACCGAAGCGGGCTTCGGCGCCGATCTCGGGGCCGAGAAATTCTTCGACATCAAGTGCCGCAAGGCCGGGCTGAAGCCGGATGCGGCGGTGATCGTCGCGACCGTCCGGGCGCTGAAGATGAATGGCGGGGTGAAGAAGGAAGATCTCGGCACGGAGGATGTCGAGGCGCTGAAGAAGGGCTGCGCCAATCTTGGCCGGCACGTTGCCAATGTGCGTCGTTTCCGGGTGCCCGTCGTCGTGGCGATCAACCATTTCGTCTCGGATACCGACGCCGAGATCGCGGCAGTCAAGGAATTTGTCTCGAGGCTTGGCGCCGAGGCGATCCTCTGCCGCCACTGGGCGCTGGGTTCGGCCGGCATCGAGGAACTGGCGCACAAGGTGGTGGAACTGGCCGAATCCGGGCAGGCGAAATTCCAGCCGCTCTATGGCGACGACATTTCGCTGTTCGAGAAGATCGAGATCGTCGCCTCGAAGATCTACCATGCCGGTGAAGTGACGGCCGACAAGGCGGTGCGCGACCAGTTGCAGACATGGGAGGAGCAAGGTTACGGCAAGCTGCCGATCTGCATGGCGAAGACGCAATATTCCTTCTCCACCGATCCGAACCTGCGCGGCGCGCCGGAAGGCCACATCGTCACCGTGCGAGAGGTGCGGCTTTCGGCGGGAGCGGGCTTCGTCGTCGCCATCACCGGCGAGATCATGACGATGCCGGGCCTGCCGAAATCACCGTCGGCGGAACGGATTTTCCTGAACGACCAGGGCTATATCGAGGGGTTGTTTTAGAGCCGGCTTCAGAAGCTCTTCGGCCATCGTTGAGATGTATGCAAGATGGTTAGAATTTCAATTTCGTTTTCTCTAGCGCGACATGCGACAATATAGGGAATGTCGCTCAGCACCACTTCCCTTGTTCCCGCGACGCGACTGACTTTTCCCACCAACGGATAATCCGGCATCGTCTCCACGATGGATTGGATACGGACGATGACCCTCGCTGCGGCACCTTGATGGTGACGGGCGATGTAAGCGCCGATATGATCAAGGCGGGCAAGCGCTCTGCGGGTCCATTTGATGCGCAGGCTCATTTTCCAGAAGGGCTGCCAATATATTTTGACAGGACTGTAGCGACATCCTCATCGGAGGCGAAGTCGCTTTGGTCGGCTTCGCGAACGGCAGCCTCGATCTCCGAGAGTTGCCATTCCTCCCGTTCGATGAATTCTTCGATCGCCACGGCTGCGATCTCGGCCGACGAAAGCTTTCGCCTTTCGGCCAGGCGATCCAGACGGGAAACTGTGGAGTCTTTCATCTGGAAGCTCAACAAGGTCATGGTAGGCACTCCGCCGGTTCTTCGTGCCGAAGTTTAGTGGTTGGATGACCCGATTCAAGCGGGAATCGCAACTCTTTGAAGTGACTAATGGCAATAACGATAGCCACCCTTCCTCTCGATGACGTCTAGATGGAAATGGGTTTCGTGGGCGGCGTCGCTTTCCGGATCGAGGACGGTGGTGAAGTAGAGGCAGCCGGCGGCGCTGACGGTGCGCTGGAAGGCGCCGGTCAGCGTAGAATCCTCGCGACGGGAGCGGACGGCGACATCTTCACCCTTTTCGAAATGGAAGCTCGCAATATCGATGGCGTTGCCGCGGGCATGCTCGGAGATCTTGCCGGTTCCGGCACTGTTACGCAGGCGGCACATATAGGACGTTGCCTGGTTGACGGTGGTGATGCGGCCCTGCTCCGGTAGGGCGGCGGAAGCCGCCGGGATGACGCTGTCCTTCATCCAGCGAGCAAGGGCAAGCGCTGCCGGACAGCGAATCGTCGCCTCCGGCTTCAGCTTGATGCCGGGCAGGGCTTCAGAGACGATGATCGGCTTGTCGATGCCGCAGCCGTTACCGTCATCGATGCGCGGCGTGTCCTTGAAGACGACGCCCAGGGACTGAAGGGCGGCCGTGCATTCGGCATGCTCGGCATCGCTTTCCGGTTCGATCGTCAGGTGTTGCTCTTCAAGTGTCTGCTCGCCGGGCGGCTTACCTTCTTCCGTCGGCGGCTGTGAGCTTTCGGGGCTGCCCGGCGGCCGCGGCGGACCTTGCATCGGTTCTGTCGGCCCGGGCTCTGACGGTGCGGCCTGCGGCGCTGGCGGGCTCGATGCCGGTGCCTCCGGGTCCTTGACGTCGGGTTTCGGCTGAGGGGCCGGGACCTCTCCGGGCGCGGGCGGTTCCGTCTTTTCCGAGGAAGGGGAGGTGGGGCTGGTCGGCTGTCCGGCATCTGGCCGAGGTTCGGGCATCGGGCCTTGCGGGGGCAGGCGAGCGCCGGCAAGAAAGGCGGTAGCGGCGAAAAGGATCGCCAATGTCGAAAGTTTTCTCAACGCGTCCGATTCCTCGTATCCGTGGCTGAAGACAACGCATGAGGGCGTTTTTCGTTGCAATTGTGCAACGTAATTGAAGATCGCTAAAACTTGATATATTTATTCAACATAAAATGATGACTTATGTTGACAATGCTGCTCATGTTTTTTATGCGGCGAAAAGAAGGCGGAATTTTACTTCGTCTTCATCCGTAAAAGCCCAGCCAGCCCCTCGAGCGTTCGACGCGCCACGACCAGCCAGCCCGGTAATCATCATGAGAGGGTAGGTTATGATCGTCCGGCATTGGCGCTCGGTTCTATTGGTCTGCACGGCAGCCACAGTTGTTCTTCCTGTTTCGCAGTCTTTCGCGCAAAGCGCTCCGGCAACAGCGCCGCAAGCCGCGACGGAGGAAAGCACCGTCCTGCAGAAGATCGTCGTCAAGGGCAAACGCGTGGCGCCGGGCAGCGTCGCCGACACGCCGCTGGCCACCGAGATCACTGCCAAGCAGCTCGAAGAAAAGCAGGTCACCAATTTTGACGATATCGGCCGCAGCGTCGATGCAGGCGTAAATTATTCGCGTGGTGACGCAGGCTTCAACCTGCGTGGCCTTTCGGGCGCTCGCATCCTGACCACCGTCGACGGCATTCCAATTCCCTATATTTCGAACAGCTCGCGCCAGGGCGCTTTCGCCCTCAGCAATGCCAATGGCGGTGGCGATACGTTCGATTTCGATTCGCTGTCCTCGCTCGATATCGTGCGCGGCGCGGATTCGAGCAAGGGTGGTTCCGGCATGCTCGGCGGCGCCATCGTTCTCAATACGCTGGAGCCGGAGGATCTCATTCCTGAAGGCCGCGACTGGGGTGCGATCGTCAAGTCGACCTATGACAGCGAAGACCGCAGCATTTCCGGCTCAGCCGCTGCCGCCAAGAAGATCGGCGGTACGTCGATCCTGTTTCAGGGTGGCTACCGCAAGGGGCATGAACGCGACAACATGGGCGACAATGACAGCTATGGTCGTTTCCGCACCGAGGCGGATCCAGCTGATTTCGATCAGCATAATCTGCTCTTCAAGCTGCGTCAGGAGCTGGAGGGTGGCCACCGCATCGGTCTGACTGCCGAGCGTTTCAGGCGTGACCTGCAGACTGATCTGCGTGAACAGCAAGGTACCGGACGCACTTATATGATCGACAATTACGACGGTCGCGAACTGCGTGATCGTGATCGTGTGTCGCTCGATTATGACTATGAAGCGCAGTCTTCCGATGCGTTCTTCAGCAGTGCGCGCGCCACGCTCTATTGGCAGGACTTGAAGAAGGAATCCGGCAGCAAGGGGCGTACCGCGGCGAATGTGGCCTATGGCCGTAACAACGAGATTGAAAACGAAACCTGGGGCTTCAGCGGCACTGCAACGAAGGATTTTGAGTATTCCGGTCTCAGCCACTCCGTTCGCATTGGCCTCGACGTCGGCGTTTCCAGCTGGAGCCAGTATAGCTGGGCCCTTTGCCCCACACCGACGACCTGCCCGTCGCTGAACAATCAGGCGGAAGTGCCCAATGTCGACAGCCAGAATCTTGGGCTTGTTGTCGAAGACAAGATCGAAATCGGCAATACCGGCTTCGCGCTGACACCCGGCTTCCGCTTTGACTGGTTCAACTACAATCCCTCGACCGGCGGGAGTTTCGCAAGCAATACCGGCCTTGCTCGTTTCGGGGACCTGAGCGACCGAACGGAAGCCGGCCTGTCACCGAAGATTCTTGCGACATACGACTTGACGCCCGACGTGCAGCTCTACCTGCAGCTGGCAGTCGGCTTCCGCGCACCCACCGTGGACGAACTCTACAGCCGCTTCTACAACCCGACGGGCCGCTACGCCCAGCTCGGCAATCCCGATCTGCAACCCGAAATCGGCCGCGGCGTCGAAATCGGCGCTAATTTTGACACGGGCGATTTTACCGGTCGGGTTGCGGCCTTCCACACCCGCTACCAGAATTTTATCGAGACGGTGACGAGCGTCGACGCGACCGGCTTTACGGAATTCAACTACACGAACGTATCTGCGGCAACGATCTCGGGTATTGAAGCCAGCGCCGCCAAGACATTCAACAACGGCATCAATCTCCATACGTCACTTGCCTATGCCTATGGCAGGAACGAGGAAACTGCCCAGCGCCTGCGATCGGTGGCACCGTTCAAGGCGATAGTCGGCGGCGGCTGGAGCAACGAGACTTTCGGCTTCGATCTTTCTTCGACGCTTTCGGCGGGCATGCTTACCGATCATCTCGATACGCCCGTCACCAACACCACCGACACGACCTTCGATGCGCCGGGCTACGCGATCGTCGACCTGACCGGCTGGTGGACGCCGGACCAGGTGCCGGGCCTGCGCGTGCAGGCAGGTGTCTACAACATCTTCGACCAGGAATATTTCAACGCGCTCGCCGTGCGCGATGTCAACCTGATCTCGACGGCGTCGCAGCCGCGCGATTGGTATTCCGAGCCCGGACGCACCTTCAAGATCTCGCTGACCAAGACTTTCTGATCGCGATCACGCCTTCATGGCTGGGGGAGTGGCGGCTTTCGGGCCGCCCTTTTCATTCCGCATTCGCCTCTTGCGCAATTGCTGATCTCAGGCTAACAATTTTTCATGATCAAGTCCTTGAACATTGCTGTTTGGTGGTGGGTTCGCTAAGGCGGCCTCGACCAATCGTGTCCAAAGACGACGAGTGAGCCGCCCGAAACTTCGAGGCGGCTTTTTTTGTTTTATGGCCGCCTGTCGTCCGGGCCCCGATAACGGAGTGGAACAATGGTAACGATCCTGCGGGATGATGGTGCGGAAATCTACGAGACCAAGGGCGGCATTACGGTCACGCGGCAGCGGCGGGCGATCCCCTACGGCGATGCGGTCTCTTCCTATGTCGACAAGCTCGACGAGCGCCGCGGCGCGGTGTTTTCGTCGAACTACGAATATCCCGGCCGCTATACGCGCTGGGATACCGCCGTCGTCGATCCGCCGCTCGGAATCTCTTCCTTCGGGCGCGACGTCTGGATCGAGGCCTATAATGAACGCGGCGAGGTGATCCTCGGCTTCGTGATCGAGCGGCTGAAGACCGTGTCCGACATCGTGCTCGGCGCTTCCTCGGCCCGCCGCCTCGACCTCACCGTCAAGACGCCGGACCGGGTGTTCACCGAGGAAGAACGCTCGAAGATGCCGACGGTCTTCACCGTGCTGCGCGCCGTCACCGACCTGTTTTATTCGCAGGCGGATGCAAGCCTCGGGTTCTACGGCGCCTTCGGATACGACATCGCCTTCCAGTTCGACGCGATTAATCTGAAGCTGACGCGGCCCTCCGATCAGCGTGACATGGTGCTCTACCTGCCGGACGAGATCCTCGTCGTCGACAACTATTCCGCCAAGGCCTGGGTCGACCGTTACGACTTCGAAAAAGGCGGCGTGTCGACCGAGGGCAAGGCCCAGGATATCGCCGCGGAGCCCTTCAAACACACGGATGCCATTCCGCCGAAGAGCGATCACCGACCGGGCGAATATGCCGAGCTCGTCACCAAGGCGAAGGAAAGTTTCCGCAAGGGCGACCTTTTCGAAGTCGTGCCCGGGCAGAAATTCATGGAGCGCTGCGATAGCAAGCCGTCCGACATTTCAAAGCGGCTGAAGGCGATCAATCCCTCGCCCTATTCCTTCTTCATCAATCTCGGCCATCAGGAATATCTGGTCGGCGCCTCGCCTGAAATGTTCGTGCGCGTTTCCGGCCGTCGCATAGAGACCTGCCCGATTTCGGGCACGATCAAGCGCGGCGACGACCCGATCGCCGACAGCGAGCAGATCCTGAAGCTGCTGAATTCCAAGAAGGACGAATCCGAGCTCACCATGTGCTCGGATGTCGACCGCAACGACAAAAGCCGTGTCTGCGAGCCGGGTTCGGTCAAGGTGATCGGCCGCCGGCAGATCGAGATGTATTCGCGCCTCATCCACACGGTCGACCATATCGAAGGGCGGCTGCGCGACGACATGGACGCCTTCGACGGTTTCCTCAGCCACGCCTGGGCCGTTACCGTCACCGGCGCCCCGAAGCTCTGGGCGATGCGCTTCATCGAGAGCCATGAAAAGAGCCCACGCGCCTGGTATGGTGGGGCGATCGGCATGGTCGGTTTCAACGGCGATATGAACACCGGCCTGACGCTGCGCACCGTGCGCATCAAGGATGGTATCGCCGAGGTGCGCGCCGGTGCGACGCTGCTCAACGATTCCATTCCTGACGAAGAAGAAGCCGAAACAGAACTGAAGGCCTCTGCCATGCTTTCCGCCATCCGAGACGCCAAGACGGGTAATTCCGGCAGGGTTCAGCGCGACGTCGCAGGCGTCGGCAAGGGCGTCAGCATCCTGCTCGTCGATCACGAGGACAGCTTCGTCCACACGCTCGCCAATTACTTCCGCCAGACGGGGGCGACGGTTTCGACCGTGCGCACGCCGGTGCCGGAGGAAATCTTCGACAGGCTGAACCCGGACCTCGTTGTGCTGTCGCCGGGACCCGGAACGCCCAAGGATTTCGATTGCAAGGCGACGATCAAGAAGGCGCGGGCGCGCAACCTGCCGATCTTCGGTGTCTGCCTCGGCCTGCAGGCGCTCGCCGAAGCCTATGGCGGGGAGTTGCGTCATCTGGCGGTGCCGATGCACGGCAAGCCCTCGCGCATCCGCGTGCTGGAGCCGGGCATCGTCTTCTCCGGCCTTGCCAAGGAGGTGACGGTCGGCCGCTACCACTCGATCTTCGCCGATCCTTCGACGCTGCCGCGCGAGTTCATCATCACGGCGGAAAGCGACGACGGCACGATCATGGGCATCGAACACGCGAAGGAACCGATCGCCGCGGTGCAGTTCCATCCAGAATCCATCATGACGCTCGGTGGCGATGCCGGGATGCGGATGATCGAAAATGTCGTGGCGCATCTGGCGCGCAAGGTGAAGACGAAGGCTGCCTGAGGATTTCGACGGTTATTCGGCCTGCTCTTTCCCCCGACTGCGGGGAGGGGCAGGCCGTTTTCGAAAGGCCGGTTGACTTCTTCAGGCAAATCAGAACATTTCAGGAACGATCAATCGGGATATTCGACGTGGCCAATGCTGAAAAGTTCATCGTTCTTCCCTATCGCAAGAACCGCGGCAATCTCGTCCCCGGTGAAATGCGCCAGGCATCGAACTCCGTCAGCGCGGAGAAAATTGCCTCGGCGATGTCGGAGCGTTTTGTCGGCGTGGCGGCCTATGCGGTGATCGTCGATGAAGAAACCGGAGATATGTCGTCGCCGCGATTGCTTGCACGATATGGCGAGATTGCCGATCTCAACGCCGCCTGAGGCGCGGTTTTCAGCATGGAGACATCGCTCTACCTGCCGGTCAAAGCTTTCCTGGAGGCGGCGGGTTATGTCGTGAAGGGTGAGGTCGGCGGGTGCGATCTCGTTGGCTTGAGCGATGCCGAGCCGCCGGTCGTGGTGGTCTGCGAACTCAAGCTCTCCTTCAACCTCGAGCTTGTTCTCCAGGCGGTCGATCGCGCGGCGATGAGCGATGAGGTCTGGATCGCGGCCCGCGTCTCCGCCAAGGGTCGGGGGCGGGAGACCGACAAACGCTATCGCGATCTCTGCCGCAGGCTCGGCATCGGCATGCTCGGCGTCTCCGATAGCGGCGAGGTCAGCGTTATCGTCAGTTCCGTCTCGCCGATGCCGCGCACCAATCCCAAGCGGCGGACGCGCCTCGTCAAGGAGCATCAGCGCCGCCGCGGCGATCCCGCCATCGGCGGCAGCACGCGGGCGCCGATCATGACCGCCTATCGCCAGCAGGTGCTGCTCTGCGCCGCCGCAATCGAGCGTGGGGTCGGGCGGCCGCGCGATATGAAGGCTCAGGTGCCCAATGCCGGCCGCATCCTGCTCGACAACGTCTACGGATGGTTCGAGCGCAAGGAGAAGGGCGTTTATGCGCTGACGCCTGCAGGGCAGGCCGCGCTCTTGCGCTGGCCGCAAATTGTTCTCGCCGACCCCGCTCCTTGAGTCGCGCGGAAGGGAGTCTCATTGCCCTTTGACAAATCCGCCGTCTTCCCCCATATCACCATCAACTGAACCGCCTGCGCGACATTCGCGTGGGCGGTTTTGCGTTTCAACGGCTTGAAAGCTGCAATTCATTCGCAACCGCAGGGGAACGATATGAGTGACAACGGCGATCTTACGGTTCGCAAGTTGGCGATGTGGGGGATTCCGCTGTCGCTCGGCGTCATGGGGCTGAAGATGGTGGCCTGGTGGTTCACCGGGTCGGTGGCGCTGCTGTCGGACGGGCTCGAATCATCGGTCAACGTCGTCGCAGCCTTCATCGCATTCTTCGTCATTCGCTATGCGCAAAAGCCGGCCGATCACGACCATCCTTTCGGCCATCATAAGGCGGAATATCTGTCAGCGGTTACCGAGGGCGCGCTGATCGTCGTCGCTGCCCTGCTGATCGTCAACGAGGCGGTTGGTTATCTCGCCGAGCCACGCATGCTGGATGCACCCGTGCTCGGCCTTGCGATCAACTTCGCGGCCGGTGTCATCAATGCGATCTGGGCGCGCTTGCTGATCAGAACCGGACGCAGACATCGCTCGCCAGCGCTGACGGCGGATGGGCAGCATATCATGTCCGATGTCGTAACCTCTGTCGGCGTGCTCATTGGCCTGCTGCTGGCGCTGGCGACGGGGTATGCGATCTTCGACCCGGTGCTCGCCATCCTCGTTGCCGTCAACATCCTCTATCAGGGCTGGAAGGTGATCTCGCAATCGATCGGCGGGCTGATGGACCAGGCGGTCGAGCCGCAGGAGGAGGAGGCGATCAAACAGGCGATCGCTGCCCACGCGGAGGGCTCGATCGGCGTGCACGACCTGAAAACGCGCCGCGCGGGCACCGTCACCTTCATCGATTTTCACATGGTGGTGCCCGGCGGGATGTCGGTGCGGCAGGCGCATGATATATGCGACCGCCTTGAGGATGCCATCAGGGCGGTGCACCAGGGCGCCACGATCGCAATTCATGTGGAGCCGGAGGGCGAGAAGGCTCACGGCATCCGCGTCAAAGTCGTCAAGGAGGCATGATGCCGAATACAGATGTTTCCAGCCTGTCGATGCTGGGTCAGCAAAC
The DNA here is from genome assembly GCF_048551595.1 of Rhizobium sp. CRRU65. Lineage (NCBI taxonomy): Bacteria > Pseudomonadati > Pseudomonadota > Alphaproteobacteria > Hyphomicrobiales > Rhizobiaceae > Rhizobium > Rhizobium sp. CRRU65. The sequence goes on along the minus strand of NZ_JBLYZH010000017.1, from coordinate 124,180 downwards.
CGAAACCGCGCAATCGCCTGAGGAGGCGGTGCTTGAAAAAGTGCCGTCCAACCATGCCGGCACCGCCTATGTCGTGCGCTTCACCGCGCCGGAATTCACCTCGCTCTGCCCGATGACCGGGCAGCCGGATTTCGCCCATATCGTCATCGATTACATTCCGGGCGAATGGCTGGTGGAATCGAAGTCGCTGAAGCTCTTCCTGCATTCCTTCCGCAATCACGGCGCTTTCCACGAAGATTGTTCGGTCTACATCGCCAAGCGCATCGTCGAACTGCTTGATCCCAGGTGGCTCAGGATCGGCGCCTACTGGTATCCGCGCGGCGGTATTCCGATCGACGTCTTCTGGCAGACGGGCAAGCCGCCGGAAGGCGTCTGGCTGCCGGAACAGGGCGTTGCCACCTATCGCGGCCGTGGGTGAGCAGCGGTCGGGCAAAGCCCGAGCAATCGATCCAGTGAATCGATTGCAGCGGCGAACGCCCTAAGCCTAGAGCGAAGGGCCGGGCAACGGTGCGGCAATCGCTATCAGTCTCCGGCCGCTACACCTCAAACATCCGTAACGTCGTCGCCGGACGAGTCGTCGATGGAATCGTCGCCGTCGTCGTAATCGGCCTGCTGCAGGTCGGCGCTGTTGTCCTTGTCATCGGCCGTGTTGTCCGCGGCCTGGCGGGTGTCGTCATTGCCATAATAATTGTTGATGACGGTTTCTTCGGTCGGCGCGCTGGCATTGCCGAAGGGATTGGCGCCGAAGGGCGAGCCCCAGCCGAGCGAGGACATGTGGTTGCCGAAGATGCCGCTCAGCGAGTTGGCAAGCAGCATGCCGCCGGCGACACCCGCCGCCGTGCCGAGCGCGCCATGCAGGAAGCTGCCGCCGGCAGACGGCGCAGAGGCCTGCTGGGTCCAGGGGCCGGTCGGCTGTTGCGGCGGCTGGCGGACATCGCGGTCGTAGCCGCGGGAATCGTCATAGCCGCGGGACTGCTGGCCCCAGGGACCGGGATTGGAGGGGCCAGGATTGGAGGGGACTGGCGCCGGTTGCTGCGTCTGGGTGTTGCCGAAGATCGAGCTCAGAAAGCCGCCGCCCTGCTCGGCCTGACGGTGTTCGCTCTCGCCGGCTTCCAACTGGCGGACACGCTCTTCGAGTTCCTTGATGTGGTTGGCGGCCGCCTCCAGCCCCTTTTCCTGAACGATGACGGCCTGGGCCAGATAATAGGTGGCGGAGGGCTGTTCGCGCGTCGCCCGGTCGATCAGGGCCTCGGCCTCGCGGTCGCGCGGTGTGGCCGCGGCGGTGCGCACGCGGTCGAAGAGAGCGGTCAGCAATTGGCGTTCTTCGGGTGACATGTCCTGTCTCCTAATGATCTGGAGCGCCGCGCGTCCGACAGGACGCGCTAAGGACGCTCTATCAATTTAAAACTGCGCATAATCCTATCCGACAATCGATTCGATTGTCGGGGCCATGCGCTGGCGGCGTTTGCCGCGTGAGGTTGAGGTAGGAACCGATTTAGGCTTTTCAAAGCCTTTCGCCGTTACAATTCAGTAAGGCTTGCAGAACGGCGCGCGGCTTCTTAAGGATATCTCCATCGCTTCGGTGCCTTGTGTTTTTCCCGCATTGTTTTAGGCATTGAGTCGCACTATGTGCGAGGAACCCGAATTCATCTCCAAGAGGTTCGAATGAACGACGAAGACCAGGACGACAAGACGAAGGAACTGCCGCTCGGCAAGGAAACGGAGGCGAATCTTTTCAAGTCGCGTTCGATCTTCATCTACGGACCGATCAATCAGGAATTGGCGCAGAAGGTCTGCTCGCAGCTTGTGGCACTTGCCGCGGCCAGCGACGAGGACATCCGCATCTATGTCAATTCGCCCGGTGGCCACGTCGAATCCGGCGATTCCATTCATGACATGATCAAGTTCATCAAGCCGAAGGTCTGGATGATCGGCACCGGTTGGGTCGCCTCCGCTGGCGCGCTGATCTATGTCGCCACTCCGAAGGAGCGGCGCCTGTGCCTGCCGAACACGCGCTTCCTGCTGCATCAGCCCTCCGGCGGCACGCGCGGCATGGCATCCGACATCGAAATCCAGGCGCGCGAGATCATCAAGATGAACGAGCGCTTGAACAGGATCATGGCAGCGGCCACCGGCCAGCCGCTCGACAAGATCGACAAGGATACGGATCGCGACTACTGGCTTTCGGCCGAAGAGGCGAAGGAGTATGGCCTCGTTTCACGGATCGTGACGTCGCAGGCCGATATCTAAGTTTTCTCAGCCAAAGCTGCCAAGAACCCGCCCTTGCCTGCCGATCGCAGGTGAGGGCGTCTTGTTTTCGGCCAGAGCCTTTCCTGGTCAGAATGCTGCAATCTGGCCAGGAAAGGCTTTAGTGCTTGAACGGAGATGATCTCCTAGCGGCAAGGTCTGAACGGAAAGCACTGAATCCAGACTTGCGCCTGCGGCAACCATCATGCTCCATGCGGCATTCGCGCAGCTCGAGTCCCGCCATGCTCAAAGATTTTTCCGTCCAAGCCCTGTTCATGGGGCTGCTGACCGCCTTCGTCGGTTCCGCCAGTTCCTTCGCCGTTGTACTGCACGGGCTGCAGGCGGTCGGCGCCACGGATGTACAGGCGGCTTCCGGGCTGATGGCATTGTCGATTTCCATGGGCGTCTGCGCGATCGTGCTGAGTGCCGTGACCAGATTGCCAGTCAGCATCGCCTGGTCGACACCGGGTGCCGCACTGCTGGCAAGCACCGGGGCGATCGAGGGCGGCTTCAATGCGGCGGTCGGGGCATTCCTGATCTGTGCTGCGCTGATTATCCTTGCGGGACTGTTCAAGCCGCTCGGGCGAGCGGTTGCCGCCATTCCGGCACCACTCGCCAATGCAATGCTCGCCGGCGTGCTGATCGGCCTCTGCTTCGCGCCGGTAAAGGCGATCGGCTTCAATCCGCTGTTCGGCCTGCCGATCGTCGTCGCTTGGATCGTCGTCGGCGCCTTCAAGCGGCTTTGGGCGGTGCCGGCAGCACTCGCGGCCTTCGTGCTGGTGCTCGCCTTCGGCGTCGATATCCCTGACGGTGCGCTCGGCTCGCTGGAACAATCACTGGTGCCAACGGCGGAAATCGTCCGACCGGTGTTCAATCTTGCCGGCCTCATCTCGATCGCGCTGCCGCTCTTCATCGTCACCATGGCCTCGCAGAACATTCCGGGTATCGCGGTGCTGAAGGTCAACCATTACGATCCGAAGCCCGGCCCGCTCTTTGCCGTCACCGGCTTCTTCTCGCTGCTGTCGGCGCCGTTCGGCGGCCACGCCGTTAATCTGGCGGCCATCACCGCGGCGATGTGCGCCGGACAGGACGCCCATGCCGATCCGAAGCGGCGCTATTGGGCGTCACTCATCGCCGGTGTCGGCTATATCATTCTCGGGCTGCTCGCCGGCGCGGTGACGGCCTTCGTCGCCCTTGCGCCTTCCATCCTGATCGAGGCGGTGGCCGGCCTGGCGCTGGTCGGCGCCTTCTCGTCCTCGGCAATGTCGGCCTTCCAGGCGCTGGACTCACGTGAGGCGGCGGCAATCACCTTCCTCGTCACCGCCTCCGGCGTTTCCTTCGGCGGTATTTCCGGCGCCTTCTGGGGCCTGCTCGCGGGTGGGCTGATGCTGGCGCTGTCGCGGCTGGTGAGGCTTTGGAAAGACCGAGCTCAGTCGAGGTAACGGAAGGTCGTTCTGCCCTTCAAATGCCGGATCCTGGCGCTTTCAAGCAACTCCGCCGGCAATAGATGGGCAGTTGGTCGAATGTTGGCGGCGATCAAAAGCCGGGCAAGGACTTGCCAGCTCTACCGTCCGAGGCTATAAGCGCGCTCATGAAGACCACTGGCGCCAGAATTTCTGACACGATTGCACGCGGCCGCATTGCCCTGCGTGACAATACGCGCGCCCTGACCTCGCTTCTTCTCCTCGGCCTTACGCGCGGTTGTCGGGTCCTTTGAGGAGCGCCCGGCGGCCGAAAGCCCGCCCGGCCATCGCTCCTCGCGACTCACTTTCAAAATTGACCTAACGACCGACAAGGTCCGCATTTGTTTATCGCCAAGCCCGACGTGATCGGCTAAGAGCGGGCAAATGCCGGGACGAGGAGACGATACGATGGACGCGAAGACGCAATCCTCCGAGAATAAAGTGGCCTCAAAGAGCGGAACGAATTCCGCAAAAGGCATGCCCGATGCCGCGGCAAAATACCGGGCCTATCCGCAGGTGAACATTCCCGACCGCACATGGCCGACGAAGACCATTACCAAGGCACCGGTCTGGTGCTCGGTCGACCTGCGCGACGGCAACCAGGCACTCGTCGACCCGATGGGCCACGATCGCAAGGCGCGCATGTTCCAGCTGTTGATCGAGATGGGCTTCAAGGAAATCGAGATCGGTTTCCCCTCGGCTTCACAGACCGATTTCGACTTCGCCCGCTGGTGCGTGGAGGAGGGCAATGTGCCCGACGACGTCTCCCTGCAGGTATTGGTGCAGTGCCGCCCGGAACTCATCACCCGCACCTTCGAAGCGCTGGAAGGCGCAAACCGGCCGATCGTGCATTTCTACAATTCCACCAGCGAGTTGCAGCGCCGCGTCGTCTTCGCCAAGGATGTGCAGGGCATCAAGCAGATCGCCGTCGATGCCGCCAAGATGATCACCGATATGGCCACGAAGGCCGGCGGCGGTTATCGTTTCGAATATTCCCCGGAGAGCTTTACCGGCACGGAACTCGATGTGGCGCTGGAGATCTGCAACGCCGTCATCGAGGTCGTCAAGCCGACGCCCGATAACAAGCTGATCATCAACCTGCCGTCCACCGTCGAGATGGCGACGCCGAACGTCTATGCCGACCAGATCGAATGGATGTGCCGCAACCTCGACAATCGCGAGAACCTGATCGTTTCGCTGCATCCGCATAACGACCGCGGCACCGGCATTGCCGCTGCCGAACTGGCACTGCTGGCAGGTGCCGACCGCGTCGAAGGCACGCTGTTCGGCAATGGCGAGCGTACCGGCAATGTCGACATGGTGACGATGGCGCTGAACATGTTCACGCAAGGCGTCGATCCCGAGATCGACTGCTCGAATATCGAACGCATCAAGGAAGTGTTCGAATATTCGAACCAGATGGCGATCGGCGAGCGCCATCCTTACGTCGGAGAATTGGTCTACACCGCCTTCTCCGGCTCGCATCAGGACGCGATCAACAAGGGTATGAAGGCAGCGCAGGTCGCCAATCATCCGATGTGGGAAGTCCCATACCTGCCGATCGACCCGCGCGATGTCGGTCGTTCCTACGAGGCGATCATCCGCATCAACTCTCAGTCTGGCAAGGGCGGTATCGCCTATATCCTGCAGCAGGATTACGGGCTGAACCTGCCGCGCAACCTGCAAGTGGAATTCCGCGAGGACATCCAGCGCATCACCGACGTCGAGGGCAAAGAGCTTCCGTCCCGGCGCATCTACGACCGCTTCATCGAGCGCTACGTGACGCAGCCGGAAGGCCGCCTGCGCTTCGTCGACCATCACACCTATCCCGACACCGAGCACAAGGGCCAGCGGATCGTCGCAGCCGAGATCACCGACAATGGGGAGATCAAGCGCATCGAAGGGCGCGGCAACGGTCCGATCGACGGCTTCATCAATGCGCTGTCGCATTATCTCGGCGTCGACATGTCGGTCGAGGACTATTCCGAGCATTCGCTCCAGCATGGCTCGAACGCAGCGGCGATCTCCTATGTCGAGATCTCCTATCCCGGCGGCAAGCTCTTCGGCGCCGGCATCAATACCAACATCGTCGCGGCGTCGCTGGAAGCGATCGTCTCGGCCGCCAACCGCGTCCTCGACGTGAAGGCCGGCAAAGCCTAATCGGCCTTTGTCGGTTAGGTCTCAGGCCGAGACCGCTCTACTGCATAATTCCTTAAATCGGAATCGATTTAAGGATAAAATTATGTAGCAATTCAAAGTGTTACAGCGCCTTATGCGCGTCTGAAAAGACGCGCGGCGCTGTAGCGCGGCGCGGCCTGACGATGCAGTCGGCGATATCGGCGGCTTCGTTTCGCGCCTCGGCATGGCGCTGACCCCATTGGCAGAGCGCCAGCAGCACCGGTTCGAGGCCGAGGCCGAGTTCGGTCGCGCTGTATTCGACGCGGACGGGGACTTCAGCGAAGATCTGGCGGGCGACCAGCCCGTGCTCCTCCATCTCGCGCAGTTGCTGGATCAGCACCTTCTGGGTAATGGCGGGCATCATCCGTTTCAGCTCCGACAGACGCTTCGGGCCGGAGAAGACGTAATAGAGGATGACCGGCTTCCAGCGCCCCGAGATCACCTTCAGCGCGCGTTCGACGGGCAGCTCGGGGAGTCTTTTCATCGGCTCAGCCATGGTCACCTCCTGGTGGGTAGGGCACGAAAGAGTGTGTATTTTCATCTGATGTTCTATTGCTAAACCTGCCCCACGCCAATCAGACGTGAGGTTCACCTGCCATGAAAGCCGTCCAATTCAATCGCTTCGGTCCGCCAGATGTCCTCGAGCTCGTGGAACTGCCGGTCCCCGAGCCGGGACCGGACGAGGTGCTTGTCCGCGTCCACGCGGCGGGCGTCAACTTCTTCGAGGTGTTGATGCGGGCCGACCGCTATGCCGTGACGCCCGACCTGCCGATGTTTCCCGGTGTCGAGGTCGCGGGTACGATCGAGCGAGCAGGGCCTGGTGCCGACCGCTCGCTCATTGGTACGCGCGTTGCCGTTCCTCTCTTTGCGATGGGGCGCGGTTCGGGCGGTTATGCCGAGTTCGTTGCGGTCGATGGCGGGGCGGTGGTGCAACTGCCCGGTGCGGTTTCTTTCGAGGCGGCCGCCGCGCTGATGGTGCAGGGGTTGACGGCGCTGCACCTCCTACGCCGCAGTCCAGTGAAAGGCAAAAACGTTCTCGTCAATGCGGCAGCCGGCGGTGTCGGTTCGCTCCTCCTGCAGCTGGCGAGGCGCGACGGGACGAAGATGGTGATCGCGGCGGCGAGCAGTGACGAGAAGAGGGCGCTTTCCCTGTCGCTTGGCGCCGATCATGCGGTCGATTATACGGCGCCCGGCTGGCAGGAGGATGTCAAGAGGGTGACCGGAGGGCCCGGCGCGGATGTCATCTATGAAACCGTCGGCGGCGCGTTTTCAAGGGCGGCGCTCGATGCGCTGGCGCCTTGCGGGGAACTGGTGCTGGCGGCGATGGGGCTGTTCGGGCTCGAGGCCGCAGATGTCGAGGGCATGCTTGATCACAACCAGTCTATCAAGGGATTTTCGTTGTTGGCGCTGCTGACGCCTCAGGGGGTGCGTGAGGATCTTGCAGCGCTCTTCGAGCTTGCCGCGACGGGCGCCCTGACGGTTATCGACGGCGGTCGTTTCCCACTGCATCAAGCGGCGGAAGCGCATCGCGCCATCGAAGATCGGCGGGCGGTCGGCAAGGTGGTGCTGGTGCCTTAGAGCCTTTCCGGGTTAGATTGAAGCATTCTGTTGGCTCAAACGGAGTCGGATGGTCGACCGGCCGGCGCGCGTCGTAGCCCAGCTCTACGGCCAAGCCGGCCGGTCGATCAGCCGGCCCGTTTCAGCCAACCCGAAGGGCCGGGCATCTTTCCGCCAGGACAAAGGCGATCGGCTCGGACGTACCCTGGGGTATGCCCGTCGCCAATCGCCTCTGTCCTGACGAAAACCTGCTCCGGCAGAATGCTGCAATCTGACCCGGAAAGGCTCTAAATCAACGTGACGCACGATGTCGGGCGATACTGCTCGGCATCATGCTCCGGCAATCAGATCGCGGTGGCGATCTCCATGGCGAGCTGGCCGAGCGTTGCTTCGGCGGAGGGGCCGGCGAGTACGTAGGAGGTGCCGGCATTGTGCCAGGTCACGAGGCCGATCTCGTCCTTGATCGTTTCCTTGAAATCGTCGGTCTCCGGCGGCTGCGCGTCCTTGCGGAAGCAAATGGAGATGATGTCGCCATCGGCATTCGAATAGACGAGCTGTCCGACGGGGCGGCTGTCGCCGAGGATGACGCGCGCGCCCTGGAAGGTCCAGGCTTCGGCGCTCAGATCCGGCACGCGGAAGGGGACGCCGATTGCGGTCGTCAGCCAGCTGGAGATTTCCTCGGCCTGCGAGGCGGGCACTTCGACGAGATGACGGGGCTGGCGGATCAGCAAGCGCTGATAGGCGGTGACGTCGCCCAGCCAGTCGCTGGTATTGACCGGTGCCGTATTGGTGGTAGCCGTGGTGGCAATCTCGTCGGCATCCGGGGCTGTGCCGACGAAATAGCCGATGCCGCAACCGACGACAAAGAGGATGAGGGCGGCGGCCAGTGCCTGCGGGCCGCTCGGCGCCAGTTTCACTTGCGGGCGCGTGGCGCGCTGGGCGATCGGCGTCTTCGGCGGCTGTGTGCTCTTGATAGAGCGGACCAGGGCAAGCGGGACCGGCTCCTTCAGGATATCGTCGAGGCGGCGGCGGCCGAAATCGGCGCCGTGGCGCAGCTTCTCATGCAGCCGGCGCGCATTCTCGTCGCTTGCCAAGCGCTGCTCCAGTTCGTGCCGCTGTTCGGGCGAGACTTCGCCGTCGAGAAGGGCGGTGAGCTGGGCTTCGAGCGGCAGTTTCCTAAGATCGAGCAAATTCAGAACCTGTGGATCGGGTGGGTGCCGGCAAGCTCGGCGAAATGCAGCCTTGCGGTGGCGAGCTGCGAGACGACGTTTGCCACCGGAATACCCATGATGTCGGCCGCCTGCTGGTAGCTGTGGCCTTCGACGTCGACGAGCAAGAACATGCTGGAAACACCATCCGGCATATCGGAAATCATGTGATGGATGGTGTCGGGATCGACCGCTGCCGAACGTTCGCGCGCGGCCTCGCGAATATCGGTGACGTTGCCGCGGACGGAAGCCTTCGGCTTGCGTTTGCGGTTGTCGTCGGTCCATTGCTGGCGGGCAAGCGTGTAGATCCAGCTTTCCAGCCGGCCTTCGCCGCTCCATTGATGACCCTTGGCGATGGCGCGCTGACAGACGGCCTGAACGAGTTCATCGGCCACGGCAACCTCACCCGCGAGCGTGATCGCGAAGCGGCGAAGGCGGGGCAGGAGGCCGACGAGATCACGCCGGAGATCGATGGTCGTTGCGGGCTGACGCATTGTTTATCCAAGAAGCATTCACAATGGTTTCGCGGACGAAGGGTTCGCCGTCGGGCGCGAAACCGACTTTATCGACGCCGTCGATGCATGAGCTTTATGAAACAAGTCTCCTGCACTTCGCAAGCATCCGGTCGTCTTCATCCCTCTTTCCCAAGGGATTTTCGTATTCTGGCCCGCAAAGCTTGCGTCAATATGTCTTGTAGCCGTTCAAGCTTTGCAGCAGGGCGCGATAGGCCCAGGTGCCTTCGCCGCCGCGATCACGGATTTCGACAAGCTGGACGCGGGCGCCCTGAATATCTCCCTGTTCCACCAGCGCCATGCCCATATAAGAGCGGGCGAGGATATAATTCTCATCCGCCTGCAGCGCCTTGCGGTAGTAGGACATGCCGAGCTCCATGCGGCCGGCCTTGCGGTTAGCGTAGCCGAGATAGTTCAGGATGCGCGGGTCGTTCTGGTTGCGAGCGAGATTGAGCACGGTGATGGCGTTGTCATACTGGCCGGCATAGGCAAACTCGCGAGCGAACTTATAAAGATCGTCGTCGTTGAAGCTGCTCTTCTTCGGGTTGACACATTCCTTCTTGGCCTTGTCCCAGACCTTGCCGCCGGTGCAGGTCTTGGTCGTCTGGGTCTTCGGCGGCGGATTGGTGTCGTCATTGTTGTCGCCGACCGCGAAAGCGGCCGTGGCGATGCCGAAGGCAAAGCCGGCGGCGAGCGAAAGTCTGGACAGGTGACGGAAAGAAGAAGTCATCGGCGCGCTCCGTTCTCAGGCAATGCAGTTGCTCGAATTGTACGCTTACCACTAAAAATACCAAGAGGGTAAGCAACCTCCATGGCAAATGTTGCGACGGTGGGCCGATCTCCTCGCAGATCGATTCAAGTGCTATACAAAAAGAGTCAGGAGCCGGCGCTAAGGCGCGAAAATATCGGTGCTTTCCGGCATCACCGCGTCGCCGGCCCTGTTGAGGCTGAAGCGTTCGCCACTGAGCTCCCAGGCGCCGGGAGAGCCGTCGATGGAGAAGAGGTTGTAGGCGGCGGGCGGCTTGACGCTGCCCGGTCCCTGCGAGGCTGAGGCGATGCCGACGACCGGCACCGGCTGCACCTGGCCGCGCAGCCAATGCAGCGTGTTCAGGTGCGTATGGCCGTGCAGCACGAGTTCGGCGCCGCCTGTCGAAATCACAGCGGCGAAACGGCGGATGCCGATCATCCGTTTGTAGAAGGCCGTGGCGCCGCGGATCGGCGGATGATGGATCATGACAACGCGGAAGAGCCCGGCTTCCCCAGCCGCGCGCAACATGTTGACAGTATCGCGGGCCTGTCGCGCGCCGAAAAAGCCGGAGGCGGCGAAGGGAGGAGTGGCGACCGCCGTCGAACAACCGACAATCGCGACTTTGCCGCGAACACGCAGATAGGGGAAGATATGGCGGTCGTCCTGCCATTGCGGCGGGGCGAGATCGCCGCGGACATAATCGTACCACGCGCGCATCGACTTCTCATAGGCGCCTGGTACATAGGCGTCATGATTGCCGGGAACGACTGACGTGTTCGCAGGGTCGCCGAACGCGCGCAGCCATGCAGCGGCGGCGCGAATCTCAATGCCGCTCGCCAGATTAACGAGGTCGCCGGTGACGGCCAGGTGATCGGCCTGGTGGGCGCGGATGTCGTCGAGCAGCAGATCCAACGTGCTGCCGAAAAGGTGCTTGCGTCGATTTCGATGCCAGTTCACAAAGCCTGTTATGCGTTTTGAAAACAGCTCTTGAATGGAAAGACTGGGCAGCGGCCCGAGGTGGACGTCGGAGATATGCGCGAGCTTGAACATGTTACGAGACATAGACCAGCTTATTGACAAATCAAACACATCGGGCGGGATGAAGAGCTGAAACGGAGTGATAGTGGATAAAGAGAACCGGCCCCTTCACATGAGGCTGGCATTGCGCCTGCTGCATGTCTATTTCAGTTTCGTCCGCAGCATGACCGTGGGCGTGCGGGCTGCCTGTTTCGATGCAGACGGACGCATCTTTCTCGTGCGCCACAGCTATATCGGCGGCTGGCACATGCCGGGCGGCGGGCTGGAGCGCAACGAGACGGTCGAGGAAGCGCTTGCCAAGGAATTGCGCGAGGAGGGCAACCTCAGGATCATCGGCAAGCCGCAGCTGATCCAGGTCTATTTCAATACCACCACCACAAGGCGCGACCATGTCGTCTTCTACCGGGCAATCGTCGAGCAGACGGCGCCGCGGCCGCCGGACTGGGAGATATCCGACAGCGGCTTCTTTTCCCTCGACAGCCTGCCCGAGGGCACGACCAAGGCGACGCATCGCCGTCTTGCCGAGCTTCGCGGCGAGCAGGAGCCCGCCCACCGCTGGTAATTCTCAGGCGGCGGCAAGCGACTGCAAAATTTCTTAAATCGGAATCGATTTAGGGATAGAATTATGCAGCAATTCAAAGTTCTACAGCGTCCCTTGCGCGTCTAAAAGGACGCGCGGCGCTGTAGCACGACCGTGCGGACGGTCGAGATCGAGCGCCGGGCCGACGGGAACGATGCCGGTCGGATTGATCGTCTTGTGGCTGCGGTAATAGTGTTCCTTGATGTGCTTCAGGTTCACCGTCTCCGAAACGCCCGCGGTCTGGTAGAGATCGCGGAGATAGTCGGGCAGGTTGGGGTAGTCGGCGATGCGGCGGATGTTGCACTTGAAATGGCCGACATAGACGGCGTCGAAGCGCACCAACGTGGTGAACAGGCGCCAGTCGGCCTCGGTCTGCCTGCTACCGAAGAGGTAGCGGCCCTTGCCGAGGTGTTCATTGAGCATGTCGAGCGTTTCGAACAGCTTGCCGACGTTTTCTTCATAGGCTTGCTGGGTGGTGGCAAAGCCGGCCTTGTAGACGCCGTTGTTGACGGTGTCGTAGACGGTGGCGTTCAGCGCATCGATGTCGGAGCGAAGGTCCTCGGGATAGTAATCGGCCTTCGAGCCGGTCAGCCCGTCGAAGGCACTGTTAAACATGCGGATGATCTCGGCGGATTCGTTGCTGACGATCGTGCCGGTCTTCTTGTCCCAGAGCACGGGAACGGTGACGCGGCCGGAATAGTGCGGATCGGCCTTGACGTAGATCTGCCAAAGCGCGGACGCGCCGAAGAGGTGATCGCCGGTGGCACCGTCGCCGACCTTGAACTCCCAGCCGTTCTCGAGCATCAGCGGATCGACGACCGAAACCGAGATCAGCTCTTCGAGCTTCTTCAGCTTGCGGAAGATCAGCGTGCGATGCGCCCAGGGGCAGGCGAGCGAGACATAAAGATGGTAACGCCCGGCTTCGGCCTTAAAGCCGCCGCTGCCGGAAGGACCGGCCTCACCCTCTAATGTCACCCAGTTGCGGAACTGCGAGGGCTGCCGCTTGAAATGACCCTTGCTCTCCTTCGTGTCGTACCAGGCGTCATGCCAGACGCCGTCCACCAGCATTCCCATGGTCTTCATTCCCTTGATTGCGTGTTGGAACGGAAGATATCGCAGATGGCAGGGCTTTGCAGGCGGTAAAGATTGAACAGTGCGTCACGTCGTGCATTTTGCGTTGGACGGCGGAAATTTTTCCTGCTATCGGCCTTTTCACGATTTTCGGACCCCTGCCTGATGTTCATTTCCAGAAACCCGCGACGACGCTGATGCTCCCGAACGCCCAAGGCGTGTTCGAGACCCATCAATCTGTCCATCCGGTTTCTATCATCATGTACAAGCACGATCTCGTCTACCTCACTGAAGACGCGTCTCATGACGCCGCCATCGAACACATCAACGAAGAAGCCTTCGGTCCGGGCCGCTTCACGCGCGCTGCCGCGCGCATCCGTGAGCAGGGACCCCATGACCTGTCGCTCTCCTTCATCTGCACCGATAACGGTGAGACGATCGCCTCCGTGCGCATGACGCCGGTACTGGCCGGTACAGTGAAGGGCCATCTGCTCGGCCCGCTCGCCGTCCGCCCCTCCCACAAGAACAAGGGCATTGGCCGGGAACTGGTGCGGATCGCGGTGGAGGCAGCAAGACGCAAGGGCTCGGAAGCCGTCATCCTCGTCGGCGACCCGCCCTATTACGGCCCGCTCGGCTTCGAGAAGGTCGCCTACAACGCGCTGTCTTTTCCAGGCCCGGTCGATCCCGGCCGTGTACTCGTCGTTCCGATCGCCGAGGGCGTGCACGCGCTGCTGAAGGGTACGATCGCCTGGCGCGAATGATTTAAGCGCCGTGCGTCCTTTCGGACGCACAAAGGAGATGCGCTAGAGATTTTTCCGGAGGAAGCTGCGCGTGCGGCCTTCCGGGAAATCCTTAAGCTCTCCGAAAACCTCATAACCCTGACGCAGATAGGCGCGCAGAGCCTGCGGGTTGAAGGTGTCGATCCAAGCGCCGCGGCACCCCCGGGCTTTCGCCTCTTCTTCCGCCTTTTCGAGGATATTGCCTGATATACCGGTGCCGCGCAGTGTATCGGGAATATAGAGCATCTGGGTGAAGAGCCAGCCCCAGGCGGTAAAGCCGGAAAGACCGCCGGTCACCTTGCCGTCGGTATCGCGGATGAGGACTGCAAGCGGCTGGCGATCCGAAGGGCCGACATCGCTGTTGTTGAAGGCCGAGAGCGCATCGGTGATCACTGCCAGTTCCTCTAGCGAGGGCGAAGCGGTGAGCTCGAATTCCGGCATGAGATTACCGCCCTTCGCGCCACCACATGGCGCCGAAGGCGAGCAGCAGGATGCCGACGCCGGCGAACCCGGCAAAGAGCGGCAGCGTGTTGATGCCCTTCAAGACCGTCTCGCTGGTCATGCGGATCATCATGCGATCGTTGTCGGAGACGCGCACCTGGCCGCGCACCGGCAGGATCGGCGGGACCGAGATCGCGCCATTTGCATTGGAGACGCGGGTGACGAGACCCTTGCTTCTGTCGGCGACCGGCTGCAGCACATCGGTCGTCGAGATCATTGCCTTGAATTCCGGCGCGTCGACGGCGCCGATATGAACAAGCGTCGACAGCTTGCCGTTGCGGACTTCGAAGAGACCGATTTCGTCCATCCTCTTCTCGGCCTTGTAGAGCCCCGGTTCGGACTGGGTGAGCGGCAGGGTTTCGGTCTTGCCGGAGGGATAACGCACGGTGGCGTTGCCGGGATTGTCGCCGATCGTCTGGCGGGTAACTTCAAGGGTCCGGCCGGAGGCGCGCGCCGTCAGCGCTTCTTCCTCGAGCGCCGGCTCCTTCATCAGCCAATGGGCGATACGGCGATAGAGCGAAACGTTCGGACCGCCGCCTTCGAAGCCGCGCGCCCAGAGCCAGCCCTGATCGGAAAGCAGCATGGCGACGCGGCCCTGGCCGGCGCGGTTCAGCACCAACAGCGGGTGGTTGTCGGCGCCGAGCATGATCGTCTCGCCCTGCGGCCGCTCGACATCGACGCTGCGGAACCAGCGTCCCCAATGCGGCGGGTCCTCGCCCGAGCCATCCAGGCCGCGCGTGACGGGATGTTTGCGGCCTTCCTCGGAGAGGCGGGGATAGAAGGCCTTTTCGATCATCTCTCCGGTGGGCGTTGCCGGCAGGACCGTGGAAAGCGGCGTCAGCGCAATGGAATCGGGGCCGGCATGCTCGGGACCGGCGGCGATCAGCAGCGCGCCGCCGTTGTCGACATATTGCGCGATGTAATCGTAATAGAGCAACGGCAGCACGCCGCGGTGCTGGTAGCGATCGAAGATGATCAGGTCGAAATCCTTGATCTTGTCGACGAAGAGCTCACGCGTCGGAAAGGCGATCAGCGACAGCTCGTTGATCGGCGTGCCGTCCTGTTTTTCCGGCGGACGCAAGATGGTGAAGTGGACGAGATCGACCGAGGCATCGGATTTCAGCAGGTTGCGCCAGGCGCGCTCGCCGGCATGCGGCTCGCCGGAGACAAGCAGGACGCGGAGATTCTGGCGGATGCCGTCGATGACGTGGACGGCGCGGTTGTTGGCGGTGGTGACTTCGCCGGGAAGTGCCGCGACCGAGAATTCGAGCACATTGCTGCCGCCACCCGGCACCTTGAAGGAGAAGGGCGTATCCTGCCCGGGTGCCGCCTGCAGGGTGGCAATCTCGTCGCCATTCAGCTTCACCGTGACATCGGCCGTGCCGCCCGGGCTAGGGCCGTCGTCGAAGACGCGCAGGATCACCTGCTGCTCTTCGTTGACGATGCCGAAGCGCGGCCCCTTGATGACTTCGATGCGGCGATCGAATTCGTTGGCTTTGCCGGTGATGAGGCCATGGATCGGCGCGTCGAAACCAAGCGCCTGATTGGCGGCCGGAGCATCATGGACTTCACCGTCGGTCAGCATGATGGCGCCGCCGATACGGGCGGGCGGGACATCGGCAATGTTGGCCGACAGCGCGTCGAACAAACGCGTGGACGGCACGTCGGAATTGACGTCGCCTTCGACATCGACGAAACGAGGCTCTATCTGGGGGAAGCGGGCGAGCTGTCCCTTCAGGGCCGCAAGCGCATCGTCGGTCATCTTGACGCGATCGGGCGTCTGCTGGCTCTGGCTTCGATCGACAAGAACCGGGACGATCGTCGACAACTGATCCCGATCCTCCTGCAGCAGGACAGGATTGGCAAGGGCGGTCAGCATGGCGAGTGCTGCCAGCGTTCTGATCCAGGCGCCGCGAATGCCGCGCCAGATCGCGAAAGCGGCGATAACAGCGCTGACGACCGCGAGTGCAGCCAGAACCGACCAGGGCAGGAAGGGCGAAAAGTCGAGGTTCATCTCATTGTCCTAACCGTTCGAGGAGGTCGGGAACATGGACCTGGTCGGTCTTGTAGTTGCCGGTCAGCATGTACATCATGATGTTGACGCCGGAACGGTAGGCATATTCGCGCTGCGTTTCATCCGACGGCACGGTCGGCAGTATCGGTACGCCGTTGTCGTCGATCGCCCAGGCGCCGGCGAAATCATTGCCGGTGATCAGGATCGGCGAAACGCCGTCGGCCGTCGCCGCCGATTTTTCGCTCGGTCCCTGACCGCCCTGCCGGGACTCGATCCAGAGGGGGCTGCCCGTATAACGACCGGGAAAGCTCGACAGAAGATAGAAGGATTTCGTCAGCACGTGATCAGATGGTACCGGCTCGAGCGGCGGGATGTCGAGATTGGTGAGGATTGCCTGCAATCTCTCACCGTTGGCGCTGACATTGCCGCCATTGTCCAATGCGCTGATCTGATCACGCGTATCGAAAAGCACGGTGCCGCCATTGCGCATATAGGCATCGATACGGCTGATTGCCGCCGTCGACGGCATCGGCGCCGTCGCCGAAACCGGCCAGTAGATGATCGGATAGAAGGAGAGTTCGTCTTTGGTGAGGTCGATGCCGACGGGCGACGCCGGCTCCAGCGTCGTGCGAAAAGTCAGGAACTGGGTTAGTCCCTCAAGACCGCGCTCGGATATATTATCCACATCCTGTTCGCCGGTGACGACATAGGCGAGATGGGTGTTGTCAAGCCTCTGCAGGATGAGGTCGTCGCCGGGCTGGGAGTCGTCGGCGTGAAGCGTGCCGGGTTGCACGAGAAAGCCGGCGCCGACGGCGACCGCGATCATCGCGGCGGTTCGGACAGCCGGGCGCAATCGCGAGAATGCGCCATTCATGAAGAGGACGATCAGGCTATCGGCCAGGAGCAGCAGAAAGGCTGCGAGAAAGAGCGCGGGTTTTGCCGACCAGCTTTCGCCGCCGATCAGGCCTTCGCGCACGGCATTGGTCCCTGTTGTGTCGAGCGGCGTCAGTTCGGCGTTCTCGGGCAGCACGTTCAACGAGGCGAAACCATCCTCCGAACCGTAGAGCCCGGGAGGGTTGTCGAAATTTGTCGTCGGTTCGACCCCGGCCTGTGGAATGAGCGGCCGCGCCGATCCCGTCTCGGAGACGAGCGTGCCCTTGGCCGTCAGCATGCGGAATGGCGGCAGGGTTTCGGAGACACGCGCATTGCCGCGCGCTTCCGAAGTCACACCGCCCGAGCGCGATATCTGCAGGAGGTGACGCAGCATGTCGACGAAAGTGCCTGAGATCGGCAGATCGGACCAGGTTGCTTCAGCGGTGACGTGAAACAGGACGATCTGGCCGGATGCGATCTGCTTCATCGTGACGAGCGGTGTGCCGTCAGCCAGGCTCGCCCAGGTGCGTTCGGCAAGATCGGGCGTCGGTTCGGCGAGCACCTGCCGCTTGACGACGACATCGGCGGGACGCGCTATGCCGGCGAAAGGCCCGAAACTCGGAAATTCGGCAAGCGACTGCGGCTCGCTCCAGGACAAGGTGCCGCCGAGCGCCCGTTCTCCCTGACGCAAGATGACAGGGATCAGCGGATCGTCCGCAGGGGCTGCCGCCATGCGCGGGCCGGCAAACCGCAGGAGCATGCCGCCATTCGATATCCAGCGCGTCAGAGGCTCGTAGGTTTCCTCCGGCAGCCGGCCGATATCGGCCATGATGATGATGGAGGGATTGTTGGCGAGAAGTTTTGGTATCGCGACCGAAAGATCGGAATCGCCAGGTTGGATCAGATCCGCATAGGGTTGCAGCGCCCGCTGGATATAATAGAGCGGCGAGAGCAGCGGCTGGAACTCATCCCCTCCTTCACCTGACAGCAAGACGACGCGGCGGCGCTTGAATGCGTCGTCGAGAAGGTGGACGGCGCCTGCCGTCGCGCCGTTGTCGACGCTGATGCGCGCGAAATCGTTGCGCATCTCGAAGGGAGCGGTGATCGCACTCGTCGCGACGCTCTGGCCGGGGCGGAAATCCACCCTGCCATTGGCGATCGAGCGGCCCTGGGTATCGACGGCGTTCAGCGCCACCGATGCGGCCTGCGAGGTGTTGAGCCGCGTGACCTTGACGGTCATGGCATCCGCCGCATTGTTGGCGGCAGTGATCGCGACCGTCCGCGCGGCATCGCCCTCGATCAGACGCAGATCAGCGGGCTGGAGTTCGGCCAGCCTGCGCACCGTGGCGTCGTCGGCCTTGGCGGCGGCGCCGTCAGTCAGGAAGGCGAGGGTGCCGGGCTTGATGCCGTTCAGCGCGGCGCGCAGCGCCTGGAAGGCGCGTTCGCGGTCCGGTACCAGTGGTCGCGGCTCGGCGGCGCGCAGCTTGTCGCGGGCGGCAGCGGCGGTGCCGGGCACGGCGTCGTTGCTCGGATCGGCGGTGAAGGCGATCGACACAGGCGTGCCGGCGGATTCGGCGTCGTCTATCAACGCGTCGGCGGTCTGGATGCGGCGCTCCCAGTCGGGTGCCGCCGCCCAGCTGTTGTCGACGAAGAGGACGAGCGGGCCACCTGATGCCAGCGAACTGGTGCGTGGATTGAAAACCGGGTCGGCGATTGCAAGGATGATGGTGGCGGCGAGCAGCATGCGCAGCAGCGTCAGCCACCAGGGGCTCTGCGCCGGCGTCTCCTCGCGCTTCAGCACCGAGGCGAGGATCTTCAGCGGCGGGAAGACTTCGGTCTTCGGACGTGGCGGCGTCAGCCGTAGCAGCCACCAGATGACCGGCAAGGCGACGAGCGCGCCGAGAATGGCGGGATAGGCGAAAGCGAAGGGAAGGGCGTTCATAGCTGCCCTCCATGCGTTGCCTTGGCCGGCATGCCGGACAGATACATGTGCACCGCGACCAACGCTTCCGAAGCAAGATGATCGGTGCGATGAGACGCGAAGGTCCAGCCGAGATGGCGCAGCGACTGGCCGAGGCTGTCCCTGCGAGCGAGGTAGGCGTTGCGATAGGCCTCGCGGATATGTTCGGCGCGGCCGGAGATAAGCTTGGCGCCGCTCTCCGGATCGGTGAATTCGGTGCGGCCGCTATAGGGGAATATCTCTTCGGCGGGATCTGATATCTCGACCACGTGGCCGCGCAGGCCGCGGCGGGCAAGCGGGCCGAGGCGCTCCATGATTGCCGGCGCATCGTCGAGGAAATCGCCGATGAGGACGAGGTCGCTCCAGCCGCGGATCATCGCCGTTTCCGGCAGGCCGCCGGTCAGCGGCGTGTGCATGAGCGCGGCTGCGAGGCGTTCGGCGGCGTTGCGGGCGGAGGCGGGTTCCATGATGCCGGGGCAGCCGATGCGCTCGCCGGAGCGGGCGAGGATTTCGGCAAGCGCCAGCATGATGACCAGAGCGCGGCTTTCCTTGGACACGTTGCCGTAGCTCGACTTGTACATCATCGAGGGCGACATGTCGCACCAGAGCCAGATCGTGTGCGCCGCCTCCCATTCGCGCTCGCGCACATAGGTGTGGTCGTCGCGGGCGGAGCGGCGCCAATCGATGCGCGACAGGCTCTCGCCCTCGGCATAGGGACGGAACTGCCAGAAATTCTCGCCGATGCCGCGCTTGCGGCGACCATGCCAGCCGGCGATCACGGTGTTGGCGATGCGCTTGGCTTCCACCAGGCAGTCCGGCACCAGGGCGGCCCGCTGCCTGGCGCGGGAAAGGGCATCGCTGCCTGACGTCGGGTTGACGATCTGTCCGATAGATGCCACGCGTCCGGCTTCCTTATCCCTTTGCCTGCTTGACCAGTCCGGCGACGACATCACGCACCGACATGCCTTCGGCGCGGGCGGCGAAGGTCAGCGCCATGCGGTGCTGGAGAATGGGTTCGGCGAGCGCGAAGATATCGTCCAGAGACGGTGCGAGACGGCCTTCGTAGAGCGCGCGGGCGCGCGCGCAGAGCATCATTGCCTGGCCGGCGCGAGGGCCAGGACCCCAGGCGACGTTCTTGTCGGTCGAGGCATTGCCCTGTCCGGGGCGGGCGGAACGCACCAGCGCCAGGATGGCATCGACAACCGTGTCGCTCACCGGCATCTGGCGCACCAGAGTCTGGATCTCGATCAGCCGCTGCGCATCGATGACGGCTTCCGGTCGGGTTTCGCCCAAGCCCGTCGTCTCGAGCAGGATCTGACGCTCTGCGGCGAGTTCGGGGTAGTTGACGTCGACTTGCAGCAGGAAGCGGTCGAGCTGGGCTTCGGGCAGGGGGTAGGTGCCTTCCTGCTCGAGCGGGTTCTGGGTGGCGAGCACATGGAAGGGCGCCGGCAGGTCATAACGCTGGCCGGCGATCGTGATGTGATATTCCTGCATGGATTGCAGAAGGGCCGACTGGGTACGCGGCGAAGCGCGGTTGATCTCGTCGGCCATCAGGAGCTGGGCAAAGACCGGGCCCTTGACGAAACGGAAGGAGCGGCGTCCACTGTCGTCCTGGTCCATCACCTCGGAGCCGAGAATATCCGAGGGCATCAGATCCGGCGTGAACTGGATGCGGTTGGCGGCAAGGCCGAGCACCTCGCCGAGCGTGGTCACCAGTCTGGTCTTGGCAAGACCGGGAACGCCGACGAGCAGAGCATGACCGCCTGACAGCACGGCGAGAATGGTGTTCTCGACGACGCTTTCCTGACCGAAGATCACCTTCGAGACTTCCCCGCGGATGGCGGCGATATCGGAGAGCGCCTTTTCGGCGGCGGCGACGATCGCCTTTTCATCGAGGCTGGCTTCGGTCTTCATCATACCCATGCGTATCTCCAACGGCTGAAATCATTCGGCAGCGAATCGGCGGACTTATACATGTGCCTCATACCCGATAGAGTTATGGAGATGTGACGGGCTGACAAGTTCGTTGCGAATGACTATCTCGTGACTTTACTTCGTTAAGGACAAACCGGGACGGAAGAATGGCAGCCGAGGAAATCAGCGGACAGGCGGATGCGGCGGGACTTGCCGCACTGATTTCGCGCGCGTCTCAGGAAAATGCCGGACAAAAACGAGGATTGCCGCCGGTCGAGCGGTGGAATCCGCCTTTCTGCGGCGATATCGACATGGAAATCCGGGCGGACGGCACCTGGTTCTACATGGGTACGCCGATCGGTCGACCGGCGCTGGTGCGGCTGTTTTCGACGGTTTTAAGAAAAGACGACGACCAGAAGACCTATCTCGTAACTCCTGTGGAAAAGGTCGGTATAAGGGTCGTCGACGCGCCTTTCATCGCCGTGGAGATGAGCGTGACGGAGGGGCAAGGCCGACAGGTGCTGACTTTCCGCACCAATGTCGGCGATGTCGTGGAGGCGGGAGGAGAGCATCGGCTGCGCTTTGCGATTGCGGGCGAGAATGCCGAATTGAAACCCTATCTGCATGTGCGCGGGCGGCTGGAGGCGCTGGTGTCGCGTGCGGTGATGTATGAACTGGTGGCGCTCGGCGAGACGATCGAGGTCGAGGGACAGGCGATGTTCGCCGTCCGCTCGGCCGGAGAGGTTTTTGCGATGATGCCGGCCGATGAACTGGATGCGCTTTCCCGATGAATGATGCGATTACCCAACGTTATCCGCTGTTTTCCGCAGCCGAATTCCGCCGCCGCGCGCTCAACCAGAATGGTGGGCCGGTCGATCATGCCTGGCGCGATCACGGGGACCACATCCTCAATCCCGATATCGTCGCCGAGGTCGAGACCTTCAAGCTGCGCGACGCCGCCGTGCTCGTACCCGTCATCGACGATGGCGAGGAAGCGCATGTGATCTTCACCAAGCGCACGGCGACGCTGCGCAAACATTCCGGGCAGATCGCCTTTCCCGGCGGCTCGATCGATCCCGCCGATATCTCGCCCGAAATGGCGGCGATCCGCGAGACGGAGGAGGAGATTGGCCTGGCCGGTTCCTTCGTCGAAACCGTGGGGCGGCTGCCGAATTACCTTGCCTCAACGGGCTTCCGCATTACGCCGGTGCTCGGCGTCGTCTCGCCGGGCTTTGCGCTGACGCTGAACCCGACCGAGGTGGACGACGTGTTCGAGGTGCCGCTTTCCTTCCTGATGGATCCTGCCAATCACACCCGCGACAGACGTGTCATCGACGGCATCGACCGGCATTTCTACCGCGTGCCCTATGAAACCAGAATGATCTGGGGCATTACCGCCGGCATCGTCCGCACGCTTTATGAAAGGCTTTATGCATGACCGGCATCGCCGACCAAGCATGGTTCCGCGACCCGGCCCTCGGCCGGATCTTAGCGCTTCTCAACGCCGATGGCGGCGAAGGGCGGGTGGTTGGCGGAGCGGTGCGCAACAGCCTGATGGGCCTGCCGGTCAATGATGTCGACATAGCCACGACACTCAGACCGGAGCCGGTGATGGAGCGGGCGGCGGCGGCCGGCATGAAGGCAGTCCCAACCGGCCTCGAGCACGGCACGGTGACGCTCGTCATCGACGGCAAGCCCTTCGAGGTGACGACCCTTCGCACCGACGTCGAGACCGACGGACGCCATGCCAAGGTTGCCTTCAGCACCGACTGGAAGGGAGACGCCGAACGGCGGGATCTGACGATCAACGCGCTTTATGCCGATGCAAAGGGCGAGGTGGTGGATCTCGTTGGCGGACTTGCCGACATTGAGACGCGCAACATCCGCTTCATCGGCGATGCCGCAAGGCGTATTGCCGAGGATCATTTGCGTATCCTGCGCTTCTTCCGTTTCTTTGCCTATTACGGTTCCGGGCGGCCGGATGCCGAGGGGCTGAAGGCGTGTTCCCTCGCGCGTTCGAAACTGACGACGCTTTCGGCAGAACGCGTCTGGTCTGAGTTGCGAAAGCTGCTTGGCGCCGACGATCCTGGTCGCGCGCTGCTCTGGATGCGGCAGGTGGCGGTGTTGACGGAAATCCTGCCGGAATCGGAACGATGGGGGATCGATGCGATCCCTTCGCTGATCGCCACCGAAAAGGCGCTCGGCTGGATACCCGATCCATTGCTGCGCCTTGCGGCGATCGTGCCGCCCGATGCCGCGCGCATGGAGGCGCTCGCAGCCCGGCTCAAGCTCTCGAATGCGGAAGCGGCCACCCTCAAGGCCTGGGCCATGGCGGCGCCAGTCAATGACGACATGTCATCGGCGGCTTTCGAACGGTTGCTTTATCGCAACAGCACCGACGGCATCACGACACGGCTGAAGCTGGCACTTGCGGTTGCGCGCGGCAAGGCTGAAAGCGATTTCGACGAAATGGCGCGGTCTGCGCGGCTCAACAAGCTGCTGGATAAGGCAACGCACTGGAAGAAACCACAGTTTCCGCTGAACGGCGGCGACGTGATTTCGGCAGGAATCGCGTCTGGCCCGCGCGTCGGCGAGCTGCTTGCCGGTCTGGAAAACCAGTGGGTGGAGGAAAATTTCGTTTCCGACCGGGCGGCGCTGCTCGCCCGGCTCCAGGAACGCGTGCAATAATCAGGCTGCGTTCACCTCGTCGCGGATTCGAGCCTTGATATTATCCACCATGTTCTCGCGGATCGTGGTTTCACCGTGAGCGTCTTTCATGTGTTCAACGGCACGGCGGACCACCTCGGCGTCGCTATCTGCCCGTGTATGCCAGGCGCAGCCCGGAACGAGAGTGCCGCATTCGAAAAGTCGCATGGTCTTCTCCTCTGTTCGAAACACAACGAAGATCGCGATCTTACGCGATTCATGAATGTGCGGGGGGAGGGAAGGTTCCGGCCGGCATCGACATGCCGGCCAGTAAAGGCCGTGTCAGTCGGGCATCGCCCAGGCTTTGTAGGTATCCAAAAGGTGGCCGGGCATGTTGCTGTTGGCGGCCACTGCTTCGTTCTGCAGCTGTTCCGGCGACTTTCCGCCGGCCAGTTGCAGCTTGACCTGCTCGATGAAGCAGGACAGCGGCAGATCCGAGCCGCTCTTGGTCCGCAGTTTCTCGGCAATGCGCGTCAGAAACTCGGATGTGTCGATCGTGCGGGATGTTTCCTGGACATCCGTGGACGCTGGCGAGCCACTTTGTATCGTCATGACAATCCTCCTCCGATTGTTACGCACATACATATAAAGTTAGGACGCACTGAGTTTTCGTGAAGGTCTATCACCTCGAATTTATCGATGAGATATCACAGTTTCATGGCCAGCGGACGACGGGGGGCAACGAAGAGAGAATGGATTCAACGTTGCCGCCGGTCTTCAGGCCGAAGATCGTGCCGCGATCATACAGCAGATTAAATTCGACGTAGCGGCCCCGGCGGATCAATTGTTCGTCGCGATCGGCCTCTGTCCACAATTTATTGAAGTTGGAGCGGACGATTTTTGGATAGACCATGGCGAAAGCCCGGCCGACATCACGCGTGAAGGCGAAATCGGCGTCCCAGCCGCCGGCTTCCTCGCTTGAATGCAGCCAGTCGTAGAAGATGCCGCCGATGCCGCGGGCCTCGTTGCGGTGTTTCAGGAAGAAATATTCGTCGCACCAGGCTTTGTACGCATCATAATCGGCGACGGCATGATTGCGGCACGCGATCTCCATGGCTTTGTGGAAGAGCTGGCTGTCCTCGTCCTCCTGCGTGCGGCGGCGCGACAGCACCGGCGTCAGGTCGGCCCCGCCGCCGAACCAGCGGCTGGTGGTGACGACCATGCGGGTGTTCATGTGCACCGCCGGAACGTGTGGGTTCACGGGATGGGCGATCAGCGAGATGCCGGAGGCCCAGAAACGCGGATCGTCCTTGGCGCCGGGTATCTGGGCGCGGAAATCCGGGGCGAATTCGCCGTAGACAGTGGAGGTATGGACGCCGACCTTTTCGAAGACGCGGCCTTCCATCATCGACATCCGGCCACCGCCGCCAGCACCATTTTCGCGTGACCAGTCCTTGGCGACGAAGCGGCCGGGCTCCTGGTCGGATAGCGGCCCTTCCAACTCGTCCTCGAGGGCCTCGAAGGAGGCGCAGATCGTATCGCGCAATCCCTCGAACCAATTGCGGGCTGCGGCCTTCTTCTCTTCGATATCGTCAGGCAAGCCGATCGGCAGTTCCGGTCTTTCCATTTACGCCTCCGACGGTCGGCATCTCCATCGGAGGCGACTCGCTCATTCTTCATTCACGCCATGATTAGCAGTTGGTGCTGCATCTCGCCAAGCCGAGGCAAGCACCCGGCGCCTCCAAGATTCGACTCGCAAATCGAGAATTTCGATATTACCTTTTCCGAGGAGGTAGATTGATGAAAAAAGTTCCAGGGCCTCCGTCCTTCGACGGCCTGAAGCGCAGGATAGCGAGACATCGGGCGGAAAATCCCCCGAGCAAGAAAGACCATTTCGTGCGTGAGACATATTGCCTCGGCCTCACGGACGCACGCGCCAAGGCGCGCGAATGGTTCGACGAATATCCGAAAGCCGCTTACTGGACCGAGGTGGAAAGCTGGCGCCAGCTCGACGGCGACCAGATCGAATTCACCATGCGCCGTCTGCCCTCGGCAGACTGACCGTCACTTCGCAGTGGCGCGCACGCGGCTTTCGATCAGCAGGCCGTTTTCATCCATGATCGGATGCGCCACCGAGACGATGTGGGCGTTGAGGCGCTTCAGATCGCGCAGCATGTCGAGATGCAGCGAACTCGTTTGCAGGCTGTCGGCGCGACCATCACGCAGGCGTTCGAGGTGGCGCTCGGCAGACTGCTTCTCCATCCGGCGCACCTCGACCTTCACCTCCATCATCTGGCGCGCCAGATTGAAATCGCGGGTGACGAAGATTGTCTGGGCGACGCGCAGATTGTCGATCGTCAAATCGAACAGCTTGCGCAGTTCCTGATGACCGTCCTCGGAAAATTTCAGGCCAAGGGAGATCTTCTTTGCCACCTGCTCCAGCAGGCCCTTCTCGATGATATCGCCCATATGTTCGAGGTTGATCGCATAATCGATGACGACGATCGAGCGGCGGGCGTTCTCGTCGCTGAGACCCTCGCGGCCGAGCTTCGAGAGATAGACCTTCACCGCCTGCTGCAGCCGGTCGACGCGCTCTTCGAGGGTGGATATCTCGGCAAGCTTCGATGCGTCGTTACGCTCGAAAGCTTCGGAGACCCGGATCAGCATCCGCTCGATCAGATCGCCGACGCCGAGCACTTCGCGGGTAGCGCTGGCGAGGGCCACGACCGGCGTCGAAAGCTCCTGCGCATCCAGATATTTCGGCGCGCTGTCGGGTTCGGCTTGATCAGGCACCAGCCGGGCCATCAGGGCAGCGAGCGGCCGGGAGAATGGCCAGGCCAGCGCCGCCAGCAGAAGGTTGAAGGCAAGATGCGCGTCGACCGGCAGCTTGGCAGGACCGAAGGGCAACATTTGGATGAGTTCCGCGCCATATCCCGCCAGCGGCAGGGCGATAAGGCAGCCGAGCGTGCGGACGGCGAGATTGCCGAGGGTGACGCGCCGTGCCGAAACCGGGCCGGACAATGTCGCGACGACAGGCGGTATCGCCCCGCCGAGATTGGCGCCGAGTACGAGCACGATGACGAGTTCGGCGGAGACCACGCCGGCCGAGGCGAGCGAGAGGATGAGCACCACCACCGCAAGGCTCGACGAGGACGCGAAGGCAAGTGCTGCCGAGACGATCATCGCCACGGGCAGGGCGTTATCCAGCAGGCCGATGAAGGCGGCGAGTGCGGGGGAGGCGCGCATCGGTTCCGTAGCAAGGCCAAGAAGGTGCAGTGACAATAGCATCAGCCCGATGCCGATCAGCGCCGTGCCGCCGCCCTGGCTGGCGCTGGAACGGCCGCGGTAGAGCACAATGCCGGCAAGAATCAGGAGCGGAGAGAGCCATTCGATGCCCGTTGCCACGATCCAAGCGGTGATTGCCGTGCCGACATTGGCGCCGAGCAGGACGATCTGCGCCATGCGCGGCTTGATCAGGTCACGCTCGACGAAGGAGGCCGTCATCAGCGCCGTCGCTGTGGAGCTTTGCAGCGCGATTGTCGCGACGAGGCCTGACAGGAAAGAACGAAGACCGCCGCGCGTGCCGGTCGCCAGGCCTGTTCTCAGGCGGGCGCCGAAGGCTCTGGATACGCCATCCTTTACCTGCGCGAGGCCGAACAGCAGCAGAGCCACGGCGCCGAACAGGTTGATCATGATGATTGTAGAGTCCATTTTATTGTTTTTATTCTTCTTTCACAGATCTGGAGAAGTGCTGTTTTCCTCACATGACCGTTCCAAACTTATTGGAATCATGGAGGCCAATGCTGAATTTTTGATTGCCCGGCTAATAAATATACGCCGGTTTGACGGATAGACAACGTTATTTTGCGACATATTCCGGAGCGGATCGGCAATTTCGCGGGCTTTTGCTCTGCCAGCGCCGGTGTCCGTCAGGCCCAGACGGTTTGGCGCATCGCCTCGCCGACGATCATCGCGGCGGAGACGGCGACGTTGATCGAGCGCTGGCCTTCGACCATCGGGATCAGCACGCGCGCATCGGCCCTCTCATGCACCTGATCCGGCACGCCGGCGCTTTCGCGGCCGAAGAGCAGGACATCGTCGGGGCGGAAGGTAAGATCGGTGTAGCGCTCCGCAGCTTTGGTCGAGGCGAGGATCAGGCGGCGGCCGGTGGTCAGACGCCACGCCTCGAAGCGGTCCCAGTTGACATGGCGGGTGAGGGCGGCGGCGGCGATGTAGTCCATGCCGGCCCGTTTCAGGTTGCGGTCGGAGATGTCGAAGCCGGCGGGCTCGATCAGATCGACGGCAAAGCCGAGGCAGGCGGCAAGACGCAGGATGGTGCCGGTATTGCCTGCTATATCCGGCTGATAGAGTGCAAGTCTGAGTGAGGTCATGACGCGCCCTTTTCCCGCTTTCGCCGCTTAGGACCTAATGCAACTGTGATTTCGGCGCAACAGGGCGCATTTTGACATGGAAACGTTCAATTTACGGCAATACGGGGGCTGGAAATTTCGCGATTTTCGCGTTATCCATGCCTATCTTCAATCGCCAGCAGGGAGGGTCACAATGAATATTTTGCTCGATATGCGCCTTCCCGCCGTGATGCCGATTAAGGCGACACGCCGCCGCTAGTGCGTATTTCTTCCTGAAATCCCTCTTTTGATCCATTGTGCGGCTGTTTCAGCCTCGCCCCTTGAACGTTCGGTTCCCATATGTGCTTGCATAGCGCTGGGATGGCGCGAAGCCGGGAGCCGGAACGCTGACGTTTCGGAGCAATTTCATGTTTGGCTGGTTCGAACAGCGACTCAATCCCTTTCCAAGCGAGGACCCCGTCGTCCCGCCGAAAGGTCTCTTTGCCTTTTGCTGGCATTACAGCAAGCCGGCTGCGCCCTGGCTCGGCCTGATGGCCGTGCTGACCGCGCTGATCGCGATCGGCGAAGTGGCGCTCTTCCAGTTCCTCGGCGACATCGTCGACTGGCTGACCAATGCCGACCGCGCCACATTCCTGGAGAGAGAAGGCCACAAGCTTTTCTGGATGGCGGCGCTGGTGCTGATCGGCCTGCCTTTGGTAGCTGGGCTCGATTCGCTCATCATGCATCAGATGATGCTCGGCAATTATCCGATGATCGCACGCTGGCAGATGCACCGCTTCCTGCTGCGTCACAGCATGTCGTTCTTCGCCAACGAGTTTGCCGGGCGTGTCGCCACCAAGGTGATGCAGACCTCGCTTGCGGTGCGCGAAACGGTGATGAAGATCCTCGACGTCTTCGTCTATGTCGTCACCTACTTTCTGACGATGATCATCGTGATTGCGGCAGCCGACTGGCGGCTGATGATCCCGATCCTCGTCTGGCTCGCGGTCTATATCAGCATCGTCGCCTATTTCGTGCCGCGGCTTCGCAAGATCGCGGCGGCGCAGGCGGATGCGCGTTCGATGATGACGGGGCGCGTGGTCGACAGCTATACGAATATCGCGACGGTCAAGCTGTTTTCGCATGCGGGCCGCGAGGAGGTCTATGCCAAGGAGGGCATGGACGAGTTCCTGCAGACCGTGCACAAGCAGATGCGCAAGGTGACGCTCTTCCACATCTTCGTCTACGTGAACAACTGCGTTGCGCTCTTCGTCATCTCGGGCCTGTCGATCTGGTTCTGGCTGAACGGGGCGATATCAGTCGGCGCCATCGCCATCGCCATCGGTCTTGCCATGCGCGTCAACGGCATGTCGCAATGGATCATGTGGGAAGTCTCGGCGCTGTTCGAGAATATCGGCACGGTCTATGACGGCATGGAGATGATGAGCAAACAGCACGACATCGTCGACAAGCCGGGCGCACCCACCCTGACGGCGAAGAAGGGCGCGATCCACTATGACCGCATCCGCTTCCACTACGGCAAGAGCAAGGGCGTCATCGACAACCTGTCGCTCGACATCAAGGCCGGCGAGAAGGTTGGTCTGGTCGGCCGCTCCGGCGCCGGCAAGACGACGCTGATGAACCTGTTGCTGCGCTTCTACGACCTGGAGGCCGGCCGCATCACCATCGATGGGCAGGACATCGCCGGCGTTTCGCAGGAAAGCCTGCGTTCGCTGATCGGCGTGGTGACGCAGGACACTTCGCTGTTGCATCGCTCGATCCGCGACAACATCGCCTATGGGCGCCCCGAAGCAACGGACGACGAGGTGATCGAGGCCGCCAAACGCGCCAATGCCTGGGAGTTCATCGAAGGCCTGGTCGACATGCAGGGCCGCGCGGGGCTCGACGCGCAGGTCGGCGAACGCGGCGTCAAGCTCTCCGGCGGCCAGCGGCAGCGCGTCGCGATCGCCCGCGTCTTCCTGAAGGACGCGCCGATCCTGGTGCTCGACGAGGCAACCTCGGCACTCGATTCGGAAGTCGAGGCGGCGATCCAGGAAAACCTCTTCGCCCTGATGGAGGGCAAGACGGTGATCGCCATCGCCCACCGGCTGTCGACGCTGACGGAGATGGACCAGCTGATCGTGCTCGACAAGGGCCGGATCATCGAGGCCGGCTCGCACAGTGAGCTGATCGCAGGAGGCGGCATCTATGCCGACCTCTGGAACCGTCAGTCCGGCGGCTTCCTCTCCGATCACGCCGACGAAGCGGAAGTGGCGGCGGAATAATAAGAGTAATGAGGCCCTCCCTGCGAAAGCGGAGAGGGCCTCGTGAATTCTTAGGGGGGTTCCAGCTTGCCGACCGTTGCTGAAGATCTGAGCGCGTTTGCGTCCTATCCGATCAAAGGCTGTCGGCCCAATCGATCACGCGGTGAGTTTCGACGACGACCATTGTGTGGGCGGCGGCGATCGTGCGAAGCGCGACGAGGCGGCGGTGCTCCTCCTGATCGATCCAGGTGGTAATGGCCTCGGCGACGATCTCGTCGCGCGGCAACCCCAGGGCGAATGCCAGGGCATCCAGCCTTTCTGCAAGCGGAAGCGGAACATGCACATCGAGCATTTTCGTTTCCATGGATATGGTCTCCGGTAAAGCGCGATCGTAACGTGAGATTGTGACCGGTTCGGGGGCATTCAATGGGTATGCCGCCGATGTTACCGATAATTACCAAAATATAACATTCTGTCCGCTTTTCATTCCCTTTGCCGGCACGGCTAATCCGCCTATATCGCTTCTATGTTGCTGCACCCCATCCTCCGCCGGTTCGAAACCTGGATCGATCCGTTCCGCCCACGCGCCAATCTGCAGCCGCCGCGCTCGACGCTCGGATTCATCTGGTTCTATATCGGCCAGGCGAGGATGCCGTTCATCGCCATGCTCGTTCTCGGCGGCACGTCGGCGGCGATAGAGGCCGCACTCTTCTGGTTCGTCGGGCGGTTGGTCGATATCCTCGGCAGCATCACGCCGGGGGCCGGCTGGAGCGGCCTTCTCGCTGCCCATGGCGGCGAATTGTTCGGGATGCTCGCCCTCATCGGGCTGGTGCGCTTCGTCATCGCCTTCCTGATCGCGCTCGTCGACCAGCAGGTGATCACGCCTGGCTTCTACAATCTCGCACGCTGGCAATCCTATCTCCATGTCTCCAGGCAGTCATTGTCGTTCTTCCAGAGCGATTTTTCCGGGCGCATCGTCACCAAGGTCTGGTCGGCCGGACAGGCCACCGGCGATCTCGTCACCTCGCTGATGGAAAGCGTCTGGTTCGTCGGCATCTATGCCGTAACGACGCTCGTGCTCGTCGCCCGGCTGGACTTTTCCCTTGCCGCCGTCGTGCTGTTCTGGCTTGGCGCCTTCAGCCTGCTTGCCCGCCACTTCGTTCCGCGGATCCGCCAGCATTCCCGCGAGACGGCGGAAGCCGGATCGATGCTGAACGGCCGGATGGTCGACTCCTACAGCAACATGCAGACGCTGAAGCTGTTTGCCCGCGACGAGGAGAGCGACCGCTACATGCGTCAGGGCTTTGATATCTATCAGGATACGGTGTTGCGCTTCACGCGGTTCATCACCGGCGTCCGGGCCTCGATGGCGCTGCTCTCCGGCCTGATGATCGTAACGATGGCGGGGCTGAGCGTCGATCTCTGGCTGCGCGGCCTGGTGAGTTCCGGCGCCGTGGCGTTTTCGCTGGCGCTGGTGCTCAGGCTGAATTTCCTGCTCGGACGGCTGATGACGCAGTTCAACGGCATCATGCGCAATCTCGGTACCATCCAGAACGCCGCCGAGCTGATCTCCCAGCCTCTGGGGCTCGTCGATCGGCCGGATGCGAAGTCCCTGGTGATCCGACAGCCCGGCATCCGCTTCGACGATGTTTCGTTCCGTTACGGCAAGGGTCATCAGCCGGTCGTCGAGAATTTCTCCCTGACCATCCGCCCGGGCGAAAAGGTCGGGATCGTCGGCCGTTCGGGTGCCGGGAAATCGACGCTGATGAACCTGCTGCTGCGCCTCTACGATATTCAGGACGGCCGCATTCTCATCGACGGCCAGGATATTGCAGCGGTGACGCAGGAATCTCTCAGGATGCAGATCGGCGTCGTCAGCCAGGACACCTCGCTGCTGCATCGTTCCGTGCGCGACAATATCCTGTTCGGACGGCCCGATGCCGGCGAGGAGGGGCTGGTGGAGGCGGCAAGGCGCGCCGAAGCCATCGACTTCATCGAACGTCTGCAGGATCAGCAGGGTCGTAGAGGTTTCGATGCGCATGTCGGCGAACGCGGCGTCAAGCTGTCAGGCGGGCAGCGGCAGCGTATCGCCATTGCCCGCGTCATGCTGAAGGACGCGCCGATCCTCGTTCTCGACGAAGCGACGTCGGCGCTCGATTCGGAAGTGGAAGAGGCGATCCAGTCCAATCTTCATCGGATCATGGAAGGCAAGACAGTGCTTGCGATCGCCCATCGGCTGTCGACCATCGCCGCGCTCGACCGGCTGATCGTCGTCGATCTCGGGCGGATCATTGAGGAAGGCAGCCATGACGAACTGCTTCGCCACGGCGGGCTCTATGCGGAACTTTGGGCGCGCCAGTCCGGCGGCTTCCTTGCTGCGGATGAGGATGCGGGCTCAAGGGTCGACGACGAATTCCGCCATGAGGCCAAAATGATTTGACCCGAAGCCATTCTCGATGCGGCGAACGGATTTCAGCCGCAGCGGCGCCCGGGTAAAGATATGATCGATCGGAATACCGAAAGCACCGGCGCGGATCGGCCATGTGGCGGGCTCTAGCGACACCGTGCCCAAGCCTTGAGTGCGCATGAGATACTGCACGTCGGGCGCCAGAATCGACGTATTGAAATCACCGGCGAGAACGAGCGGTCCCGAAAGGGTAGGGATGATCTCCGCTAGATCCCAGATTTCGAGGCCGTGGAATTCGTCGTAATAAGGTTTGGTCAGGTGCGCGGCGAGGAAATTGACCTTCCGGCCATCGAAATCGATCGTCGAGATCGTCAGCCGGTTGCGCCAGAGCAGGCCGAGATTGCGGATGCGGGGTTCGATCAGCGGACGTTTCGACAGCACCAGCGTGTCGCATTGCTCCATGCCGACGCCGCAGCCGACGTAATAGGGATAGGTCTTCAGCAACCGTGGCAGTTCCGACAGCAGCGGTTCGGCCTCCAGGATGTTGACGACGTCCGCACCCGAGCCAATGACCATGTCGGCGATGTCAGGGCCGTTTGCAAAATTATCGTTCTCGATATTGAAGGACATCAGCCTGAACAGGGCCGGGCGGCTCTCCTCGACGGATGGTTCGACGAATTCGCGCATCATCACGACACCGTGGACGGCAAGGACCACCGATATTGCGAGGGTCAGCAGGCCATACCAGTGCCGCTTGACGAAAAGGGCAGCGACCGAGGCCACAGTGCCGGCCACCGCCAGATGGACCTGGAAGCTGTAAAAGAAAGACAGCAGATAGAAATCGGTGACGTATCGCAGGGAGATAATGGCGAGAACGAGGGTCGTGAGAACGCTGAATACGCAAAAAATCGTGTCTCTCATCCGCTCCGGTCCGGCTCACTGGCATGGCTTGGACTGCGCCTATCACGAGGCCGTTTTTGTTGCAATGCAACATAATGGCAAGCGCGTGTTTGCCTTAAAAAATTCATCCGAAATTTCCCGCGACATTGTGCCCTCATCCCCTTGCCAAGGCTGGACATAATTTGCGATCAAGCATAGAACGCGCCGGATTGCCGGGGAATCTATGGCCGAATTGTGTCCAGAGAGATTCGCCGGTAGAGGGGGCAGGGCGGAATTCCGCGAAAATTGCGCAGAGGATGTTAGCCGTGAGCGAACACGAAACGACAAGCGAGGGCATGGGCGAACCCACTCGCCGTGATTTCCTTTATCTCACCACTGGTATGGCAGGCGCCGTCGGCGCCGTCGCGGTCGCTTGGCCGTTCATTGATCAGATGCGTCCTGACGCTTCGACGCTTGCTCTCGCCTCCATCGAAGTCGACGTTGCCAGCCTCGAGCCCGGCATGTCCCTGACGGTTAAATGGCGCGGCAAGCCGATCTTCATCCGCAACCGCACGCCTGAGGAAGTGGAAGCGGCAAATGCCGTCCAGCTTGCTGATCTGAAGGACCCGGTCGCGCGCAATGCAAACCTTCCTGTCGACGCTCAGGCAACGGGTGTCGACCGTTCGGGCGGCAAGGGCAAGGAAAACTGGATCGTCATGATCGGCACCTGCACGCATCTCGGTTGCGTGCCGCTCGGCCAGGCCGGCGAATACAATGGTTGGTTCTGTCCCTGTCATGGCTCGGTCTACGACACGGCCGGCCGCATCCGCAAAGGCCCGGCGCCGCAGAACCTGGCGATTCCGACCTTTTCATTTTTGTCCGATACCAAGATCAAGATCGGTTGAGGGGAGACTGATTAATGAGTGGCCATTCCAGCTACGAGCCATCAACCGGCCTCGAGAAATGGGTCGATGCGCGCCTTCCGCTGCCGCGCATGGTCTATGACAGCTTCGTCGCCTATCCGGTTCCGCGTAACCTGAACTACGCCTACACCTTCGGCGCCATGCTCGCCGTTATGCTGGTGGTGCAGATCCTGACGGGTGTTACGCTCGCCATGCACTATGCGGCCGAATCGTCGGTTGCCTTCAACTCCGTCGAAAAGATCATGCGTGACGTCAACCACGGTTGGCTGCTGCGCTATATGCATGCCAACGGCGCATCCTTCTTCTTCGTCGCGGTCTACCTGCACATCGCCCGAGGCCTCTATTACGGCTCCTACAAGGCGCCCCGCGAAATCCTCTGGATCCTCGGCGTGGTCATCTACCTCCTGATGATGGCGACCGGCTTCATGGGCTATGTTCTGCCCTGGGGCCAGATGTCCTTCTGGGGCGCCACCGTCATCACCGGCTTCTTCTCCGCCTTTCCGCTGGTCGGCGAATGGGTGCAGCAGTTCCTGCTCGGCGGTTTCGCGGTCGAAAACCCGACGCTGAACCGCTTCTTCTCGCTGCACTACCTGCTGCCCTTCATGATCGCCGGCGTCGTCATCCTGCACATTTGGGCGCTGCACGTCGTCGGCCAGACGAACCCGACGGGCGTCGAGGTCAAGACGAAGACGGACACGGTGCGCTTCACGCCTTATGCGACGATGAAGGATGCGCTCGGCGTCTCAATCTTCCTGATGGTCTATGCCTATTTCGTCTTCTACCTGCCGAACTTCCTGGGCCATGCCGACAACTACATCCCGGCCGACCCGCTGAAGACGCCGGCCCACATCGTTCCGGAATGGTACTTCCTGCCGTTCTACGCGATGCTGCGCTCGATCACCTTCAACGTCGGCCCGATCGACTCCAAGCTCGGCGGCGTGCTCGTGATGTTCGGCGCGATCATCGTGCTGTTCTTCCTGCCCTGGCTCGATACCTCAAAGGTCCGTTCCGCCGTCTACCGCCCCTGGTACAAGCTGTTCTACTGGCTGTTCGTGATCAACGCGATCATCCTCGGCTGGCTCGGTTCGCAGCCGGCGGAAGGCTTGTTCACCACGATCTCGCAGATCTGCACGCTCCTCTACTTCGCTTTCTTCCTGGTCGCGATGCCGGTTCTCGGCTTGGTGGAAACACCGCGTCGCATCCCGAACTCGATCACCGAAGCGGTGCTCGAAAAGCGCAACAAGACCGTAGCGGTCAAGGCATAAGCGAGCGACGGAAGGGAATAGAAATATGAAAACGCTTGTTACAAGCATTCTCTCGCTCGCATTTGCCGCCGGTCTCGGCAGTGCGGTGCTGGCCCAGGAGGCGACGCCCGCCAACGGCGCGGCTCCGGCCCATCACGCGGAAAGTGAGACGCCGCACTATCCGCTGAAGGAGCCGAAGGAGGAGGAATGGACTTTTGCCGGTCCGTTCGGCCACTACGACAAGGGTCAGCTTCAGCGCGGCCTCAAGGTCTACACCGAAGTCTGTTCCGCCTGCCATTCGATGAACCTCGTGCCCTTCCGCATGCTCGACGAACTCGGTTATTCCGAGGCGCAGGTGAAGGCTTTCGCCGCGAACTACGAGGTCCAGGACGGCCCGAACGCCACCGGCGAGATGTTTACCCGCAAGGCAGTCCCCTCCGATCACTTCCCGGCGCCTTTCGCCAATGCGGAGGCGGCTGCTGCTTCCAACAACGGTGCGGCTCCGCCTGACTTTTCGCTGATCGCCAAGGCTCGCGAAGTCGAGCGCGGCTTCCCGCAATTCGTCTTCGACATCTTCACGCAGTATCAGGAAGGTGGCCCCGATTACATCCACGCGCTGCTGACCGGCTATGAAGAGCCGCCGGCCGGCTTCCAGGTGGCGCAGGGATCACATTACAATCCTTATTTCCACGCTGCCGCCGTCCTTGCCATGCCGAAGCCGCTCTCCGACGGTCAGGTGACCTATGACGATGGCGCGCCCGCGACGGTCGACCAGTATTCGAGGGACGTCTCCGCCTTCCTGATGTGGGCCGCCGAGCCGCATCTCGAGGAGCGCAAGCGCACAGGCTTCATGGTGATGATCTTCCTGGCGATCTTCACGGTGCTGATCTACCTGACGAAGCGCTCGATCTACGCCAATAAGGAACATTGAGCGGTTCCCCGCCGGATTTCGAAAGGCGGCCTACGGGCCGCCTTTTTTGTTGGTTCTGCCCCTGGCAATTGATAAAGTCCGGCCAATTTCATGCGTTCGCAGATATGGATTTTCGATGACCAATACGACTTCGGAGCTCGCAGCCAGCATCCGTTCCATTCCCGACTACCCCAAGCCCGGCATCATATTCCGCGACATCACCACGTTGCTCGGCAATCCTCGGGCTTTCCGCCGGGCGGTCGATGAACTCGTACAGCCCTATGCGGGCACGAAGATCGACAAGATCGCCGGCATGGAGGCGCGCGGCTTTATCCTCGGCGGCGCGGTGGCGCACCAGCTTTCCTCAGGCTTCGTGCCGATCCGCAAGAAGGGCAAGCTGCCGCACGAGACCGTGCGCATCGCCTACAGCCTGGAATATGGCGTCGACGAGATGGAGATGCATCGCGATGCTGTCCAGCCCGGCGAGAAGGTGATCCTGGTCGACGACCTGATCGCCACCGGCGGCACGGCGGTCGGCGCGACGAAGCTGCTGCGCCAGATCGGCGCGGAAGTGGTCGGCGCTTGCTTCGTCATCGATCTGCCGGACCTCGGCGGACGCAAGAAGCTGGAAGAGCTCGGCGTCGTCGTGCACACGCTGGTCGAATTTTCCGGCCACTGAGCCCTCGTCCTCGTGCCTGCAGCGTCAGTCGAATTCGAGCACGCCGCTTTCGAAGCGGATAACGGCATCGCCGTTTTGATTGACGCCCTCGCAGAGGATGGTGTTGAGGTGCCATCCCGGCCGCGACGCGAGCGCCCGGCTGGAGAGGAAGGCGACGGAATAGGTCACGACATCGCCTGCGAAAACCGGCCGCAGCCATTGCAGTTTCTGGAAACCGGGTGAGGGGCCGAGGTTCGGTGACGTCTGGCCCTTTTGCGCGAGTGCGGCGCTTTGCCTTTCCCAAAAGGCGAGGAAGGTCCGCATCCAGGCGGCGGTGGTGTGCCAGCCGGAGGCGCAGAGATCGCCGAAGAGGGTGTCTTTGGCGGCTTCTTTGTCGACGTGGAAACGCTGCGGATCGTAGCGCGTCGCGAAACGGATGATGTTTTCCTCGGTAAAAGTGTACTTGCCGATCTCGGCCTTCTCGCCAACCGCGTAAAGCTCGGACATCCTCATGCTGATGTCTCCGGGCTTATGCCGATATCCGCGGGCCGGGCACGCATGCCGAACATGACTGAATTCTCCGAGACGCAGACGAGTTCGCCGCGCTGGTTTTCTACCTCGTGGCGCAACTTGACGATGCCGATGCCAGGGCGCGAGCGCATCGGCCGGGCTTCAAGCACGGTCGAATGGCCAGATAGCGTGTCGCCGGCAAGCACCGGCTTTCGCCATTCCATCAGATCGACGCCCGGCGCACCTTCGCAGAGCGAATGCAGCACATAACTGTCGGCCATCATGCGCATGAACATAGAAGAGGTATGCCATCCGGAAGCGGCAAGGCCGCCGAGAATGCTGGCGCGGCCGGCAGCCTCATCGATATGCATCGGTTGCGGGTCGAATTCGCTTGCGAACTCAATGATTTCCTCGGCGGTTACCAGCTTCGGGCCAAGCGCGAAGCGGCGGTCGGGCTGGAAATCCTCGAAGGAAAGCTTTTCTGCCGACATTCGTTCCTCCCGCCATATGCAGCGCACAATGCTTACAATAGCATCCGCGCGGGCTCAATGATTCCGGGGAGATAAACCGGCATGACTGAACTAAGGTCGATACTCGACGAGGCCGTGCGCCAGGAGCTGATTTCGCCGGAGGCGGGCGGGCGGCTTTTGCCGTTCCTGATGGAGCGCGGGGTCGCCGTCGTCGGGAGCGGCGTCGCTGAGGCACAGCCGGCAATGGCGGCGGAGGGGCAGGCCTGGTCGGATACAGAGACGCCAAGCTTCGTGCGCGGCTTCCACGACGTGCTGATCACCATCGGCGTCGTGGTGGCGCTCGGCGGCCTCTGGGGGCTTGCCGCACTTTATGCCGTGCTGCCTGCGATCATCGTGCTTTCGGAAATCCTGGTGCGCCGCCAGCGGCTTGCCCTGCCGGCCGTCAGCCTGACGATCGCGCTGTTCTGTTGGACATTCCTGCTGATGTCCTTCTTCTTCAAACCGGGAATATCAGCCTTCAATGATATCGGGGCGGAGGCGACGCAGTTCGTCGCCGGCTTCCCGATCGTTCTCGGCCTCTATTATGCCCGGTACCGCGTGCCGCTGTCGCTGGCGCTCTGCATCACCTCGGCCCTTGCACTGGTGTTCACCTTGCTATTGCGCCTCATGCAATGGGCGAGCGGCGATCCGCAATTCTTCTCCAACCATCCCCTCCTGTTCGCGGTGGTCCTCGTTTGCGCGCTCGGGCTGTTTGCAACGGCGCTCTATTTCGACCTCGGCGACCGGTTGCGCCGGACGATACGCTCCGATATCGCCTTCTGGCTTCATCTGGGTGCGGCACCGGCACTGCTCTTCAGCGTAAGGCTGCTGATGTCGTTCGACGGCAATTTGCTGGATGTTGCCCAGGCCGTGTCGATCAAGACGCCCATCATTGTCATCAGCGTGGCGGTGTTGATGCTGATCGGCCTTGTCATCGACCGGCGCGCCTTCGTCACGTCAGGCCTGCTGTCGCTCGGTTTTGCGATCTACGGCATTTTCCGCCAAGGGAGCGCGACTGTTGATACCTATATCTTCACGACGCTGATCGTCGTTGGAGCGATCGTGCTCATCATCGGAACAGGCTGGATGCCGCTGCGCCGTATCGTGCTGCGGGCGCTGCCGCTGGTAATCTCGCAGAGATTGCCGCCTGCCGTCGCGGGGGCGGTATCGTAGACCTTATGATTTCGCCCAAACCGCCGTGCCGTTTGGGCGAGATGCATTGGTCGAGACAGCAGCGGTCTACGATCAGGTGTTGAAGCGGAAATGGATGACGTCGCCGTCTTGGACGACGTATTCCTTGCCTTCGTCGCGCGCCTTGCCGGCATCCTTGGCGCCGACTTCGCCATTGTATTTGATGTAGTCGTCATAGGCGATGGTGTTTGCGCGGATGAAGCCACGCTCGAAATCCGAATGGATGACGCCGGCGGCCTGTGGCGCCTTGGTGCCGCGCTCGATCGTCCAGGCGCGCGTTTCCTTCGGGCCGACAGTGAAATAGGTGATGAGGTGGAGCAGCTTGTAGCCGGCACGGATCAGCCGGTCGAGGCCGGCCTCGTCAAGGTCGAGGGCGGAGAGAAATTCCTTGGCTTCCTCTTCGGGAAGCTGGGCAACCTCCGATTCGATCGCCGCCGAGATGACGACGGTTTCGGCACCCTGTTCCTTCGCCATGACGGCAACAGCCTCGGTGAATTCGTTGCCGGTCGAGGCATCGGCTTCGGCGACGTTGCAGACGTAGAGCACCGGATGCGAGGTCAGAAGATTGAGGCTCTTGAGGATGACGATTTCTTCCGCATCGAGCGTCGACAGCAGCGTACGAACCGGCTTGCCTTCGTTGAGCAGCTTCAGCGAGGCATCCATGATCGGCAGCATCGCCACCGATTCCTTGTCTTTGCCGGTGGCGCGCTTGCGCGTCTGCTCGGTGCGGCGCTCCAGGCTTTCGAGGTCGGCAAGCATCAGCTCGGTCTCGATCGTCTCGGCATCGGCGACCGGGTTGATGCGGCCCTCGACATGCGTGATGTCGCTGTCTTCGAAGCAGCGTAGCACATGGACGATGGCGTCGACTTCGCGGATATTGGCGAGGAACTGGTTGCCGAGGCCTTCACCCTTCGAGGCGCCGCGCACCAGGCCAGCAATGTCGACGAAGGAGATGCGGGTCGGGATCAGTTCCTTGGACTTGGCGATGTCGGCAAGCTTGCGCATGCGCGGATCGGGAACGGCGACTTCGCCGGTGTTCGGCTCGATGGTGCAGAAGGGATAATTCGCCGCCTGTGCCGCCGCCGTCTTGGTGAGCGCGTTGAAGAGTGTCGATTTGCCGACATTCGGCAGCCCGACGATACCGCATTTGAAGCCCATGGCTAAAACCTGCTGTTCTTGAATTCCTTGCTGGTGCCTATGGGATAAAGGAGCAATATGGTCAAGTCTTAGAGAGCTTTTAGCGTCGCTCACTTGCCGATGGATCGGTGCTGGCCTATTCTTGAAAGCGATGGAGATTTTGACGTATTGCTGATTTCATCAGAATCCCGGTCGCTGCTCGTATAGACGCAGTTGACCTTTTCAGTATCGAAGCCGGCGACCAGCCCCTGCCTGTTTGAGGCCGGGAGCCGCGCCAGCCGACCGTCGAAAATTCGTCATCGACAATGATTAGCTGGTTTTGAAGATTACTAACCCCATGTCATCAACGGGTGGGTTTTTCCGATGAGTGACAATGACATCGCCCTGAAACCGAAGGCCAAAGTGAAGCTCAAGCTGGACAAGCCGAAGCTCTACAAGGTCATTCTCGTCAATGACGATTATACGCCGCGCGAATTGGTGATCATGATCCTGAAGGCCGTCTTCCGCATGAGCGAGGAGACCGGCTACCGGGTGATGATGACGGCGCACAAGCTCGGTTCATGCGTGGTCGTGGTCTGCGCCAAGGACATCGCGGAGACCAAGGCCAAGGAGGGCATCGACCTTGCCAAGGGCATGGGCTATCCGCTGATGTTCACCGCGGAGCCGGAGGAATAGGCATTTCGGGTTCAGGGCCGGCGGATCTGATAGCCGGTCTTGTCCTGAACGAAGCCGCAATTCTCGTAGAAGCGCAGCGTCGCCGGGCTCTTCGAGCCGGTGAGCAGCATCACCTTGTAGCAGCCGGCCTTCCAAGCCTGCGTCACTGCATGGCCGATGACGGCGCCGGCATAACCGCGCTGGCGGTGATCGGCGTGGGTGACGACGTTTTCAATCAGCGCATAGGAGGCGCCGTTGCGCGTCATGTTCGGCACGACGATCAGGGTGGCGGTTGCAACGGCGAGATCGCCGGCGAAGCCGATGAAAACGGTCATGCCGGGCTGGACGAGGATGGTGGAGAAGCGCTCTTCAGCCAGGGCCCTGTCGAGAACCGGATCGGTCTGGTTCAAGTGCTGGTAGAGGATGGTCAGCCCGGGAAGGTCGCCGGCGGCTGCGGCACGGATGGCGAAATCTTCGTGCGGCACCGGTCTCATTCCCCCTTGTTGCCGAACATCTTCTTCAACATGTCGGCCATCGGGCCGGAGGCCGGCAGCTTCGGCTGATTGTGGTTGCGGGCCTGATGGATATGCGACTGGCCGGCCGGCTTCTTCTCGGCGTCCTTCTTTTCCTTCGCCGGTTTCTCCTCCTCGGCCTTGCCGCCGAGCGCCAGCGCGATCTTGTTCATCAGCTGCGAATCCTCGTTTCGCACCAGCATGTCGGCATTGTCGGCGAGCGTGTCGAGAAGCGGCTCCAGCCAGGCCTTGTCGGCCTTGGCGAAATCGCCGAGCACATGGTTCTGCACCATTTCCTTGATGCCGGGATGGCCGATACCGAGGCGCAGCCGGCGGTATTCCCTGCCGCAATGCGCATCGAGCGACTTGATGCCATTGTGGCCGTTATGGCCGCCGCCGGTCTTCAGCCGCGCCTTGCCCTGGGGAAGGTCGAGTTCGTCGTAGATCGCTACAAGATCGGTGGGCTGGAGCTTATAGAAGCGCATCGCCTCGCCGACGGACTCACCGGAGAGGTTCATGAAGGTTTGCGGCTTGATCAGCAGCACCTTCTCGCCGGCGACCTCGCCCTCGGCGATCTCGGCCCGGAACTTCTTCGACCAGGGCGAGAAGCCGTGGCGCCGATGGATGGCGTCGACGGCCATGAAGCCGATATTGTGGCGGTTGCCGGCGTATTTGCCGCCGGGATTGCCGAGACCCGCGATGATCAGCATGGCCTGTCTTTCCTCGCTAAAGCATGTCGTGCAAAAGTGTGCAGCGGTTTTGCGACAACGACATGCGTAAAAACAAAGACCTAAGGCGCGATAAGCGAATCTGAAAGATCCCGACGCGCTTTAGAACTTACCGCCGTTCACCACCGCGAAATGAAAGCAAAGTCAAGCGGAAAGGGCAGTTGTCGCCAGGGTCATTCCGACAGGTTCATGCCGTATTTTAGGAAGATCTGCTTCTGGTCGCCATCGGCGATCAGCTTGTCGAGGGCAGCCTGCATCCTGGTGAGCAGATCGTCTGGAAAGTTCTTCTCGCAGGCGATGCCCATCGGCTGGGAGGAGAGCACGGTCACTATCTCCACCGGCTGGTCGACCCGCAGCTTCTCGAAATAGAGTTCGGAGATCGGCATCATGTCGATGCGCCCGCCAAGCAGTTTGCGCAGCGTGGCGTTGAAGTCGCTGGCGACATCGAGCTTGGTGAAGCCTTTCTCTTTCAGGATCGTCTCGGTGTAATCCTCGCGCTGCGTGCCGACCGTATATTTCTTCGCCTTGTCCAGATTGTCGGCGGTGACGCCCGAGCCCTTGCGGGTGATCAGGATGTTGCGGTCGATGAGCAGCGGCTCGACCCATTTGAACAACGGGTCGCGTGCGCCATTGTGGGCGGTCGCGAAGACACAGGTCATCGGCGCCGTGCGGGCAAGGCTAAAAGCGCGCGCCCAGGGCATGATCTCGATCGTGTAATCGACGCCGATCGCGGCCATCACCTTTTCGACTTGCTCGACGGTCGCGCCTTTGATCTCCTTGCCTTCGCGATAGTTGAAAGGGGCATAGTCCTCGGTCGTGAACGTCACCGTTTGCGCATGGGCGGTGCAGGGCAGCGCCAGACATGCGAGAAGCAGGAGCTTTTTCATCTGTATCATCTCCTTGGTTCGTCGTTTACGAGGCGCGTGCGACGGCCGACTGCAAGGCCATCAGTTGCTCGATCAGCGTGGCTGCGTGCTGTGGACGATGGAAGAGATAGCCCTGACCATAGTCAAGCCCCATCTGGTGGAGCGTGCGGCATTCCTCTTCGGTCTCGATGCCCTCGGCAATGACGGTGCAGTTCATCTTGTGGGAAAGCGTGGTGATGCCTTCGATCAGCATGCGGCTCTTTTGGCGCACGTCGTCGTCGCCGTCGTTGATCGCGCGGGTGAAGGACTGGTCGATCTTGATGATGTCGACGGGGAAGCGGTTGAGGTAGCTCAGCGACGAATAGCCGGTGCCGAAATCGTCAAGCGCGATGCGGCAACCGAAGCGACGAAGCTCCGTGACGATCATGCGGATCTGCGGGTTGTCGTGCATCAGCACGGCTTCGGTGATCTCGACGACGATGCGCTCGGGGCGGATGCCGTGGCGACCGACGATGGCGGCAAGACGGGCCGGCAGCGCCGGCTCGAACTGCAACGGCGAGAAGTTGATGGCGAGATAGGTATCCTGCATGCCTGATATGCGGGAAATCTCCGCGAGGTTGGCGATCGCCTTTTCCATGATGACGTTGCCGACGCGGACGATCTTTGCCGTTTCCTCGGCGACGCTGATGATCTCGGCCGGCGGCATCAAGCCCTTCTGCGGATGGTTGAGGCGCATCAGCGCCTCGAAACCGGCAATGCCTCGGCCGTTCAGGGTAACGATCGGCTGCAGAAAGGCTTCGAACCAGTTGTCGACGAGGCCGGCTTCGATATTGGCCTCGATTTCGGCGCGGCTGCGGGCACGGTCGAGCATGGCATTGTCGAAGAGCTGCGCGCCGTTCTTGCCGTCGCGTTTCTTGGCATACATCGCCATGTCGGATTTCTGGAGCAGTTCGGCCGCGGTTGCGGCATGATGCGGATAGATGGCGATGCCGACGGAAGCGCTCAGATGCATGTCGGGGGCGAACGGCGTTTCGAAGATCGAGGCAATCTGCTCGCACATCACCTTGGCGCGTTTTTCGGCGTCCTTCGCCGGCAGCAGGATGGCAAATTCGTCGCCGCCGAGACGGGCGGCCTCGTCGGAGGGGGCAAGATGGGTCTTCAGGCGCTCGACGAGCTCGATCAGCGCCATGTCGCCGGCGGCGTGGCCCATATTGTCGTTGATCCACTTGAAGCGGTCGAGATCGACGAAGAGGCAGGCGAGTTCGTGGCCGGCAGCGTCGGCGGCGGCGATCTTGTTGTCGAGTACGGCTTCGAAGCCCTGGCGATTGAGAAGACCGGTCAGGTGATCGGTG
This sequence comes from Rhizobium sp. CRRU65, assembly GCF_048551595.1. Classification (NCBI taxonomy): domain Bacteria; kingdom Pseudomonadati; phylum Pseudomonadota; class Alphaproteobacteria; order Hyphomicrobiales; family Rhizobiaceae; genus Rhizobium; species Rhizobium sp. CRRU65. Next base: position 79,798 of record NZ_JBLYZH010000017.1, on the reverse strand, counting down.
ATTGCCTGGCGGTGGTTGCGGTCCTCGGAGGCCTTGAGTTCGGTCACATCGGCCATGACCGATAGCGAGAGGCGGTCTTGAGCGCCAGCGCCCGCCTCCGATTCCATAATAAGGACGTCCATGGTGCGGCCATCCAGGCAGATGAACTTGACGGTGACGGTCATGCCGCTTTCGCCCTGGCGGCGCTTGACGAATTTGTCGCGGGTCGGGGGAGTGACGAGATCGGCGAAGTTGCGGCCGATGATGGCGGCGCGGTTGTAACCCGTGGCAAGCAGCCAATAATCGCTGACGGCGGTGATGCGGTCTTCCTCGTCGAGCGAGAAGAGCATGGCGGGCGTCAGATTGTAGATGTCGGTGGCGCGGCGGTGGGCAAGCTTCAGCTCCTTTTCCTCGCTTTCGAGCTTGGTCTGCATCTCGTTGAAGCTATGGGCAAGCCGCCCCATCTCGTCGTTCGACTGCCAGTCGACATGGTGGCGGGAGCCCAGCTGGCGGGTGGCCTCGATCGCCGCCGTCAGCCGCATCAACGGCTGGATGACGAAGAAGCGGTTGCCGATCAGCGCCGTGCCGAAAACGGTCAGCACCGCGAAGATGAAGATCGAGATGAAGACAACCTCTTCCTGCTTCAGGCCGGAAAACAGGCCGAGCGCAGGATAATAGACGCTGATGCTGCCGAGGTTCTTCGGACCGTCGACGGTGTTGTAGATGATGGCGCGCGACACCTGCACCAGCTTGCCGTCGAAGGAGCGCGGAATGGTGGACTGGCTGACGTCGAGCTGGCCTGACTGGTCACGCACTTCGACCTTGACGATGGCGCCCTGGGAAACGACCGTCGCGCTGATCTGAGTGACGCTCTCCTCATCGAGATCCCACAGCGGTTTGGCCAGCGCCTGGGCATTGGCGACAAGAAGAACGGAGATATGGTCGCGTATTTCCTTGTCGGCCCGTTCCGAGGAAAGAAATAGGAAGAGAACAAAGAGGGGAGCGACAAAGACGAGCAGCGCTCCGCAAACTATCGCAAAAAATCTGTTCTCAACGGAATTGTTCATGGTTCCGTCTACTCCCCCAGGCCGGCCATATTTGCTGTCGCGCGTTGAGGCGGGCTTCTTCGCAGCTGACGAAACATGCTTTCACGAATTTGTTAAATGTTGCTGAAACGGGGCGTTTCCGGACAATGAAAAGCCCGCTTTCCAGGGGAAAGCGGGCCATATGCTTTACAAATTGGTCGAAGCGATCAGGCTTCGGCTCCACCTTCCGCAGCACTCTCGTCAATGCCGCCAGCCGGGGCAATGATGGTCGCGATCGTGAAGTCGCGGTCGATCACAGGAGTGACACCCTTCGGCAGGGTGACTTCCGCGATATGGATGCTGTCACCGATCTTCTTGCCGCTGAGGTCGATGTTGAAGAACTCAGGGATTGCATCGGCCGGGCAATGAACTTCGACTTCATGGCGAACGATGTTCAGAACGCCGCCGACCTTGAGGCCCGGGGACTTCTCTTCGTTGATGAAGTGCACGGGAATTTCGACGGTCACCTGGGTGTTGCCGGAGACGCGAAGGAAATCGACATGCATGGTGAAGTCACGGACCGGATCGAGCTGGTAGTCCTTCGGCAGAACCTTGTGCTTCTTGCCGTCGACGTCGATCGTGGCCACGGTGGTCATGAAACCACCGGCGTGAATGCGCTTCGTCACCTCATTGGTGTTGAGAGCGATGGCAATGGGGGCCTGCTTGTCACCATAAATGACAGCGGGAATCAAACCGTTGCGGCGAAGTTCACGGGCGGACCCCTTACCAACCCGTTCGCGCGCCTCGGCCTTGAGCTCGTAAGTTTCCTGGCTCATGGCTATTCCTTTCGAGGTTATTTGGAGAGTTCGGCGGCGGGCAAAAGCCTTGTTCCGACGAACCGGAGGCGGTATGACCCGACCTCATCCGCGTTGCCTCCAAGGGTGTCTACACGGACCGGTGGCCTATATTATAAGTCGATCGGAAACGCAAGTTGCGGATTTGGGTTGTTTTTCGCCCATATACACGCTTTCGCCAAGGTTTAACCATCGAAAACGAAATCGGCGGCGATTAATAGATCCTGCGTTTGCCCGCCAATATAAGCAGGGCCGTCTCAATTTGCCGGTTGCCTCTCATGTTGCGTGTCCTTTCCTGCATCACCGTCGAACACAGCCTTCCGCATCTGATCTTCGCCACCGTTATTTGTGTGCTCGGATCGATGCTGTCGATGCGCCTCTTCACCCGGGTGCGCCGATCGCAGGGGTTGCAGAAAACCAACTGGTTGTTTCTCTCTGGTTTTGTTGGCGGCTCGACCATCTGGACGACGCATTTCATCGCCATGCTCGGTTACCAGACGCCGGTGGCGAACGGCTATGAGCCGACGTTGACGCTGCTGTCGCTGTTTGCCGCCGTCGCGACGACGATGACCGGCTTTACCATCGCGTCAATCGCGCAGAAGAGCCCGCTTATCGAGGCAGGCGGCGTTATCGTCGGCCTCGGCATCGCGGTAATGCACTATGTCGGGATCGCCGGTTACGAGATCGAGGGTCGTCTCGAATGGCAGACCTCTTATGTCGTCGCCTCGCTGGTCTTCGCCGGCTTGTTCGGCGCAGTCGCCACCAATCGCGTCTGCCGGCCGATCACGCGTTTCTGCCGCCACGGGGCTGCCCTTTCGCTGATCCTTGCGATCGTGCTCACGCATTTCACCGGCATGGCGGGGCTGACGATCCTGCCGGATGCCACTGTTGCGGCACCCACCGAGATCATCTCGGACGGCATCATGACCGGTCTCGTCAGCGCCGTCATGATCATCATCCTGGCGCTGGGCGCCTCCACCTATATTATCGACATGCAGTCGACGCAGGCAGCCGTCGAGCGTTATCGCCATCTGTCGCTGCATGACCCGCTGACCAATCTTGCCAATCGCGCCGCCTTCAACGAGCATCTGTCGGCGCTGGTCAACAAGCCGAAGGAGATGACGGCCAATATTGCCGTGCTCTCCTTCGACCTCGACCGTTTCAAGGAAATCAACGACGTTCACGGCCACGCCGCCGGCGATGCCGTGCTGCGCGCCGTCGCCGAACGGCTGTCCAAGATCATGCTGAACGGCCAGTTCGTGGCGCGGGTCGGCGGCGACGAGTTCGTCGCCGTCATGTGCGATTATTTCGTCCGTTCGGACGCCAAGGGACTGGCACAACGCATGCTCGACGAGATCGCCCGGCCGATCGAATGGAACGGCCATGCGCTGACCGTCGGCTCCAGTATCGGTATCTCCACCTATCCCGGACAGGCGGACACTTTGGACGACCTGCTGTCACAGGCCGATATCGCCATGTATCGGGCAAAATCGACAGCGACCAACAGCATATGCTTCTACGAGCCCTCGATGGATCAGGCAGCGCGCGAACGCAACGCGTTGGCGAGCGAGATGCGGGAGGGATTGGCGCGCGGCGAATTCGAGCTGTTCTACCAGCAGCAGAATGACACGGTGACGCGCGACATCGTTGGCCTGGAAGTGCTCCTGCGCTGGAGACATCCTGTGCGCGGCTACATCTCACCCGCCGAATTCATTCCGATCGCGGAGAAGACCGGCTTTATCATTGAGCTTGGTGAATGGGTGCTGCGGGCCGCTTGCGCGGAAGCGGCGACATGGAAGAACCCGTTACGCATCGCCGTCAACGTCGCGCCGCAGCAGCTCGGCGACAACCGCCTACCGCAGATCGTGCATCAGATCCTGCTTGAGACCGGCCTGCCGGCGGCGCGACTCGAGATCGAGATCACCGAATCCGGCATCATCGCCGATCATCAACATGCGCTTCAGGCCATCCGCCGGCTGAAGGCGCTCGGCGTCAAGGTGGCGATGGACGATTACGGCACCGGTTATTCGTCACTGTCGACACTGCAGAGCTTCCCGTTCGACAAGATCAAGATCGACCGCGCCTTCGTCGACGGCGTCGTCACCAACAAGCAGTCTGCGGCAATCGTGCGTTCGACGCTTATTCTTGCAGCAAGCCTCGACATACCGGTGCTTGCTGAAGGCGTCGAAAACGAAGACCATATCGACTTCCTGCGACGGGAAGGCTGCCTGCAGGTGCAGGGCTTCCTCTTCGGTAAGCCGGGACCGCGCTCGGGCATCGAGGCGATCGTCAACGGCGAGGTGCCGGCCGCGCAGCAGGAAACGGTTCTTGCGCCGGCCGTGAAAAAATCCGCGGCCGCGTGAGCGGCAAATTGCCATTCTCTGCCGCAGCTGAGGTTGACATCGGCGCGCTTCGCATCTTTGGATGGCCCGCATTCAAAAAAGCGGCTGAGGAGAAATCGGACTATGCGTCTCAAACTTGTCACGGCAACGAGCTTGCTGGCACTTTGCCTTGTCACCACGGCCCAGGGTGTCGAGATCAATCAGGATGGCGCCAATGCGGTCAAGGACACGCTGACGAAGCTGCTTCCCGAGGATCTGGCCAAGAGCGGCCTGATCACCGTCAATCCGGCGGGGGCGCGATACGAGATCATTTACGATCTGGCGAAGCTGCTTGCCAAAGCCGATCCGGCGACATTCGCGATCAACGGGCTGACGCCGTTCTCGATGTTCGCCACGCCGCTCGATAGCGGGCTCTGGAACATCGAGGGTGACAACAACCTCAACGTTTCCGGCCATTTCAAAGGCCCCGACCAGAAGCCGACGGATTTTTCCTACTCCATCGCTTCGCTTGTCTATACCGGCGTCTTCGACCCGGCGATCAGCTATCTGCGCTCCGGCACCTTCACCGGCAAGGACATCAAGGTCACCAGCAAGTCCGACACCGAGGAAGTCCATGCCAGCATCGCCGCGATCGACCAAGAGCTGAGTTCGACGGACAGCGCAGGCGGCAACGGGCGTATCGATTTTGCGGGCAGCGGCTCGATGTCGACTTTCGTCGAGCAGGTTTCCGGCCTGCAAATGCCGCCTGTCGAAATCCGTGCCGATTCGATCGATTTCGATGCGAAGGTGAACGGCCTGCCGGCCAAACAAATCCGCGAGATCGTCCTTTTCGTTCTCGACCATCTCGAGGAGAAGGAATTAAGCCCGGAGAATAGCGGCAAGATTAAGGGAATGCTGAAGGAAGCCTTCCCGATTCTTGCCTCGTTCAGCGAGACGATCGGGGTCAATAATCTGACCATCAGCAGCCAGATGGGCAATGGCGGCGTCAAGGCGTTCGGTTACAACCTGGCCATCGATGGGCCGAGCGACGCCATGCGTTTCGGCTTCGGCATCAATGCGCAGGACATCAGCCTCGACAGCCCGCTGATGCCGCCAAGCTATTCGCCTTTCATGCCGACCAGCTTCGAGCTGCAACTCGCCATGCCGAATCTGGATTTCGCCACCTTCGGCGAAGCCCTCATGGCGATGGATTTCAATGACAAGGCGCCGGAGACGAGCGGCGAGGAGATGAGCAAGAAGCTCTTCCGCGACGGCCGGCTCGCCGTCGAGTTTCCGAAGGTCAGCGCCAAATCCGACGTCTACGACCTCGATATGACCGGCAAGATCGAGGGGCGGGTCGACACCGAAAAGGACTATTCCATGGAGGCGACGATCCTTGCCCGTGATCTCGACAAGACGATTGCCGCGGTTCAGGAGCTTGCCAAGACGGATCCCGATCTCAACCAGGTCTCCTTCGGCATCATGATGGTGAAGGGTTTCGCGAAGACCGATGCAGATGGTCGTTCGCGCTGGGACATCAGCGTCGGCCGCGACGGCGCGATCGCCGTCAACGGCCAGGTGGTCAAGGGGCCGGATGGTCCGGATCAAAATCAAGATCAGGGGCTGGAGCCAGACCAGGAGCAGGAACCGGATCAGGGTCTGGACACGGTACCTGCGCCGCCGCAGCAGCCTTGAGCCTTATCAATTGGGATCAGAAATGAAAGGAAGCCGGCCTTGTGCCGGCTTTTTTGTGCCCAACGATCGCAACGGCGGTTTATTCTGGGCTTTCGTTGTCACCGAACGCGGCTCGGCGACAATCAACGGGCCAGCAATTCATGCGGCTTGGAGAAATGCCCGGTAATAGCTTGGTCCATCTGATGCAGAAATTGAAAGAGCCGGTCGAATGCCGGCTCTTTTTAATCGAACAGGCTAGAGACGGACTCTTCCTGAGCCGTTCGGCTGATGGCTTCGCCGATCAGAGGGGCCGTGGTCACGATGCGGATATTGTGCGCCGAGAGAACCGCCGTGGTCGGCTGGATCGAATCCGTGATGACGAGTTCGCGAAGCTTCGAGGAAGTGACGCGGGTGACTGCGCCGCCCGAGAGAACGCCGTGGGTGATATAGGCGGTGACACTGGATGCGCCCTTGGCCAACATCGCGTCGGCCGCGTTGCAGAGCGTGCCGCCGGAATCGACAATGTCGTCGATCAGCAGACAATCTTTGCCGGTGATGTCACCGATGATGTTCATGACTTCGGATTCACCCGGCCGCTCGCGACGCTTGTCGACGATGGCCAGAAGACAGTCCAGCCGCTTGGCCAGCGCGCGGGCGCGAACCACACCACCGACGTCAGGCGAGACGACCACGACGTTGCTGAGGTCATAATGGCTCTTGATGTCGCGCGTCAGCACGGGCATGGCGAAGAGATTGTCGGTCGGGATATCGAAGAAGCCCTGGATCTGCCCGGCATGGAGATCGAGCGTCATGACACGGTCGGCGCCGGCTTCGGTAATGAGGTTTGCAACCAGCTTGGCGGAGATCGGTGTGCGGCCTGAAGCACGACGGTCCTGACGGGCATAGCCGAAATAGGGTAGGACGGCGGTGATGCGGCGGGCCGATGAACGACGCATCGCGTCGATCATGATCAGCAGTTCCATCAGGTGGTCGTTGGCAGGAAAGGCGGTGGGCTGTACGAGGAAAACGTCCTCGCCGCGCACATTTTCCTGGATTTCCACGAAGATTTCCTGATCGGCAAACCTCCGGACACTGGCTTTCCCCAAGGGAACATTGAGATAGTTGCAGATCGCTTCGGCGAGTTGCCGGTTCGAATTGCCTGCGAAAACCTTCATTTTGGTCCGCCTGTTACGCGCTGATAGCCGCGCTTTTTAGTCAGCTTCCCCGTGAATGCAAGGGCAAAGGCGCCACAGGCTTCCATATTTGCAAAAAGTTTGTGACTAACCGCCCTTTGTCTGCCGCCAGGAGGAGAATTCCGCGATGGTTTTTGAGCCGATTTGCTGCATCACCGAGGCTGGAACACCCGCCCAGGGATCGGCCGCGGCCGTCGGCACGCTTTCCTGGCCCTGGATGCGGTGCAGGCGGGCGCCGCCGCTGTCGAGAACGTCCCAGACATAGACCACGGTAACCTTGCCGGCATCGCTGAAGGCGGAGAGATAGCCTTTGAGGATGTAATCGCTGCTCCCATCGGTCGAGCTCTTGATGGAAAGGCCATGCGAGCGCGCCTCGGCGCCGAGCTGGCGCGAGAGTGGTGTCACGGCCTGCACCGGCGCGCCGATGATCGGCAGGAAGCGTACGGTATTGCCGCGGGCGGTGGAGGAATTGGGGGGGAGCGCGGCGGTCTGCTGCGGCTGTTGCGCCTCGGCCGGCGGAGCCGGCTGTGCGGCAAGCTCACCACTGGCCGCCGACGGGGGCAGCGATTGTCCGTCGATCGGGGCAGAGGCGGCCGGTGAGGAGCCGCTTCTCGACAGGGCGTCTGCCTGTTCCTGCATCGTCGTCGGCGCCGCGCCGGTGCCGGGCCGATAGGCCCGCTGCGACTGATCATAGGCTGGATGGTAGCCGCCCTGCTGCGAGCTTCCCGAGAAACGCGGCTGGCGGGTGCCTGCCAAACTCTCGGCTTCGCTCTGCGTCACCGGGCTCGACGGGGCGTCCCCGGAGGAATTGCTGATATCGACCTGCGGCGTAAGCGCATCGGTCGTGTTGCAGGCTGTCAATAGAGCCATGACGAACAGGAGCGTGGGCACAATCGCAGCTCGCGTCATCCCTTGGTCCGTCCTTCCCGCAATCGCAATCAGCCCCACCCGAATTTATGCGGGTGGGGACGGTCGTCTGTCAATTCCGGATTCTCACCGGTCAGAGCCCGATGAAATCGAGCGGATGGCGGGATAGCGCGCGCGGCGCATCCGCTGTCGTCAGATAGGTCTGGCCGAGCGTCATCGCCGTGCCCGTATCTGAGTCGGCGATGATCATGTGCACGAAGAGCGACATGTTCGGCTCGATCGGCTGCGGATTGCCGACATGGAACATCTGATGCTCCATCCAGGAGGGCGAGAAGCGGGCGCCGAGCGAATAACCGCAGGCATTCAGCCGGTGGCGAGCCAGGCCGCGCTCGTCGATGATCCTGGCATGCATGTCGAAGACATCGCCAAAGGTCTGGCCGGGCTTCAGGACGGTTTCGATCGCCTCGATGGTTTCGCGGCAGGCGTTGTAAAGCTCGCGGTGGCGATGCGTCGGCTCGCCGATGACGATCGTGCGCATCATGGCGGCATGGTAATGCGCATAGGCGCCAGCCCATTCGAGCGTCAACTGGTCGTTGGCGTCGAGCTTGCGGCGGCCGGCCTTGTAGCGGCAGAGCAGCGCGTCGGCGCCGGAGCCGATGATAAATTCGTTGGCGGGATAGTCGCCGCCGCCGGAAAAGATCGCACCCTGCATGGCAGCGAGGATATCCGCCTCGTCGGCGCCGGGCTTTGTCAACCGGATCGCGGCATCGAGCGCATCGTCGGCGAGAGCGGCGGCGCGCTCGACATAGGCGACCTCCGTCGGGCTCTTGATCAGGCGCAGCCGGCTGACGAGGTAGGAGGCGTCGACGATCTGGCCGAAGGTGGTCAATTGCGCGTCGAGCAGCCGGGCGACGCGGCCGGTCATGCCGTGGGTATCATATTCGATGCCGATGCGGGCGCCGAGCAGGTCCATCTCAACCAGCAGGTTCTTCAGGTCGAGCGTCGGGTCGGCATTGACCCGGTCGACCCAGATATGGATGTCCTCGAGGATCGAGGTATGCCTGGCCTGGCGAAGATCAGCCGAGCGGGTGATCAGCGCCATGGTGCCGTCGCTCTTGACGACCAGCGTCTGGAAGAAGCAATAGCCGAAGGTGTCGTAGCCGGTCAGCCAGTACATGCTTTCCTGGGCGAAGAGCAGCAAGGCGTCGAGCTTTTCTTCCTTCATCTTCTCGGTGAGGCGCGCAAGCCGGCTTGCGAATTCGGCCTTTTCGAAATGCAGTGCCATTCTGCTCAAGTCTCCCTGATTGATATCGCGGAAATCTGGCGGCCGTAATCCGGCTCCTTGCGATGTGTCGTCCTGCGGTAGGAAAAGAAGCGCTCGTTGTCCGGATAAGTGCAGAGGCCGAGGCTTTCGGCACGCACGCCGGCTTTCGTCAGCCGGTCGGCGGTCAGTGCCGGCAGGTCGAACATGGCGCGGCCAGGCGTTGTGGAAGGCACGAAAAAGCGCTCGTCGTCCGGGTTGTCGGCGACGAAACGCTCGACGAATTCGGGACCGACCTCATAACTTGCCTGGCTGATCGAGGGGCCAAGGCAGGCGACGATGCTGGCGCGGTCAGCACCCAGCGCCTCCATGGCAGCGACGGTATTTTCGAGCACGCCCGTCAACGCGCCCTTCCAGCCGGCGTGGGCGGCACCGATGACGCGATTGTCCGGGTCGGCAAACAGGATGGGTCCGCAATCGGCGGCGAGCACGCCAAGCGCAATGCCAGGGGTGCGCGTTACCATCGCATCCGCGTCGGGGCGGGCGCCGTCGTAATCGGCGCCAATAGTCACGACATCGGGGGAATGGACCTGATGCACGGTTGCCAGCCGCTCGACCGGCAAGCCGAACCAGGCGGCGACGCGACGGCGGTTTTCCAAGACCTTGTCGCGTTCGTCGCCGGAGCCGAGGCCGACGTTAAGGCCACGATACAGCCCCTCGGAAACGCCGCCGGTCCGAGTGAAATAACCGTGCCGGATCGTGGCGCCCGCCGCTTCGTTCAGCAGCGCGCTTTCGATCGGTGCGGGAGAGGCCGCGTCCTGCATCTGTGATTCCGGGGTTTTCGAGGGGTTTGTTGTTATCCCAAGCGCATCGCATATGCGGCGCGCTTCAAGTTCTTGTTTCGGGCGGATGTTGAACCAGCCGCGTGCGCCCTGTCAATCCACCGGACGAAAGGGCATGAGATCGATGGCGGGATAAGAGACCGCCATCACCTTGAAGAGTTCGCCCATCCGGCCTTCACCGGCGCCGGCAAGCCTTTCGACCGCCGCCTGGATGACCTGCTGGGTGTGCGGCTCGCGATCACGGCCGAGAGCGGTTGCGCGCTCGAGGATGCCGAGGGCGGTCAGAAAATCACCTTGGTGCAGGGCGCCGTTCAGATAGAGGCCAGCCGCAAGCGCTGTTTCGGCGAGTTGCTGGAAGTCGACATGGCTCGTCAGATCGGCTTCGCCTGGATGCGCGAGCGGCGGGTCGAATTCATGCATGCGCACGGCCTGCAGCGTATCGCCGAAGCCGGTGACGAGATGGCCGTAGTCGATCGTAAGCGCCGTGCCGCCGAAGGCGCGCAGCCGCTCGCAGATCGCCATCATCACCGCCTGGCGGGCAGGCGAGATCTCGAAGAGGGTGCCGACCGGCACGCTCTGCACCGGTTCGGGAAGAAGCGCGGGATCGATGCCGGCGACGCCGGCGGCGAAAGTCAGCTCGCCATTGGCGTCGATGCCGACCATGCGCTCGCGAAAACCCGTCGGCATGCGAACGAACTGGCGGATCGGGATGGCGTCGAAGAGTTCGTTGGCGGCAATCAGCGTGAAGCCGGGCGGTACTTCGTCGAAGCCATTATGCCAAGTGATCTTCTCGCCGTGGGGTTCGAGCGTCTGGCTCTGGACGTCGCGCAGCCGCTCGCTGGTTTCGACGAGATGCACGGTCATGGCGTCGAAAAGCGGTGGAGCGATGCGGGAGATGACGCGCAGCATGTCTGATATCATGGTGCCGCGGCCGGGGCCGATCTCGACGAGGCGGACGTCCGTCGGCGTGCCATGGCGCTGCCACGCATGGACGATGAAGACGCCGATCATTTCGCCGAAGATCTGGCTGACCTCGGGCGCGGTGACGAAATCACCGGAACGGCCGAAGGGCTCGCGGGTGCGGTAATAGCCGTGTTCGGGGTCCGCGAGGCAGAGCGAGAAATAATCGGTGACGCTGATCGGGCCGTTGGCCTGGATAATCGCCTTGATCTTTTCGCCTAGAGCGGTGGTCATGTCGCGTCCTGCCGTTTCAGAGCTGCAGCGCAGCCTGGCGGCGGGCCCGCAGCATCGCCCAAAGGCCAAGCAGGATCATCGGGGAGGAGAGCACCATGCCCATGGTCAGCCAGTTCGTGCCGAGGAGGTAACCGAGCTGGGCGTCAGGCTCGCGGAAGAATTCGACGAAGATGCGCGACAGCGCATAACCGCAAACGAAGACGCCTGTAATGAAGCCGGGGCTTTTCAGGGCGCGCATGCCAAAGATGAAAGCGGCCAGCCCCAGGAGCAGAACGATGCCTTCGAGGCCGGCTTCGTAGAGCTGGCTTGGGTGGCGGGCGAAGGGGCCGCCGGTCGGGAAGACCACGGCCCAGGGCACGTCGGTCAACCGGCCCCAGAGCTCGCCATTGATGAAATTGGCGATGCGGCCGAAGAAGAGGCCGAAGGGAACGACCGCGGCGACGATGTCGAACAGGCTCCAGATCGGGATGGCGTTGCGGCGGGCAAAGAGGATCATGGCGATCGTCGTGCCGGTCAGGCCGCCATGGAAGGACATGCCACCGTTCCAGATCTCGAGCGCACGGACGGGACTGCGCAGGACAGCGGGGAGATCATAAAAGAAAATATAGCCGAGACGACCGCCGAGGACGACACCAAGCGCTGCCCAGACGATGAAATCGTCGAGCTGCGTCCTGGATATCGGCGAGACGTTGCCGGGCCAGAGACTTTCATTGGCGGCGAGGCGGCGCGCATAGGCCCAGCCGAGCAGGATGCCGGCAACATAGGCGAGACCATACCAATGAATCGCCAGCGGACCGATCGAAAAGGCGATCGGATCGATATCCGGGAAAGGCATGATGGCAAGGAGATCGGCTGCTGTCGGCAAGGTTTTCCACCTGTTGAGTTGCGCGGAACATGCCGTTGCGATCCCGGACGGTCAAGTCCATTGTTCGTGATGGCCCATTCCCGGCCTGTTCCGGCAAGCTTATCCCGTGCAAAGCGCTTGCATCGTCGATGGCGAAGCCCTACCTCAATCCTCGAGGCCCCGAAGGGCTGAATTCACCTCATGCGAAGGGAGAAAAACGCCATGACGACCGGAACGAACCGCATCATGGACGAATTCGCCAAGCTGATGACCGATGCGGCCGGTGCCGCCCAGGGCGTCCGCAAGGAGATCGAGACCGCCTTCAACGCCCAGGCCGAGCGTTGGCTGAACAGCATGGACATCGTCAAGCGAGAGGAGTTCGAGGCCGTGCGCGAGATGGCGATCAAGGCACGCGACGAGAACGAGGCACTTGCCGCCCGCATCGCAGCACTCGAGGCAAAGCTTGCCGGCGAGGGCACTTAAGTCCCGATACGACACAGATGCGGCGTGGCCTTCATGCCACACGCCGCATCTTCCGTAAAAAAAACCAGGTGAGTTTTCCACCTGTGGACACTGCCAAAAAAGCCAATTCGCAGAGTCGCTTATTCTCCCTTCTGAATTGAATTTCGAAGAGCCTTTCCACAGTGGCCGGTCCTATTTTCCGTTCAGGGGGCTGGCAGGGGACCAGGGGCGCTATACACTGATTTTAAATGATGATTCGAAGCGACGTGGTAAGCTCCGGGCAGGTTATCTGCGTTAAGTCTGGCAGCGGTTCAACGATCATCCGAGTGGTGGTTCCGGTATTTTGCGTGTGTCTTGCTTGTGTTCGTACACCAAGTTAGGTCGCATTCGTTCCGGTCAAGAAGGTGCTGCATGAACCTGATGGAATTGGAAGTCGAGCGTCAGTCGAACCCGGTCGATATGATCGAGTATGTTGCCTCCAACAACGACTGGTCGTTCGAACGGTCCGGCGAGGACGAGATCGCAATGACGGTCGAGGGCCGCTGGACGGACTACCACGTCTCCTTCTCCTGGATGGAGGAATTCGAGGCGCTGCATCTTGGCTGCGCCTTCGATATCAAAGTTCCCGACGTCAGGGTCAACGAGGTGGTCAAGCTGCTCTCGGCGATCAACGGGCAGGTGCTGATGGGTCATTTCGACCTCTGGCGCCAGGAAGATGTCGTCATTTTCCGTCAATCGCTGCTGCTTGCCGGCGGCGCGGAGCCTACCAATCGCCAGGTGGAGGTGCTGCTTTCCAGCGCGCTCGACACCTGCGAAGCCTATTTTCAGGCATTCCAGTTCGTCGTCTGGTCCGGCATGGAGGCGACGAAGGCGATGGAAGCCGTGCTGTTTGAAACGGTTGGCGAGGCATAAGATGCCGACGGCCGCTTTCTCCTCGATACATCCCGTCGTTCTAATCGGTGCCGGAAACATGGGCGGGGCGATGCTCTCCGGCTGGCTGAAAAGCGGCGTTCCGGGCTCGGCCGTCATCGTTGTCGATCCCGGTCCGTCGCCTGCGATGCTTTCGACGATCAGCGAGGCTGGCGCGACCCATCTGACCGCGCTTCCCACGGATTTGAAGGCAAGCGTGCTTTTCCTCGCGGTCAAGCCGCAGGTGATGGAGGCGGTGCTGCCGGCGGTGAAGAGTGCCGTCGGGCCGGAGACGGTCGTCGTCTCGGTCGCGGCCGGCAAGACGCTCGGTTTCCTCGAGAGACATTTCGGCAAGGCCGCCATGGTGCGTGCCATGCCGAACACGCCGGCCATGGTCGGGCGCGGTGTGACCGGCGCTTTTGCCAATTCGGGGGTCAGCGATGCGCAACGCGAACGCGTCCATTCCCTTCTGCGCGTCTCGGGCCCGGTCGAATGGGTGCCGGCGGAAGCCGATATCGATGCCGTGACGGCGCTTTCGGGCAGCGGCCCGGCTTATGTATTCTATCTCGTCGAATGTATGGCGGAGGCAGGCCGTAAACTCGGCCTGCAGGCGGACCTCGCCATGCGTCTTGCGCGGGAAACAGTCGCGGGGGCTGGTGAACTCATGCACCAGTCCCCCGACGACGCTTCGCGGCTGCGGGAGAATGTGACCTCTCCCGGCGGCACGACGGCGGCGGCGCTCGCCGTGCTGATGGCCGAAGACGGCATGCAGCCCTTGTTCGACGCAGCCCTTGCGGCGGCGCGCAAGCGGGCCGAGGAACTGGCCGGCTGACGGAGACCATATGGCAGAAGAGATCACCTACGCCGATTTCGAGCGCGTCGATATTCGTGTCGGCACTGTCATCGAGGCCAGTCCCTTTCCGGAGGCACGCAAGCCGGCGTTCAAACTCCTGATCGATTTCGGTCCTGACATCGGCACGAAAAAATCCTCAGCGCAGATCACCGTGCATTATACGACGGAAAACCTGATCGGCCGGCAGGTGCTCGGCGTCGTCAACTTCCCGCCGCGCCAGATCGGGCCGTTCCGCTCGGAAGTGCTGACGCTGGGTTTCGAGGATGAGAACGGCGCGATCGTGCTTGCCGCGGTCGAACAGCCGGTGCCGAACGGCCGAAGAATGATGTGAGCGCGAGCTTACACTTAAAGCACGTCGCGTCGAATCGGATTCATGCGACGCGCTTTAAGCCGTTGTTTTATGCAAGTCGTTATCCCAAAACCGCTGCGCACTTTTGGGCGACATGCATTAGTTGTTCCGGGCTTCGCCCGACGTGGCAGGATCGGATCCTCCACGAGGTCTGATCTCCTGCAGGAATGGATTGCTTCGCCGCTCGTCGCCGATGCGGCTGCCGGGGCCGTGGCCGCAGATGAAGCCGACGTCGTCGCCGAGCGGCAATACCTTGTCGCGGATCGAATCGAGAAGCTGCTGATGATTGCCGCCGGGCAGGTCGGTGCGGCCGATCGAGCCGTTGAAAAGCACGTCGCCGAGATGAGCGAAATTCTGCGCACGGTTGAAATAGATGACGTGGCCGGGGGCATGGCCGGGCGTGTGATAGACTTCGAATTCATGGGCGCCGAAAGAGATCTTGTCGCCATCCTTCAGCCAGCGGTCGGGCACGACGTCGCGCAATCCTGATATGCCGTATTTTTCAGCCTGTGTTTCGATCCGTTGCAGCAGCGGCAGATCGTCCTGATGCGGGCCGACCACGTCGATGCCGAGGGCCTCCTTCAATTCATTGGCGCCGCCGGCATGGTCGAGGTGGCCGTGTGTCAGCCAGATTTCCTTGATGGTCAGGCCGTTCTGGGCAATCGCCTGCAGGATGAGCGGCACGTCGCCGCCGGGATCGACGACGACGCCTTCCTTGGTATCGGGATCGAAGAAGATCGTGCAGTTCTGCTGGAAGGGTGTCACCGGAATGATGCCGGCCTGGAGCATGCCCATATGTGCCTCGCTTCGTGTCTCTGTTGCTTCGGGTATAGTCCGAAACCACGGCAAGGACAGCCGGAATCTTCCGCCATTGCGGCCTGCCTCACGGCAAAAAGACGGACTGAAACAAGAGTTTATGCCTCTCTTCGCCATTGCCGTAGAGCGGAAAAATTGAATTTTGTTCAATTCTTCAAGGTACTTGGATGAAATCTCCCACAAGCGGCTTTTCGCTGGGCGGAGTGCCGGGGAACATCGTGGAACCCCGCGCGTTGTCAGCCCATCGAAACCAAGGAGACGCTCATATGACCTTGAAGAGAAACATTCTGTTGGCTGGAGCCGTGCTCCTGGCGAGCGGCGGTCTTGCGCAGGCGGAGATGATGGCGACAACGGTCAACGATCTCAACGTCCGTGCTGGCCCCGGCCCACAATATCCCTCGGTCGGCCTTGCTACCCGCGGCTCGACCGCGGTGCTCGACGGCTGCATCGAAGGCAGCCGCTGGTGCCGCGTCGACGTCAACGGCATGCGCGGCTGGGTCTATGCGGATTATCTGCAGGTCGATCATGGCGGCAGCTCTGTCATCGTCGAACAGCACCGCGCCGAGATCGGCGTTCCCAGCGTGACTTACGAGTCGACCGCGAGTGTCGTTCCGGTCGATCCGCAGCCGGCGCCGGGGGACGAGTTGCTCGGCCCCGTCGGGTCGGTCGAGACCATCACCCCGCCGGAGACGGTCCGCACCTATATCGACACCAATCCGGGTGAGACGGTGCAGCTTGGCGGCGATGTCGTCGTCGGCGCGGAAGTGCCTGCAGACGTCACCTTCCAGACGATTCCCGACTACGAGTACCGCTATACGAGGATCAACGATCGGCCGGTGCTGGTCGATCCCGGTACACGCCGGATCGTCTACGTCTATCAATGACGTGATCGACAGAAACTGAGGCGAGGCGGACGTCGGACCGCCTCGTTCCGGGGCGTTTCTCCCTGCCTTAATCCCGCATCGGTTGATTTTTCTTAACGCTGTCCTCCAAAATATGATAATATACTAATATGCCGAAGGTTCGGCATAGATCGGCGATCGGGGAGATCGCCAAAGGAGGAAATTATGGAAGCGCTACTTCCGCTCATCACACAATTGATTGCCGGTGCAATCGGCGGCAACGCCGCGAGCGCCGCTTTGAAGCAGCAGGCGATCAACGTCGTCGCCCGTACGATCGCAGGTGCGATCGGCGGCGTTGCCGGCGGTATGCTGCTCAGCATGGTCGGCGGGGAAGCGGCTATGACCGGCCTGATCGCCGACGGCATCGGCGGCCTGATCGGCGGCGGCATTCTCTCGACGCTCGCCGGACTGGTCATGGCACGGGCGCATAGATAAAAGGCCCGACGGGTCTGTATCTACAGCGGCGCGCGTCGTTTCAGGTGCGCAAAGGACGCTGTAGCACTTTGAACTGCTGCATAATTTCATCCTTAAATCGATTCCGATTTAAGGAATCATGCAGTGGCCGGGCCGATTGCGTGAGGGCCTTATTCGGCGGCGATCGCAGCCGGATAGACTTCCCCCATGTCGTCGTCATCAGCGTTTCGGAGATCGTCGACGGCGTGAAGCGATACGGGCCGATTTCGGAAACCGGGTCGATGACAGTCTGGCGGTGATACCGTTCAGGAAGCAATCCGGGGTCGGCGTGTGAATGACGCCGTCCTTGATGAAGAAGGTGTTGGCGCCGGTCGCCTCAGTGGCCGCGATAATCGAGCATCATTGCATCGGCGTAGCCCTTGGCTTCGGCGGCGTGCTTGGAAATGGCGCAGATCATGCAGAGACCGGCAGCCTTGGAGGCGCAGGGCGCCGTCTTCGGATCGGGACGGCGGTATTCGGCGATATCGACGCGGATGCCCTTCAGCTTTTCGCTCGGGTTGAAATAGCTGCCCCATTGCCAGATGGCGATGGCGACGTTGATGCGGTTGGCCTGCGCCCCCCGTCCAGCTGATTCAAAGGAATCGAAGCCATCCCCAAACTCCTCCGGCGCTTCAAGCACCATGCCTGTTGATTGTTGTCCCTATTACGTTTTATCCACAGACGTAGGGGGAAATCGCGTATTGCGTCGGAGTGCCGGACGGGCCCTGTTTTCTGGGGAAATGCCAGGGAAATGAGAGGCCGTGCGGGGCTCCCGCAGAGTTCGCGGAAGCTAATAGCGACGCAAATTTATGTCAATAAAGCTGACATATTTTCGCGAAAGCTTCCGGCAGCGCGCGGAAAAGAAAGGAAATGCCGAGTGTCACGACAGACCGGCCCGAAAGCAGGCAAGCCAGAGCCGCTGGCCACGCCGATGGAAGATACTGATATCATCGATTTCGAGATCATCGAGCTGTTCTTCTTCGCCTATCGCGACTTCGTTTCCGATCCTGACGCTATCCTCGAGAAGAGCGGCTTCGGCCGGGCGCATCACCGCGTCGTGCATTTCGTCAACCGCAATCCCGGCATGACGGTAGCCGATCTTCTCGAAACGCTGAAGATCACCAAGCAGAGCCTTGCAAGGGTGCTGAAACAGCTGATCGATTCAGGCTATATTCGCCAGGTGGCAGGTCCTGAAGACCGGCGGCAGCGCAAGCTCTATCCGACGAAATCGGGACGAGAGCTGGCGCTTGCCCTTGCCGAGCCGCAATCGCGCCGCATTGAGCGGGCATTCGAAGGGGCTTCTGCGGAGGTGCGGGAGGGCGTAAAAGCTTTCCTCAGCGGCATGCGGGACAGACAGAAGGCGGATTGAATGGCGGTCAAGACAGATATTTCCGACGATGCGGCGCACTTGTTGGTGGTCGATGACGACTCCCGCATCCGTGCGCTGCTCAATCGCTATCTCGCCGAGAACGGCTTCCGTGTCACCGTCGCCGCCGACGGCGCCGAGGCGCAGCGCAAGCTTGCGGGTCTCGATTTCGACCTGATCATCATGGATGTGATGATGCCCGGCGAATCCGGCATCGAGGTTACCCGCGGGCTTCGCGCCATCAAGAACGTCCCTATCATCATGCTGACGGCGCTGGCAGAATCGGGCAACCGCATCGAAGGCCTCGAGGCGGGCGCCGACGACTATCTTTCCAAGCCCTTCGACCCGCGCGAACTGGTGCTGCGCATCAACAACATCCTGCGCCGCAACGCCGGCGGCGAGGGACCGAAGATCGAACAGGTGATGTTCGGCCCTTACACCTTCTCGCTGACCCGCAAGGAACTGAAGAAAGCCAGCGAGGTGATCCGGCTTACCGACCGCGAGCAGGAGATCATGCTGCTCTTTGCGCGGCGCGCTGGCGACACGATCCCCCGCCATGAACTGATCGGCAACGATACCGAAGTCGGCGAGCGGACTATCGACGTGCAGATCAACCGGCTGAGGCGTAAGATCGAGGACGATCCCGCCAATCCAGTCTGGCTGCAGACCGTGCGCGGCATCGGATACAGGCTGAGCATCGACTAAACTCAAGGTTCGGGACCGGCGCTGATGGTGACGATCGACAGCTTGCGGCGGGAAGACCGCACTTCTGCGCCGGGCTGGCGCTCGATCGTCCGCTGGTTGCGTCGGCGGCTGCCGACCGGACTTTACGCGCGCTCGCTGCTGATCATCATCATTCCGATGGTGCTTCTGCAATCCGTCGTCGCCGCCGTCTTCATGGAGCGCCACTGGCAGATGGTGACGGAGCGGCTGTCGCTTGCGGTCACCCGTGACATCGCCGCGATCATCGAGATCATCGAGACCTATCCGCAGAATTCGGACTATAGCGAGATCATCCGCATTGCCCGCGACCAGCTCAGCCTGCAGATCTCGATCGAGCCGGACGGCGACCTGCCGCCACCGCGCGTCAAGCCGTTCTTCTCGATCCTCGACGGCATCCTCAGCGACGAGATCACCGACGAGATCCATCGGCCTTTCTGGATCGACACGGTCGGCAACTCGAACCTCGTCGAGATCCGCATCAAACTGGACAACAAGATCCTGCGGGTGCTGACCAAACGCAGCCAGACCTATGCCTCGAACACGCATATCTTCATCGTCTGGATGGTCGGCACCTCGCTGGTGCTGATCGGCATCTCGATCCTCTTCCTGCGCGGGCAGATCCGGCCGATCCTGACCTTGGCGCGCGCGGCCGAAAGTTTCGGCAAGGGGCAGAAGCCCGATAATTTCTACCCGCGCGGCGCCGACGAGGTCAGGCGCGCCGGTCTTGCCTTCATTTTGATGCGCGAGCGAATCGAACGGCAGATCGAGCAGCGCACCGCGATGCTCTCCGGCGTCAGCCATGATCTGCGCACCATCCTCACCCGCTTCAAGCTGCAGCTGGCGCTGGCCGGCGACAATCCCGACCTGCATGGGCTGAACGACGACGTCAACGACATGCAGACCATGCTGGAGGCCTACATGGCCTTTGCACGCGGCGAGGTCGAAGAGGATGTCGGCGAGCTGAAACTCAGTGAGATCTTCGCGAAGCTGGAATCCGATTTCGCCCTGCACGGCAAAAAATTCAGCTATTCGATCGAAGGCGATGACGATATCTCCGTCAGGCCGAACGCCTTCATGCGTCTCGTCACCAACCTTGCCTCGAACGCGCGCCGGTATGCCGATAGGCTCGACATCGAGGCCAAGCACAATGCCAAATGGCTCACCGTCATCTTCGACGATGACGGGCCTGGCATTCCCGAAAAGAACCGTGAGGATGTGTTCAAGCCGTTCTTCCGGCTGGATACGGCACGCAACCTCGATGCATCAGGCACCGGGCTCGGCCTTGCGATCGCCCGCGACATTGCCCGTAGCCACGGCGGTAACGTTACGCTCAGTGACAGCCCGCTCGGCGGGCTGAGGGCGACGATCCGCATCCCGGCTTAAGCGTTGGCGGTAGCCGCCAGCTTGACGGCTTTGCGCGCATCGAAATCGTCGAGGTGTTCGACGATCCAGCGCCAGAGCGCGGCGACCTGCATGAGGAGATCGCGTCCGAGCGGCGTCAACTCGTATTCGACGCGCGGCGGCACTTGGGGATAAAGCGTGCGGATGACGAGGCCATCCCTTTCGAGGGTGCGCAGCGTCTGCGTCAGTACTTTCTGGCTGATGCCCTCGACCCTCTCCATAAGGCGTGAGAAGCGCAGGGGAGCGCCGGCATCGGAGAGCACATGCAGGATGCGCAGCGGCCATTTCGCCGCCGCCCGTTCGATCAGTTCACGGGCCCGCGCATCCTGTTCGTCCGTCATGCTGCTGCAGAAATCGAACATGTCACTGCTCACGTCAGTTACCTCAAGGTGTGTATAGATCGTCTGGGTACCTTCTTTCGATCGGATACAATAGACCATACATGAACCGGGAACCAAAGAAGGAGGGTTTCCGATGTTCAGAGTCTGGTTGATAACAGGGAGTTCGCGCGGTCTCGGCCGGGCGCTGGCGGAGGCGGTATTGGCCGCCGGCGACAATCTTGTGGCGACGGCGCGCGATCCCGGCCAGCTTGCCGATCTTTCCGAACGGTATGGCGATCAGGTGCTGACGCTGGCGCTTGACGTGACCGACGAGGCGGCGGCAGCCGCGGCAGTCAAGGCTGGTGTGAAGCGGTTCGGGCGCATCGACGTGCTTGTCAACAATGCCGGCTACGGCAATGTCGGCTCGATCGAGGATACCAGCCTTGACGATTTCCGGGCCCAGATCGACACCAACCTCTTCGGCACGATCATCATGACCAAGGCAGTCATCGCCCTGATGCGCGGGCAGGGGGCGGGGCACATCATCCAGTTCTCGTCTGTCGGCGGCCGGATCGGACCTGCCGGCCGCGGCGCCTATTCGGCGGCGAAATTCGGTGTCGAGGGCTTTTCCGAGGTGCTGTCGAAGGAGGTCGCGCCATTCGGGATCAAGGTGACGGTGATCGAGCCCGGCGGCTTCAGGACCGATTTCGCCGGCTCCTCGACGGTGCTTGCCGAAGGGCGGCAGGACTATGCGGAGACGGTCGGCGCCACGGTGCGCTTCCAGCGTGAATATGATGGTCGCCAGCCCGGCGATCCTGCCAAAGCGGCTGCGGTCGTCATCCACATCGCCGGTCTCGACGAGCCGCCGTTCCGGCTGCTGCTCGGCAGCGATGCGGTCCACAATGTCGAAAAGGCGGATGCGGCGCGTATCGAAGCCGATCGGATGTGGCGCACCGTGAGCGTCTCGACCGATTTTGACGCCGAGGGCGAGTCCATGCCCTGGGAAAAGAAGGCCGGCTGACGCAGGCCAAAACAAAAGCGCCGCTGAGAAGCGGCGCTTGGCATTGAGGATATCGGGAGATCAGCCGGCGGTGCAGAAGTGGCTGCGGCCGTCATTGCCGATATAGGTGCCGCTGCGCGGATCGAAGGAGCGGTAGCGGTAGGAGCAGTAACGCTGCCATTGCGGCGACCAGGGCTCTACCGCCGTGCGGACCGGCGCGTAATATTCCGGCTGATCGACATAGACGCGGCGCGGCGCGCGATAGACCGGAGCGGGCTCGTAGTAATCCGGCTCGTAGGCTGGGTCGATGTAACGGCGCTCTTCGTAAACCGGACCGTTATTGGCATTGGCGATGGCCGAACCGACGATCAGCCCGGTGGCAAGGCCGACGGCGCCGCCGACCCACGCATCGTTGTTGCCGTGATTGCCATGGCGCCAGTGGCGGTCGCGGGCCGACGCTTCACCGATGGCGGAAAGCGTGAGTGCGGCAGCGGTTGCCGTCAGCAGAAGGGTCTTGGCGAGCCTGTTCATCATCATAATCCTAATCCCGGGAACCGAACGCCGGTTCCTTTCTCGATGGTCACAGTCGTAGAGATTTGTAGCTGAACCAAGGCTGAACGACAAAACCCGGCATTGCTGCCGGGCTTCAACTCGAATTCGCCAGCCTTGTTAAGGGTTCAGCCCGCAATCTGCAGATTGACGGCCTTCGGGCCCTTGCCGCGGCGATCCGGCTCCGTGTCGAAGCTTACCTTCTGGTTTTCCGTCAGACCGGCCAGGCCGGAGGCCTGAACGGCAGAAATGTGAACGAAGATATCGGCGCCGCCCCGGTCCGGCTTGATGAAGCCGAAGCCTTTGTCGGTATTGAAGAATTTTACAGTGCCAGTCTCTGCCATGCCTCAGGTCCTTTTCTCTCTGCCCGCCATCCACACGGGCAGCATCATAGCATTGCCCTCCTTGCGGGAGGTGTTGGCAGGCAATTCTTGAAATTTGAGAAAAAGGTCCCCTCTACCTCGACCTGTTCCAGGCAGGACTTTCGCCCGCCATTTTCGGAACCGGCTGACCGGGATATTAGCGTTCCCGGCGCGCAAATACTTAAGGACTTCCCATGCTCGCAAAATGCCCGAACACGCTGAGAGTGCTGCGTTTAAAGGACTTTGGCAAGCAAAAGTTTTTTAACGTGTCGTTCCTGGCACATCCCTGCCGATATCCAATTTGCGCAAAAACGCAAAATTTCCTTCGCCGATAGGGAATGATTAACGTTTTATATTGTCTGCAATATAAATTCCGAGCAGATTTTCCCAAAAATGCAACGTGAACGCGTCTCCCGCATCCGATAATTTTTTTTCCGATGTGTGACTCACCCATATTTGGACGCGTGTTCACGTGGCTGGCAGGCGTCGGCGGGTCAATCCGGGCACGAGCTCGACCACAAGCATAGCGATAAACATTAGTGCGCAACCTGCATAACCTGTTACCGGCATCGTCTCGCCGAGCAGAAGTGCGGCAAGCGAGGCACCGAAGAGTGCTTCGGAAGAAAGAAAGATCGCGGCCTGCGAGGGCGTGGTGTAGCGCTGGGCGATCACCTGCAGCACGAAAGCCACGCCCGAGGAGAAGATGCCGACATAAAGGATCTCCGGCGCAGCGGCCCGTATCGCCGAAAGGCTAACAGGTTCGACGGCTGCGGCAACGGCCAGCGCACAGACTGCGGTGACGGCAAATTGCGTGGCGGAGAGCGCAAGCGGCCTTCCTGTCTCCGAAACGGTGGTGCCGGCAAGGGTGATCTGGATCGCCCAGAAGACGGCACAGACGACGGTCAGCAGATCGCCAGGTGTCAGCGCCGAGAGATGGCCGCCGGACAGGAGATAGATGCCGGTGACCGCCATCAGCGCGCCCGGCCAGATGATCCAATGCGGGGCGCGGCGCAGGAAGAGCACGGCGATAACAGGTACGAAGACGACATAGAGGCCGGTGATGAAGCTGGAATTCGTCACCGTCGTCGTCTGCAGGCCGACCTGTTGCGTGGCTGCGCCGCCGAAAAGGGCTAGGCCGATCAGGATATAGAGCTTGGCATGGCGTGCGCTGGTCTTTTCCTTTGCCTTGCGCGCTTCAAAAAGGACGAAGGGCAGTACTGCCAGCGTGGCAACGGCAAACCGCAGGCCGATGAACCAGAAGGGGCCGATCGCCTTCATCGCCGTCGACTGCGCGACGAAGCCGCCGCCCCAGATGGCGGCTGCAAGCAATAGGAGGAGGTTCGCCTGAACGCGCGTCATGTCGTCCTCGAGGGGAAGGGAGATGTGCCCAAGCGGTTAGCAGTTGCGTTTCCTTTCGGCAAGGGTGAAGACTTCGTGCCGGTTGACGGAGGTGAGCATGCGAGGCGAAGAGCGGAGGCCGCGCGGCGATGTGGTGGCGCCTAGGACGGCAGGCTATTCCGGCACGCCGCTCGCGAGGAAACTCGGCCTTGCAGAGGGGCAGGCAGCCGCACTTCTCGGCATTCCCGAAACGATCGGCGAGATCAATGGTTTCGACGGTTTTGCTTCGGTCGTCCACACGCTTCCCGAGACGCCTCAACCTGCATTCGACTATGTGCATCTGTTCACGATAGAACGGGCGGCGCTGGAGGCCATCGCGCCCGCGCTTTTTCTCGTGCTGAGACCGGACGGGATGGTCTGGATCTCCTGGCCGAAGAAGAGTTCACGGGTTTCGACCGATATCACCGAGGATGTGCTGCGGGAGGTTCTGCTTCCAACCGGTCTCGTCGACGTCAAGGTCTGCGCCGTCGACGAGGTGTGGTCCGGGTTGAAATTCGTCATTCGCAAGGAACTGCGCGGCTCGTTATGACCTCTCAGCCGTTGCGCGCTTGCGCTCTGGATATCCTGAGCAGCGCGCCGTTGTCCTCATCCGTCACCAGCAGCAGGGCGCCGTCGGGTGCGACGACGACGTCGCGGGTGCGGCCGTATTCGCCCTCGAACAGGCGCTCTTCGGTGACGAAGGCGCCGCCGTCGTCGCGCTGCATGCGCGAGAGCAGCTGGAACTTCAGTGCCGCGACGAGGAAATTGCCGTCCCACTCCGGAAACATGGCACCGCGATAGACGACGAGGGCGCCGGGCGCGATCGAAGGATCCCAATAATGCAGCGGCTGTTCCAGCCCTTCCTTGGCGGTGCCTTCGCCGATCTCGGCGCCCGAATAGTCTCGGCCATAGGTGATGATCGGCCAGCCGTAATTCTTGCCGGCCTCGGGCTGGTTGATCTCGTCGCCGCCGCGCGCACCGTGTTCGACGGTATAGAGCTTGCCATCCTTGGCGTCGAAGGTGATGCCCTGCGGGTTGCGGTGACCTTTCGACCAGATTTCCGGCAGCGCCTTGCCGCCTTCCTTGAATGGATTGTCGGCAGGAATGCTGCCATCGGCGTTGATGTGGATGATCGAGCCGGCATCGTCCTGCCAGTCTTGCGAGCGGTCGCGGTTGCCGCGGTCGCCGACGCTGATGAACAGCGAGCCGTCGGGAGCAATCGCAATGCGCGAGCCGTACTGGATATTGCCTGACGTGAAGCGCCGCATGCTGAAGATAGGCGTCACGGCGTCGAGTGTCTTCTCGTCAGTGGAAAGCGTGGCGCTGAAGGCTTCGGTGCCGGAGCCCTGGCTGTTGGCGATGGCGGCGGTGAAATAGAGCTTGCGAGATTTCGCAAAGTCCGGCGCGAGCGCCACGTCCATCAGGCCGCCCTGACCACGAGCGCTGACCTTGGGTACGCCGCCGATCGGCTCGGAAACCTTGCCGTCGCGGACGACGCGCATGCGGCCCGGCCGCTCGGTGACGAGATAGGCCCCGTCGGGCAACACTTCGACCGCCCAGGGATGTTGGAGGCCGTCGGCGAGCTTGTCGACACGGACCGCGAGATCCTGCGTGTTGACGATGTCGGCCGCATCCGCGGACATGGCGCCGAACAGGACCAGCGCTGAGGCGAAATGGAAGGCGGATATTCTCTTCATCTTGCTCCCCGTCGTTTCTCCATGTGGAACGTGGAGCGTGCAGGGAAGGGCTTCAACCCTCATTCGACCTGCAATAACGGCTTTGTGTTTACCGGTTGAACCGAGCCCGTCGCCTGGTCGTCGACCAATTCTGCCTCAAGGATGTAGCGTAGCGGCCCGCGTTCGGTGGCATTGAAGGGCCAGCAGGTGGTCAGCACCAGGCGGTGGCCATCGGAGGAGGGATCGATGCCGTTGGCATCCCACGGGGCGATGCGGCCCTCGCCGGCCTTGAAGGTCAATAGTTTGCCGTCGCGGCGGGTGACCTCGATCGTATCGCCGGGCTTTATGTATTGCAGCCAGCGGAAATGCGTGTCGCGATGGGCGGCAATGACGGAGGTGCCTTCCTCGCCGGGCTGCGGGGTGTTGACGAGCCAGGCCGGACCGAAGGCCAGAGCCTCGCCAGAGGCGCCGGAGAGCACGATCGCCTCCTTGCCGAGGCGCGGCGCGCGCACCTTGGCCTCCGTGGTGAAATCCGCCCAGGGCCAGGGTTTTGTCTCCTTCCCCTGCAACTCCGCGGCGAAGGCGCGTTTCAGTAGGATCTGGGAGAGCTCCGCTTTCGCCTTCAGCAGGAAACCGTCGCCGATCAGTGCCAAGCCATAAAAGGCAAGGCCGGCGATGGCAAAGGCGATCGCCTTTTCGATCGAGGAAAGACGCCAGAGGAAGAACCCCTTCCGCTTGCGAGGCTTCGGCCTGTCATAGGCCGTGGCGGCGGCCATGGCGAGTTCCAGATAGGTCGGAAGCGGCTCGAATTCGGCCGCCTCCTCGTTCTGGCTTGCAGAGAGCCTAGAGACCATCGCGCTTGGCTCCGACCGTGATAATGCGCTTGAGGCGCCGCCGCCAGACGGCCAGCCCGCTTGCCGCCGTCAGCGCCAGGAGCAGCATGGTAAGCCCGCGGATGATCTGCTCGTCGGCGCGCGTCGCCGTCTGCGGCAGGGTCACGGTCGAGCTCTTCTGCGCGATCATGGTGGCCGCCTTGGCAGTCGGGGCTGCGGCCATCATGTTTGCGATCTCAGGCGAGGCGACAAGTGCCTGTGTTTCGGCCTGCTCCGGTCCGGCGTTTCCTGCCGGCGTAGCCGAGCCATGGCGCTCCGCGCCGCCAAGAGGGGCAGGGTTTTCGCCGGAGACTTTATCGAAGTCCCAACCATCCGGCAGGTTGAGCGGCAGCTTGGCCGAGCCGAGCGGCTGATCGGCCGGGCGCGACGGAGTGACATCGACGGCGACCAGGCTGGTGACGCGGGAGACGAGGTGATGGGCGAGCGCCACCGTCTCGATATCCTTGTCGAGCGCGGCCGGATCCTGACGCTCATAGGCGCGGGCCTCGAAATCGTCGATCTTGCGGCGCGCCCAGAGCTTGGAAGTGCCGCTGCCGTCGGCGGCGTTGGCGATATCCATCTCGACGCGCCAGGGCTGGTCGCCTGTCTTGCCGATGATCTGCAGCTTGCCGGCATTGTTCTCGGGCAACTGCGCGGTCAGCACGACGGGCTCACCGCTATAGAGGTCCGGCATCGGGTTCGGCGTGATATCTTCGGCTTTGATGCCTTCGAAGGTGGCAGCGATATCGGTCATGGCTGGGTTCTGCAGCTTGGCGAAAAGCTCGCCCATGCGGCTTGCCACCTGATCGGTCGAGCCGATCGCCGTGAAGGTGCCGCGGCCCATCTCGGCGGCCTTGGTCATGAAATAGGTGTTCGGCGCCGAACCGATGCCGACGGTGAAGACCCGGGCATCGCCGCGAT
The DNA here is from genome assembly GCF_048551595.1 of Rhizobium sp. CRRU65. Lineage (NCBI taxonomy): Bacteria > Pseudomonadati > Pseudomonadota > Alphaproteobacteria > Hyphomicrobiales > Rhizobiaceae > Rhizobium > Rhizobium sp. CRRU65. The sequence continues at coordinate 52,433 of NZ_JBLYZH010000017.1, read as the reverse complement.
TTGCGGTGATTTCCTGGAAAAGCTGCTGTTCGTTGCCGATCGCGCCATCCGTCAGGAACACGACCTGGCGCAGCGCTCCGCTTGCGACCGGTCCCTGGTTGCGCAGCGCAGCCTGCAAGGCAGGCAGCATTTCCGTGCCGCCGTCGGCGGTCAGGCCTCTGACATAGCCGATCGCCTTTTCGCGATTGTCAGGGGTGGCAGTGACGAGACCCTTGAAATAGTCAGTCATCGTATCGTCGAAACGGATGACGTTGAAGCGGTCGTCGGGGTTCAGCTTGGAGATGGCAAGCGCCAGGCTCTGGCGGGCCTGCTCGATCGACGGGCCGGACATGGAGCCGGAATTGTCGATGACAAAGACCACCTCGCGTTTTGCCGGCGGCACTGCCGTGTCCGGGGCCGTGGGCGGGGTGACGAAGGCAAGCAGATAGGTCTTACCATCAATCACTTCGCGGAAGAGGCCGGCACTCGGCATCTTGCCGGCGGCGGCCTTCCAGGTGAGCTCGAAATCCTTGTCGGCGGGAACGGTGTCCGCCTTCAGGCTGATCGTCCTCGCCTGGTCGCCATCCTGGCTGATATCGACCGCATGGAAGGACGATTTGACATCGCCGAGCGGGAAACCAGCCCGGAGGTCGACGGTCAGCGAAACCGGATTGATCCTGGCGTTCTCACGCGGATCAAGCACGGGGGCAGCGATCTTGTCGCGGTTTTCCACCGGGTCGCGCGGCGTGGCAAAACCGGCGCCGTTGTTGAACTCGACAGTCTGGACGATCGGCGCCGGATTGTAGCGCGGGGCGACGACCATCGGGAAGCGCAGCGAGAACTCGCCACCCGACTGGTGGATGGTCTGCTGGTATTCGATCTGGACGACGATGGTTTCGCCGGGACCGATATTGGCGACCTGGTTGGTGAAGATGTTCGGCCGCTGCTGTTCGAGCAACGCCGTCTTCTTGCCCTCGGCCTTGGCCTGCTCGTAGATCTCGCGGGCCTCCTGGCGCGGCTTGATCTGGCCTTCGATGAAGCGTTCGCCGATCTGCATTTTCAGCGCGTCGACGGCGGAATTTTCGGGCAGCGGGAAGACGTAGGTGCCTTCGACCCAACCCTGGCTCGGATTCTGGAAGCGCTGCGTCACCTTCACCCTGGCGATCGGGCCGGAGACATCGATGGCGACATCACTCTTCAGCCGCGGCGCTTCGACATAGAAGCCAGGCTCCTTCGACGGAAAGAGCAGCGAGCCGCTATTGACGTCGTTCGGCCGGACAAGCGCTGCGAGCTGTGCGGATGCCTGCGGCTCGGCGGCGCGGGCGGCGGAGGCAAGCGCCAGCATCGCGGCGATGCAGGCTGCAAAGGCGGTGACGGCAACAAGGACTGAAACGGAAATTCGGCGCGCACGAATGCGCCCTATGATAAACTCATCTTCCAGAAACATTGGCATACCCTCAATAACCAATTTCGGATGCCGGATGATGCGGCTTCGATCTCGGCGCGCTCGCGACCGAATTGCGGCGTGGCGCGGCATTTGTTGCGGCTTATTCGTGGCAATGGCCGAATTCGACGATGCCACTGATTTCAGGGTATAAATCCGGATGGCTTCAGAGTTTGATTCAAGATCTTCGCATGGCGTTTCGACCGCGTGACGCAAGCCTCTCCGAAGCGGACGGCATGCCAGGCTGGTGGCGCGGCGAACCGATCAATAAGAATCATGCCATCATGACGCCTTTCCGCTTGAAATGCCGTCATACATTGGACATAGAGCTAACCGCAGAACTCCGGTCCCGGCTTTCTGCCCGTTTCAACCATTAGGACCGTTATCATGGCTTTCCTTGCCGATGCTCTTTCCCGTGTGAAGCCTTCAGCCACCATCGCCGTCTCCCAGAAAGCGCGCGAGCTGAAAGCAAAAGGACGTGACGTCATCGGCCTCGGCGCGGGTGAGCCGGATTTCGATACGCCGGATAATATCAAGACGGCCGCCATCGACGCGATCAACCGCGGCGAAACGAAGTATACCCCGGTTTCCGGCATTCCCGAGCTGCGCAAGGCGATCGCCGCCAAGTTCAAGCGCGAGAACGGCCTCGACTATTCCTGGGAGCAGACGATCGTCGGCACCGGCGGCAAGCAGATCCTTTTCAACGCCTTCATGGCAACGCTGAACCCCGGCGACGAAGTCGTCATCCCGGCGCCTTACTGGGTTTCCTATCCTGAGATGGTGGCGCTGTGCGGCGGCACGCCGGTTTTCGTTTCGGCCACCCAGGAGCATAACTTCAAGCTCCAGGCGGCCGATCTCGAAAAGGCGATCACGCCGAAGACCAAGTGGTTCATCTTCAACTCGCCGTCCAACCCGACGGGGGCGGCCTATACGCAGGCCGAGCTGAAAGCGCTGACGGACGTGCTGATGAAGCATCCGCAGGTCTGGGTGTTAACCGACGACATGTACGAGCACCTGACCTATGGCGACTTCAAGTTCGTCACGCCTGTGGAAGTCGAGCCGAAGCTCTACGACCGCACGCTGACGATGAATGGCGTCTCCAAGGCCTATGCGATGACCGGTTGGCGTATCGGCTATGCGGCCGGCCCGATCCAGCTCATCAAGGCCATGGACATGATCCAGGGGCAGCAGACCTCGGGTGCGACGTCGATCGCCCAGTGGGCGGCTGTCGAAGCGCTGAACGGCACGCAGGACTTCATACCTGCGAACAAGAAGATCTTCGAAGGCCGTCGCGATCTCGTCGTTTCGATGCTGAACCAGGCCAAGGGCATTGTCTGCCCGGTGCCGGAAGGCGCCTTCTATGTCTATCCGTCCTGCGCCGGCCTGATCGGCAAGACGGCTCCGTCGGGCAAGGTCATCGAGACGGACGAGGATTTCGTTTCCGAGCTTCTGGAAACGGAAGGCGTTGCCGTCGTTCACGGTTCGGCCTTCGGTCTCGGCCCGAATTTCCGCATCTCCTACGCGACTTCGGAAGAGCAGCTCGAGGAAGCCTGCCGCCGCATCCAGCGCTTCTGCGGCGCCTGCAAGTAAGCGGGTTTTCAAAAACACCAATCGAAGGCCTGCCGGCGACGGCGGGCCTTTTTTGTTGGCGGCGTTGACGATGTGGCTGCATGTAGCTACATTTTCCGTCATGAAGACCGTTTCGATCCGTGATGCGAAGAACCGCCTGACCGAACTCGCCCGTGAGGTCGAGGAAGGTGAAACCATTGTCGTGACACGCAACGGTCGGCCGGTGTTCGATCTCGTGCCGCATCAAAAACGCGGCGGTTTGAACCTGGAGGCCGGCGAAGCCTATCTTCGTTCCAAGGGTATCACGCGGACGGAGATGTATATCGCCGACGACTTCGACGATCCTTTGCCGGAAGATTTTCTTCTCAAACCGCTGCCGTGATCATGCGTGTGCTACTCGACACGCATATGATCATCGCAATCGTCCAACGAAAGTTGACCGACCGTTTTCCTGATGTCCAACGCGTGCTTTTGCACGCTACGACCAAAGGTTTCGTCAGCGTCGCGAGCCTTTGGGAAATCGCGATCAAGACACGACTTGGCAAGTTGCAGCCGGGACTAACCCTGGACGTTATTCCAGCCTACCTGCAGGGCACGGGGCTGACGATCCTGCCCATCGATATCGCGCACGTCATCACCGCCGCCGACCCCGAACCGGAGACGCGCGATCCCTTCGATCGCTTGCTGCTCGCTCAGTGCAAGGTCGAGGGACTGCAGCTTGCGACAGTCGACCGACTGCTCGTCGATCATCCATTGGCGCTGCGGCTCTAAGTTCACGTTCCGATTCAATATGCTCCTCATCTGAATCCGCTTTGCCTCGCAAGTCGTTGAATTCCGATTCAAAACGTGACGCAGAGTGACGGTCCGGCGGGTGATCTGCGGTTGCGGGTTGGCATCAAACCAACTAGATATCCGGCATTAAGTCTAAGTTGCCGCTTCGGGAGGCCGGGATTTTGCAGCAGAGTGCCGTCATCGTCTGTTCGGATGTCAACATGCTGCCGGCCGCCTGCTGCACCCTGCTTTCCGTCAAGCGCAATCTCTCAGGTCCTGCGGTGGAATTTCTGCTTCTCGGCATCGACCTCAAGCCGAACGAGATCGCCGAGGTCGGAAATTTCGCGCGCCTGCACGGCATGACAATCAAGGTGCTGCCCTACAATACGCCGGATACGCTGCAGGCGCGGGGCCGCTGGTCGGGCGCGACGCTGGCGCGGCTCTACATGGATCTGTACATTCCCGATCATGTCGAGCGGCTGCTCTATCTCGATGCCGATGTGCTTGCGGTTGCGCCGGTCGACGACCTCTTCGCCATGGATTTGCAGGGCAAGGCGCTTGCCGCCATAGACGATTATGTCATGGCCTTTCCCGAGAAGGCCGGTGCACGGCAGCGGAAGATCGGCATGCGCGAGGGTGGTCGTTATTTCAATGCCGGCGTGCTGCTGTTCGACTGGTCAGCCTGCCGGGCGAGGGGGCTTTTTGCCAGGACACGGGAGATTTTCGAGGAGCGGTCGTATCTTTTCGAGAATAACGACCAGGATGCGCTGAACGTCACTTTCGATGGCGACTGGCTGGTGCTCGACCCGCGCTGGAACACGCAGACCGGCCTCCTGCCTTTCGTCGGCCAGCCGGCGATCATCCATTTCACCGGCCGGAAAAAACCGTGGCAGGCGACTGTGCCGTGGGTGCATCGCCGGATGGCCAAGCGTTATGTCGAGGATCTCGCCAATACGCCGTGGGCTTCCTTCTGCAGGCAGCCGTCGATGACGGGCCGGATGGCGGGGTTCCTTTCGCATTTGGGAAAGCGGATCGGCGGGCTGGCGCGGCTGGCACGAACACGCGCTTATTTCAGCAACAGCTAGTCGGGCGGCAGAGCGCATCGTCCTTGGAAAGTGCATGTGAGCCGATATGGAAGCAATCCCCAGCGACACGCAGACCATGGCCGCCTCGGATAGCGGCTTCAATTCTCCGACGCCGGAGGCGTGGAAAGCGCTGTTGTCGCACTATTCCCACATTGTGCTGGTGGCCAACAGCGAGGCCGTCGATTTCAAACGGCTGCGAAGCGAATTGCCGGAGACGGCGCTCTACGTCTTCTTCAACAATGTCTATAAGGTGCTCGACGAGCCCTTCGCCGGCCATGCGGTGCTGTTTGCCCGCAGCGGCGTGATGGGCGCCAATATCGTCCACCGGCGCGAGGCGGCGGAAGTCCTACGCTTTTTTGCCGGCGACGATTTTTTGGGCGTCGTCAACATTCGAGTCTCTCCGGAGGAAAACTTCAGCGAGGAGGGCCGCTTCGAAGGCGCTGAAACCCGTCACCTTGATCTGACGAAAATGCTCGTCGATCTCTATCCGGTGGGCAAGATCGCGACGAGTGGTTTTGCGGTAGCGCTGTGGCTCGCCGAGTTGCAACTGCCGGGCAAGGTCCTGCTTGCCGGTTTTTCGGCGAAGAGGAGCGAGAAGTGGAAGGTCTTCGACGTGCACGACTGGACGTTCGAGCAGATCTTCCTGCGTCTCTTTGCACGGATGGGCACGATCTCGATGATGGGCGGCGTGGATGCCAGCCCCTATGCGGCAATTGCCAGACGGTTTCCACAGGTGCCGCCAATCGAGATCGCGATGACGGCGGCCGAAGTCCTGTCGGAGCGGCTCCACAACGCAAATAGCCAGATCGACAGGCTCATGTCCGTCACCAAATCCATCCGCGCCATCGAGGGTTTCTTCCGGCGCTTCAAGCCGAAAACCCGCAAGCAGCGTTTCCTCGAAAAGTCGAAGGAATGACTGTCGAAAGCTCTCCTCAAAAGGTGGGCTGTCAGGCTGCTCTGTGAGTTGACGTTACGCGTGCGGATAACTGCTCTCCGTCCCCTGTCGGGAAGACGAAGCCTTCAAAGCCCCAGCGCGGTCAGCATGACGAAGGTGGCGAAGAGGATGAAATGCGTCATGCCCTCGATGGCGTTGGTCTCGCCGTCGTTGAGGTTGATCGCCGCGGCAATCAGCGTGATAGCCACCATCACCGTCTGTACCGGGGTCATCGCCATGATGAAGGGCTGGCCGGTATAGAGCGCGATCACCTCCATGACGGGCACCGTCAGGATGACCGTCGACAGCGAGGCGCCCATGGCGATATTGACCGTCGCCTGCATGCGGTTCCTGAGTGCCGCCCTCAACGCGGTCAGGATTTCGGGGGCGGCCGAAATCGCTGCGACGACCACGGCGGTGACGGCGCTCGGCGCACCGCTGTCGCGCAGGCCTTCGGTCATGAAGGCGGCCATGAACTCTGCGAGCAGGCCGATGATGACGACGCCGACGAGAATGGTGGCGATCGAGATCGCGGCCGACTCGTCGGGGCCATGCTCGTCCGGACTTTCTTTCTTCCGTTCGGAGCGCGGATAGCTGTAACTGAAGAAATAGCTGTGCTGGCCGACCTGCATGCGCAGAAAGAGGCCATAAAGCGCGATCATTGCGACGATGGTGAAGGCGGAATAATAGTGCCATTTGTCGCTGGGCACGAATTCCGGCACGATCATCGAAATGCCCATGGCGGTGAGGATCATCACGCCATAGGTCTTGCCGGAATTGTCGTTATAGGGCTGTTCGCCGTGCTTGAGACCGCCGAGCAGGGCGGCCAGGCCGAGAATGCCGTTGATATCCAGCATCAAGGCCGAATAGATCGTGTCGCGCACCAGCGTCGGCGAGCTTTCGCCGCTCATCATGATGGCGAGGATGATGACTTCGACGGCGACGGCCGAGAGCGTCAGGATCATCGTGCCATAGGGATCGCCGACCTTGACGGCGATCAGCTCGGCATGATGGGCAACGCGGATCGAGGCGAGCACGATCGTGCCGACCAGGCCAGCGGCGGCAATCAGCGCGACGCCGCGCCCCATCCCGATCACCGCGTGTTCCAAGAGATAGGCGATCGCTGCAACGACAAGTGCGGCGACCAGAAACTTTTCCTCTTTAAAGCGTGACGCGATCCTCAAGCCTTAGCTCCTGTCCCGATTCATGCGTTCTATCTAAGTCACTGATTTCGCCTATCAAGCAAGTGCTGGTCGAGTGCCATTTGCAGTCTTCGGCGTTTAATGGAATACTGAACCTCATCGGGGCCGGAAAGCAGATCGCGGCGTCCTCGAATTCTCGTCAAGCGGCCGCGATGATCCGGATCTTTTCCGGAAGCGTGCGAATGCGCAACAAGAAGATGAGGAGACGGATGCATGATCAAGGTGGTCTACGAAGTCGTGCCGCATGACGGCGGCTGGGCCTACAGGCTGGGAGGTGTCTATTCCGAGGCATTCCCGACCCATGCCGACGCGCTTGAAGCTGCGCGCATCGTCGCGGCCGAACAGCAGGTCGGCGGCGATTCCGCCGAGATCAGTTGGCAGGACGAGAACGGCAAGTGGCATGAGGAATATGCCGAAGGCGGCGACAGGCCGGAAACCGAGGTGGTGGACGGCCAGTGGAAGGATCGCCCGGCCGAGGCCTCGCAAGGCATCGGCAGCTAACCATCTCCCGCCAATGCCCGTGCGACGATCGCATCGACGAATTCGCGCTTATGCGCAGTATAGCCGTCGCCGTCCATCCGGAATTCGGCCGCCAGCCTGCGTTTGAGAGCGGCATAATCGGCCGCCGCCAGTGGATGTGCGATGAGATAATCCCGGAAAGCCAGCCTGTTTCGATGCGTGCCGTTGCCGGAAGGGCAAAGGTAGACCCGTTCTGCCGGCACCGAACCTTTCGATAGAAACGCCCAGACCTCGTCGTCATAGCGATTGCCGCGTGGCTCGTAGCCTTCGGCCAGAAGCACGCCTGTGGCGTCCTCGATGTGCTCGAGGCCGGGAAGAACGATGTCGATATCGATGAGCGGCTTGGCGATCATGCCCGGTATGGATGTGCTGCCGATGTGATCGATGAAAAGCGCCTGCGGCAGCAAGGCCAGCAACCTGTTGCGGATTCGCCGGAAGGATTGCGGCCATTGCGGATCGTTGGGTACGAGTTCAACCGGATTGTGTATTCTCATTTCCCGTCCCGCTCGAGCGCCGCCCGTCCGATAGGATGCGCTCAGAACGCTCCGCTATTCTGTAGTTTGCGCATGATTCTTTCCGAAAATCGATTTCGATTTTCGCGGTCACGCACTGGTCGAATATCGATGATAGTCCTGCAGGCCCTTGACCAGCGCGTCGAAAGTGGCGCGGCAGCGCGGCGAAGTCTTCAAGCTCTCATGCATCGCCACCCACGTGCCGAGCGGAATGGCGAAGGCATCGGGCAGGACGTGCACCAGGTCAGGGTTCCCCCGGGCAAGTCCGATCTGGCAGAGACCGATGCCGACGCCGGCGCGGATCGCCGAGAGTTGGGCAAGATTGCTGTCGGTCCGGTAAGAGAATTTGATGTCAGGCACTGCATAGCGTTTCATCGCCATGCGGACATAGGCCGTCTGCCGGTCGAAGCCGATGAGCCGGTGGTTTGTGAGGTCAGCCAGGGTTTGCGGAATGCCGTGTCGTTCGAGATAGCGGCGATGAGCATGAAAGCCGAGGGGGATATCGCCGATGCGGCGCACGACGAGTGCAGCCTGCCGCGGTTCGGCCATGCGCACGGCAATATCGGCCTCGCGATTCATCAGGTCCTCGATCATATCGGATGCCGAGAGCTCGATCTGCAGTTCGGGATAGGTCTCCTGTAGCGGTCCGAGAATCGCCGGCAGCATTTCGACGGCGATGACCTCGCTGGCGCTGACCCTGACCGTTCCTGCCACGTGCTCGCGCTGGCCGGATGCGGTACGCAAAAGCGCGGCCGCGGTTGCAGCCAGCGTCTCGGCATAGGGCTTCAGCGCCAGTGCGGCGTCGGTCGGCAGCAGGCCGTTCGGTGAGCGGGTGAAGAGTTCGGCGCCGATCGCCAGTTCCAGTGCATCGACATGGCGGCCTATGGTCGGCTGCGTCAGCCCCAGTTCGCGGGCGGCGGCCGAAAGCGACCCCTGCTGAAGCACGGTCAGAAAACTGCGGTAGAAATCCCAGCTCGGTTCCACGCTCATATATTTTTGTATAGTAGATACATTTCTTTCGTCAATTTCGTTTATGCCATTCTGATGGCATGATCCTCTCATCCGATCGAAGGAGATGATTATCATGAGCAGCGAAATGAAGACGACCGCCCTCGTTCTCGGCGCGACCGGCGGTATCGGCAGCGCGGTTGCCCGCAAGCTGCTTGCGCGCGGCTGGAGCATCCGGGCGCTCAACCGTGACGTCGCCAAGGCGTCGAGGAGCGAGCCGGCGTTCGAATGGGTGCAGGGCGATGCGATGAATGCCGGTGACGTCCTGAGGGCGGCCGAAGGCGTCAGCCTGATCGTCCATGCCGTCAATCCGCCCGGCTACCGCGACTGGGAAACACTGGTGCTGCCGATGCTCGACAATACCATCGCGGCTGCTCGCGCTGTCGGCGTGCGCATCGTGCTGCCGGGCAACGTCTATAATTTCGGTCCCGACGCCCTGCCGGCGCCGACGGAAGAAAGCCCGCAGCATCCGGTAACGAAGAAGGGGGCGATCCGGGTCGAAATGGAGAAGCGGCTGAAGGCGGCGTCACAGTCCGGTGCCGGCGTCATCATTGTCAGGGCGGGGGATTTCTTCGGCCCAGGCACGACGGCCAATAGCTGGTTTTCGTCTGGCCTCGTGACCCCAGGCAAGCCGGTCGGCACGATCAGGAACCCAGGTCGGCGCGGTGTCGGTCATCAATGGACCTACCTGCCAGACATGGCGGAAACCATCGCCCAGCTCATCGAGCGGGCCGATCTGCTGCCGGACTTCGCCGTCTATCACATGGAGGGCTTCTGGGATGCGGATGGCATGCAGATGGCCGAAGCGATCAAGCGCATTGCCGGCGGCAAGGCGAAGATCGGTGGCTTTCCCTGGTGGATCGTGCCGTTTGCCGCTCCTTTCGTTCCTGTGATGCGGGAGATCAAGGAGATGCGCTATCTCTGGAAGGTGCCGCTGCGGATGCGGAACGCCAGGCTTACGGCTGAACTCGGCAGGGAACCGCAGACACCGATCGACGAGGCGGTTCGGGCCTCGCTCGTGGCGCTTGGCTGCCTGCCCGAACTGCATCGCGAGACGACCGCTGCCTTGATCAGGCAGTTGCCTGAGAGCGCGGGTTAGGTCTGAAGTTCGGCCAGGGCGATCCGGGCGACCGTCAACGCCGTCTCGGCCTGCTGAATGTTCGGATCGCCGAGGAACCAGGCAGCGGAAAGGCCAGAATAGGCGGCGATCCATTGCAAAAGCCGCTTCGGCTCCAGCTTCGCCTCCGCCGAGACGACGGCGAGCTGGCGGCGGAAACGGGCGGGATCGGTGATGGTCGGCAGTTCCTCGTTGGCGAAGATATTGGCGAAATCGAAGCCTCGCTCGCCGTGGAGCCGCTTGGGATCGATCGCCAGCCAGCCGCGCGCCTCGAAATCGAGGATATTGTCGTGGTGGATGTCGCCGTGGAGGATGGTGAGATCACGCTGATCGGCAAGGAGGACGTTGGCTATCGCCGAGCAATCGGCAAGCGTGCCGCCATGCTTGCCTGCTGCCGGCTCCAGATCACGGAACCAACGGGTAAGGGAGATGGGATCGGGAAGCGGTTTTTCTCGCGGCGCATGCAGCCGGGCCGCGGTGCGGCAGAGGATGCGGCTTGCCTCATCGTCCGCGCCGTTCATCGCCATGGCAAGCAGCGAGCGTTTTCCCGTCGCCCTTTCGAGCAGCACGGCATCGCCTTCATGGGCATAGACATAGGCTGCGCCGTCACCGTCCCACCACTGCATCAGAAGCGCGCCGTATCGTTCGTCGATATCGGCCGCCACTTTCAGCATGGCAGGTCTGTCCTGCCAGAGGACCGGCAGCAGGCGGCTGGAATGGGTGATGATGGGCTCGCCGTCTGATATCAGCGACCAGCGATCAAGATAGGGAGCAAACATGGCGGCACCCTACAAAAACGCGTCGAAGATGGAAATCCCGCCTTTCGGCGGGATTTGCGTTCGCGTGAAGGTCAGGCGACCTTTTCGAGAATGGGATAGTCGATATAGCCCTTGCCGGTGCCGCCATAGAAGGTCGACTGGTCGGGCGTGTTGAGCGGCAGATTGTGTACCAGGCGCTCGACGAGATCGGGATTGGCGATGAAGGGCTTGCCGAAGGCGACGAGATCGGCGCGACCGCTTTCGACGGCGTCGATCGCCAGATTGCGATCGTAGCCGTTGTTGACCATCCAGTCGGCCTTACCGCCGGCCTTTTCATAGGTCTGGCGCAGCGCTTTGTAATCGAAGGCGGGATTGTCGCCCTGCTTGTAGTCGCGGTCGCCGCCGGTCTGGCCTTCGATGACATGGATATAGGCGAGATCGTATTTGGCCAGTCCTTCGACGACATTTGCGAAGGTCGCTTGCGGATTGGAATCGTAGCTTTCGCCTGATGGCGTCACCGGCGAGATGCGGATTGCAGTGCGGCCGGCGCCGATTTCCTTGACCACGGCATCGACGACTTCGAAGGTCAGACGGGTACGATTTTCGATCGAGCCGCCATATTGGTCTGTGCGGTCGTTGATACCGTCGCGGATGAACTGGTCGAGCAGATAGCCGTTGGCGCCGTGGATCTCGACACCGTCGAAGCCGGCGTCGATCGCCGCCCGGGCAGCCTTGCGGTAATCCTCGATGATGCCGGGGATTTCGGCGGTTTCGAGCGCGCGCGGCTCGGAGGTGTCGGCAAAGCTGCCGGTGCCGTCGGCATTGACCAGATAGGTCTTGGCCTTGGCGATGCGGTTGGTCGAGGAAACCGGCTTGCCGTCGTTCGGCTGCAGCGTCGTGTGCGAGATACGGCCGACATGCCACATCTGGACGACGATCTTGCCGCCGGCTGCGTGAACGGCGTCGGTCACGCGCTTCCAGCCGTCGAGAGCCTCTTTGCTGTAGAGACCAGGCACGTTAGCATAACCCTGGCCCTGATGCGTGATCGCGGTTGCTTCGGTGATGATCAGGCCTGATGTGGCGCGCTGGCGGTAATATTCGACGTTGAGGTCGCTGGGGATTGCGCCCGGCGAGCGGTTACGGGTGAGTGGCGCCATGACGATGCGGTTCTTGACGGATATGTCGCCGACTTTCGTGGGTTCGAAAAGCTTGGCCATGATGGTCCTTTCTTTTGCGGGAGGATCACTCGGCAGGGGCGAGGGCAGCCCGGCCCCTGGCGGAGAGATAGGTGAGCGCCGTCGCCCCGAGGCCGATCAGGGCCATCAAGGCCGCGGCGAGCGGAACGCGGGTCAGATCGAAGCCGGCGTCGATGACCAAGCCACCCACCCATGCGCCGAGCGCATTGCCGGTGTTGAAGGCGCCGATGTTGATCGTCGAGACGAGGTTCGGGGCGTCCTTGCCGAAGCCGACGACGCCGACTTGCAGCGCCGGTACGGCGGCAAAGCTTGCCATCGCCCAGAGGAAGAGGGTGATTTCAGCCGGGATGAAGAAGCGGCTCGTATAGCTGAAGGCGATCGAAGTGATGGCGATCGCGGCAAAGACCCCGGCTAGCGTCGCGCCGAGCCGCCAATCGGCAAGCTTGCCGCCGACGAGGTTGCCGATGGTCAGCCCGAGGCCGATCAGGAACAGCGTCCAGGTGACGCCTTCCGGCGAAACGCCGGTGACGTCGCGCAGCAGCGGCGCGATATAGGTGAAGAGGGTGAACATAGAGGCGGCGAAGAAGACGGTGGTGGAGAGTGCTAGCCACAGACCGCCATTCCTGAGTGCCGCAATCTCGCGCAGGATGCTGCCGTTTTCTTGCTGCTTGTCCCTGGGCAGGATGGCGATCAGGCCTGATATGGTGAAGATACCGATGACGGTGACGACGCCGAAGGTGGCGCGCCAGCCATAGGCCTGACCGATCGCGGTGCCGAGCGGCACGCCGAGAACGTTGGCGAGCGTCAGGCCAGTGAACATCAGCGCGACGGCTCGGGCCTTGCGGTCTTCGGCGACGAGGCCGGCGGCGACCACCGAGCCGATGCCGAAGAAGGCGCCGTGGCAGAGTGCTGTCACGACACGGGCGATCATCAGCACCCAGTAGTCGCTCGCCAGAGCGCACAGCAGGTTGCCGGCGATGAAGAAGGCCATCAGCGCAATCAGGGCGGTACGGCGCTTCAACTTCGCGGTCGAAATCGCCATCACAGGGGCGCCGATCGCGACCGCCAGGGCATAACCGGTCACCAGCCATCCGGCCTGCGGGATGCTGACCGAGAGATCGGCGGCGACCTCCGGCAACAGACCCATGATGACGAATTCAGTGGTGCCTATCGCAAATGAGCTCAAGGCAAGAACGAGGAGGGCGAGGGGCATTCTAAAGATCCTGCGTCAGTTGCTTGAGGAAGGCGGCGATGGTTTCCTCGTTGCGCCTGTAAAAGATCCACTGGCCGACGCGTTTGGTGGTGACGAGGCCGGCGCGATGCAGCGTGCCGAGATGGGCCGAGACAGTCGACTGCGACAGGCCGCAGCGCTCGAACTGGCTGGCGCAGACGCCCATTTCGAAAGGATGCTCCTGCGAGGGGAAATGCTCCTCGGGATTTTTCAGCCAGTTGAGAATGTCCATCCGGGCGGGATGGGCGAGCGCCTTAATAATTTCGTCTTTGTCCATCGTCGTTCGCCGAACTATAAATCGTGTCTGACCGATATATCGATCGTCAGCCTTCGATATGCAAATCACGGAGGCGTGAGGCTGCGGTGTTTAGTGAGTGCGCAAATTTTAGGCAAAAAAAGAGGGCCACCGGAAAACCAGGGCCCTTGTAATTGTGAAGGTCAAAAACCTCCAGAGGGGAACAGCTAATGCGGTGGTACTGGGAGAGAAACCACAAGATGCATCAGCTGAGAGAGATATGGTGCTTCCTTGAGCAGGTTTCAATGCTTTTTTGTGCATGTCTGCTATGCGTCGCACAATTTTTTTGCGGTGCGGCATTTATCGAGGGAGCAAGGGCAAAAAAAGAGGGCCACTGGAAAACCAGGGCCCTTATAAGTGTGAAGGTCAAAAACCTCCAGAGGGGAACAGCTAATGCGGTGGAACTGGGAGGAAAAGCCACCATGTGCATCAGCTATGTGCGATATGGTGGTTTAATGGGCAAACGGCAACCCTCATTTGTGCATGCCAGTCATGCGTGTTCTGCATAGTCGGCAATTCATCAATAAAACCAGGCTTAAAAGTTCCAGTTTCTGGCCTTGCTGACGATAAAATCGCGGAAGGCTTTCAGCTTGGCGGCGTTCTTGATCTCGTCGGGATAGCAGAAATAGGTGTCGAAGGAGGGTACGTCGGCATTGATCGCCAGCTGAATCAGGCCGGGGTCGCGGCCGACGATGTAATCCGGCAGGCAGGCGACGCCGATGCCGAGCAGGGCGGCGCGCTTGATCGAGGTCTGGCTGTTGATCTGCAGATGCGGAATACGCTTGTTGTCGGACGAGCGGCCGGCGACCTCAAGCCAGTTGACATCGAGCAGGTAACTCGGCGCCGGCTCACCGAAAGTGATGATGCGGTGATTGTCGAGATCCTCGACCTTCTGCGGCTCGCCGTGGCGGTTGATGTAGGACGGGGCCGCATAGACATGCATGTGCACGGTGAAGAGCTTGCGCTGGATGAGGTCGGATTGCTGCGGCTGGCGCAGGCGGATCGCGCAGTCGGCATGACGCATGTTCACATCCACTTCCTCATTGTCGAGGATCAGCTGGATCTGCACATCGGGATAAAGCTGCAGGAATTCCTGGATCTTGTCGGTCAGCCAGCCCTGGCCGAGACCAACCGTCGTGGTGACGCGCAGTTTGCCAGACGGGGTTTCCGTCGTTTCGGTAAGCTGCATCTTTACGGTTTCGAGCTTCAGCAGCACGTCATGGGCGGTGCGGTAGAGCAACTCGCCCTGTTCCGTCAGAATCAGGCCGCGCGCATGGCGGTGAAACAGCTTGGTGCCGACATCGTGCTCCAGCGCGCTGACCTGGCGGCTGATGGCGGATTGGGACAGATGCAGTTTATCCGCCGCATGCGTGAACGAACCCGCCTCGGCAGCTGCGTGAAAAATACGCAGCTTGTCCCAATCCAATGGCATTCCCCCACCCCTCATGCCGATCTTACTCCGCGGCCACGGCGACGGGCATGTGGCCCGTCAGATATCGCTCGGCTTCAAGCGCTGCCATGCACCCCAGGCCGGCGGCAGTGATCGCCTGGCGGAACGTATCATCCGTCACGTCGCCCGCGGCATAGACACCGTCCAGGCTGGTTGCAGTCGAATCCGGCGCGGTCCAGAGATAACCATTGTCCTTCAGCTTCAGCTTGTCTTTGAAGAGCTCGGTTGCCGGCGCATGGCCGATGGCGACGAAGACGCCATCGATCACCATGTCGGTGATCGTGCCGGTTCTGACGTCGCGCAGGCGCGCGCCGGATACGGATTGCGGCATCGGCGGCTTGGCCGGCGTTCCTGTTATTTCGGCCACTTCGGTATTCCACAGAACCTTGACATTGTCCTTGGAGAACAGGCGCTCCTGCAGGATCTTCTCGGCTCGGAAGAAGTCGCGGCGGTGCACTAATGTGACCGACTTGGCGATGTTGGAGAGATAGAGCGCCTCTTCGACGGCGCTGTTGCCGCCGCCAACCACGATCACATCCTTGTTGCGATAGAAGAAGCCGTCGCAAGTGGCGCAGGCCGAAACGCCGAAGCCCTGGAAATGCTGCTCGCTCTCGATGCCGAGCCACTTGGCCTTGGCGCCGGTGGCGATGATCAGCGTATCGGTGGTCCAGACCTGGCCGCTGTCGGTGCGGGCGACGAAAGGACGCTGATTCATGTCGACTTCGGTCACGAGATCGTTGACGATCTCGGCGCCGACATGTTTTGCCTGCTGCAGCATCTGTTCCATCAACCAGGGACCCTGGATCGGATCGGCAAAGCCCGGATAGTTCTCGACATCGGTGGTGATCATCAACTGGCCGCCCTGTTCGAGACCGGCGATCAAAACCGGTTTCAGCATGGCGCGCGCGGCATAGACCGCGGCAGTATAGCCTGCAGGTCCGGAACCGATGATGAGCACCTTGGTGTGGCGGGCAGGCATGTCATTTCCTTTCGACTGGCAGAAGGGCGGCGGCTAAGTAGCGATTGCGGCCGTTTCGCGTCCCTGCGCCATTTATGAACGTCCAATGCTTTTATTCAAGGGCAGCCTTGCGTTACCAACAAGGCAAATCGCCCGGATATGCAAGAATCCGTCATCGGCGTGAAACTTTCTTGCGTATTCCGCGGCTTTATATAGAAGCTCCCCGCGGAGAATTAAAGAAAGGCAATGATGTGGGTCGCGCGGAACTCGACGTCATCGATATAAAGATCCTCCGGGAGCTGCAGGCCGATGGCCGCATGACCAATGTGGAGCTTGCCGATCGCGTCGGCATCTCGGCGCCGCCTTGCCTGCGCCGGGTGCGCAAGCTCGAGGAAGCCGGCATTATCGAGGGCTACCACGCGATGCTGAACAGCCCGAAGCTCGGCTTCGACCTCGTCGCTTTTTGTATGGTCGGCCTCAAGCACCAGTCGGAAGGCAATCTCAAGGCCTTCGCCGCCGCCACCACCGAATGGCCGCTGGTGCGGCAGGCCTGGATGGTCTCCGGCGACAGCGATTTCCTGTTGCATTGCGTGGCGGAGAACCTTACCCGCTTTCAGGATTTCGTCATCGAGGTGCTGACGGCGAACGAACATGTCGATACCGTGCGCACCATGCTGACGATCAGGCAGGTGAAGAAGCTGGGACTGGTAGAAGTCTAAGACCACTTCGACAGAGTAAACGTCATCGCCAACTACTTGCGCGAAATATAGCCGCCCCGATTGATGCCGTGGCGCTGGAGCTTGTCGTAAAACGTCTTTCTCGGAATGCCGAGCGCCTCGATGGTGCGGCGGACGTCGCCGTCGTTGGCCGACAGCGCGTCGCGAATGATTTCCGCCTCGTAGCGTTCCAGCCGTTCCGGAAGTGTCTCGCCTGTCGGCTGCGGAGGGGCCGCTGCCGCTCCTCCGCCTTCTACGCCAAGCACCACGCGCTCGGCATAATGTGAGAGCTCGCGGACATTGCCCGGCCATGTGTGCGAGGCGAGATGCCGCCGCACATCAGGTGAAAGCGGCGGGGCATCGCGACGGAAGCGCTCCGCGGCGCGAGCGGCGAAGTGGGAAAACAGCAGCGGAATATCGTCGCGGCGTTCTCTCAGCGGCGGAATGGAGATCGTCACGACATTCAGCCTGTAATAGAGATCCTCGCGAAAATCGCCGCGCACCGAGGGATCCCCGAGATCGATCTTGGCAGCCGCGACGACGCGAAGGTCGACAGGACGCACCTCATTGGTGCCGAGCGGCGTGATCTCGCGCATCTCCAGCACCCTCAGCATCTTGACCTGCGTGGCAGCCGGCATGCTTTCGATTTCGTCGAGGAACAGCGTGCCGCCGCTTGCATGTTCGATGCGTCCCGTGCGGCGCTTCTGGGCACCGGTGAAGGCGCCGGCCTCGTGGCCGAACAGTTCGCTTTCGATGACGGTTTCGGGCAGGGCGCCACAGTTCAGCGCCACGAAATTGCCCTTCCGGCGGTGGCTCCACTGATGCAGGAGCTGGGCAACCACTTCCTTGCCACTGCCCGTTTCGCCGGCGACGAGCACGTCCACATCGGTATCGGCGATGTGGCGAAGAATGTTTCTGAGGTTTTCCATGACAGGCGTCTGGCCGATCAGGGGCAAATTCTCCTGCGCATCTTCGGCTGCCTTCCGCAGCATGCGGTTTTCCAGAACAAGCCGCCGCTTCTCGCTTGCGCGACGCACGCTCTGCACGAGCCGATCGGCTGCGAAGGGCTTGGCGATGAAATCATAGGCGCCGTCCTGGATCGCCTGAACTGCCATGGGAATATCGCCGTGGCCGGTCATCAATATCACCGGCAGGTCGACATCCATGCCCTGCAGCGTGGCGAAGAGCTGCAGTCCGTCGATCTCCGGCATGCGGATATCGGTGACGACGGGGCCGGCAAAGTCCGCCGGCAGGTCCGCCAGCGCAGCTTTCGCACCGTCATAGGCGGAAACGGAAAATCCGGCGAGTTCGAGCGTCTGGGCGGTGGCGCGGCGAAGGTCCTTGTCGTCGTCGATCAGCGCAACGGGCATCAGTGCGTCCATGACCTCAAGCCTTCCTCAGCTGAACGATGAACCGGGTTCCGCCGCTGTCGCTTGCAACCTCCATCCGGCCGCCGTAGTCGCCGACGATATCCTTGGAGATCACCAAGCCGAGGCCGAGACCGCTTTCCTTCGAGGTATTGAACGGCGTGAACAAGCCTTTGCGAATATCAGGCGGAATGCCGGGGCCGTTGTCGGCGACCGTCACCGTTACCATCCCCGCATCGGTTGATGTTCTGATCTCGACGCGACCCTCTCCGGCCTTCGGTGCCACCGCCTCCAGGGCATTCTGAAGCAGGTTGATGAGCACCTGCTCGAGGCGGATCCGGTTTCCCATCACCTGCAGTTCGTCGGGCGGCAGGTCGATGTCGAGCGTATCCATGCGGCCGGCAAACCGGCTGCGCAACAACATCACCGCCCCCTCGATGACGTCCTTCAATCCGGTTGGTTCGGCGCTGCCCCGGCCTTTGCGGGCAAAGGTCTTCAGCTCCTCGGTGATCGAACCTATGCGCTCCGTGAGCGCCGCGATGCTTTCGAGATTTTCGCCGGCAGGAGCCGTCTGGCCGCGATCGAGGAAGGTGCGGGCATTATCGGCATAGGCACGGATGGTCGCCACCGGCTGGTTGATCTCATGGGCAACGCCGGCGGCCACCTGACCCAGGATGGCCAACCGGTTGGCCTGCACCAGATCCTGTTGCACCGCCTGCAATTTCTGCTCCGTGCTCTTGTGGCCGATGATTTCAGCCTGCAGCCGATCCCGCGCCTGGCTGAGATCCAGTGTGCGCTCGCTCACACGCCGTTCCAGTTCCTCCCGCGCTTGCTGTTCTCGAGAGATCCGCAGGGTGATCGCATGGCGGCGGCGCAACAGGAAGGCTGCTCCGGCCAGCAGGGGCAGGAGTATGAGCAATGCCAGCATGCGGGATTCGCGAATTCCCGCATCGACGGATGGCCCGAGCGCCACGAGATGCTGTAACTGCCATCCAGTTGCGGGAACCGGCATCCCGACATCGAGAAACCTGGTTTTCCCTGCATCGCCGGGCATGACGATCTCAACGACATCAAGGCTGTCGCCGAGGTTCCTGATGGGGTCGAGCGGTAGAGGCTGAAGCGGCGCAGCGCCGAATTGAAGGCTTTCGCGGATCGCTGTCAGCCGGTCTTCGGCGATCCGGCCGATCGTCATGAACCGCCATGACGGAAGACTGGTTATGAGGACAATGCCGCGCTCGTCAACGACGTAGGACGGGGTCCCCGAGGCGTTCCAATCCGCCTCGACATCGTCGAATTCGACCTTGACTACAACGACACCCAGCAAGCCGTTGCTGCCCGAAATCCGCTGGGAGATATAGAGACCCGGTTTCTTGCTGACCGTGCCGAGCGCAAAGTGCTCGGCCTGTCCTCGTTCGACGGCCCCCTGAAAATACTCCCGGAAGCGGTAGTCATTGCCGACGAAGCTCGTCGGTTCGCGCCAGTTGCTGGCCGAAACCGCCATGCCGTCCTTGTCGATGACATAGATGACGGCGGCCTTGGTGCCCGCTGCCAGCATTTCCAGCTTCTGACTGAGTCGGTCGAACGTGCCGACATCGCTACCTGCCAGTGCCGCGGCGATTGCGGTATCTTGCGACAGCACGAAGGGAAGCGCCCGGTATTTTTCAAGAACCGTGCGCAGCAACGCCGCATTCAGCCTCGCATCCATGCGGGCCTGTTCCTCGAGGGCAGCCTCCGCCCGGTGCCGGCCGATCTCGCCGCTGGTCCACAGGCTTGCGACGACAGCGACGAGGGCGAGCGCGGCATAGGCCCACCACATCCGGCGGATGCGGTGTTGCACGGGTAGGGAAGGCCACAATTTCTGCGACACGGACATGGCGGATCTGTGCATTTTTCTGCACGAAACGCAAATGGATTTGTGCGGATTTCCGCATTTCTTAATTAGTTATCAGCAGTCCTGTAAATTTTTCCTTAATAAATTCAACATGTTGGGTGGTGGCGTAAAACTGGCACGCCGATTGCGAAGGAGGTGGCAACAACGGCTGAGCTGTTGGACTTGAAGCGAACGGCTCGGGAGGCCGGAGTGTGTTCCGGACGAGCCATTAGGAGGACATCATGATCGCAGCACCACTCGATGCAGTCGCAGACAGCAAGGGCAAGAAGCCCTTTTATAGCCATCTTTACGTTCAGGTTCTCGCGGCTATCGCCGCGGGTATCCTTCTCGGCCATTTCTATCCTGAATTCGGCACCCAGCTGAAGCCGCTCGGCGATGCCTTTATCAAGCTCGTCAAGATGATCATCGCCCCCGTCATCTTCCTGACGGTTGCGACCGGCATTGCCGGCATGAGCGACCTGCAGAAGGTCGGCCGCGTCGCCGGTAAGGCGATGCTCTACTTCCTGACATTCTCGACATTGGCGCTCATCATTGGCCTGATCGTCGCCAATGTCGTCCAGCCCGGCGCCGGCATGAACATCGATCCTGCCTCGCTGGATCCGGCCGCCGTCGCCGGCTACGCTGCAAAGGCGCATGAGCAGAGCATCGTCGGTTTCCTGACCAACATCATCCCGACGACGATCGTCGGCGCCTTTGCCGATGGCGATATTCTGCAGGTGCTGTTCTTCTCGGTGCTCTTCGGCATCGCGCTCGCCATGGTCGGCGAAAAGAGCGAACCGGTCGTCAATTTCCTCAATGCCCTGACGGCGCCCGTGTTCAAGCTCGTCGCCATCCTGATGAAGGCTGCCCCGATCGGTGCCTTCGGCGCCATGGCATTCACCATCGGCAAGTACGGCGTCGGATCGATTGCCAACCTCGCCATGCTGATCGGCACCTTCTACCTCACATCTCTGCTCTTCGTCCTCGTTGTTCTCGGTGCTGTCGCCCGCTACAACGGCTTCTCGATCGTGGCGCTGCTGCGCTACATCAAGGAAGAACTGTTGCTGGTCCTCGGCACCTCGTCTTCGGAGGCCGCCCTTCCGGGGCTGATGAACAAGATGGAAAAGGCCGGCTGCAAGCGCTCGGTCGTCGGCCTCGTCATTCCGACAGGCTATTCCTTTAACCTCGACGGCACCAACATCTACATGACGCTGGCGGCCCTGTTCATTGCCCAGGCAACCGGCATCCATCTCTCCTGGGGTGACCAGATCCTGCTGCTCTTGGTGGCGATGCTGAGCTCCAAGGGTGCCGCAGGCATCACCGGCGCCGGCTTCATCACGCTTGCCGCGACGCTCTCCGTCGTTCCCTCCGTGCCGGTCGCCGGCATGGCGCTCATCCTCGGCATCGACCGATTCATGTCGGAATGCCGGGCGCTGACCAACCTCGTCGGCAATGCCGTGGCGACGATCGTCGTGGCACGTTGGGAAAATGAGCTGGATACGGCGCAGCTTGCTGCGGCGCTGGGCGGCCAGACTGGCGAGAGTGCTCCCGCTGCCGGGCTTCAGCCGGCTGAATAACTGACCGAACTGTCCGCAGTCCTAAAATTCTTGCAACGGCCCGTCATCCAACGGGCCGTTTCTCTTTTCTACCTCAGCTGCGATTGTCGCCGAGAAGGCTGTTGTAAATGGCGCCGATCGCGCTCGCTTCTTTCTCCAGCGCGAAATTCGCTCTGACATGCCGCAGCGCATTCTCGCCATGGCCGATCGCCAGCGCGGGATCGGCGATATAGGGTGCGATTGCCCGCGTCAGCGCCTCGCCATCGCCGGCGGCGACGACCGAGCCCGTCTCGCCCGTGACGATGAGTTCGGCATAGGCGCCGGCGTCCGATGCCACCACCGCGGTGCGCGAGGCCATCGCTTCGAGCGGCGTCAGGCCGAAACCCTCGTTGCGAGAAGGGGCGACGTAAAGCGTCAGGCGGCGATACCAGACCTTGATGTCAGGCACTTCGCCGAGGAAGAGGATACGGTCGCTGAGCCCGGCGGCCGCGACATCCGCCTTAAGTTTGTCGCCAAATGCTGTGTGTTCGGCCGTCACCCGGCCGGAGACGATCGCCGTCCA
Organism: Rhizobium sp. CRRU65; assembly: GCF_048551595.1. Classification (NCBI taxonomy): domain Bacteria; kingdom Pseudomonadati; phylum Pseudomonadota; class Alphaproteobacteria; order Hyphomicrobiales; family Rhizobiaceae; genus Rhizobium; species Rhizobium sp. CRRU65. Next base: position 30,334 of record NZ_JBLYZH010000017.1, on the reverse strand, counting down.
CTCAGTATGCTGCGGCAGCAGATCGATCATCGCCCTGACGAAAAGATCGGTGCCTTTCTGATGGCGCACACGGCCGAAGCAGCCGACGAGATGGCGGCCGGGCAGGCCGGTGGCGGCGATGCCGTCCTCTGCAGTTTCCGGCGGATGGAACAGGGCAAGGTCGACTCCGTGCTGGATCACCGTGTGCGGCACCTCGAGGAACGAGCCGGATCGATCGCTGGTCGCGATGACAGCGTCCATGCGACGGATCAGCCATTTCGTATAGGCGGTGTGCCGGCGTTGCGCGGCCGAGGTGAAGAGGAGCTTCAGCGGCATGCGCAACAGATGGCGCAGCAGGATGCCGACAGCCATCTCGTTGTTGCGGCGAGCGTGCCAGACACGCTGGCGCCGGCGCGCCGGTGGGCGCCAGAGGCCGAGGAGCTGCCGTCCCTTAAGTTTCGGCAGGCCGTCCGGCAGGCCGGGGCCGAGTGTCGCGATCTTGATACCGAGCCGGATCTGGCATGGGATGAGCTGAACGATAGTTGACGTGACGCCGGAGAGCCGGCGCTTGAAATTGGGCGCAATGATCTCGACGTCACGGATGTCAGGCAAGGGAGGGGTCTCGCGGCTGGCGGGCGATCAGCCCCAGGAAACCTGGAGGATTTCGTAGGCCTTGGAGCCACCCGGCGCATTGACCTCGATGGAATCGCCGACTTCCTTTCCGATCAGCGCGCGGGCGATCGGCGAGGAGATGGAGATGCGGCCGGCCTTGACGTCGGCTTCCTGGTCGCCGACGATCTGATAGGTCTTTTCTTCGTCGGTGTCCTCGTCGATGAGCTTCACCTTGGCGCCGAACTTGATCTTGTCGCCCGACATCTTGGTGAGGTCGATGACCTCGGCGCGCGCCGTCAAGTCTTCCAGCTCACTGATGCGGCCTTCATTATGGCTCTGGGCTTCCTTGGCGGCGTGGTATTCGGCGTTTTCGGAAAGGTCGCCATGGGCACGGGCTTCGGCGATCGCCTCGATGATTCGGGGACGCTCCTCCTGCTGACGCCAGCGCAGCTCTTCCTGCAGCTTGACGAAACCGCCCGGTGTCATCGGTACCTTTTCAACCATTTTTCTGTCCTTCAATCCTTGTATCCGCATAATCAGCGGCGAACACAAAAGAAAACAGGTCCCGAAGGGGAGCTTCGGAACCGTGCCACAATCTTAGTCGGACGCTTATAGCAGATCGCCAAGCCCGATTTCCAGAAAATTCGCATGAAAGAAACGCGGCCTGCTCCAACAGCCGGTGATGCAGCTTGAAAATGGGCAGAAATCGGATCGCTCCGATTGACTTCAGGCGCAGGAACATATAGTGAACATACTAATGAAGAAGTCGCTAACAGAACGCTTGGCCATCCTTTCCGATGCCGCGAAATATGACGCTTCCTGCGCTTCCAGCGGCACGGTGAAACGTGATTCCCGCGCAAGTGGCGGGCTCGGTTCGACCGAGGGATCCGGCATCTGTCATGCCTATGCCCCGGACGGGCGGTGCATTTCGCTTTTGAAAATACTGCTGACCAATTTCTGCATCTACGACTGCGCCTATTGCGTCAATCGCTCGTCGAGCAATGTCGAACGGGCGCGCTTTACGCCCGAGGAGGTCATCTGGCTGACGCTGGAATTCTATCGCCGCAACTATATCGAGGGCCTGTTCCTTTCTTCCGGCATCATTCGTTCGTCCGATTACACAATGGAAGAGATGGTTCGCATCGTCCGCGAACTGCGTGTGACGCATAACTTCCGCGGCTATATCCATCTGAAGTCGATCCCTGAAGCATCGCCGCGTCTGATCGAGGAAGCGGGGCTTCATGCCGACAGGCTGTCGCTCAATATCGAGCTGCCGACCGATCACGGCATCACCCGTTTCGCGCCGGAAAAGAAGCCTGCCAATATCCGGCGATCGATGGGGGATCTTAGGCTGAAGATCGAGGCCGCCGGCGAACCGACGCTGCAGACGAAGAAGCGTCAGCGTTTCGTGCCGGCCGGCCAGAGCACACAGATGATCGTCGGCGCCGATGGCGCGAACGATGCGACGATCCTTGCGACCAGTGGCCGGCTTTACAGCAGCTACGGGCTGAGGCGCGTCTACTATTCCGCCTTCAGCCCGATCCCGGACTCGTCGAAAAACCTGCCGCTGATCAAGCCGCCGCTGATGCGGGAACACCGGCTCTACCAGGCTGACTGGCTCTATCGATTCTACGGTTTCGGCATCGACGAGATCACCGCGAACCAGGCGGATGGCATGCTCGATCTCACCCTCGACCCCAAACTTGCCTGGGCGCTCGCCAACCGGGCCGAGTTCCCCGTCGATATCAACAAGGCCGAGCGTGAACGGTTGCTGCGTGTGCCCGGCCTCGGCACCAAGACAGTCAAAGCGATCGTTTCGGCCCGTCGTTTTCGCCGCCTTCGGTTGGACGATCTTTCGCGGCTCGGCATTTCGATCAAGAAAGTCCAATCCTTCATATCGGCGGAAGGCTGGTCGCCGCGCCGATTGATCGAGCGCCCCGACCTTCGCGCCATGTTCGAACCGAAACCCGAACAATTGTCGTTGCTGTGATGCGCCGGGTCGTGCTTTCAGGACGCGGGGAGCTTGCCGAATGGCGTGACGCCGCGCGCGCTTTCGCGGCTGCCGGCATCCTGCCGGAAGAGATCGAGTGGCGCGAAAAACGCGCTGAGCCGGGTTTTGCGTTTCAACACGACGCCATGCCGCCTCCGTCTGCCGCAGCACGCAAGCCGATGACGGTGCCGCCCGCCTTCATCGAGCTCGCGGAGACAGTTCTCTGCCATTCCGACCTGGCGCGCTTTTCCCTGCTTTACCGGCTGCTCTGGCGGCTGCAGCTGGACCGGCAACTGCTTGAAGTGGCCTCCGACGAGGACGTCGCCCGCGCCAGGCTGATGGCGAAAAACGTTCGACGCGACGCGCACAAGATGACGGCCTTCGTCCGCTTCAAGGAGGTTGGTGCGGTGTCGGCGGGCCGTCGAAAATTCCTCGCCTGGTTCGAGCCGGATCACCATATCGTCAGGCGCACAGCGCCCTTCTTCCAACGGCGCTTCACCGACATGGACTGGCTGATCGCGACGCCCAAGGGATCGGCCGCGTGGGACGGCGAGCGGCTGACGATGAGCGACGAACCGTGTGAAAAACCCAATCTCACAGATGCTACCGATGACCTCTGGCGCACTTACTACGCCAGCATTTTCAATCCGGCGCGGTTGAAGTTGAAGGCGATGCAGGCGGAGATGCCGAAAAAATACTGGAAGAACCTGCCGGAAGCCGATCTCATCCCTGGGCTGATTGCATCGGCGGAGAGCAAGGTGCGGGCCATGGCCGCCCGGGAGGCGACCCAATCGTTGCCCTTTCACGATCGCCTGCAGGAAGCCGCGCGCAGCATTCCAGCTGAACCCGAAGCGCCGGCGGGCACGCTGGAAGCACTGGGCGCGGAAGCTGCCGCCTGCACCCGCTGTCCGCTTCATGCGAAGGCGACGCAAACCGTATTCGGGGAGGGGCCGCGCGATGCCGAGGTGATGTTCGTCGGCGAACAGCCGGGCGACCAGGAGGATATATCAGGGCGCCCCTTCGTCGGTCCCGCCGGCAGGCTTCTCGATCAAGTGATCAGTGAAGCGGGCATCGACCGCTCAACGCTTTACGTCACTAATGCCGTCAAGCATTTCAAATATGAGCCGCGCGGCAAACGTCGCATCCATCAGAAGCCCAATATGGGTGAGGTGAAGCACTGCCGCTGGTGGCTCAATCTGGAGATGGCGCTGATCAAGCCGAAGCTGGTGGTTGCGATGGGGGCGACGGCGCTTTCGGCGCTGACCGACACGAAACAGCGGCTGCAGGACGTCAGGGGGAAAGCGATCGCGATCGACGAGAGGCGAACGCTCTTCGTAACGGTGCATCCATCCTATCTGCTGCGTATTCCCGACGAGCGGCTGAAAGCGGAGGAACTGGCACGATTTCGCGAAGATATGCTGACAGTTCAGCGCCTTATGCTGGCAGTTGCATAAACTGATTCAGAAGCCTCCGGCGATGCCCAATGGCAAGGCAGGTGCCATCGCTGATCTAGCGATGGCGTTCCGTATCTCAGGCGAAGTAGCTCTGCAACGGCCGCACTTCCAGATTGCCGGCTTTCAGCGCCTTGATCGCCTGGGCGGCGGCCTCGGCGCCTGCCATCGTCGTGTAGTAAGGCACCTTCTGCATCAGCGTCGCACGGCGCAACGACTTGGAGTCCGAGATCGCCTTGTTGCCATCGGTGGTGTTGATGACGAGCTGGACCTGGCGGTTGCGGATTGCGTCCTCGATGTGCGGACGGCCTTCGAGCACCTTGTTGATCTTCGTGGCGGTGATGCCGTTTTCGCCGAGGAAGCGGGCGGTGCCGCCGGTTGCCAGCACTTTGAAGCCCTGCTCGACGAGGATGTGGATCGCCGGCAGCACGCGCGGCTTGTCCGCGTCGCGGACGGAGACAAAGACCGTCCCGTCACGCGGCAGCTCGACGCCGGCGCCGAGCTGCGACTTGGCGAAGGCCAGCGCAAAATCGGTATCGAGGCCGATGACTTCACCGGTCGAGCGCATTTCCGGGCCGAGCAGCGTGTCGACGCCGGGGAAGCGGGCGAAGGGGAAGACGGCTTCCTTGACGGCGATGTGCTTCAGCTTGCGCGGATCGGGCTTTTCGCCGTAGGCGGCGAAGGTGGCATCGAGTTTCTCGCCGGCCATGACGCGGGCGGCGATCTTGGCGATCGGCGCGCCGATGGTCTTTGCGACGAAGGGCACGGTGCGCGAGGCGCGCGGATTGACTTCGAGCACGTAGACGACATCGTCCTTGATGGCGAACTGGACGTTCATCAGGCCGCCGACATTGAGGGCTTTGGCCATCGCCTTGGCCTGGCGCTCCAGCTCGTCTAGCATCTCGTTGGAGAGCGTGCGCGGCGGCAGCGAGCAGGCGCTGTCGCCGGAATGGATGCCGGCTTCCTCGATATGCTCCATGATGCCGGCGACATAGACGTCGGTGCCGTCCGAGAGGCAGTCGACATCGACTTCGATGGCGTGGCTGAGGTAGCTGTCGAAGAGCAGCGGGTTCTTGCCGAGCAGGGTGTTGATCTGGCCGGTCTTGTCGTTGGGATAGCGCTGCTTGATATCCTCAGGTACCAGTTCAGGCACGGTATCGAGCAGGTAGCTCTGCAATTGTCCTTCCGAATGCAGGATCTGCATGGCGCGGCCGCCGAGCACGTAAGAGGGACGCACGACCAGCGGGAAGCCGATTTCGGTGGCGACCATGCGGGCCTGCTCAACCGAATAGGCGATGCCGTTGTTCGGCTGGTTGAGGTCGAGCTTCATCAACAGCTTCTGGAAGCGGTCGCGGTCCTCGGCAAGGTCGATCATGTCAGGCGCGGTACCGAGGATCGGGATGCCGTTCTTTTCCAGCGCCTCGGCAAGCTTCAGCGGCGTCTGGCCGCCGAACTGGACGATGACGCCGACGACTTCGCCCTTTTCCTGTTCTGCCCGCAGGATCTCGATCACGTCCTCGGCCGTCAGTGGCTCGAAATAGAGGCGGTCCGAGGTATCGTAGTCGGTCGAAACGGTTTCCGGGTTGCAGTTGATCATGATCGCTTCATAACCCGCATCCTTCAAGGCGAAGGCAGCGTGGCAGCAGCAATAATCGAACTCGATGCCCTGGCCGATGCGGTTCGGGCCACCGCCGAGGATGACAACCTTCTTGCGGTCGGAGACTTCAGCCTCGGAGCGGGCGGCGCCGACGAAAGGCGTCTCATAGGTCGAATACATGTAGGCGGTCGGCGAGGCGAATTCGGCCGCACAGGTGTCGATGCGCTTGAAGACGGGGCGGACATTCAGCTTGTTACGGAATTCGGCGACTTCCTTCGGGCGCTTGCCGGTCAGCGTCGCCAGGCGCGCGTCGGAGAAGCCCATGGCCTTCAGCATGCGCAGGTTTGTGGCATCCTGCGGCAGGCCGTGCTCGCGGATGCGGGCCTCCATCTCGACGATCGCCTTCAGTTCAGCGATGAACCAGGGATCGATCTTGCAGCCTTCGTGGACTTCAGCTTCGCTCATGCCCTGGCGTAGCGCCTGGGCGACCATGCGCAGGCGATCGGGCGTCGGTGTGCCGATTGCGGCGCGGATAGCGTTCTGGCTGGATTCGCCCTCTTCGAAGCCGGGGATCTCGATCTCGTCGAGGCCCGTCAGGCCGGTTTCCAAGCCACGCAGTGCCTTCTGCAGCGATTCGGCAAAGGTGCGGCCGATCGCCATGACTTCACCGACCGATTTCATCGCGGTCGTCAGCACCGGCGAGGCGCCGGGGAATTTCTCGAAGGCGAAACGCGGGATCTTGGTGACGACGTAGTCGATCGACGGTTCGAAGGAGGCAGGCGTTGCGCCGCCGGTGATGTCGTTATCCAGTTCGTCGAGCGTATAGCCGATCGCCAGCTTGGCGGCGATCTTGGCGATCGGGAAACCGGTGGCCTTGGAGGCGAGCGCCGACGAGCGCGAAACACGCGGGTTCATTTCGATGACGACGAGACGGCCGTCCTTCGGATTGACGGCGAACTGGACGTTCGAGCCGCCGGTCTCGACCCCAATCTCGCGCAGCACCGCGATCGAGGCGTTGCGCATGATCTGGTATTCCTTGTCCGTCAGCGTCAGCGCCGGCGCGACGGTGATCGAATCGCCAGTATGGACGCCCATCGGGTCGATGTTCTCGATCGAGCAGATGATGATGCAGTTGTCCGCCTTGTCGCGGACGACCTCCATTTCATATTCCTTCCAACCTAGCACCGATTCTTCGACCAGCACTTCGGTGGTCGGCGAGGCATCGAGGCCGCCGCCGACGATCTCGAAGAATTCCGAGCGGTTGTAGGCGATGCCGCCGCCAGTGCCGCCGAGCGTGAAGGAGGGACGGATGATGGCGGGCAGACCGACATGGTCGATCGCCTGGGCGGCAATTGCCATGGCATGGCTCATGTAACGCTGCTTGCGGTCGCTCTCGCCGAGGTTCCACTGGTTTTCCAGCTCGTCCAGCGCCTTGTCGAGGTCGGATCCGGAGAGGCTTTCGCGCAGCTTGATGCGCTCGGCCTCGTGCGTCTTGCGGTCGAGGTCCTTGATGTCGGTGGCGTTCGCCAGCATCGAGCGCGGGGTTTCGAGGCCGATACGGGCCATCGCCTCGCGAAACAGCGCGCGGTCCTCGGCCATGTCGATGGCGGCGGGCTTGGCGCCGATCATCTCGACATTGTAGCGGTCGAGCACGCCCATGCGCTTCAGCGAAAGCGCCGTGTTCAGCGCCGTCTGGCCGCCCATGGTCGGCAGCAGCGCATCCGGGCGCTCCTTGGCGATGATCTTGGCGACGACTTCGGGGGTAATCGGCTCGACATAGGTGGCGTCGGCAAGACCCGGATCGGTCATGATCGTCGCCGGGTTGGAGTTGACGAGGATGACGCGGTAGCCTTCCTCCTTCAGCGCCTTGCAGGCTTGGGTGCCGGAATAGTCGAACTCGCAAGCCTGGCCGATGACGATCGGTCCCGCGCCGATGATAAGGATCGATTTGATGTCTTGGCGCTTCGGCATGGGTGCTTCCGTTTTCTGGCTGCGCAGAAAACCGGCCAGGGTGGGAGATCACCGGGTCGGGTCGCGCATGCTGGGTCTTTTCAGGCTAGAAGCGGCTTATAGGCAAATGTATTTGCAAACGGAACCCCATAAATCGCGGAATCGACAGGAATCCAACACGGCGCGAAGGGCTATTTCCCGTCAGACACGACCGCCACCCGGATTTCGCCGCCGCCCTGCTTCCGGAAGAGCGTAAACGGGAGTCCTGTCAAGCGCTTGGCGCGCCTTCTTTACGTGAAGCGGCGGCGCACTTCCCCGGCATAGCTACGGCTGACCGGGATTGCCTTGCCGTCGCGGGTGAGGATCAGCAGCCTGCCATTGTCGCGCTTCAAGCTTTCGACATGGGCGTCGGCCACCCAGTGCGAGCGATGGACGCGAAGGCCCGGCGTCGCGGCGGTTTCCCTAAGCGCATCGGCGAAACGTAAGAGCACCAGTTCGCGCCCGCGGCTGGTCACCACCTCGGTATAGTGGTCCTGAACGGAAAGGCGCAGCAGCGAGCCACGATTCTCAGGCTTCAGCCGGTCAAGGATCGAGGCGCCGGGGCTGGTTTCCTGAGGCGCTGCGGCTTCGGCGATTTTCTGGCTCATCGCCATGTAGGTCAAAAGGCAGAAGAGGGCGCAGAGCGGCACCGCAAAAAGCGCGCGCTGCAGGCCGCTTTCGAGCGTGGTCGCTTCGCCGGTGAAGACATAGTCGACGAGGCCGATGGCAAAACCGATCGGCAGGGCGGCTATGAGCGAACCCGCCATCATCCGGGCGAACATGGAAACGATCAATCCCCGCAGCAGTCTTTCGGCCGCAACCGCGCAGAGGATGGCGATCACCCAGGCAAGGGCATGCAGGCTCAGCCAATAGGCGAGGCGTTCGCCGAAGGCCATGTTTTCCATCGTGCCGTAGGGGCCGGTGACGGCAAAGAGCAGGACGATCGCGGCAAAGGTTCCCCAGAAACGCCGGGAGTGGAGAAAGACCTGCAATTCGCGAAGCGTGGATTGCAAGAAGAGGTGAATCACGAAGTTTTCCTGCCGTTCGCGCGGTTCGGATTGAGGCAGATGCAGTCTTGGCGGAAAGAGCGATCGAATTCAACCGGATGCCGCTGATGACCCTCGAACCGCTCCTCGATGCCCCGTTCGCCGTTCAGATCCATGTCGCCGCTGTTACACCGGCGGCACTTCTCGGCGCCTATATCCTGCTGCGCCCCAAGGGCACGCCGCTGCACCGGCTGCTCGGCAGGATCTGGATGGCGCTGATGGTCATGACGGCGATATCGAGCTTTTTCATTCATGAGCTCGATCTCTTCTACGGGTTCAGTCCGATCCATCTTCTGTCGATCGCAACGCTGGTCGGCAGCTGGAACGCGATCGCGGCGGCCCGCCGCGGCGATATCCGTCTGCACAAGCGCATCGTCGCCGGCCTTTATTTCGGCGGCATCGTCCTTGCCGGCCTGTTCACTTTCGTGCCTGGCCGGATCATGCATGCGGTCATCTTCACCGGCGCGGAATGGCCGGCTGTCCTTGCTGCGGCGGTGATCGGCTCGATGCTCATCGCAATCGCGCTGCGTCGCCGACGCGGGCGCCTGATTGCCCGATGAAGTCGCTGGAATTCCGGCGGCCGACGGATATATAACTCCTTGAGCGCAAGCACAGGCATTGCCGGGGAGAGCGAAGATGGAATGGAAAGGCCGGCGTCAGTCCGACAATATCGAGGATCGCCGCAGCGATCCGACCGGCGGCGGTTTCGGCCGCGGCGGCGGCTTCAACTTTCCTTCCGGCGGCGGTGTTCGCCGCGCCGGTGGCGGCCTCAGCATCGGCACGATCGTCTTCCTCATCGTCATCTATTTCATCTTCAAGATGATGGGCATTGATCTGCTGCAGATGCTCGATACCGGCGGCACGACAAGCGGTCCTGGCTACGAGCAGAGCCAGTCAGGCGGAACACGCACGCCCGCCAACGACGAGATGACCGCATTCATGCGCACCGTCCTTGCCGAGACCGAGGATACCTGGAAGGGCATCTTCCAGGCGCAGGGCCAAAATTACGAAGAGCCGCGTCTCGTGCTGTTCTCGGGCTCGACGGCATCGGCCTGCGGCTCCGCATCATCTGCAACAGGCCCGTTCTACTGCCCGAGCGACCACAAGGTCTATCTCGATACCGAATTCTTCCAGGAGCTTTCCGACCGCTTCGGCGCGTCGGGTGATTTCGCCGAGGCCTATGTCGTAGCTCATGAGGTCGGCCATCACGTGCAGAACCTGCTCGGCATCCTGCCGAAGTTCAACCAGGCCCGCCAGCGCATGAGCGAGGCCGACGCCAACAAGATGTCGGTGCGCGTCGAGCTGCAGGCCGATTGCTTTGCCGGCATCTGGGGCAAATATACCCAGCAGAAGGGCCTACTTGAGTCAGGCGATCTGGAGGAAGCGCTGAACGCAGCCCAGCAGATTGGTGACGATTCGCTGCAGAAGCGGTCACAGGGTTACGTCGTCCCGGAAAGCTTCAACCACGGTACCTCGGAGCAGCGGGTCAGATGGTTCAAGCGCGGTTTCGACAGCGGCCAGCTGTCGGCCTGCGATACGTTCTCCGGCCCAATTTGAGGAGAGAGGAGGGGCGCGCACGGCACAAAGCACATCGCCGCCCCTTCCATCCCTTGCTTACTTCTCGCTGTCCATATGCTGCAGCATATGCTCGGGATAACGCCCACCCACGGCCGCGTCTTTCGGCACGGCGTGTTCGATGATGGCGAAATCTTCTGGCGACAGGTCGATGGCGCGTGAGCCGAGCGCCTCGGTCAACCGGTCGCGGCGGCGGGCGCCGATGATCGGGACGATGTCCTTGCCCTTGGCGGCGACCCAGGCGATGGCGATCTGGGCGACCGAGACGCTCTTTGCCTGGGCGATCTCGCGCAGCTTCTCCACCAGAGCGAGGTTCTGCTCGATATTGCCTTCCTGGAAGCGCGGGCTGTAGGCGCGAAAATCGCCGGCCGTCCCACCCTGGCCCTTTTGCCAGTGGCCGCTGATCAGGCCGCGCGAGAGCACGCCGTAGGCGGTGATCGAAATGCCGAGTTCGCGTGTCGTCGGCAGGATCTTCTCCTCAATGCCGCGCGAGATCAGCGAATATTCGATCTGCAGGTCGACGATCGGGGCGACAGTGGCGGCGCGGCGGATCGTGTCGGCGCCGACTTCCGACAGGCCGATATGCCTGACATAACCTGCCTTGACCATGTCGGCGATGGCGCCGACCGTGTCCTCGATCGGCACGTTCGGATCGAGGCGAGCGGGGCGGTAGATGTCGATATAGTCGACGCCGAGGCGCTGCAGCGTATAGCTGAGGAAGTTCTTCACCGCGACCGGGCGGGCGTCGATGCCGCTCCAGCCGCCGACGGGATCGCGCAGGCCGCCGAATTTGACGCTGATGACGGCGTTTTCGCGCCTGCGACCCTTCAATGCCTCGCCGATCAGCATTTCGTTATGGCCCATCCCGTAGAAATCGCCGGTGTCGAGCAGGTTGATGCCGGCATCGAGCGCGGCATGGATCGTCGCGATGCTTTCTGCGCGATCGGAGGGGCCGTACATGCCCGACATGCCCATGCAGCCGAGGCCGATGGCCGAGACATCGGGTCCGGTCTTTCCCAAACGATAGGTCTGCATTGTCTTCTCCTTCATTTGCGCCGCGCGGCCGGATCGGGCATCCGCGCCGAGTGGCGTTGCCGGACGCCGTTCTACCGCTTTCGCATTCGGGCGATAATTGGACAGCATCGAACAGGCTGTGCGGGGAAATGCACAATGACCGGTCTTGTCTTCTGATCTGGATGCCGTCGCGGCGATTGCAAGGGAACGCATCCCCCGGCGATCCGCTGGGCGGCTGGCGATTTTCGGAAGCTGGAACAACAGCGTGCGCCCACCGGTTGAGGCCTCCCATAAATTTCCCGTTGAACATTATCAAAAACTTTGAAATGTTCACGGATTGTTTCGGTTTCTTTTCTGAGCTATGTCACTTTCTCGGCGACGAGATCGTCTTTTCAGAACCAACCGCTGTAGAGATGCCTCATGCTTGACCCCAAATTCGTTCGCCGCGGCCTTTTCCTGGTCTTCATCATCCTTTTCCTCGACATTATCGGCATCGCCATCATCATGCCGGTGCTGCCCGCCTATCTGGAGCAGCTGACCGGTGGCAGCGTCAGCGATGCGGCGATCGACGGCGGCTGGCTGATGCTGGTCTATGCCGGCATGCAATTCCTGTTCGCGCCGCTGCTCGGAAACCTGTCCGACCGTTTCGGCCGCCGGCCGATCCTTTTGCTTTCGGTGCTAACCTTTGCGATCGATAATTTCATCTGCGGCATCGCCACCAGCTTCTGGATGCTGTTCGTCGGCCGTGTGCTTGCCGGCATCAGCGGCGGCAGTTTCGCCACCTGCTCAGCCTATATTGCCGATATCAGCACGGAGGAGAACCGGGCGAAGAATTTCGGGCTGATCGGTATCGCCTTCGGCGTCGGTTTCACCATCGGCCCTGTCGTCGGCGGTGTCCTCGGCGAATTCGGCCCGCGTGTGCCATTCCTCGGCGCGGCCGCGCTATCGCTTGTCAATTTCATCGCCGCCTGCTTCCTGCTGCCGGAGACGCTGGAGGCGAAGAACCGCCGCCGGTTCGAGTGGAAACGCGCCAACCCGCTCGGCGCTTTGCGCCAGATGCGCCATTATCCCGGCATCGGCTGGGTCAGCCTCGTTATGTTTCTGTTCTTCCTGGCGCATGCCGTCTATCCCTCGGTCTGGGCGTTCGTCTCGACCTATCGCTACGGCTGGAGCGAGGGGCAGATTGGCCTGTCGCTCGGCATTTATGGCATCGGCGCCGCGCTCGTCATGGGGCTGGTCCTGCCGCGGATCGTGCCGGTGCTCGGCGAGTGGAAAACCGCTCTTCTCGGTCTCTGCTTTTCAGCTGCAGGATTGACCGGCTATGCCTTCGCCTGGGAGGGCTGGGTGGTTTACGTCGTCATCGTCGCGACCGTCATCGAAAACGTCGCCGACCCGCCGCTGCGCAGCATCGCCGCCGGCATGGTGCCGCCTTCGGCGCAGGGTGAGCTGCAGGGCGCGCTTACCAGCCTCAGCAGCATCACCACCATTGTCGGGCCGCTGATCTTCACCCAGATGTTTTCCTATTTCACGCGGCCTGAGGCGCCTGTCACTTTTGCCGGCGCACCCTATCTTGCCGCCGCGCTGTTCATCCTGGTGGCCGCCGGTGTGTTCCTGCTGCGGGTCCGGGCCCGTGAGCCGGCCGAGGCGCTGGAAGCGGCCGGTTGATCGATCAGAAACGCTGATGCGATGATGAATTTTTCATCATCTGCCTCATTTGGGGTAGTTCTTTGCAGGGCTTTGATCTAAGCCCGGATGATATTTCGCCGCAAGCTGCGGCGACGCATATTTCAATCACAGGACTGGTGTCATGGACACGCCGATCGACGCGCGCAGGCTTGCGCCGACAAACGATAATCGTTGGGGCGCACATTTCCGTGCCACGCTGGCGCTCGGCATTCCGCTGATCGGCGCGCAGCTTGCCCAGCTCGGCATCAACACCACCGATGTGATGATCGTCGGCCGCCTCGGCGCCGAGCATCTTGCGGCAATGGTGCTTGCGGCGCAGTTCCTGTTCACGATCCTGATCTTCGGCTCGGGCTTTGCCATCGCCGTCATTCCGATGGTGGCGCAGGCCTATGGCCGCGGCGACCTCGTCTCGGTGCGACGGTCGCTGCGCATGGGCCTGTGGGTGGTGATCGCATACTGGGTCATCATGCAGCCGGCCTTCTTCAATTCGGAGCAGGTCCTCCTCTTCGCACAGCAGAAGCCCGAGGTGGCCAAGCTCGCCCACGGCTACATCATGATCGGCCAGTTCGGCGTGCTGCCGGCGCTGCTCTTCAACGTCATGCGCTCGCTCGTCAGCGCCATCGGCAAGGCTGGCATCATCCTCAACGTCACCATCGCCACGCTGGTGATGAACGCGATCTTCGCCTATATCCTCGTGCTCGGCCATTTCGGCTTTCCGGCGATGGGGCTCGAGGGCGCGGCGATCGTTTCGGTCGCCGTGCAGACGGCCGGCTTCCTCTTCATCCTGGCTTTCGTGCAGCGGCGCGAAGAGACGCGGCGCTACGAGATCTTCGTGCGGTTCTGGAAACCCGACTGGCACGCGCTGCTGGAGGTCATCCGGCTCGGTTTCCCGATCAGCGTCACCATCCTTGCCGAGGTCAGCCTGTTCACGGTGGCTTCGCTGCTGATGGGCTATATCGGCACCATCGAGCTTGCGGCTCATGGCATTGCCCTGCAATGGGCCTCGATCGCATTCATGATTCCGCTCGGCCTCAGCCAGGCGGCAACGGTGCGCGTCGGTGTCGCCCACGGGCAGGGCGATTATCAGGGGCTGGTGCGCGCTTCGATCACCGTGCTCATCCTCGCCTGCGCCATTTCGGCGGTGGGCAGCGTGCTCTTTGCCTCCATGCCGCAATTCCTCGGCAGCTGGTTCCTCGACGTCAACTCGCCCGAGGCGCCTGAGGTACTTGCCTATGCCGGGCCGTTGATCGTCGTTGCCGGGCTTTTCCAGCTTGTCGACGGGCTGCAGGTGATCGCCAATGGATTGCTGCGTGGCCTCAAGGACGCACGCGTGCCGATGATCATGGCGTTGATCGCCTATTGGCCGATCGGCTTCTTCCTCGCCTGGGCCTTTGCCTTCCCGCTGGGTTTCGGTGGCATCGGCATCTGGTTCGGCTTTCTCGTCGGGCTGGCGGCCGCCGCCGTCATGCTCTGCGCGCGCTTCTACCTTCTCCTTCGCCGGGAGGCGGAACTGGCCCACGCCTGAGCCGGCCGCCTCCGCCTTCAGGCCGCGACAGGCTTGTAGCCGGCGATATCGGCGTGAATGCCGAGACGCGCAAACATTTCCTGCGGATCGAAATTGGCGGCCCTGTGGGCCGCAGCGACGGCGGCCCGCGCGCGCTCGACGACTTCGGTATTTTCCCATTCGGCAATCGTGACGAAATTGAATTCGCCCGGACCGGCGACCTGCTCCAGCACCCTGTGATCGATGAAACCGTCCTGCGCCTCCAACACCTTGTGGGTCATCATCACTTTGACGAGAAATTCCTCGCGTGCCGCCGCCGGCACGATGAACTTGTCTACACGAAAGAAAGCTCCGCTCATCCAGTTTTCTCCTGCATCAGATGTCTGCAGGCAGATCTGTAATTCCTCAAGTTAAGCTGAGGTCAATAGGCGGATAAAGAAAAAGGCCCGCCTGGGCGAACCTTTGGGCTACTGACAAAGCGGCCAACTCCTCTTTCGTCATGCTCGGGCTTGTCCCGAGCATCTGCCTTCGGTCGATATGTGGCAGATCCTCGGCACAGGGCCGAGGATGACGAAGAGTGAGGTTTGTCAACAAGTCAAAGGCCAACCTTGGCGGTCGGAAATCGCTAGAAATCAGCGTTCGGCGAGCGCCGGTTCGCCCTTCTTCTCGCGCACCATGTTGATGAAGCGGCGGAAGAGGTAGTGGCTGTCCTGCGGACCGGGAGAGGCTTCCGGATGGTGCTGGACGGAGAAGACCTGCTTGCCGAGGACGCGCAGGCCGCAATTGGTGCCGTCGAAAAGCGAAATATGAGTCTCTTCAACGCCATCCGGCAGCGACTTCGAGTCGACCGCGAAGCCGTGGTTCATCGAGACGATCTCGACCTTGCCGGTCGTATGGTCCTTGACGGGGTGGTTG
This sequence comes from Rhizobium sp. CRRU65, assembly GCF_048551595.1. NCBI lineage: Bacteria > Pseudomonadati > Pseudomonadota > Alphaproteobacteria > Hyphomicrobiales > Rhizobiaceae > Rhizobium > Rhizobium sp. CRRU65. Next base: position 14,976 of record NZ_JBLYZH010000017.1, on the reverse strand, counting down.
GCGCCGTGATGGCCCTGATGCATCTTCTCGGTCTTCGCGCCGAGTGCCAGGCCCAGCATCTGGTGGCCGAGGCAGATGCCGAAGACCGGGATATCGGTCTTGATCAGTGTCTTGATCACAGGCACGGCATAGTCGCCGGTTGCCGCCGGATCGCCCGGGCCGTTCGACAGGAAGATGCCGTCCGGCTGCATGGCGAGCACGTCTTCGGCGCTCGTTGCGGCCGGCACGACAGTCACTTTGCAGTCGAGGCCGGCAAACAGGCGCAGGATGCCGCGCTTGACGCCGTAATCGAGGCAGACGACGTGGTATTTCGCGTCTGTCGCCTTGAGTTCACCGTAACCTTCATTCCACACCCACGGCGTTTCGGTCCATTGCGAGGACTGGCCCGACGAGGCGATCTTGGCGAGGTCGAGACCTTCAAGGCCGCTCCAGGCTTTAGCCTCGGCCTTCAGCGTCTCGATGTCGAAGACACCGTTCGGATCGTGGGCGATGACCGCGTTCGGAGCGCCGTTCTCACGGATCCAGGCGGTCAGCGCGCGCGTGTCGATGCCGCAGAGACCGATGACGCCGCGAGCCTTCAACCATTGGTCGAGGTGCTTGGCGGCGCGGTAGTTCGAGGGCTCAGTGATGTCGGCCTTGAAGATGACGCCGACGGCGCCGTGGCGGGCGGCAGGCGTCAGGTCCTCGATGTCTTCATCATTGGTGCCGATATTGCCGATATGCGGGAAGGTGAAGGTGACGATCTGGCCGAGATAGGAGGGGTCCGTCAGGATCTCCTCATAGCCGGTAAGCGCCGTGTTGAAGACCACCTCGGCCGGCACCTTGCCGGTGGCGCCGATGCCCTTGCCTTCGATGACCGTGCCGTCGGCAAGAACGAGCAGGGCGGTCGGCTTTTCGATTGTCCAGGGTGCTGTCGCGGTCATCTTCATCCCGTTTCCGGCAGGTGGGCGCGTTGTCGCGCTCGTCGCCATTTGATTTCGCAGGCGTGTGGACACGGCAATGCCGCGCGCTTCAGGCCTGATCACGAATTTTGGTGCAGGTGGCGGTAAATAGCCACGCAATCGCTTAGCGTCAATCTTTGTAGCCGAGATCGCGGCCGTTTTCCTGCGCTTTATCGCGCTGACCGCGCAATTTATTTGATCCGCCGCATCAGCGTGGTTTATGAAGCGGCATCAAAACAGGAGTGAAGACCATGCTGCGCGATCAACTCGCCACCCAGCTGAAAGAGGCGATGAAGGCCAAGAATGCGGAGCGGCTTTCCACCGTCCGGCTGATTCAGGCCGCGGTCAAGGACCGCGATATCGCCAACCGCGGCACCGGTAAGGAGCAGGCGAGCGACGACGAGATCCTGCAGATTCTCGCCAAAATGGTGAAGCAGCGTGACGAATCGGCAAAGATCTACGAGGAGAATTCCCGGCCGGAGCTTGCCGCCAAGGAGCGCGCCGAAATCATCGTCATCCAGGATTTCATGCCGAAGCAGCTTTCGGACGGCGAAGTGCGCGCCAATGTCTCGGCGATCATCGCCGAGACCGGTGCCGCGGGCGCCAAGGACATGGGCAAGGTAATGGCGGCGCTGAAGGAGCGTTATGCCGGCCAGATGGATTTCGCCAAGGCATCGGCGACCGTCAAGGAACTGTTGAACGGATAAGCCTCAGATAACCCGTCTTGCCTGCGGTTCGTCACGGACCGCAGGCCCGAGCACCGCTTCGGCGGCGGCATCGATGATGGCGAATTTCGCCGCCTGATAATTCCAATATTCGCGGATGAAATGGGCCGACAGCCAGAAGTCGCCCTTGCGGGAGGGTTCGGTCCAGCCGATACTCTCCATGGTCGCTGCCTGCATCAGAAGCCGCTTCAGATGGGTGTTGGAGATCATGAACTGTTCGCGGATTTCCCTGAGCGACAGAGGGCCAAGCACGACGCGGTCCGCCGTCCTTGGAAATTCGGGAAGGCGCGAGATCAGGTAGTCCATCACCAGCCCGCCGGAATTTGCCCAGTTGAAGAGGTTGAAGGTGGCGCCCGGATTACGCACCGCTTCACTTCCTATGATCGCCCTCGCAATCGGTGGCTGGATCGCTGCCATCATCGCCGAGGGGTTGGCGGTGATCTTATCGGCGCGCTCACCGCCGTCGAGGCTGTCGAGGATCATCATATGGGCGACGAGCCATCGGGTGAAATGCTGCTCGGCGATTTCGGTGGGCTCGAGGTAGCGTGTGCGCTTATCGGGGCCGGGAACCGGTCGCAGGAAGCGATAGGCCAGCATTTCCTGCATGAAGGCCGCGGCCGTGTTGCGGCTGGCGATGTTGTTCCTGACCGCAAAATCGATGAAGCGGCCGGAATAGAGGCCGCCGCTCTTCCCGTCGTCGGAATAACCGTAGTGAAGCGCAAAGCCGGCATGGGCCATCAGCCAGCGCTGCTGCGCGGCGAAGATCGAAGCGATGCGCGGGCTCTCGCGATAGATGGCGAGCATCTGATCGGCGCAATGGAGGATGGCAGCGAGAAAGCGATCGTCTGCTGCAAGATTATCCGCGGTAAAAGCCATTTGGAGAGGTCCAGGGAGTTCGGCGCATACATCTTTCATGCAAGCGCCGCCTGTCAACGATTTTATCGATAAGCGGTTAATTTTAAAGGGAGAGTTGTCGCAGGAGAGCCAAAAATTTAAGAAGGCAGGAGCTGGGGGCGCTCCTGCCTTCTTGCTCTTTGCGTCCACCGGCACGCAGGGCCGAAGCCCAAGCCGGAGGGTATTTGCAAAGGCACCCTTGCGAAGCGGCGCCGGGGGTAGGGATGGTGCTTCGCTCGGGGATCGCTTTGTTGAGATCGAACCTATTGCGGCGCGGCGGCTTATTCAAATTACAAAAAAATAATAATTGCCGGAATCGGCGGTTTGGGAGGTGTCGAAGCGGACCCTCGGGAGGTGGCGCTAGGGATGATGAGAAGCAATCATCTGAGGGGATAATCTTTTGTTTCCAAAAGATTTTCTCTCAACTCTGTTAGAGGTCGCCGCTCCTGCTCAAGCTTTTCTGACGGCAGAATTCCGGCTCCGAAGGGACAATAATGTCGCACCCTGTCGCAGGGGGCGATAACGCGTTGTTGATTGGATAACCGGAGGCGGCAATGATGGCCGCATAGCCTGTGAATAGCGGGTTTTCATGACAAGTTTCATGGCGTGGAGCGGCAAAGCAGCTTATATGAAGGCTGATCAAGAGGTATAAATGCGCTTTTCCAACACCTTTCTCGATGATATTCGCGACCGCGTTCCGATTTCGAACGTGATTGCGCGTCGCGTCAGCTGGGACAAGCGCAAGACAAACGTGTCGCGCGGCGATTACTGGGCCTGCTGCCCGTTCCACGGCGAGAAATCGCCGAGCTTCCATTGCGAGGACCGAAAGGGCCGCTATCACTGCTTCGGCTGCGGCGTCACCGGCGACCATTTCCGCTTTCTCACCGAGCTGGAGGGCCTGAGTTTCCCCGAGGCGGTGCAGCAGATCGCCGATATGGCCGGCGTGCCGATGCCACTGGCCGATCCTGTGATGGAGAAGCGCGAGAAAGAGCGCGGCTCGCTGATCGACGTCATGGAAATGGCGACGCAATTTTTCCAGGATCAGCTGCAGACGTCGAATGGGGCGAGGGCGCGCGCCTATCTGCGCGACCGCGGATTGACGGGGCGCACCATCGAGACCTTCCGTCTCGGCTATGCACCCGACAGCCGCAATGCGCTCAAGGAATTCCTCGCCGGCAAGGGTGTCTCCAAGGATCAGATCGAGGCCTGCGGTCTGGTTGTCCATGAAAACGTGCCGGTTTCCTACGATCGTTTCCGCGACCGCATCATGTTCCCGATCCTGTCGTCGCGGGAAAAGGTGATCGCTTTCGGCGGCCGCGCCATGTCGGCTGACGCGCCGGCGAAATATCTGAACTCCAACGAGACGGAGCTCTTCCACAAGGGCAATGTCCTTTACAATTTCGCCCGTGCGCGGCGCGCGATCCAGGGACCGGGCCGCGGCGACCCTCAGGACGATAATGCGACCGGCACCATTATTGCCGTCGAAGGCTATATGGACGTGATCGCGCTGCATCAGGCGGGCATCGAGAATGCCGTCGCGCCGCTCGGCACGGCGCTCACCGAAAACCAGCTCGAGTTGCTGTGGAAGATGGTGCCGCAGCCGATGCTCTGCTTCGACGGCGACGGCGCCGGCATCCGCGCGGCCAATCGCGCCGCCGAACTGGCGCTGCCGCATCTGAAGCCCGGGCGTTCTGTTCGCTTCGCGCTTCTGCCCGACGGCAAGGATCCCGACGATCTCGTGCGCGATGACGGGCGCGCGCCTTTCGACAAGGTAATGAGCCAGGCAAAGCCGCTCTCCGAGATGCTGTGGAGCCGGGAGGTCAACACCGGCAAGTTCGACACGCCGGAGGCGCGCGCCGAGCTCGAGGCGCGGCTGAAGCAACTGGTCGCCGTCATCGCAGACGAGAATGTGCGTCGCCACTACCAGCAGGATATTCGCGATCGGCTGAACGCCTTCTTCCAGCCGCAGTTCCAGAACCGCAACAATGGCGATCGCCGCGGCGGCTTCAACGGCAATGGCAATTACCGGACGGGCCGCGACAATGCGGGCAAGGCAGGGCCGAAAAGCCCCAGCGTCATTTCAGAAAGGCTCGCCCGCTCAGGCCCCGTGCGCGGCCACCAGAACAATACGGCGCTGCGCGAATGCGTGCTGGCGCTGACCGTCGTCAATCACCCTTCGCTGATGATCGACGATTATGACGAAATAGCCGCGATTGAATATGACAGCCGCGAGCTGCAGCGGCTCTGGTCGGCGATGCTGGGAGCAGCCGCGGCCGTCGCCGGCCCGCATCTGACGCGCGAATATCTGACCGAAAGACTGGAATTCGAAGGCTTCGGCCCGCTCATCAAGAGCCTCGACCAACAGGTGCGCAATGCCCGGCTGTGGATCGCGACCGAGGAGGCGGCGATGGAAGATGCGCGTGAGGGATACCGCCAGGCGCTGGCCTCCCACAAGCGAGCGAAGGCGCTACGCCGGCAGAAGATCGAGCTCGAGCGCGAGATCGCGCTGGCAACCGAAGCCGGCGACGGCGAGGCGATCGTTCAACTGATGCGCGCGCAGCAGGAAGTGCATTTTGAAGGGGTGCGCCTTGAGAACCAGGAGGCCATCATCGATGGCTTCGGCGTGCTTTCCGGCCGCGTCAAAGGAGCGGCGAACCACTGATGTCGCTGACCGAACGAAACGAACCGGGCTTTTCGGCTTCCGGCGCGCTGTTTTCTTCCGGCCGCTCGCCGCTCGATATCCTCAAGCAAGTCTACGGCTATTCCTCCTTCCGCGGCAAGCAGCAGCAGGTGGTCGAGCATATGGTCTCCGGCGGCGATGCGGTCGTGCTCTTTCCCACGGGCGCCGGCAAATCCCTGTGTTTCCAGATCCCGGCACTCTGCCGCGACGGCGTCGGCATCGTCGTTTCGCCGCTGATTGCGCTGATGCGCGATCAGGTGGAGGCGATGAAGCAGCTCGGCATCCGCGCCGCAGCACTTAATTCCTCGCTGTCGCGCGAGGAGTTCGTCGAGGTTCGCCGCGCGCTTTCGGCAGGCCAGCTCGACCTTCTCTACGTGACGCCCGAGCGCATTTTGACCGATGGTTTCCGCGAGCTGATCGCCAACGAGAAGATCGCGCTGTTTGCCATCGACGAGGCCCATTGCGTCTCGCAATGGGGCCATGATTTCCGACCGGAATATCGCGAACTCGGCCGGCTCGGCGAGCAATATCCCGGTGTGCCCAGGGTGGCGCTGACGGCGACGGCCGATCCGCATACGCGTGACGACATGATCGAGCGGCTGGGTTTGGATACAGCCCGGATCTTCACCACCAGCTTTGACCGACCGAATATTGCCTACGAGATCGTCGAGCGTGACCAGCCGCGCCAACAGCTGTTGCGGTTCCTGTCCGGCCACAAGGGCGACAGTGGCATCGTCTATTGCCTGTCGCGCGCCAAGGTCGAGGATACCGCCGAATGGCTGAACGGGCAGGGCATCCGCGCGCGCGCCTATCATGCCGGCATGGACAGGGCGGTTCGTGACGCCAATCAGGATGCCTTCCTGAAAGAAGAGAACCTTTGCCTGGTCGCCACCGTCGCCTTCGGCATGGGCATCGACAAACCGAACGTGCGTTATGTCGCCCATCTCGACCTGCCGGGTTCGGTGGAAGCCTATTATCAGGAGACAGGCCGCGCCGGACGCGACGGCCTGCCGTCTGAGGTCTGGATGGCCTATGGCATGGCCGACGTCATCCAGCGCGGCCGGATGATCGACGAGGGCAGTGCCGCCGCCGAGATCAAGCGGGTCGAGCGCGCCAAGCTCAACGCATTGCTGGCGATCTGCGAGACCGCCTCCTGCCGCCGCCAGGCAATCCTTGCCCATTTCGGCGAGGCGCATGCCGGACAATGCGGCAATTGCGACACCTGCCTGAAGCCGGTCGAGACCTGGGAGGGCACGGAGGCGGCGATCAAGGCGCTGGCGGCGGTCTACCGCACCGGCGAGCGTTTCGGCGCTGGCCATGTCGTCGATGTCCTCCTCGGCAACGTCAACGAAAAGACCGAACGTTTCGGCCATGCCGAAATGCCGGTCTTTGGCGCCGGCAAGGATATTCCAGCGCGCGTCTGGCAGTCGGTCTTCCGCCAGTTGCTCGCCATGGGATTGATCCGCGTCGACCACGAGGCCTTCGGGGCGCTGAAGCTCGAGCCGGAGGCGCGCTCCGTCTTCAAGCACGAGCGGCAGGTGTTCTTCCGCAAGGACCGGCCGGCCTCGGAACGGCGCACGAAGAAGGCGGAGCGCAGCGAGCGCAAATCGGGATTATCGGGCGCCGACGGCAGTCTCTTCGAGGCGCTCAGGGCCGAGCGCATGGCGATTGCGAAATCGCTCGGCGTGCCGCCCTATGTCGTCTTTCCCGATACGACGCTGATCGCCTTTGCCACGGAGAAGCCACGCAGCCGCAAGGAATTGCTCGCCATATCAGGCGTCGGGCAGGCGAAGCTCGAACGCTACGGCGATGCCTTTTTGGAGATCATCCTGGCGCAGGACAACGGCTGAGCGGACTGGTCTGATCCTTGAGATCGGGCGAGGGGGCATGGTAGATGCTTGCCTCTAAAGGAGGAGCGCCGATGGCCCAGAATATCTACGACCGACCGGAATTCTTCGCCGGATATAGCGGCATGAGACGATCCGTTCACGGGCTCGACGGAGCATCCGAATGGCCGGCGGTGCGCGCCTTGCTGCCCGATCTTTCCGGCAAGCGTGTTGTCGATCTCGGCTGCGGCTTCGGCTGGTTTTCGCGTTTTGCCGTGAGCCAGGGTGCTGCAAGCGTGCTGGCGCTCGACATCTCGGAAAAGATGATCGCCAGAGCGAGGGCAGATATGACTGAAGCAGCGATCACCTACGAGATCGCCGATCTCGAGCATCTCAGGCTTGCTCAAGCCTCCTTCGATTTCGCCTATAGCTCGCTGGCGCTGCATTATATCGAGGATTTCGCCGGTCTCGCCGCGACCGTCTATCGCGCGCTTTTGCCGGGATCGCAATTCGTCTTCACCATCGAACATCCGATCTTCATGGCGCCGACCAATCCCGCCTGGGCAACCGATGCCGAGGGGCGGCGTATCTGGCCGCTCGACCGCTATTCCGTCGAAGGTCCGCGCACCACCGACTGGCTCGCCAAGGGTGTCGTCAAACAGCATCGCAAGCTCGGCACGACGCTCAACACCTTGATCGCGGCCGGTTTTGCCATTCGCCATGTCGAGGAGTGGAGCCCGAACGAAGATGAGCTCCAAGACAATCCAGACTGGGCGGAGGAGATGGACCGGCCGATGTTCCTGCTGATCTCGGTCCAGCGCTGAGAAGACAAGCCGGCGGCAATATGCTAACCCGGCGGTAGCGCATCGGCCCGAAAATCGGAATCGATTTTTGGAAAGCACGATGCGCAGATTAAAAGTGTAACAGCGTCCTTTGCGCGTCTGATAAGACGCGCGGCGCTGTAGGGAAATCTCTGGGAAAGGCCGTCCATGACCTCGCAATTTCTCTCCCATCTCAGCAACGAGATTTCGGCGCTGAAGGATGCCGGTCTCTACAAATCCGAGCGCGTCATCAGCTCCAAGCAGGCGGGCGAGATCGCGATTTCCACCGGCGAGCGGGTGCTGAATTTCTGCGCCAACAACTATCTCGGCCTTGCCGACAACGAGGAACTGGCCGAGGCCGGCAAGCAGGCGCTCGACCGATACGGCTATGGCATGGCCTCGGTGCGTTTCATCTGCGGCACGCAGGAAGAGCATAAGCAGCTCGAGACGCGCATCTCCTCCTTCCTCGGCATGGAAGACACGATCCTCTATTCATCCTGCTTCGACGCCAATGGCGGCCTGTTCGAGACGCTGCTGTCGGAAGAGGACGCGATCATCTCCGACGCGCTGAACCACGCCTCGATCATCGACGGCGTCAGGCTTTCGAAGGCCAAGCGCTTCCGCTACGCCAACAACGATATGGCAGCGCTCGAAGAAGAGCTGAAGAAGGCCGAAGGCAGCCGCTTCAAGTTGGTCGCCACCGACGGTGTCTTCTCGATGGACGGGATCATCGCCAATCTCGGCGGCGTCTGCGATCTTGCCGAGAAATACGGCGCGATGGTCATGGTCGATGACAGCCATGCTGTCGGCTTCGTCGGCAAGAACGGCCGTGGGTCGCCGGAATATTGCGGCGTCGAGGGCCGGATCGACATCATCACCGGCACGCTCGGCAAAGCGCTCGGCGGCGCCTCGGGCGGTTATACTTCGGCGAAGGCCGAGGTTGTGGAGTGGCTGCGGCAGCGCTCGCGGCCCTATCTGTTCTCGAATACGCTGGCGCCCGTTATCGCCGCCGCCTCGCTCAAGGTGTTCGACCTCATCGAAGACGGCGATACCCTGCGCAAGCGGCTTTCGGACAATGCCGATCTCTTCCGCAGCGAAATGACCAAGCTCGGCTTCACGCTCGCCGGCGAAGGCCATCCGATCATCCCCGTCATGCTTGGCGATGCCAAACTCGCCCAGGATATGGCAAGCCTGATGCTGAAGAAGGGGATCTATGTGATCGGCTTTTCCTTCCCCGTCGTGCCGAAAGGCCAGGCCCGCATCCGCACGCAGATGTCGGCGGCGCATTCGCGAGTGGATGTGGAGCGGGCGATCGCGGCCTTTGCCGAGGCAGGGCGGGAACTGGGTGTGATCTGAGTTTGACGGCGTGCCGTGTCGCCCCCTCATCCGCCCTACGGGCACCTTCTCCCCGCTGGGGAGAAGAGGGGATAGCAAAGTCGGGCGCCAAGTAAGGGTGGATATTGTCGATGTCGAACATGATGAAGGCGCTGGTCAAAGCAAAACCCGAGGTCGGGCTTTGGATGGAGAATGTGCCGATGCCCGAGGTCGGGCCGAACGACGTGCTTATCCGGGTGAAGAAATCGGCGATCTGCGGCACTGACGTCCATATCTGGAACTGGGACCAGTGGGCGCAGAAGACCATTCCGGTGCCGATGGTGGTTGGCCATGAATTCTCCGGCGAGATCGCCGAGATCGGTTCGGCGGTCACCCGCTATCATATCGGCGAGCGGGTCTCCGGCGAGGGGCATATCGTCTGCGGCAAGTGCCGCAACTGCCGGGCGGGCAGGGGGCATCTCTGCCGCAACACGCTCGGTGTCGGCGTCAACCGCCCGGGTTCGTTCGGTGAGTTCGTCTGCATTCCGGAAAGCAATGTCGTGCCGATCCCGGATGATATTTCCGACGAGATCGCCGCGATCTTCGATCCGTTCGGCAATGCCGTGCACACCGCGCTTTCCTTCGATCTCGTCGGTGAGGACGTGCTCGTCACCGGCGCCGGGCCGATCGGCATCATGGGCGCGCTCGTCGCCAAACGATCCGGCGCCCGCAAGGTCGTCATCACCGATATCAATCCGCACCGGCTGGAGCTGGCGCGCAAGCTCGGCATCGACCACGTCGTCGACGCATCGAAGGAAAACCTCGCCGACGTGATGAAGGCGATCGGCATGACGGAGGGTTTCGACGTCGGGCTCGAAATGTCGGGGGCCGCACCTGCCTTCCGCGACATGATCGACAAGATGAACAATGGCGGCAAGATCGCCATCCTCGGCATCGCGCCGGCGGGCTTCGAAATCGACTGGAACAAGGTGATCTTCAAGATGCTCAATCTCAAGGGCATCTACGGCCGCGAGATGTTCGAGACCTGGTACAAGATGATCGCCTTCGTCCAAGGCGGCCTCGATCTCGCGCCCATCATCACCCACCGGATCGGCATCGACGATTTCCGCGACGGCTTCGAGGCGATGCGGTCGGGCAATTCCGGCAAGGTTGTGATGGACTGGATGTGAGGAGACGACATGCTCTATGAAGGAAGCTGCCATTGCGGCAACGCCAATTGCGGCATCGCACCGTTCGGCGAGGCCGTGGGTCCGAACGGCGCGGCAATGGCTTCTATCAATCTGCGCTGCATTCCCGCGGTCGATATCGGCGCGCTGACGGTGAAGGCGTATGACGGCGCGGCGCGTTAGCCGATATCCGTCAGGCAATGGAGAACAGATCCTCGGCGCAACTGCGAAAGTGGTGGAAACGACTGGTGCGGCGGGCAAAATATTTGCTGCCCTTGTCTTTTGTTCGCCGCATCTTAAATAAGGGTTCGCAATCGCTGCCGCGGTTCAAAGCCTGTGGATAAGGCTTTTTCCGTATTTTTGTGGGCTTTTTTTCCGGAAAAGCTTGACGAGAACAAAAAATGTGGGAATCACCGTTCGACTTGTTGAATGGTGAACTGGGTCAAGGCGGATCGCGCAACCATGGCCGGAAATCCAAGAGCAAGAAAGCTTTGCTGTCCGGTGCCGGTAATCGTGGTTAATCAGGCTTTAAATGTCATCCCGTTAGGTGGGCAAAGGTGATTCGAGGGCGGCGCGTGCGGCGCGTCAGGCCCTGAGACAGCCCGTTCACCGTAGCGAGATTGGATAGCGTCAGGAAGGCGACGATATAAATGGCAACCAAGGTCAAAGAGAACGAAGACGCGGAAGTCGAACGCGACGGCGCAAGCGACGGCCCTCTTCTCGATCTTTCCGACGACGCGGTCAAGAAGATGATCAAAGCCGCCAAGAAGCGCGGCTATGTGACCATGGACGAGCTCAACGCAGTCCTGCCGTCCGAAGAAGTGACGTCCGAGCAGATCGAAGACACGATGTCGATGCTGTCCGACATGGGCATCAACGTCATCGAGGACGAGGAAGCCGAGGAAGCCGGTGCTTCCGGCAGCAGCGATGACGATGACGCCGGCAGCGACGAGGAGAGCGAAGGCGGCGAACTCGCGCCTTCGAGCGGCACGGCGCTGGCGGCCGCCAAGAAGAAAGAACCGACCGACCGTACCGACGATCCGGTTCGCATGTACCTGCGCGAGATGGGCTCGGTCGAGCTTCTGTCCCGCGAGGGCGAAATCGCGATTGCCAAGCGCATCGAGGCCGGCCGCGAGACGATGATCGCGGGCCTCTGTGAGAGCCCGCTGACCTTCCAGGCGCTGATCATCTGGCGCGACGAACTCAACGAAGGCACGACGCTGCTGCGCGAGATCATCGATCTCGAAACGACCTATTCCGGCCCTGAAGCCAAGGCTGCGCCGCAGTTCCAGAGCCCGGAGAAGATCGAAGCCGATCGCAAGTTAGCAGAAGAGAAGGAAAAGACCCGCCGCGCCCGCTCCGGCGACGACGACATCACCGATGTCGGCGGCGAAGGCCTGCCTGCCGAGGAGGAGGAAGAGGACGAGGACGAATCCAACCTTTCGCTGGCGGCAATGGAAGCCGAGCTTCGCCCGCAGGTGATGGAGACACTGGATACGATCGCCGAGACCTACAAGAAGCTGCGCAAGCTGCAGGACCAGCAGGTCGAGCAGCGCCTGTCGGCTTCCGGCACGCTGTCCACCGCCCAGGAGCGCCGTTACAAGGAACTCAAAGATGAGCTGATCAAGGCCGTCAAATCTCTGTCCTTGAACCAGAACCGCATCGACGCCCTGGTCGAGCAGCTCTACGACATCAACAAGCGCCTCGTTTCCAACGAGGGCCGCCTGCTGCGTCTGGCCGAATCCTACGGCGTCAAGCGCGACTCTTTCCTGGAGCAGTATCAGGGCGCCGAACTTGATCCGAACTGGATGAAGTCGATCGGCAATCTGGCCGCCCGCGGCTGGAAGGAATTCGCCAGGGGCGAAAACACGACGATCCGCGACATCCGCCAGGAAATCCAGAATCTGGCGACCGAGACTGGTATCTCGATCTCGGAATTCCGCCGCATCGTGCATATGGTGCAGAAGGGCGAGCGCGAAGCGCGCATCGCCAAGAAGGAAATGGTCGAAGCGAACCTTCGCCTGGTCATCTCCATCGCCAAGAAGTATACGAACCGCGGCCTGCAGTTCCTCGACCTCATTCAGGAAGGCAATATCGGCCTGATGAAAGCGGTCGACAAGTTCGAATACCGCCGCGGCTACAAGTTCTCGACCTATGCGACATGGTGGATCCGTCAGGCGATCACCCGTTCGATCGCCGACCAGGCTCGCACGATCCGCATTCCGGTGCACATGATCGAGACGATCAACAAGATCGTCCGGACATCGCGCCAGATGCTGCACGAGATCGGCCGCGAGCCGACGCCGGAAGAACTGGCCGAAAAGCTGGCCATGCCGCTCGAAAAGGTCCGCAAGGTCCTGAAGATCGCCAAGGAGCCGATCTCGCTCGAAACCCCTGTTGGTGACGAAGAGGATTCGCATCTCGGCGACTTCATCGAGGACAAGAACGCGCTGCTGCCGATCGACGCCGCCATCCAGGCGAACCTGCGCGAAACGACGACCCGTGTTCTCGCCTCGCTGACGCCGCGCGAAGAGCGTGTGCTGCGCATGCGCTTCGGCATCGGCATGAACACGGATCACACACTCGAAGAAGTCGGCCAGCAGTTCTCGGTCACCCGCGAACGTATCCGCCAGATCGAGGCGAAGGCGCTGCGCAAGCTGAAGCATCCGAGCCGCTCCAGAAAGCTGAGAAGCTTCCTCGACAGCTAAGGCTTCGGCCACGTCGTTCTGATTGGAAAAGCCGGGCTTCGCGCCCGGCTTTTGCTTTTCGTGATTAATACCAATGATCCCCGGTGTCTTTCTTGTCCCTCTATGGTGACAAGCCTATAATCCGGCCACGGGGGAAGGCATCGATCGCAACGCGCGACCGAGGGTCGCCGTGTGACTGCGTGAACTAATCCTCCGCTAGATCCGGGTGATTTCAGGCCTGACGGGCCTAAAATCTGAATCCGGATCCACATCAAAGAAATAGAGCATGACGTCGTCCGAAAACCGCTGACACTTTTCGGCATCATGCTCTGGGAGGTGCGACATGACCACTTACATTCTTTTGATCAATTGGACGGATCAGGGCATCCGCAATGTGCGCGACTCGGCAAAACGGCTCGATGCGGCGAAGAAATTGCTCGCCAGCGTCGGCGGCTCCTTCAACCAGTTCTTTCTGACGATGGGCGGGCACGACATGGTCGCCGTCTGCGAGGCGCCAGATGACGCCGTCATGGCGCATTTTACCCTTTCGCTGGCGATGGGCGGCAATGTCCGCACGGAGACGCTGAAGGCATTCCCGGAGGCCGCCTACCGGGATCTCATCGGCTCGCTCGGGTAGCCGGAAACGGCGATTGTCGATCTTGAAGGTTGCGGAGCATTGGCTGCGCTGGCAGTGTCGCGGCGTGCTTCAATTTCCGCGGCAGGCTGCGGCCCGACTTTTCGGCAAGCTCATGATGAAAGCGCTCCTCAGTTTCATGATCGTCATCGATCGTCCGACCGCCGCTTGCTGACCGATGGAACTGGCGGCGGGCAAATGGGATGACGGGATCCAGCGGGGCGCTGCGGCGTCGTTCGCGCTGCATGCCATCGCGATCCTGCTCCTTCTGCTGCTGTTGCCGAAGGCCGAGCCGCCGTTGCCGTTGCCGGATGACGGTCTCTCGGTGGAGATCGTCCCGCAGGCCGCGGAATCGCTGAAAATGCCCGAGCCCGCCAAGACGCCTTCGCCGGAACAGGCAAAGCCTGAGGCGGCAAAACCCGAAGCCGAGCCGGCGGCGCCGGTTGCAAATAATCCGCCTGCTGCGGCAATGCCTTCAGTGGCACCGATCACTTTGCCGGTGCCAAAGCCGATGGAATTCGTCGAGGCAAGACAGCTGTTTTCCGACAAGGTCCTTGCCGATCCGCGCAGCCGCCGCGCCCGCGAGGCGCTGCGTGGTCTTGCCGGCAGTGAGCGCAATCTGCAGCTCTGTGACCTCGAGGCGCTGGAGCAGGTGCGCCGGGCGCAGCCGGCCATGGCGCCCGATACGCTTGCGCCCTATGCGATGGCGGCGGAGAAGGTCAGTGGCAATAGCGTCGAGGTGAAGGGCGGCGCCTTCCGCAGCAAACGCAAGTGGTACAACATCCAGTTCAAATGTGAGCTTGATGCCGGCTCCGGCAAGGTCGTGTCCTTCGCCTTTCTCGTCGGTGACGCCATTCCGCAAGATGAATGGCAGGAGCACAATCTGGTGGCCGACGATGGAGCGGCCGACCAATAACCCTCATCGCTGCTCGATCACGCGGTTTTTTTCTTTTGTGGCTTGATGCTGCCGGCTTTAGAGGCCACATCGCTGCTGTGACAGAAGAAGACGTAGAGCCGGCGGAAGCGCAGCACGAAACGGGAAAGCAGCGGCCTGAAATCCGCTGGGGCGTCGTCGCGTCCGTTGTTGCGCACATTCCTATCATTGCTCTTCTCATCTTTGGGCTGCCGAAGATCGAGCCGAAACCTGTCGAAGACGAGACTGTGAAGGTGGAGCTCGTCCCGCCGCCGGAGGAGAAGAAGCCGGAGCCCAAGGAAAAGCCACCGGAGCCGAAGCCGCCGGAAGAGGCGAAGAAGGAACCGCCTCCAC